>NZ_KB898990.1:0-634777 GCF_000377965.1 Streptomyces sp. CNB091
CCCTCACCCTCGTCCTTCACGATCGTGCCCGCCGTCCGCGCCGGACGCTCCGCGGCCGAGTCGACCGCCGTCCACGCACCCGTCAGACCGACCTCCTCCGCCTCCAGGTCCAGATCGCCCAGATCCCAGGACTCGACCGGCTTCTTCTTCGCCGCCATGATCCCCTTGAACGACGGGTAACGGGCCTCACCCGACTGGTCGGTCACCGACACCACCGCCGGAAGCGAGGCCTCCAGCTGCTCCGAGGCCGTGTCACCGTCACGACGCCCGGTCACCACACCACCCTCCACCGCGACCTCCGACAACAGCGTCACCTGCGGCACACCCAACCGCTCCGCCAGCAGAGCCGGCAGCACACCCATCACACCGTCCGTGGAAGCCATCCCACAGACCACCAGGTCATACCCGGCCTTCTCCACAGCCTTCGCCAGCACCAGCGACGTACCCATCACATCACTGCCGTGCAGATCGTCGTCCTCGACGTGAACCGCCTTGTCCGCACCCATCGACAACGCCTTGCGCAACGCGTCCTTGGCATCCTCCGGACCCACCGTCACCACGGTGATCTCCGCATCGTCCGCCCCGTCAGCGATCTGCAACGCCTGCTCGACCGCGTACTCGTCCAGCTCCGACAACAGACCGTCGACATCCTCACGATCCAGCGTCAGGTCATCGGCGAAACGCCGGTCACCGGTCGCGTCGGGCACGTACTTCACACAGACAACGATCCTCAAGCTCACGCCGGCTCTCCTGCCTACCTGGGTGTGGTCCCACCTGGGTGTCATTCGTACTGACGGACAGATTATGGCACTCAGTACCCTCTGTAAAGGTACGCAGTGCCAAAATGCTCCTTCCGGTGCTACGTTTCGCCGCATGAGCGAGGCACGAGGACCCGAGAAGAAAGCACCCATGCGGGAGGTGCTCGCGCAGGCGGCGTTCCAGCTCTTCCTGGAGCGGGGCTTCGAGCGGACGACCGTGGACGACATCGTGGCGCGGGCCGGGGTGGGCCGGCGTTCGTTCTTCCGTTACTTCCCGTCCAAGGAGGACGCGGTCTTCCCGGATCATGAGCGCTGCCTCGTCGAGATGACCGAGTTCCTGGCCGCCGTCGACGACAGCGACCCGGTCGGTGCGGTGTGCGACGCCGCCCGCATCGTGCTGCGGATGTACGCGGCCAACCCGGAGTTCTCCGTGCAGCGTTACCGCCTCACCCGGGAGGTGCCGGGGCTGCGGACGTACGAACTGTCGGTGGTGCGCCGGTACGAGCAGACCCTCGCCGGACATCTGCGCGGCCGGTTCGGCGAGGGCGGGGACGGGGAGTTGCGGGCCGAGGTGATCGCCGCTTCGGTGGTCGCCGCGCACAACAACGGGCTTCGGCTGTGGCTGCGTTCGGGCGGCGAGGGAGACCCCGAGGCGGCCGTCGACCATGCGCTCGCCCTGGTGCGCGAGGTGTGGGGGCGGACTGCCGCGGAGGCGGGCGCGCCGTCGCCGGAACGGGGGAGCGGGGGAGCGGAAGGGCTTCCGGGCGGTTCCGTGCCCGGCTCGAACGCGCCCCTCCCCGTGGCCCCCTCGTCCGCCGGATCCTTTCCCGCTTCCCCCTTTCCCGCTTCCCCCTTTCCCGTCTCCGGCGACGGTGAGGTGATCGTGATGGTCGCGCGGAAGGGCACCCCGATGTGGCGCGTCGTGCAGCAGATCGAGGCGGCCGTCGGCGAGAACTGAATGCCAATGGGAACTCAGTGCCTTTACGATCCGGCACTGAGTGCCATATGGTGCGGACGCGCCCGCAGCGCAGGTGCGGCGCGTCCGAGTCGAGCGCAGGGGGTCGAGCCGTGTCCCAGACAGCGATGGGCACCGTGACGAGCACCGTCCAGAAGGCGCACGAGGAGTGCGGCCTCTCCTACAACCGCTGCCGCTGGTGCGGCACCGCCTCGTTCCGGCGGCTGCTGTGCCCGGTGTGCGCGTCGAGCGAACTGGAGCCCGAACGCACCACCGGCCACGGACTGGTCGTCCGGACCGCCGTGGTCCACCGCTACACCGAGGCGGCGCGCAACGAGTCCCTCGTGCGGTTCTCCGAAGGGTTCGTCTTCCGCTGCCGGATCGTGGGGGCGGCTCCGCACCTGGTGACGGTCGGCGCGCGCGTCCGGCCCGTCTCCGGGGGCAAGCCGGAGACGGGCGAGGTGGTCCTGGAACTCTGTGACCCACCCGCACGGCGCGACTGGGTCTGAACGTCCCGGCCGGTCGGCCGGCCGGCGAACAACCGGTCGGCCGGTCAGCCCAGCCGGTTGAGCATTTCGGCAGCCAACGGCGCGGAGGAGGCCGGATTCTGACCGGTGATCAGATTCCGGTCGGTGATGACGAACGGCGCCCAGGGCTCGCCCTCCTGGAAGTCCGCGCCCAGCGCCACCAACCGGTCCTGGAGCAGCCACTTGGCCTTGTCCGCGAAGCCCGCCTGGGTCTCCTCGGCGTTGGTGAAGCCGGTCAGCCGGTACCCGGCGAACGCGGATCCGCCATCAGGGCCGGTCGCGGCCAGCAGCGCCGCCGGGCCGTGGCAGACCACACCGAGCGGCTTGCCCGAAGCCAGCACCCGGACGAGCAGCCGCCCGGAGACGGGATCCACCGCGAGGTCCTCCATCGGGCCATGGCCGCCGGGGTAGAAGACGGCGTCGTAGGCGTCCGGGTCCACGTCCTCCAGTGCGACCGGCCGCCGCAGCTCCGCGAACGCCTCAAGACCGGCCGCCACCGCGTCGGCGCCCTCCTGGCCGCCGTTGACCTCGGGTGCCAGGCTGCCGCGGTCCACGGTCGGGACGACGCCGCCCGGGGTGGCGACGACCACCTCGTGCCCGGCGCCGGTGAACGCCCGGTACGGAGCCACGGCCTCCTCGGCCCAGAAGCCCGTGGGGTGGGCCGTGCCGTCCGCCAGGGTCCAGTGGTCCGCGCCGGACACCACGAAAAGGATCTTTGCCATGTCGTACATCTCCGTTGGTCGGGGTGGCTGACCAGGCCGACGGTAGGCCCGGCCGGGCCAGAATCCGCCTCCCGCCCACGTGTGCCGGAAAGAGGCTTCCGACGGGGCGGCGGCGATCGGCCGTCCGGCGGATCGCCTGCCCGAGGCGGACGGTCCGAATCATCCGGTGCGGCGGAATCGGCCGGACGGCTCATCCGGTGCGGGGGAGTCGGTCGACCGGCTCATCCGGTGCGGCGGACTCAGGGGACCGAGCGCCCCGGCCACCGGGATTCCCGATCACGGCGTCTCGGTGAGCTTGCGCAGGGGCCCGGCGACGTCCGGATCGCCCCGTCACCCCGCCGGAGATGTCCGCATTCACCCGGGGGACGAGCGCTCGTACGGCCGTGCTTAGCTGGAGCCATGATCGATGACTTCCTGTACGGGACCGCCGGGCACACCGGACCGCCGGCCGAGGTCGAGGCCGCCGTGCGCGCCGCCGCCGCGGCCGAGATCATGCCGCGCCACCGGAAGCTCGCCGCCCACGAGATCATCGAGAAGAGCGGCCCCCACGACCTGGTCACCGCCGCCGACCGGCTGGCCGAGGAACACCTCACCGCCGCCCTCACCAAGCTGCTGCCCGGCTCGGTCGTCGTCGGCGAGGAGGCCGTGCACGCCGACCCGGCGGTCTACGACGCCCTCGGCGGCGACGCCCCGGTCTGGATCGTCGACCCGGTCGACGGCACCCGCCAGTTCGTCCGGGGCGAGGCCGGCTTCTGCACCCTGGTCGCCCTCGCCCTCCACGGCGAGGTGCACGCCTCCTGGACGTACGCACCGGTCCGGGACGAGATGGCCGTCGCCGTACGCGGCCGGGGCGCCACGCTCAACGGGGTGCCGATACGCTCCGGGGCGCCCGCACCCGGCGCCGTGCTGGACGTGGCGATGTCGCACCCCGACCACACCACCGAGGCCCAGAAGCGGGCCCTGCTCGGCCTGCGCACCGAAGGCATCGCGGCCCGCCCCTGCGGCTCGGCCGGACTCGAATACCTCGCCGTCGCCCGCGGCGCCCTGGACGCCACCGCCTTCGACTGGGAGTACGCCTGGGACCACGCCGCGGGCCTGCTCCTGGTCACCGAGGCGGGCGGCGCCCAGTCGACCCTGTCCGGCGCCCCGTTCCGTATCGCGGGCGGCAACGACCTGCCGTTCACGGCGGCCCGTGACGAGGCCACCGCCCAGCGCGTCCTGGCAGCCCTGCGCACGGACGGCTGACCCGCCCGGCCGGGCACCCGGGGTACCCGCGTCCGCACGGTCGGTGGCGGCGAATATCCTGGGGGTCCGACTGCCGGCCGACGAAGGAGTCCCAAGGTGCCGTCGATGCTCGATGCGGTCGTGGTGGGCGCGGGTCCCAACGGACTGACCGCCGCGGCCGAACTGGCCCGCCGGGGTTTCGCGGTGGAGGTCCACGAGGCGCACGACACCGTCGGCGGGGGAGCCCGCACCGAGGAACTGACCCTCCCGGGGTTCCGGCACGACCCCTGTTCCGCCGTGCACCCCCTGGCGATCGGCTCACCCGCGTTCCGGTCGATGCCCCTGGCCCGGCACGGCCTGGAGTGGCTGCACCCCGAGATCGACCTCGCCCACCCCTTCCCGGACGGCACCGCCGCCGTGCTCACGCGCTCCGTCGGCGAGAGCGCGATGTCGCTGGGGGCCGCCGACGCCGGCGCCTACCGCCGCCTCATGGCCCCCTTCCTCGGCCGCTGGGACACCCTGGCCGCCGACTTCCTGCGCACCCCCTGGGACGGCCTGCCCCGGGACCCCTACCGGCTGGCCCGCTTCGGCCTGCTCGGCCTCCAGCCCGCCACCTGGGTCTCCCGCCGCTTCCAAGGAGAGAAGGCCCCCGGCCTCTTCGCCGGGCTCGCGGCCCATGCCATAGCTCCCACCAGCGGATTCGCCACCTCTGCCATCGCCCTCGTCTTCGCGCTCGCCGCCCACGAGAACGGCTGGCCGGTGCCGCGCGGCGGCTCCCAGGCCATCTCCGACGCCCTCGCCTCCTACCTCCGGGAACAGGGCGGCACGATCCGCACCGACAGCGAGGTCCGGCGCCTGGACGAACTCCCGCCCGCCCGCGCCTACATCTTCGACACCTCGCCCTCCGCGCTCGCCCGGATCGCGGGCCTCGGCTCCGCCTACCACCGCTACCGCTACGGCGCCTCCGCCTTCAAGATCGACTACGCGCTGTCGGGCCCCGTCCCCTGGACCGCGTCCGAGGCCCGCCGCGCGGGCACCGTCCACATCGGCCCCGACGCCGGGACCATCGACACCGCGCTGAAGGCGGCCGTCGAGGGCCGCGACCCGAGCGTCCCCTTCCTCATCACCGCCCAGCCCAGCCTGACCGACCCCTCCCGGGCCCCCGGAGGACGCCACGTCTTCTGGGTGTACGGGCACGTCCCGGCGGGCTGGGAGGGCGACGCCACCGACGTCATCGAACGCCAACTGGAGCGCTTCGCCCCAGGGTTCCGCGACCTGGTGCTCGCCCGTGCCCTCGCGGGCCCGCCCCAGCTCGCCGCGCGCAACGCCAACTACATCGGCGGCGACATCGCGTGCGGAGCCTTCGCCGGCCTCCAGACGCTGATCCGCCCCAAACTCGCCCGCGTCCCCTACGCCACCGCGCACCCCGCGGTGTTCCTCTGCTCCTCGGCCACCCCGCCCGGGCCCGGGGTGCACGGCATGTCCGGCCACCACGCCGCCAAGGCCGTATGGCGCAGGCTGCGGGCCTCCTCCTGAACGGACCGGGCGGCGAAGGCCCCCGGCGCGCGGCATGATGTCCGCATGAGCACCTCTGTCTCCCCCGCCGTACGTCTGGTCCGCGGCGACATCACCGACCAGTCCGTCGACGTCATCGTCAACGCGGCGAACTCCTCGCTGCTCGGCGGCGGCGGAGTCGACGGCGCCATTCACCGGCGCGGCGGGCCCGACATCCTCGCCGCCTGCCGTGAACTGCGCGCCTCGCACTACGGAAAGGGACTGCCCACCGGGCAGGCCGTCGCCACCACCGCGGGACGCCTCGACGCCCGGTGGATCGTGCACACCGTCGGCCCGGTCTTCTCCGGCGCCCAGGACCGCTCCGCCCTGCTCGCCTCCTGCTACCGCGAATCCCTGCGCCTGGCAGCCGAGTTGGGGGCCCGGTCCATCGCTTTCCCGGCGATCTCCACCGGCATCTACGGCTGGCCGATGGACGACGGGGCCAAGATCGCCGTGCGCACGGTCCTGGCGGAGACCGTGGAGCCGGTGGAAGAGGTGCGCTTCGTTCTCTTCGACGCCCACGCGTACGTGGAGTTCGAGGAAGTCCTCGCGATGCGCTGAGGCCGCGCCCCGCCGACCACCGGAGGAGTCCGGACGCCTGTCGGATTTCCGCGCGAGGACCCTGTCGGATTTCCGCCAGCCAAGCCGCTGACCGGTGCACCATCCTGGAACCATGCACACCGACACCGAGCGCTGCGTGCGGGCCGTCCAGTCCAAGGACGCCCGCTTCGACGGCTGGTTCTTCACCGCGGTCCTCACCACCCGGATCTACTGCCGCCCCAGCTGCCCCGTCGTGCCGCCCAAGGTCCGCAACATGACCTTCTACCCCAGCGCCGCCGCCTGTCAGCAGGCCGGATTCCGGGCCTGCAAGCGGTGCCGCCCCGACACCAGCCCCGGCTCCCCCGAGTGGAACGCCCGCGCCGACTCGGTCGCCCGCGCCATGCGCCTGATCCGGGACGGGGTCGTCGACCGCGAAGGCGTACCCGGGCTCGCCGCCAGGCTCGGCTACTCCGCGCGGCAGATCGAACGCCAGCTGCTGGCCGAGCTGGGGGCCGGTCCGCTGGCCCTGGCCCGCGCCCAGCGGGCGCAGACCGCCCGCCTCCTCATCGAGACGACCGCGCTGCCCATGGCCGAGGTCGCGTTCGCCGCCGGCTTCTCTTCCATCCGCACCTTCAACGAGACGGTCCGCGAGGTCTTCGGCCTGGCACCCGGTGAACTGCGCACCCGAGCCGCCCGGGGCCCTGGGCCCGCCGCCGTACCGGGCGTCATCGCGCTCCGCCTTCCGTTCCGGGCCCCGCTCAACCCCAGCAACCTCTTCGGCCACCTCGCCGCGACCGCCGTCCCCGGCGTCGAGGAGTGGCGGGACGGCGCGTACCGGCGCACCCTCACCCTCCCGTACGGGCACGGCGTCGTCGCCCTGAGTCCGGCGCCCGACCACATCGCCTGCCGGCTCTCCCTCACCGACCCCCGCGACCTCACCCGGGCCATCAGCCGCTGCCGCTGGCTCCTCGACCTGGACGCGGACCCGGTCGCCGTCGACGCCCAGCTGCGCACCGATCCGCTGCTCGCCCCGCTGGTCGACGCGGGCCCCGGCCGCCGGGTGCCCCGCACCGTGGACGGGGCGGAGTTCGCCGTACGCGCGGTGCTCGGCCAGCAGGTCTCCACCGCCGCCGCCCGCACCCACGCCGCCCGGCTGGTCACCGCCCACGGCGTCCCGGTCGAGGACCCCGAGGGCGGGCTGACGCACCTCTTCCCGACCCCGGAGGCGCTGGCGGGACTCGACCCTCAGGCCCTGGCCCTGCCGCGCACCCGCCGCACCACCCTCACCACGCTCGTCGCCGCCCTCGCGGAGGACCGGCTGCGGCTCGACACCGACACCGACTGGGAGCGGGCCCGCGCCGAACTGGCCGCCCTGCCCGGCTTCGGCCCCTGGACGGTCGAGTCCATCGCCATGCGGGCCCTCGGCGACCCCGACGCCTTCCTCCCCACCGACCTCGGCATCCGCCGGGCGGCCGAGCGGCTGGGCCTGCCGGCCACCCCCGCCGCCCTCACCGCACGGGCCGCCGACTGGCGCCCCTGGCGGGCGTACGCCGTGCAGTACCTCTGGACGGTGGACGACCACCCCATCAACCACCTGCCCGGCTGACGCCTGACGCCTGACGCTGACAAGGACACGGCTCCCATGACCACGACCAGCACCGCCCCCACCTCACCGGCGACCAAGCAGCACACGGTCCTCCACAGCCCCTACGGCCCGCTCACGCTCGTCGCCACCGACGGAGTCCTCTCCGCCCTCTACATGACCGACCAGCGCCACCGCCCGCCCCAGGAGACCTTCGGCGACCCGGATCCGGAGCCCTTCACCGAGACGATCCAGCAGCTCACCGAGTACTTCGCCGGGGAACGCACCACCTTCGACCTCCCGCTGAATCTCGCGGGCACGCCGTTCCAGCGGAGCGTGTGGGCGGAGCTGCTGAAGATCCCGTACGGCGAGACCCGTACGTACGGCGCACTGGCCGAGGAGCTCGGAAAGCCGGGCGCCTCGCGGGCGGTCGGACTGGCCAACGGCAAGAACCCCGTCGGGATCATCGTGCCGTGCCACCGGGTGATCGGAGCCTCCGGGAGCCTCACCGGCTACGGCGGCGGCCTGGACCGCAAGCAGCGGCTGCTCGCCTTCGAGAGCGGGGGGACGGACGACGGGGTACAGGCGCTGTTCTGAGAGCGGGCGGGGCCGTGCCGAAGCCGGCACGGCCCCGCCCGCTCTCCTCAGCCGGTGAAGATCTCCACGGTCGTCCAGACGGCGAGGCCCAGCATGCAGATCCCGCCGACGCGCTGCACGGTCTTCAGCGGTACGCGCTTCGCGATGAACTTCCCCGCGAGCAGCGCCAGCGCCGAGACCGACATCAGGGCGGCGGCCGCACCGATCGCCGTGGACCAGGTGCCGTTGCTCGCCGCCAGGTTGGCGGTGGTGATCTGCGTCAGATCGCCCCACTCGCTGATGAAGACCGCCATGAACGCGGTCGTGTAGACCGGCCAGAACCCGGTCACGGTCTTCACCTCGGCGTCCTCGTCGTCGTCCCCGCCGCTGCCGCGCAGCAGCATGAACGCGCCGAACGCGAAGAGCGAGGCCGAGACGAGCTTGACGGTCCAGTCGGGCAGCAGCCCGATGAGGCTGCCCGCGCCGACGGCGATGGCGACGTGCACGACGAACGCGGACGAGGTGCCGAACCACACGTAGAGCGGCCGCATCCGCGTGCCCATGGCCAGCGAGGCGAACATCGTCTTGTCGGGGAGCTCCGCGAGGAAGATCAGCCCGAAGGCGGTGAGGATCGCCAGAGGGTCGAGGTGCATGCGGGGTGGCTTTCTGTTCGAGCCGGGCCCCGGATCGTCGCGAAGCGCCGCTCGGGCTTTTCGGAGGACCACTCGGCCCGGCATGACGGCTCCGCCCACAGGACGTGGACGTGTCATACAGGACCGAAGGTCTCGCCCGCCCGTGGCCGTCCCTCGCGGGACACACGAGCCCGGCCACCGGGAACCCGAGGGCTCCAGTATGTCGACGACCGGTTTGCGGGGCTACTCCCCTTCGCAGCCGTCAACACTACCCCACCCTGCCGGAGACGGCGCCTGGTGTTCGAACCGTGACCGCCTCGGTAGCATCGTGATGATCACCCGACCGGTGGTGGTCCGCCGCCATCCGACTCCACCCCACCGCGACGGGAAGTGCCCCCATGAGCCGCCGCACCCGCAAGGACGTGCCCGCCCAGGGCGCCGCCCCCCGGCCCACCGTCAGCGTCTGCCGGGGGTGCTGCTGCGGCACGGAGAAGATCCCGGGCGTCGACCACGCGGCCCAGCTGACCCGGCTGCGCACCGGCCTGGAGGGCGCCGCCACCGTACGGGCGGTCGAGTGCCTGGACGCCTGCGAGCAGGGCAACGTCATCGTCGTGCAGCCCTCCGCCGAGGGCCGCCGAGCCGGGGGCCGGCCGGTCTGGCTGGGCCTGGTCAACGACGAGCACGCCGAGCGGGACATCGTGACGTGGGCGGCGGCGGGCGGCCCGGGGCTCGCGGACGCCCCGGACATCCTCGACCTGTACGTCTTCCAGCCCTCGCGCCGGGTCCGGGCGGGTCTGGACGGCTGAGAGGCCGTAGGGCGCGCTCGTTCGTCGAGCCGTGCACGACGGATCTGGTTGAGCACGCGGTTGGTGCCCGACGAGCGCGGCGCCGGAGAAGCCGCACGCGGACAAGGGGTACGACTACGATCACCCGCCCCGACGGCTCGGTCGGCAGGTCAGCCGTCCGAGCCGCTCAGCCCGGCCAGCAGCTTCGGCAGCGAGACACCGATCGGCTCCCGCACGATCTCGTCGGCGAGTTCGTCGTACGGGGTCGGCTCCGCGTTCACCACGACCAATCGGGCCCCGTGCTCGGCCGCGATCCCGACGAGCGAAGCGGCGGGCTGCACCTGCAGTGTCGAGCCGACCGTCACGAACACCTCGCACGCCTTGGCGATCGCCATCGCGTCGGCGAGCACCTGAGGGTCCAGCCGTTCGCCGAACATCACCGTCGCCGGCTTGAGGACCCCGCCGCACGCCGCACGCCGGGTCGGCCTCGCCCGCCTCGACCCGCTCCAGGGCCACGGCCATCGAGGACCGTGCGTGGCAGCGCGTACAGACCACCCGGTGCGCGGTGCCGTGGAGTTCGAGGACCTTGCGGTCGGGCAGGCCGGCCCGCTGGTGCAGCCCGTCGATGTTCTGCGTGATCACCCGGACCGGTACGCCGGACCGCTCCAGCTCCGCGACCGCCCGGTGGGCGGCGTTCGGCTCGGGCTTCCGGAGGGCGGCGTCGCGGCGCATCAGCCACGAGCGGCGGCGGATCGCGGGGTCGGACATGTAGAAGCCGTACGTGACGAGCTTCTCCGCCTCCGGATCGGTGCGCCACACGCCGTTGGGCCCCCGGTAGTCCGGAATGCCGGAGTCGGTGGAGATGCCGGCACCACTGAGGATCGCGACGAGAGCCATGCCGGCGAGCCTAGAGAATCGGCAACCCGGCGTGCGAGCGCGTTTCGCCGGTGTAAGGTCCGCGCATGGCCAAGGTGACCGTCAGTCTGGACGCCGAACTCGTCGTCGAAGTAATGGTGCTCGCGGGGGTCGGCAACCCCCAGGACGCCGTCGAACTCGTGGTGCGCGACTACATCGCGCGCGGCCACCGCACCGAGGCCCTGGTCGCCGACCGTGAGGGCGCGGTGCGCGACGTGGAGGTCAAGCCCGAGGCACAGCAGGGCTGATCGCCGGGTACGGGGCCGGGCCGAGCACGGCCGGCCGCCCGTACGGCCGGCCGGCCGTGCTCGGGCAGGGCCGATCCCCTCGCGTTCTACGCGACCGGCTCGCCGTCCTCCAGCTCCACGGTCCCGGCGCCGGAGCTCAGTACCTCCAGCGCCGCCCGGACCCTGCCCCCGAGCGTGCCGAGCAGAAAGCCGTCCAGATCGGCGGGCGCCACCAGCCGCCAGGACAGCAGCTCGTCCTCCTGGATCCGGACCGCCGCCAGCTGGTCCGCCGTGAGCACCCCGCCGTCGTACAGATACGCCACGATCGGCGGGCGGCCGGGGCCCCGCACCCAGTCCACGGCGAGCAGCCGCCCCGGCGCCACGTCGAGACCGATCTCCTCCGCCGTCTCGCGCCGCGCGGCCTGCCGGGGCCCCTCACCCGTCTCCGACTCGACGGTCCCGCCGGGCAGCGCCCAGCCTTCGCGGTAGTTCGGCTCGACGAGGAGGAGCCGTCCCTCCGCGTCGCGGAAGAGGGAGGCGGCGCCGGACAGGACCCGGGGGAGTCCGGCGATGTACACGGCGTAGTCGGCATCGGGAGTCGTCACGGCCGACAGCGTAGTGGCGCGGGCCCGACCGCACGGCCGCGGACGGCCATGGGCAGATCAGGGGGTGTGCGGATAAGGTCGGGGCGGCGCGACTGCCTGTTCGAAAGCAAGGGATGCAAGGTGACGGACGGAGCAGATGTGGAGACCGCCCGCGTGCTCGTGGCGGCGGACAAGTTCAAGGGCTCGCTCACGGCCGTGCAGGTCGCGGAGCGGGTGACGGCCGGGCTGCGGCGCGTCGTCCCCGACGTGCGGGTGGAGACCCTGCCGGTCGCGGACGGCGGCGACGGCACGGTCGCGGCGGCGGTGGCCGCCGGATTTGAGCGCCGCGAGGCGCGGGTGACCGGACCTCTCGGGGACCCGGTGACGGCGGCGTACGCGCTGCGCGGGTCCACCGCCGTGGTGGAGATGGCAGAGGCCTCAGGCCTCCAGCACCTGCCCGACGGGGTGTTCGCCCCGCTCACGGCCACCACGTACGGCTCGGGCGAGCTGCTGCTGGCAGCCCTGGAGGCGGGGGCGACCACGATCGTGTTCGGGGTCGGCGGCAGCGCCACCACGGACGGCGGCGCGGGCATGCTCGCCGCGCTCGGAGCCCGCTTCCTGGACGCGGACGGCAAGCCCGTGGGCCCCGGTGGCGGCCCTCTGGCGGAGCTGGCCGAGGCCGACCTCACGGGGCTCGACCCCCGGCTGGCGGACATCGACCTGGTCCTGGCCAGCGACGTGGACAACCCGCTGACGGGGCCCAAGGGAGCGCCCGAGGTGTACGGCCGCCAGAAGGGCGCGAGCGAGGAGGACATCGCGGTCCTCGACGCGGCCCTGGCGCACTACGCCTCGATCCTGGGCCCGGACACGGCGGCCCAGCCCGGCGCGGGCGCTGCCGGGGGCATCGGCTACGGAGCGCTCGTCGCCCTCGGCGCCCGCTTCCGCCCCGGCATCGAGGTGATGCTCGACGTGCTCGGCTTCGCCCCCGCGCTCGCCCGCGCCACCCTGGTCGTCACGGGCGAGGGCTCGCTGGACGAGCAGACGCTGCACGGCAAGGCCCCGGCCGGGGTCGCCGCCGCCGCCCGGGCGGCCGGGATCGAGGTCGTCGCGGTCTGCGGCCGGCTCGCCCTGCCCCCGGAGGCCCTGGAGAAGGCGGGCATCCGCCGCGCCTACGCCCTGGCCGAGCTGGAACCGGACCCGGCGGTGTCCATGGCCCAGGCCGGGCCGCTGCTGGAGCGGGCGGCGGAGTCGATCGCCCGGGACTTCCTGCTGCGCTGACGCGGAGCGGTCGTCCGCGGCCCAGGCGTCCGCGGCCCAGGCGTACGCGGCCCAGGCGTACGGGAGAGCACAGGGGCACAGGGAGGGACCCGGGGACAGACGCCGGGCCCCTCCCGCACACCGGGCTACCGCTCCCCGGACCTCGTCCTCGCGCTCCCGCCTCGCGCTCCCGCCTCACGGCGGCGCCGACGACAGCCTCAGCACGTCCAGCGCCAGCACCAGGTCGACCAGCTCACGCGGCCGGGACAGCGAGCGCGCGGTCAGCCGCTCCAGCCGCCGCAGCCGGTTGAACACCGTGTTGCGATGACACCGCAGCCCTACCGCCGCCCGCCCCACCGAACCCTCGCACTCCAGCCACACCTCCAACGTCCCCACCAGCACCGCACGCTCCGCCGGAGCCAGCGCCAGCAGCGGACCGAACACCTCCGCGAGGAGCCGGGCCGACAGCTCCGGGCCGCTCACCAGCAGGGCCGTCGCCAGCCGCTCGTCGAGCCGTACGACCTCCCGGCTGCCGGGCGCGCACGTCAGCAGCGCCGTGCCCGCGAGCCGCCGTGCCGAGCCCAGCTGTCCCGGCGATCCCACCACCGGACTCATGCCTCCCGGCCCCGCACCGCGCTCACCCAGCCGCGCCACCGCCCCGGCCGGACCCGCCGCACCCAGCAGCACCACCGCGACGTCCCCGTCCCCCGCGCCGCACCACCACCAGCGCGCCCCGTCCGCGTCCGCGCCCTCCGCCACCGCGGCCTCCGGCACGGGCGCGCCCAGCACCACCACCGCGTAACGCCCCCGTTCCGGCAGCCCGAGGCCGCGCGCCGCACGCTCCACCAGGCCCGGCGGCGCCCCGCCCGCCAGCAGCGGGCCGAGCAGCGCCCCGTACCGCGTCCCACACCGCATCCGCCGCTCCGTCCCCCGGTCCGGGCGTTCCTGATGACCGATGAGGATGCCAGCGGCCGGACGGGCGGGCGCCCGCCCGTCACCGCGTCTGTGCGCGTGCACAACGAGGTCCTGCGTTCGCTGGTCGCCCGCATCGAGTCGGTCCCGCGCCGTGGACGCACGTCCCACCCGGTGCTGGTCTGTGGCACCACCCCCACCAACCAGACGACAGACGAGCACGACACGACCAGCACGACACGACAAGCACGACAAGGCGGAAGGAGGAGGACGCATGGCAACGCTAGAGATCCGCGGGCTGTCCGTCGGCTACGGCCCGGTCCGGGCGCTGCGCGACATCTCCGTCGATGTGCCGGACGGCGGGATCACCGCCGTACTCGGCGGCAACGGCGCGGGCAAGACCACGCTGCTGCGGGCCGTTTCGCGGACCCTCGGCTTCCACCGCGGGACGGGCACCGGAACCATCCGGTTCGACGGCCGCCCCCTGGAGGGGCTGCGGCCCGCCCAGGTGGTGGCCGCCGGAGTGGTCCAGGTGCCGGAGGGCCGGCAGGTCTTCGCCCGGATGACGGTGGCCGACAACCTGCGGGCGGGAGCCCTCGGGGCACGCGGCGGACGCAAGGGGGTGAGCGCCACGCTGGCCCGGGTCCACGAGCTGTTCCCGGTCCTCGCCGACCGCGCGCACCAGCGGGCCGGGCTGCTGTCCGGCGGCGAGCAGCAGATGCTGGCGATGGGCCGCGCCCTGATGACGGGACCCCGCATGCTGCTGCTGGACGAACCCTCGCTCGGCCTCGCCCCGCTGATGGCGGCCAGGATCGCCGAGACCGTGCAGGAGATCAACGCGAGCGGCACCTCCGTCATGCTCGTCGAGCAGAACGCGGCGATCGCGCTGCGGCTCGCCTCCACGGCGTACGTCCTCGACGTCGGCGAGGTCGCCCTGTCCGGGCCCGCCGACGACCTCGCCGCGTCCGACGAGGTCCGCCGCCGCTACCTCGGCGTCGTCGACGAGGACGCGGCGGCGGACACCGACCCGGCCGACCGGAACCGCCGCACCCTGAACAGGTGGTCCGCGTGACCACCACCGCCACGGCCTCCGCGCACAGCACGCCGGCCGCACTCGCCGTCGAGGGCGTCACCGTCCGCTTCTCGGGGCTCACCGCCCTGGACGGCGTCTCCTTCACCGTCGAACCCGGCAGTGTGCACGCCGTCATCGGGCCCAACGGCGCGGGCAAGTCCACCTGCTTCAACGTCCTGTCCGGCGTCTACCGCGCCACCTCCGGACACGTCCGCCTCGGCGACACCGAACTCACCGGACTCCCGCCGCACACCATCGCGGGCCTCGGGGTCGCGCGCACCTTCCAGAACCTGGCGCTGCCGCCGCACGCGACCGTCGCCGACAGCCTCCTGCTCGGCCGCCACCGGCTGACCCGCTCCGGGTTCGTCGCCACCGGCCTGCGGCTGCCCTCCGCCGCCAGGGAGGAACGACGCCACCGCGACCGGGTCCAGGAGATCGCCGAATTCATCGGCCTCGGCGTGGAGTTGGAGCGCCCCGCCGGATCCCTGCCGTACGGGCAGCAGAAGCTCGTCGAGCTGGGCCGCGCCCTCTGCATGGAGCCGAAGGTCCTGCTGCTGGACGAACCGATCGCCGGGATGACCGCGATCGAGCGCCGCCGCACCGCGGCCGTCGTGGCCGACGTACGCGACAGCCTCGGCATCTCCATCGTGCTGGTCGAGCACGACATGGGGGTGGTGATGCGGCTCGCGGACGCGGTGACCGTACTCGACTTCGGACGACGGATCGCCGGGGGCACCCCCGCCGAGGTCCAGAACGACCCGGCCGTCGTGCAGGCCTACTTGGGAGCACCTCAATGACCACCTTCGTCGAACTCCTCCTCGGCGGCCTGTCGATCGGCTCGGTCTACGCCCTCATCGCGCTCGGGTTCGTCGTCATCTTCAAGGCCACCGAAGTCGTCAACTTCGCCCACGCCTCCCTGTTGTTGGCGGGCGGATACGTCACCGCCGTGCTCCACGACGACATCGGGTTCTGGCCCGCGCTGCTCGTCGGGATCGCGGGGGCGGCGAGCGTCGGGGCGGGCATCGAGTTCTTCGTGATGCGCCGCTACCGGGGCAGCGACCACAGCGTCCTGGCCATCGTCACCATCGGCGTCGACATCCTCCTGATCACCGAACTCACCCGCCGGATGGGCACGGACGTGCTCGCCCTCGGAGACCCCTGGGGCAACGAGGTCGTCACGGTCGGCGGCATCACCCTCGCCCAGACCCGGATCGCCGCGTTCCTCGCCGCCGGGCTGCTGATCACGGTGTTCCTGCTCGCCTTCCGCCACACCTCGTGGGGCGTGTCGATGCGGGCCGCCGCCGAGAACCCGCAGACGGCGGCGCTCATGGGCATCAAGCTGGGGCGGGTCTCGCTCGCCGCCTGGGCGGTCGCCGGAGCGCTCGCCGCCGTCGCCGCCCTCTTCCTCACGGTGTTCCCGACCCCGGGCCTGGAGCGCGCCACCTCGCTCGCCGCGCTCAAGGCGTTCCCCGCCGCGATCCTCGGCGGGCTCGACTCCACCACCGGGGCGCTCGCCGGGGGACTCATCGTCGGCGTCACCGAGTCGCTCGCCACCGGCTACCAGAGCGACCTCGCCTTCCTCGGCCGGGGCATCGGCGACCTGGCGCCCTACCTGGTGATGGTGGCGGTCCTGCTCATCCGGCCCGCGGGCCTCTTCGGGACGAAGGAGCCGGCCCGTGTCTGACACCACCCCCGAAGCCGCCCCCGCTCCCGAAGCCCCTGCCGCACCGGCCCGCGCATCCATCCGCGCCGAGGGCCTCACCGACCGGCTGCGCCGACCCCGTACGTACGCCGTCCTCATCGGCTCCCTCCTGCTCCTCGTCCTCCCCTTCTACCTGGACCGCTTCTGGCTCCAGGCCGGGCTGTTCGCGATGGCGGCGGCGATCGGCGCCATCGGGCTCAACATGCTCACCGGCGCCACCGGGCAGCTCTCCATGGGCCACGCGTTCTTCCTCGCCGTCGGCGCGTACGGCTACTGCGTCCTGGCGGGCGAGAGCAGCACGGAGGACGGGCACACGCTGACCGGACTCGGGCTGCCCACCTGGCTGGCCGCGATCCTCGCCGTGCTGCTCGCCGGAGCGGCGGGCGGGCTCTTCAGCCCCATCGCCGGGCGGCTGCGCGGCGCGTACCTCGGCATCGCGACCCTCGCGCTGATCTTCATCGGGCAGCACGTCCTGTTCAACGCGGGCTCGCTGACCGGCGGTTACAACGGCCGGGCCGTACCACCGCTGTCCGTCTTCGGGTTCACCTTCGACGACGCCGAACTCGTCGTCGCCGCCGTGCCGTTCGGCTCCTCGGAGAAGCTGTGGTACGCGGGCCTGGTCGTGCTCCTGCTGTGCGCGCTGTTCGCCCGAGGGGTGCTGCGCGGCCGGCCCGGACGGGCCATGAACGCCATCCGCGACCACCGGATCGCGGCCGGGGTGATGGGCGTGCCCGTGGCCCGCTACCGGGCCGGGGTCTTCGTCCTGTCCTCCATGTACGCGGGCCTCGCGGGCGTCCTGCTCGCCCTGGTCTTCCAGCGGACCGTGCCCGAGTACTTCGGCATGATCCTCTCCCTCGAATACCTCGCCATGATCGTCATCGGCGGGCTGGGCAGCGTCGGCGGAGCCGTGATCGGCGCGGCCTTCGTCACCCTGCTCCCGCAGGTGTTCACGCACTACAGCGACTCCCTGCCGCTGGTCTCCGCCCCCGGCACGGGCGGGCTGGCGCCCGGTGAGGCGTCCCGCTATCTGTACGGCGCCGCGGTGGTCGCGGTGGTCCTGTTCCTGCCCGGCGGCCTGGCCCGGCTCGGCCTCGTCCGCAAGAAGCCGGCGGCTCCGAAGAAGTCGGCGGCTCCGAAGAAGTCGGCGGCTCCGAAGAAGCCAGCAGCTCCGAAGAAGCCAGCAGCTCCGAAGAAGCCAGCGGCTCCGAAGAATTCAGGGGAGAAGTCATGAAACTCAGAGTGCTCACGGCCGTGGTCGCGACCCTCGCCGTCACCCTCGTCGGGTGCAGTGGCAAGGCGACCGACGGCAAGGCGACCGAGGAGGGCGAGGGCGGGATCAAGACGGGCCCCGGGGTCTCCTCCTCGACGATCTCCCTCGGCGTGCTGACCGACATGACCGGCGTCTACGCCTCACTGGGCAAGAGCGTCACCCAGGCGCAGCAGCTGTGGGTCGAGCAGACGAACAAGGAGGGCGGCATCTGCGACCGGAAGATCGAACTGACGGTCCGCGACCACGGGTACGACCCGCAGAAGGCGATCGCCGCGTACACCGAGCTGGAGCCGGAGGTGGTGGGCTTCGCCCAGTTCATCGGCTCCCCGTTCGTCGCCGCCGTCGAGCAGCGCGTCGACGGCCAGGACAAGGGCCTCGTGCTGCCGCAGGCCTGGTCGGCGAATCTGCTGGGCTCCCCGTACATCCGGGTCATCGGCGCCACCTACGACGTCGAGACGATCAACCTGATCGACTATCTCCTCGCCGAGAAGCGCATCGCCGAGGGCGACAAGATCGGTCATGTGTACTTCGAGGGCGACTACGGCGAGAACGCGCTCGTCGGCTCGAAGCACGCGGCGAAGGAGTCCGGTCTCACCGTCGTCGAGCAGAAGATCAAGCCGACCGACAACGACATGACGGCCCAGGTCGCCGCCCTCAAGCAGGCCGGGGTCAAGGCCGTGATCGTCAGCGCGGGCCCGCGCCAGGCGGCCTCGCTCGTCGGCGTCGCGGCGGCCACCGGCTTCGATGTCCCGGTCGTCGGCAACAACTCGGCTTTCGCCCCGCAGCTGTTGAAGACCCAGGCGGCCCCCGCACTGCTCAAGGACTACTACGTCGCCGCCTCCACGCTGCCTATCGGGGACCCGGGAGACGGCCCTGCCGAGCTCGCGAAGGAGTACGCCGCCCAGTACCCGAAGGACGTGCTCGACAACGGCGTCGTCGCCGGGTACACGGCGGCCTCCCTGTTCGGCGAAGCCCTGTCGAAGGCCTGTGACGACAAGGACCTCACCCGCGAGGGCATCGACAAGGCGCTGCTCACGATCAAGGGCTACGGAACCGAGTTCGGGGTCACCCACGACTTCTCCGACCCCGCGGCGCCGTCCACCCGGGAGAGCGTCATCATGAAGCCGGACGCCACGGCCCCCGGCGGTCTGAAGGTCATCCGCCCGGCGTCGGTCTCGCCGGCGGCGAAGTCCTTCCCCCTGAAGTGACACGCTGAGCACGGGTATGGGCCCGGCCGTCACCTCCTGAACACGGGTGACAGCCGGGCCCACACCCGTGTCCAGGAGGTGACGGACAGGGGATCCCGGTCGTGCCGGATGATCCCGGCTCATGGACGAAGCCGGGGGAGTCGCCCCCTTCGTGTGATCGGCCTCGGCCATGGTGACCGTGTCAGGCTCCTCAGCCCTCTCTGCTCGTCGCCCCGTCAGGATGTTCCACATGGCGATCGTCGTCGGTGCCGGCAGAGAACTCAGCAGCGAACATCTCTGTGCCCAGCGCTGCGAGGGTTTTGGTGGTGATGCGTTCGACATTGCCGCGCTCGGCCTCCGGGAGCGCGGCGCCCGCGGACTCCCGGGCCCGGGCAGCTGTGCCCAGGAGGCGGGCGGCCTGCACGGGTTGGTCCACGAGGGCGTATGCCCCGGCGAGGCCCTCGTGGGCGAGAGCCAGAGCCCGGGGGTCGCCGCTGTCACGGGCGACGGAGAGGCCCTGGTGGTGCAGGGACAGGGCCGCGGATGCGTCACCGCGTTGTTCGGCGAGGAAGCCGAGTTCGGCGAGGAAGCCGAGTTCGGCGAGGAGGAGTGCGGGGCCGGGGCCGAAGTCGACTTCGCGGTGCCATGCGAGGGTTCTGCGGAGGTGCTTCTCGGCGCGGTCGAAGTCGCCCTCGCGCCGGGCTGTGAGGGCGAGGCTGATTTCGGCGTGGATCTCACCCGCCGTGTAGCCGTGTTCGGCGGCCAGGGCCATCGCCTTGCGGTGGAGCTCGGTGGCCTGAGGGAAGTCACCGGTCAGGAGGGCGACCCGGCCAAGTCCGGTGAGCCGGTCGGCGGCGTCCGGCCAGAAGCCCAGTTCCTCGGCGAGGTGGAGACCGTCCTGGTGCAGCCGTGCGGCGCGCGTGTAGTCGCCGGTGATCGCGGCCAGTGCTGCCAGTGGGTAGGTGGTCTGCAACTGCCCCCAGCGGTCGCCGAGTTCCGTGAAGAGCGCGTGGCTTTCCTCGGCACTGCGGCGCAGTGCGGCGAGGTCGCCGCGCAGCAGGGCCTGGGTGGCCCGGGTGCTCTGTGCTGCGGCGATGCCCCAGCGGTCGTCTGCTGTGCGGAAGTCGGTCAGGGCGTGGTCCACCAGAGTCTCGCTGCGGGCCAGATCGTCACCCGCGTTGAGCGCGGCGTAGCCGAGGAACCACGCCGCACGTGCGCCACCGGCCTCGCCGTCGGCTGTTCCGTCGGGCGGATGGACCGCATTGTTCTGTCCCTCCCCGGTCAGCAGGGTGAATCCGGCGCACCAGACAGCAGCTTGGAAACGGAGGGTCGGGTGCGTGTCGCCGCTGATGTGCAGGGCTTCCCCCAGTGACCGCCGGGCCTCGCTCAGCCGGCCGCGCAGGAACCAGTACCAGGTCGAGGCGAGCGCCATGCGCAGGGCCCCGGTGGCCTCCTTCCGCTGGACGGCACGCTCCAGGGCCGTGCGCAGGTTGGCGCTTTCCTGGTCGAGGCGCGACAGCCAGCCCTGTTGCTCAGGGCCGCGGAGTCGGGCCGCACCCTGCTCGGCGAGCTCGGTGTAGTGGGTCTGGTGGTGCAGTTCGAGGGCCCTGGTCTCGCCCGCTTCCGTCAGGCGTTCATGGGCGTAGGCCGCGATCGATTCCGGCAGCCGGTAGCGACGGCCGTCGGTCACGGTGACGAGTGAGCGGTCCACCAGGCGGATCAGCGGGCCGAGGACGTCCTGGTCACCGCCGCCGCACACCGCCTCGGCCGCTTCGAGGGTGCAGCCATCGGCGAAGACGGCCAGCCGGCGCAGGAGAATCCGTTCGTCGTCGCTGAGCAGCTCCCAGCTCCAGTCGATCACCGCTCGGAGGGTGCGTTGGCGCGGTGGCACGCCTCGTCGGCCGCCGGCGAGGAGACGGAACCTGTCGTCGAGGCGGGAGCACAGTTCGTGCACTCCCAACGCATGGACGCGCGTGGCGGCCAGTTCCAGGGCCAGGGGTATGCGGTCGAGGCGGCGGCAGATCGTCGCGATGGCCTCCGCGTTCTCCTCGGTGACGGCGAATCCGGGTGCATGGGCTGCGGCCCGCGCGGCGAACAGCTCCTCGGCGTCGGCCTGCGGCAGAGGTGGCACGGTCCACACCATCTCTGCGGCCAGGCCGAGAGGTTCCCTGCTGGTGGCCAGGACGCTGAGCCCGGGTGCGGCTGCCAGGACCCGGCGTACGACGTCGGCCGCCGAGTCGATCACGTGCTCGCAGTTGTCGAGGAGCAGGAGGAGTCGCCTGGAACGCAGCGCGTCCTCCAGCCCTGCCGTCCCCTCTTCCCGTACGCCCAGGGCGGCGCTGAGCTGCTCGGCCACCGCGGTGGATCCGGCGAGCCCGACCATCCGTACGCCGTCGGGGTAGGCGCCGGCGGCAAGACCGGCCGCTTCCTCCGCCAGGCGGGTCTTGCCCACCCCGCCGGGGCCGGTGAGTGTCACCAGCCGGCGGGCGGCGAGAAGTTCACCCAGTGCGGACAGCGCCTCCTTCCTGCCGATGAGTTCGGTGAGCGGAGCCGGCAGGTCGCCGTACCTCCTCTTCGGGGAGGCCGGGGGCGGCTGAAGGGCCGCATCGTGTTCGAGGATCGACTGGTGCAGGGCGACCAGTTCCGGCCCGGGGTCCACGCCCAGTTCGTCGGCCAGCGGCTTGCGCAGTTCGTCGTACACGGACAGCGCTTCGGACTGCCTCCCGGCCCGGTACAACGCACGCAGTTGGACGGCGCGCAGCTGCTCCCGCAACGGGTGACGGGTGGAAAGCTCCCCCAGCTCGCCGATCAGCGCGTGGTGTTGACCCAGCTCAAGACGGGTCTCGGCGAGCGTCTCCAGGGCGGTGAGGCGCTGCTCGTCAAGGCGTCCGGCCGCAGCGCGCAGGAACGTCAGGTCGCCCAGGCCGGCGAAGGCTTCTCCCGTCCACAGCTCCAGCGCTTCGGTCAGCAGATCCGCCCTGGTGCGCGGGTCCTCGGTGCCGTACGCGGTGGCGGTCAGGTCGCTGAACCGGTGGGAGTCCACATCTCCGGGGCCGGTACGCAGCAGATATCCCGGGGGCCTCGACTCCACCAGCGTCTCGGCCCCGGGTTCGGCCCGCGCCAGGGCGCGGCGCAGCCGCGAGATCTTCGTCTGCAGCGCACCGGCGGGATTTCCGGGCAGCCGCTCGCCCCACAGGTCGTCCACGAGCCGGTCGGCCGAGACCGGCTGTCCCGCGTGGACGAGCAGAGCGGCCAGCAAGGCGCGCACCTTCGCCTCAGGCACGTCGACCGCCTGGCCGTCAGTTGTCCGGGCAGTGGGCGGGCCGAGCACCGAGAAGTACATGGCTGCACGGTATCCGGCCGGCTGACAGCCGCCGTCCAGGGACCGACAGCGCACCGACAGCGCACCGACAGAGCCCCGCCAGCACCGGTCGGCACAGTGAGGACACACCGAACGAACCGTCCGGTGCCCCCAGCCGAAGAAGCAAGGAACCAGGAGACACTTCATGTCGGAGAACGAGAACCACGAGCAGTCCACGGTGTCCGTGATCGGCCTGGGACAGATGGGGACCCGGCTCGCCCAGGCGTTCCTCACCGCCGGCTACGCCACGACCGTATGGAACCGCTCCGCCGCGAAGGCCGACGCACTCGACGCCCAGGGCGCCGTCCGTGCGACGACCGTGGATGAGGCGGTCGCCGCGAGTCCCCTGGTCGTGGTCAGTCTGCCGGACTACGCCACCGTGAGCGATCTGCTCGCGCCAGTGGCGCCGCGCCTGCGCGGCCGGGTCCTGGTGAACCTGACCTCCGGCACTCCGGAGGACGCCGCGGGGATGGCCGACTGGGCGGCCGGGCACGGCGCCGGCTACCTCGACGGCGCTGCCATGAGCGGCACCCGCCTTGTCGGGCGGCCCGAGGCACTGTTCGTCTTCAGCGGTTCCCCGGATGCTTTCGCCACCCACCGGACGGTGTTGGCGAGCCTGGGCAACTCCGTCCACCTCGGCGCCGATCCGGCGCTGGCCCCGGTGTACGACACGGCGCTCTTCGGTCTGGCCTGGGGTGCGCTGGCGGGCTTCTACCACGCCGTCGCCCTGGCGGGCTCGGCAGGCGTCGACCCGGTCGCCTTCGCGGCGGTGGCGACGGGGCACATGCCGTTCGTCACCTCGCTGATGGCCGACCACTCCCGCCAGATCGAGAACGGGAACTTCCCGGACGACGACGGCACGGTGGAGGTGCACGCGGCAGCGATGGAGCACCTCTCGGACACCAGCCGGGCCGCGGGCCTCGGCACCGACGTTCCGGAGCTGATCGGGAGCCTGCTGGAACGGGCGGCAGCCACCGGACACGGCTCCAGCGGCATCGCCAGCGTCATCGAGACGATCACGAAGGGCGAGCGGAATGCCTGAACAGACCAAGCCCCACGTCACGGTCCTGGGCCTCGGCCGCATGGGCGCCCCGATCGCCTCCGCGTTCCTCGACGCCGGCTACCCGACCACCGTATGGAACCGCACCGCCGCCAAGGCCGATGCGCTCGTCGCACGAGGCGCGATCCGCGCGACCACTACGGCCGAGGCGGTCGCGGCCGGCTCACTGGTGATCACCCCGCTCCTCGACCACGCCGCGGTCCGCCAGGCCGTCGGCCCCACCGCCTCCACCTTGCGGGGCCGCACCCTGGTCAACCTCGCCAACAGCACCCCCGACCACGCCCGTGACCTGGCCGCCTGGGCCGCCGGGCACGGCTCCGACTACCTCGACGGCGCCATGATGGCCCTCCCCGAGACCGTCGCCACCCCGGAGGGCTTCTTCCTCTACAGCGGTTCCCGGCGTGCCTACACCACATACCGGCGCGAGCTGGAGGTGATGGCGCCGGCCCACTACTTCGGCATCGACCCCGGCTCTGCGGAGATCCACGACTTGGCCCTGCTCGGTACGGGGTACGCGGCCCTCACCGGGTTTCTGCACGCCGCGGCACTGCTCGAACAGGCCGGTACCACCCCTGAGGTGTTCGCCCCGCTGGCCGCCCGATGGCTGTACGGGATGGCCGAGTTCCTGCCCGAACTGGCACGCGAGGCAGGCGAATCGGCGTATGCAGGCGGGGTCTCCACGGTCGACCTCAACCGGGCCGGGGTCGACAGCCTCATCCAGCTCAGCAGAGCCAGCGGCATCGCCACCGACGTCCATGAGCCGCTGAAGGCCCTGCTCGACAGACGGGCGGCCGACGGCCACGGGCAGGACAGCTTCTCCAGCGTGTTCGAGCTGCTGAAAGCACGAGGCACTGCGGCGCAATGAACGCAGAGCGCGGGACGACTGAGCGACGTGCACTTCTGACGAGAGGCGCCTCCGAACTGGCGCGAGTTCGCTCCAGCCTCATAGCCCGGGCCTCACCGGCGTTCCGGGCCACGCCACCAAGGGCCTACGCCCGCACCGTGCCGGACGGCTCGGACAGCGCCGCCTCCGCACTCCGCAGCAGCATGCCCTCCTTGCCCCGGACCTTCCTCAGCTCGGCGTTCAGCTCCTTGTCGACCTTCCGCTCCGCCCCGGGGCGGCCTGCAACTCCGCGAAGTGCGACCGCCCGCCGCCCGACACCGTGCCCTCACCGTCCGCTGCTTCGCCTCTCTCGTCTTCGCTGCCAGCGACCAGGTCCTCCAGGCGCGAGCGCGCCGCGTGCGAGATCCGCTCCACCGGGCTGCGGCAGAACCGAACCTCGAAGTCCTTGACCGCCTTGCCCACCAGCCGCCCGACCTGTCCCGGGGACGGTGGCTCTATGTGGTCGTTACGGCACCGCGCCACCACCGCCGCTGCCAGTCGCTGGAGCAGGGAGACGAAGGCATAGGACGGTTACTCAGCGCTACACGCCACCTGGCCGTAGCTATACGAGAACAGGGCCGCGACCGGTGCCTCGCGCGCCGTGTCCGTGCCGGTCGCGCCCAGGGCGGCCACCAGCAGCGGGTCCGCGGTGAACCGGCGTGCGGGAAGGTGAACGCCGGACAGGAGGGACGACCGCGGATGGCCGGTTCTCAACCATCGGACGTGAGCGGGAATCGGTGCTGGCGCGGCGCCAGTGGGGCTCCGGCTTCGGGCGGCCGCTCTTCCCGGGCCGCATGATCGGCGGAAAATTGGTCTGTACCACATGGATGGGCCGGTGATTAGCTCATTCCGGACCCCGCGCCTTCGGGCCGGGTCCGCCCAGCCTCCGAACCGTCCTGGCCCTTACCACCCGCCCGCCGAGCCACCCGCAACCTCCTCGGAGGAACCGTGCCCACCGCCGTACACCCGCCCTGGCGCACCGTCGTCATCTCGCCGCACTTCGACGACGCCGCCCTCTCCCTCGCGGGACTGCTGCCCACCCTGCCCGGCCCCCTCGCGGTGGTCACCGTCCACGGCGGCTCCCCGGCCCCCGGCCTCACGGTCTCGGGGTGGGACGCCTTCTGCGGGTTCAGCTCCGCCGTCGAGGCGTACCGGGCGCGGCGGGCCGAGGACGCCCGCTCCTGCGAGCTCCTGGGGGCCGAGCAGGTCCTCGTCGACCACCCCGACAGCCCGTACGTCGGCGAGGGCGACGAGCCCGTCGGCCTCGACCCTCTGCTGCGCTCGCTGGCCCCCGGCACCCGGGTGCTCGTACCGCTCGCCACCAACCAGCCGGACCACGAGGCGGTCCGGCTGCGCACCCAGCGCGTCCTCGCCGCGGCCGGGGCCCCCGAGCCCTGGGTGTACGCCGACCTGCCCTACACCGGACACCTCCCCGAATGGGGCACTCCCGGGGCGGGCGAGGCACTGGCCGCGAGCGAGGACCGGGGGCGCGCCTACCAGGAGCTGAACCGCACCCACCGGCTCACCGTCCGCCATGAGCTGGTGCTCTCCGACGAGCAGTGGGCGGCCAAGCGCGAGGCGGTCCTGTGCCACGCCTCCCAGCTCGCCGCGCTCGCCCCCGGCCACGGAGCGGTCCTGTCCCGGACGGGCCCGCTGCGCGCCGAGCTGATCTGGAGCCTGGAGCCCCGCGACGACGGCTGACGCGGCGCCGGGGAACGCTCGCCGGCCCGACCGCCGCGTCCGCGCCGGGGGACGCACGAGGGCCCCGGATGCCGGGGGGCATCCGGGGCCCTCGCCCTGGTTCGCGTATCCGCCGCTACGGCAGCTGTGCCGCCCGCGCCTCGCGCCGGTTGTCACGGAACGTGTTCACCCGTCGCGCCGTGGCGAACAGCGGGATCACCGCGCCGAGCACCACCTGGAGCGCGCAGCCGGTCTGGAGCAGCAGCTGACCGCCGGGCGCGTCGAAAGCCCATGCGGCGAGCAGCCCCATCGCGGCCACGATCCAGCCGAGCATCGCCACCGCGAGGACGCCCCGCGGCTTGGGGTACTCCACCCGGCTCACCATCAGCCACGCCACACCGACGATCGCCAGCAGGGTGGGCGGGAAGGGCAGCTCCAGGAGCACGATCGAGACGACCGTCAGCGCTCCGAAGGGGCTCGGCATGCCCTGGAACATGCCGTCCTTCAGCGTCACGCAGGAGAATCTCGCAAGCCTGAGCACCACCGCCAGCAACACGACGATCGCCGCCAGTGCCGACACCCGCTGATGGGCGTCGTCGGCGACCATGCCGTACACGAGCACGAAGTAGGCCGGTGCGAGCCCGAAGCTGATGAGGTCGGAGAGGTTGTCCAGCTCGGCGCCCATCGGCGAGGAGCGCAGCTTGCGCGCCACGAGACCGTCGAACAGGTCGAAGATCGCGGCCATCAGCATGAGGATCACGGCGGTGGCGGCCGAGTGCCGGGCCATGCCCGTCTCTTCGCTGCCCGTGAGGTGCGGGATGAGGATGCCCGTGGTGGTGAAGTACACCGCCATGAATCCGCACGTCGCGTTACCGAGCGTGAGCGTGTCCGCTATCGACAGCCGCATGGAGAGCGGCATGTCCTCCGCGCCGTCGACGTCGTTCTCGTCGTCGGCCTCCGGCACCCAGCCGGCCTTGGTATCAGGATCAATCACGGTCAATTCGAGTCACCCCCGCGGTGGTGGCCTGTCCGACCTCGACCGCGACATCGATACCCTCCGGGAGGTAGATGTCCACGCGCGAGCCGAAGCGGATCAGGCCGATGCGCTCGCCCTGCTCCACCTTCGTGCCCTCGGGGAGGTACGGCACGATCCGACGGGCGACCGCTCCCGCGATCTGCACCATCTCGATGTCGCCGAGCTCGGTGTCGAAGTGCCAGACAACGCGCTCGTTGTTCTCGCTCTCCTTGTTGAACGCCGGAACGAAGCCGCCCGGGATGTGCTCGACCGACGTCACGGTGCCCGCCAGCGGAGCGCGGTTGACGTGAACGTTGAGCGGGCTCATGAAGATCGCGACGCGGGTGCGCCCGTCCTTCCACGGCATGATGCTCTGCACCACACCGTCGGCCGGGGAGATGACCCGGCCGTCAGTGATCTCGCGCTCGGGGTCACGGAAGAACCACAGCATGCCCGCCGCGAGCGCGGTGGTGGGCACGGCCACTGCTGCCCAGCGCCCCGACTTGCGGGCGCGGGCCAGGCTGAGGGCTGCGGTGGCGACGGTCGGCAGGAGCCACGGCGATGCTCCGCGGGCGATGCGGACCCCGCCGCGGGATGCGGAGGAAGTGCTGTCGGGCATGGATGACCTTCGTAGCGGATGATGCCGCGCTGGCAACGGGGGACGGCGGCTTTCCGGCGATGCTATCGGTTGCCGGGCGCAACTGGGCAAGCCAGCAGCCGAGTCGGACGGCGGAAAGGCACCCGTCGAGGGTGACCCGGTGTGATGTTCTTCGCCACCAAATCACCCTTAAAGGGACAATCAGCCCTGGAATCGGTACTCCTCCAAGAGGCGCCGGCCAATGATCATTTTCTGGATCTCGGCGGTACCTTCACCGATCAGCAGCATCGGTGCCTCGCGGTAGAGGCGCTCGATCTCGTACTCCTTGGAGAAGCCGTAACCGCCGTGGATACGGAAGGCGTCCTCGACGACTTCCTTGCAGTACTCGGAGGCGAGGTACTTCGCCATCCCTGCCTCCAGGTCGTTTCGTTCCCCGGAGTCCTTTTTGCGTGCCGCATTGACCATCATCGCATGAGCGGCTTCGACCTTGGTGGCCATTTCGGCCAGTTTGAACTGGATCGCCTGGTGCTGGGCGATCGGTTTGCCGAAGGTGTGACGCTGCTGCGCGTACGAAACGCCCAGCTCGAATGCACGTTGTGCGACACCGCAGCCACGCGCGGCGACATTCACCCGGCCGACCTCGACGCCGTCCATCATTTGGTAAAAGCCTCGGCCGGTCGTGCCCCCGAGGACGCGATTGGCCGGAATGCGCAGGTCGTCCATGATGAGCTCGGTCGTGTCGACGCCCTTGTAGCCCATCTTGTCGATCCTTCCGGGGATGGTCAGCCCGGGCCGGACCTCTCCGAAGCCGGGCTCCTTCTCGATGAGGAAGGTCGTCATCGACTTGTGGGGCGCGGTGCCCTCCGGGTGGCCTTCGTCACTTCGGCAGAGTACGGCCACCAGATTCGACGTTCCGCCGTTCGTCAGCCACATCTTCTGGCCGTTGAGAACGTATGCGTCGCCGTCTCTGACGCCCTTCGACGAGATGGCCGAGACGTCCGAGCCGAGCGCCGGCTCCGACATCGAGAAGGCCCCGCGCACCTCGCCCAGCGCCATCCGCGGCAGGAAGGTGTCCTTCTGTTCCTGGGTGCCGTGCTGCTTGAGCATGTAGGCCACGATGAAATGCGTGTTGATGATGCCCGAGACGCTCATCCAGCCGCGCGCGATCTCCTCCACGCACAGCGCGTAGGTGAGCAGCGACTCACCCAGCCCCCCGTACTCCTCGGGGATCATCAGCCCGAACAGGCCGAGTTCCTTCAGCCCCTCGACGATCTCCGTGGGGTACTCGTCGCGGTGCTCCAGCCCGGTCGCGACCGGAATGATCTCCTTGTCGACGAAATCCCGGACCGTGGCAAGGATTTCCCGCTGGATGTCGTTCAGACCGGCGGTCTGGGCGAGTCGCGTCATGGCTGCTTCTCCTGTGGCTTCACGCGGATGGCCTTAAGGCTTCACACAGTTACTTGGCGGGCGTCGGGCGGCCGGGCTGCTCTCCGCCGCGCTCCTTGACGTACGTCTCGGTGGGGACCATCACCTTGCGCCGGAACACGCAGACGACGGTGCCGTCCTGCTTGTAGCCCTTGGTCTCCACGTACACGATGCCGCGGTCGTTCCTGGACTTCGACGGCGTCTTGTCCAGCACGGTCGTCTCGCCGTAGATCGTGTCGCCGTGGAAGGTCGGCGCGATGTGCTTCAGAGATTCGACCTCCAGGTTGGCGATCGCCTTTCCGGAGACGTCCGGCACCGACATGCCGAGCAGCAGTGAGTAGACGTAGTTGCCGACGACCACGTTCTTTCCGAAGTCGGTCGTGCTCTCCGCGTAGTTGCTGTCCATGTGCAGCGGGTGGTGATTCATGGTCAACAGACAGAACAGGTGGTCGTCGTATTCCGTGACCGTCTTTCCGGGCCAGTGCTTGTAGACCGCACCGACCTCGAACTCCTCAAAGGTGCGTCCGAACTGCACGATCAGGCCTCCGGGGCTTCGAACTTGGAGGTGCGCCGCATTCCGGCGGCCCGGCCCTTGCCCGCGACCACCAGCGCCATCTTGCGGCTGGCCTCGTCGATCATCTCGTCGCCGAGCATCGCGGAGCCCTTCTTGCCGCCCTCCTCGGAGGTGCACCAGTCGTAGGCGTCGAGGATCAGCTCGGCGTGGTCGTAGTCCTCCTGCGAGGGCGAGAACACCTCGTTCGCCGCGTCGACCTGACCCGGGTGCAGCACCCACTTGCCGTCGAAGCCGAGGGCGGCGGCGCGGCCGGCCACCTCGCGGTAGGCGTCCACGTCACGGATCTGGAGGAACGGGCCGTCGATCGCCTGGAGGTCGTGGGTACGGGCCGCCATCAGGATGCGCATCAGGATGTAGTGGTAGGCGTCCGCCGGGTAGCCGGGCGGCTGCTGGCCGACGACCAGGGTCTTCATGTTGATCGAGGCCATGAAGTCGGCCGGGCCGAAGATCAGCGTCTCCAGGCGGGGCGAGGCGGCGGCGATGTCGTCGATGTTCACCAGGCCCTTGGCGTTCTCGATCTGCGCCTCGATGCCGATCCTCCCGGCCTCGAAGCCCATCGTCTTCTCGATCTGGGTCAGCAGCAGGTCCAGCGCCACGACCTGCTGGGCGTCCTGGACCTTCGGCAGCATGATGCAGTCGAGGTTCGGCCCCGCGCCCTCGACGACCGTGATGACGTCCCGGTACGTCCAGTGCGTCGTCCAGTCGTTGACCCGCACGACCCGGGTCTTGCCGCTCCAGTCACCGTTGTTCAGCGCGTCCACGATGGTGTGGCGCGCGCCCTCCTTGGCGAGCGGCGCGCAGGCGTCCTCCAGGTCCAGGAACACCTGGTCGGCCGGGAGGCCCTGGGCCTTCTCCAGGAAACGCGGGTTCGAGCCCGGGACCGCGAGACACGAACGGCGGGGGCGCAGCCGGTTCACGGACGGGGTAGGCGTGGTCATGCGGGGACCTCCAGAGGGTCGAGCTTGTTCGCTTTCCGGATCTCGTCGACGATACGGCCGATGATCTCGGTGATGCCGAAGTCCTTCGGGGTGAAGACGGCCGCCACACCGGCTTCGATGAGTGCGGCGGCGTCGGCCGGCGGGATGATGCCGCCCGCGATCACCGGGATGTCCGGGGCACCGGCCTCGCGGAGCCGGCGCAGGACGTCGGGCACCAGTTCGGCGTGCGAGCCGGACAGGATGGAGAGCCCCACGCAGTGCACGTCCTCGGCGATCGCCGCGTCGGTGATCTGCTCGGGGGTCAGCCGGATGCCCTGGTAGACGACCTCGAACCCGGCGTCCCTGGCCCGTACGGCGATCTGCTCGGCCCCGTTGGAGTGTCCGTCCAGGCCCGGCTTGCCGACCAGCAGTCGCAGTCGCCCCACGCCCAGGTCGGCGGAGGTGCGGGTGACCTTCGCACGGACCAGGGCGAGCGTGCTGCCCGGCTCGGCGGTGACCGCCACCGGGGCCGAGGAGACCCCGGTCGGCGCGCGGAACTCGCCGAAGACGTCCCGCAGCGCCCAGGACCACTCGCCGGTGGTGACGCCCGCGCGGGCGCACTCGACGGTGGCCTCCATCATGTTCTCGGTGCCGGCCGCGGCCTTCTTCAGCGCGGCCAGCGCCTCGGAAGCGCGCGTCTCGTCGCGGTTGTCCCGCCACTCGTGCAGGGCGGCCACGACGCGGGCCTCGTTCTCGGGGTCGACCGTCATGATCGCGCCGTCGAGGTCGGCGGTGAGCGGGTTCGGCTCGGTGGACTCGTAGATGTTGACGCCGACGATCTTCTCCTCGCCGCCCTCGATCCGGGCCCGCCGGGCCGCGTGCGAGGAGACCAGCTCCGACTTGAGGTAGCCCGACTCGACGGCCGCCATCGCGCCGCCCATCTGCTGGATCCGGTCGATCTCCGCCAGCGACTCCTCGACCAGCGAGTCCACCTTGGCCTCGATGACGTGCGAACCGGCGAAGATGTCCTCGTACTCCAGCAGATCGCTCTCGTGCGCCAGTACCTGCTGGATCCTCAGCGACCACTGCTGGTCCCAGGGCCGGGGCAGCCCCAGCGCCTCGTTCCAGGCCGGCAGCTGTACGGCGCGGGCGCGGGCGTCCTTGGAGAGGGTGACGGCCAGCATCTCCAGGACGATGCGCTGGACGTTGTTCTCCGGCTGGGCCTCGGTCAGGCCGAGGGAGTTGACCTGGACGCCGTAGCGGAAACGGCGCTGCTTGGGGTCGGCGACGCCGTACCGCTCGCGGGTGACGCGGTCCCAGATGCGGCCGAAGGCGCGCATCTTGCACATCTCCTCGATGAAGCGGACGCCCGCGTTCACGAAGAACGAGATCCGGGCGACCACGTCCCCGAACTTCTCCTCGGGCACCTGGCCCGAGTCGCGGACCGCGTCGAGCACCGCGATGGCGGTCGACATGGCGTACGCGATCTCCTGGACCGGGGTGGCCCCCGCCTCCTGGAGGTGGTAGCTGCAGATGTTGATCGGGTTCCACTTGGGGATGCGGCCGACCGTGTACGTGATCATGTCCGTGGTCAGCCGCAGCGAGGGCACCGGCGGGAAGACGTGCGTCCCGCGCGAGAGGTACTCCTTGACGATGTCGTTCTGCGTGGTCCCCTGGAGCCCGGCGGGGTCGGCCCCCTGCTCCTCCGCCACCACCTGGTAGAGCGCCAGCAGCCACATGGCGGTCGCGTTGATCGTCATCGAGGTGTTCATCTGCTCCAGGGGGATGTCCTGGAACAGTCGCCGCATGTCACCGAGGTGCGAGACGGGAACACCGACACGGCCCACCTCGCCGCGGGCGAGAAGGTGGTCCGGGTCGTATCCGGTCTGCGTGGGCAGATCGAAGGCGACCGAGAGACCCGTCTGGCCCTTGGCGAGGTTGCGGCGGTACAGCTCGTTGGACGCCTCGGCGGTCGAGTGACCGGCGTACGTCCGCATGAGCCAGGGCCGGTCCTTCTGACGTTCGTTCATCGGAGAACCTCAGACGTTGCGGAAGCGGTTGATGGCGTCGATGTGCTGCTCGCGCATGGCCTGGTCGCGCACGCCCAGGCCCTCGCGGGGGGCCAGGGCGAGGACGCCGACCTTGCCCTGGTGCAGGTTGCGGTGGACGTCGTACGCGGCCTGTCCGGTGTCTTGAAGGGAGTAGACCTTGGAGAGCGTGGGGTGGATCTTGCCCTTGGCGATCAGCCGGTTCGCCTCCCACGCCTCGCGGTAGTTGGCGAAGTGGGAGCCGATGATCCGCTTGAGGGACATCCACAGGTAGCGGTTGTCGTACTCGTGCATGTAGCCCGAGGTGGAGGCGCAGGTGGTGATGGTGCCGCCCTTGCGGGTGACGTAGACCGAGGCGCCGAAGGTCTCGCGGCCGGGGTGCTCGAAGACGATGTCGATGTCCTCGCCGCCGGTGTACTCGCGGATGCGCTTGCCGAAGCGCTTCCACTCCTTGGGGTCCTGGGTGTGCTCGTCCTTCCAGAACCTGTAGCCCTCGGCGTTGCGGTCGATGACCGCCTCGGCGCCCATGGCCCGGCAGATGTCGGCCTTCTCGGGGCTGGAGACGACACAGATCGGGTTGGCGCCGCCGGCCAGGGCGAACTGGGTGGCGTAGGAGCCGAGTCCGCCGCTGGCGCCCCAGATCAGCACGTTGTCGCCCTGCTTCATGCCCGCGCCGTTGCGCGAGACGAGCTGGCGGTACGCGGTCGAGTTGACCAGGCCCGGGGACGCGGCCTCCTCCCAGCTGAGGTGCTGGGGCTTGGGCATCAGCTGGTTGGACTTGACGAGCGCGATCTCGGCGAGCCCGCCGAAGTTGGTCTCGAAACCCCAGATCCGCTGCTCGGGGTCGAGCATCGTGTCGTTGTGGCCGTCGGAGGACTCCAGCTCCACCGACAGACAGTGCGCGACGACCTCGTCGCCCGGGTTCCAGGCGTTCACGCCGGGCCCGGTACGCAGGACGACGCCCGCCAGGTCGGAGCCGATGACGTGGTACGGCAGGTCATGGCGCTTGGTCAGCTCGCTGAGTCGCCCGTAGCGCTCCAGGAAGCTGAACGTCGACACCGGCTCGAAGATCGAGGTCCAGACGGAGTTGTAGTTCACCGAGCTGGCCATCACGGCGACGAGGGCCTCGCCGGGGCCGAGTTCGGGGACCGGGACGTCGTCCAGGTGGATCGACTCGCGCGGGTCCTTGTCGCGGGTTTCTCGCCCCGCGAACATCTCCGCCTCGTCCTTGTGCACGGTGATCGCGCGGTAGGACTCGGGGAGGGACAGGGCCGCGAAGTCCGCGGCGGTGCTGTCCTCGGATTGGATCGCGTCCAGGATTTCCTTCACGGTGTTGCCTCCGGTGATGCGGCGTCGAGGGAACGCTTGAGGGGCCCTGCTGGCAGGGGGGAGCGGTGTGGAGGTGGTTGCCGTCGGTTCGGCGGGTGGAGCTCGGCTCTGCCCGGTGGAGCAGAAGGGTGCCTGTGACGCAGGCGTCCGGGCGCGCAGCACGGTGGTTGCGGGGACAGCCGGCGTACGTGTGAGGTCTCAGCACGCCGGCCGCCCGGACACCTTCAACGTATGGCACTCCGTGACACCTGACAAGGCACCCAGTGCCAATAATTTCCCTCACTTGTCATCCCGTGGGCACGCATGAGCAACACGATGGGCGTTACGGGACGTTCTGTCCTGCTGGCAGGCGGTTACCCGGCCGGGCGGTACACATACGGCGTCGTCGTGCCGAGCGCCGTGAAGCCGAGCCGGACCAGGATCGGGGCCGACATGTCCGTCGCGTCGACCTGGAGGTAGCGGTAGCCGCGCTCGGCGGCCACGGCGGCCCGGTGAGCGACCAGGGCCCGGTACAGGCCCCTGCCGCGCCACTCGGCGACCGTTCCGCCGCCCCAGAGCCCGGCGAAACCCGTGCCCGGGTACAGCTCCATACGGGCCGAGCTGACCGGCTCCCCGCCGGCCATCGCCACCAGCGCCACGAAGTCGTCCGGAGCCCGCTCCAGCCGCGTCAGCACCTGGTGGCGCAACCGGCCCGCGTCCGTACCGAACGCCCGCTCGTGGGCCAGCGCCATCAGCTCGGCCCCGGCCGCGTCGGTCACCGGGCGCAGGACGACGCCCTCCGGCAACCCGGCCCCGGGCAGGGAGGTCAGCGCCTCGACCGGGGCGACCAGCAGGGTCTCCGGCGGATCCGGTACGAAACCGGCCGCCCGCAGCCGGTCGCCCAGGTCGGCCGGCCGGTCATGGGAGTAGAGCTTCCACTCGAACTCCCCGTGGCCGAGCGCGGTGTAGTGCCCGATCTGGGCCCTGATCGCCGCTTCGGCCCCCGTGGCGTCCAGCTCCGGGTCCGACCAGACGATCCCGTTCCAGTCGTCCGGACCGCCGACCTGGCGGACCAGGGGCCCGGCGCGCTCCACGCGTACGCCGGGCCCGTCAGGGCGGGCGTGCTCGCGCATCGCGCGGTCGTACAGGTCGCGTACTTCGTCGGTTCGCATCCGCGCACCTCAGCACAGCGGCGATCGGCGAACCAACGAATTTCGGCCGGGTTCGCCCGGGCCGGTGTTCCCGGACGCGTCGAAAGCCCAGCTCGGGGCAGGTGGACGAGACCAAGTGATCTTGAAGTGGACAGAGAGCAGGGGTGGGGCGCCGATGGGCATACCGATACGCAGACGGAGCGACCGGCAGGGGGGTGCTCCCTTCGACCTCCGGCGCACCGCGTTCGGCTTCGCCCTGCTCGCCCTGGTCCTCGCGGGCGGGGGGCTGGCCCTGCGGGCGGCCTGGCGGAGCGCCGGCCGCCACCCGGCCGTCGCCGTGCTCCTGGCTGTCCTGGTCCTCGTCGCGGCCTCCGTGGTGCTGCGCCGCCGCCGTCGGGCGCGGCGGGTCGCGGAGACCGTCACGGATGCCGCGTACGGGATCGTCGACGCGGGTCTGGCGGAGCTGGACGCCGCAGAGGAGGCCCGCGCGGAAGCCCGCGAAGAGGCCCGGGCCCGGGATCGCGCGGCGCCCCCGGAGGCCGCCGAGCCGGTCGACCACGCGGAGCTGGACCCGTACGCCTTCGAGGAGGCCGTGGCCGCGCTCTGCCGACGCGACGGCTGCGCGGACGCCGAGGTGGTGGGCGGCGCGGGCGACCTCGGCGCCGACGTCCTGGCCACCACCCCGGACGGCCGCCGCCTGGTCGTCCAGTGCAAGCGCTACGGGCCGGGGAACCGGGTCGGCTCCCAGGACCTCCAGCGCTTCGGCGGCACCTGCTACGCGGTCCACGAGGCGGACGTCGCTCTCGTCGTGTCCACCGGAGGCTTCACCGAACCCGCGCTCGACTACGCGGAGCAGTGCGCCATCCTCTGCTACGGCCCCGAGGAACTGGCCGCCTGGAGCGAGGGCACCGCGCCGCCGCCCTGGGAGGCGGCGGCGGAGGTCGCCGCCGAGCAGGACGCCCGGCTCAGCGGTCCTTGAGCGCCTGCTGGATCGTCCGCATGACCTCGTCGAGGGGGGCGTCGGTGCGCGCCACCGCGACGAGCACCTCGCCGTCCGCGGCCACCGTCGCGGCCGGGACGCGCTCGGGCTCGGCCCCGGCGGTCCGGCCCGCTCCGATGCCCGTGCCGAAGGTGTCGCGCACGATGGCGAAGGCGCGGTCGAGCTGGGCCTCCACATCACCCTGCCCGCCCGCCCGCAGCCAGCGGCGCAGCACATGGTTGTGCGCGGTGACCACGGCGGACGCGGCGACCTCCGCGAGGAGCGGGTCGTCGTTGCCCACATGGTGGTCGCGCTCGTCGAAGTGGCCCAGGAGATAGCGGGTGAACAGCCGCTCGTAGCGGGCCACCGACGCGATCTCGGCCTCCCGGAGGGTCGGCACCTCACGGGTCAGTTTGTAGCGGGCCACGGAGACGGCGGGCTTGGCCGCGTACATCTTCATGACCTCTTTGATGCCCCGGCAGACGGTGTCGAGCGGGTGCTCGTGCGCGGGGGCGGCGTTGAGAACGGCCTCGGCCCTGACGAGGGTGTCGTCGTGGTCCGGGAAGATGGCCTCTTCCTTGGAGCGGAAGTGGCGGAAAAAGGTCCGCCGGGCGACGCCCGCGGCACCCGCGATCTCGTCGACGGTGGTCGCCTCGTAGCCCTTCGTCGCGAAGAGCTCCATCGCGGCGGCGGCCAGTTCACGGCGCATCTTGAGCCGTTGGGCGGCGGCGCGCGTCCCCGCGGTGGTGGTCTCCGGGGCGTCGGTCGCGGCGGTGGCACGGGGTGACTTGGCGGGCTGGGACATGGCATGAACGTAACGCATCGGTGCAGGAGAGCGCGCCTGCGGGGGCGGACCGCCGGAGGGTCCCAGCAGCCCGCCCCACCCGGCTCCCGGGTCAGCGACGGGCATATTCGCGGAAGCCGCGCCCCGTCTTGCGGCCGAGGCACCCCGCGGCGACCAGGTGCTCCAGCAGAGGGGCGGGGGCCAGGCCGGGATCGCGGAACTCCTTGTGGAGCACCTTCTCGATGGCCAGCGAGACGTCCAGGCCGACCACGTCGAGCAGTTCGAACGGGCCCATCGGGTAGCCGCCGCCCAGCTTCATCGCCGCGTCGATGTCGTCCAGCGAGGCGTAGTGCTGCTCGACCATCTTGATCGCGTTGTTGAGGTACGGGAACAGCAGCGCGTTCACGATGAAACCGGCCCGGTCCCCGCAGTCAACCGGATGCTTGCGGATCTTCGCGCACACCGCGCGGACCGTGGCGTGCACGTCGTCGGCGGTCAGGACGGTGCGGACCACCTCGACCAGCTTCATCGCGGGCGCCGGGTTGAAGAAGTGCATCCCGATCACGTCCTCGGGGCGCGCGGTCGCCCGGGCGATGGCGACGACCGGCAGCGAGGAGGTGGTGGTCGCGAGCACCGCGCCCGGCCGGCAGACCTTGTCCAGCGCGGCGAACAGCTGCCGCTTGACCTCCAGGTCCTCGGCGACGGCCTCGACGGCGAGGTCGACCTCGGCGAACGCGTCCAGCGAACCGGCCGCCGTGATCCGCGCCAGCGTCTCGTCCCGGGCCTCCGCGGTGAGCCGCCCCTTGGCCACCGAACGCTCCAGCGACTTCGCGATCCGGCCCCTGGCGACGTCGGCCTTCTCCTGTGACCTGGCGGCCAGCACCACGTCGTATCCGGCCTTCGCGAAGACCTCCGCGATCCCGGAGGCCATCGTCCCCGAGCCCGCGACGCCGACGGACGTCACATCGCGCCCGGTTCCGGAGACGGCGTCCGCCGCCGGGGTCAGCGCGTCGGGCACCACGTCCTGGCCGCCCGGGGCGTCGTACGTGTAGAAGCCGCGCCCGGCCTTGCGGCCGGTCAGCCCCGCGCTGCTGAGCTGGCCGAGGACGGGCGCCGGGGCGTGCAGCCGGTCGTGCGACTCGGCGTACATGGCCTCCAGGACGGTGCGGGCGGTGTCGATGCCGATCAGGTCCAGCAGGGCGAGGGGCCCCATCGGCAGCCCGCACCCCAGCTTCATCGCGGCGTCGATGTCCTCGCGGGATGCGTAGTTCGCCTCGTACATCGCGGCGGCCTGGTTGAGGTAGCCGAAGAGCAGCCCGTCCGCGACGAACCCGGGCCGGTCGCCGACCGCGACGGGCTCCTTGCCCAGCTCCCGGGCGAGCGCGGTGACGGCCTCGACGGCCGGCGGCGCGGTCAGCACCGAGGAGACCACCTCGACCAGCTTCATCGCGGGCGCCGGGTTGAAGAAGTGCAGGCCGAGGACGCGTTCGGGGTGCTGGGACTCGGCGGCCAGCCGGGTCACCGACAGGGCGTTGGTGCCGGTGGCGAGGATCGCGGTGGGGGAGACGACCGCGTCGAGTTCCCGGAACACCAGCTGCTTGATCTCGTACGTCTCGGGCACCACCTCGATGACCAGCTCGGCACCGGCGGCGGTGCCGAGGTCGTCGGACATACGGAACCGGGCCAGCGCGTCGGTCCGCTCCCGCTCGGTGATCCGGCCACGGCGCACGGCCCGCGCGGTGGACGCTTCGAGGGCGGCGACGGCCCCCAGGGCGGCCGCCTCGCTGATGTCGATGCCGATGACCTCGCGGCCCGCCAGGGCCAGGACCTCGGCGATGCCGGTGCCCATGGTGCCGAGGCCGACGACGGCGATGGTGGAGAGAGAGGTGTCCATCAGGGGACTCCAGGGTGAGTGACGACTGGGGGAGCACGGAACGCGCGGCGATGAGGGAGCGGCGCGTGGCGTACGGAAGCTGCGTGTCGTGGAGCACGGGGCCGTCGCGCGGGGAGCGCGCCCGGCCGTGGGGTGACGGACCCTGTCCCGGGGTCGCGTCGCACGGAGAAGCCGAACCGACAAGCTCTCCGGATGGCTGCGTCACCAGGCCACCGGAGCCTGCGGGGAGTGTGTCCCGCTCAAATGAGAGTAACTGGCGAGTAACGAGCGCGCCACCCCTGGATCCCTGTGCGCTGGACCACATGAACTCCCCGATGCCGCCCCGCACGGAGCGTGTCCGTCGATACGCTGAACGTCATGGATGAGGAGTTCCGTTCACTCATGGACCGGCTGGAACCCGAGGCGGCCGGGTCGCCGCAGTACGCCCGGCTCGTCGCCGCCGAGGACCCCGAGGAGCTGGCCCGGGTCCTCGTGGAGCCGCACCGCCCCCTCTGGGCCCGCGAGATAGCCGCCTTCCGGCTCGGCTGCGCGGGCGACCGGCGGGCCTTCGAGACGCTGGTGCTCCTGCTCAACCACCGCGACCCCGAACGCTGCGTCTCCGCCGCCCACGCCCTGGCCCGGCTGGACGACCCGCGCACCCCGAGGGCGGCCGCCGCCCTCGCCACGAACACCCTGCGCACCGCCTACGCCCTGCACCCGGTGCGCCTGCTGGCCGACCTGCGGGCCCCCGAGTCGGTCCCCGCCCTGGTCGCCACCCTCCAGCGCCTGCTGGCCCCCGGCGATCCGCACTGGCGCGTCGCCCTCGCCTGCGTCGAGGGCCTCGGCCGCCTCGCCGACGAACAGGCCCGCCCGGTCCTCACGGCGGCCCTGCCGCACCCGCGCCTGGGCACGGCCGCGGCCCAGGCGCTCCGGCGGTTGCCGGGGGAGTGAGCGGGCGGACGGCCCGGTGCCGGCCGGACCGCCCGCGCACCCGGTTCCCGGCAGGTGCGCGGGCGCTCCGTACCGCTCAGCGGCGGAAGCCCAGCAGCCCGTGCAGTCGGCTGCCCTTGCTGTTGTCCACCGACTGGGCCGCCGCCTTCTCGGCCGGCAGCGGCTTCGGTTCCGGGAGGGCGGCGCAGACCGCGTCCGCCTCGCCCCGGCCGCGCGGGACGGTGCCGTCGGTGAGGTACGCCGCCAGGTGCTCGTCCAGGCAGTCGTTGCCGCTCAGCGTGATGCCGTGGTTGCCGCCGCCCTCCTCCACCACGAGGCTGGAGCCCTTGAGCTTGCGGTGCATGCTGACCGCACCGCCGTACGGGGTCGCCGCGTCGTCCGTGGCCTGGAGGATGAGCGCCGGGGGCAGCTGACGGTTGTTCACCGGGACCGGCTCCAGCGGCCCCACCGGCCAGCTCGCGCACGGCGCGTTGTACCAGGTGTTGTTCCAGGTCATGAACGGCGCCTTCCGGTGGATCCGGCGGCTGTCGTTGCGCCAGGTGCTCCAGTGCTCGGGCCAGCCGGCGTCGCGGCACTGGACGGCCGTGTAGACCGAGTAGCCGTTCTCGCCGCTCGCGTCCACCGCGCCGAAGTTCTCGTACACCTCGACCAGCGCCTCGGCGTCCCCCCTCTTCGCGTACGCGGCGAACGCCTCGGCGAGGTAGGGCCAGTAGCCGTTGTAGTACCCGCCGGGGATGAAGGCGTCCTCCAGCTCACTCGCGCCCACCGTGCCGCCCGCCGGCTCCCGCGCCACGTCCGCCCGCATCCGGTACCAGGCGGCCTCGACCTCGGCCGGGTCGCTGCCCAGGCCGTACGCGGCGTCGTGCTTCGCGACCCAGGCGGCGAACGCCTTGTGGCGGTCGTCGAACGCGTGGTTCTGGCCGAGGTTGCCCTCGTACCAGACGTCGTCCGGGTCGACGACCGAGTCCAGGACCAGACGGCGCACGCGCTCCGGGTACAGCTTGGCGTAGACCGCGCCGAGGTAGGTGCCGTAGGAGTAGCCGAAGTAGTTGATCTGCCGGGAGCCGAGCGCCCTGCGGATCACGTCGAGGTCCTTGGCGGCGCTGACCGTGTCCATGTACGGCAGCACGTCGCCGTGCTTCTCGCCGCAGGCCCGCGCGAAGGACTCCGCCCGGTCGCGGTTGATCCGCTCCGAGCGGGCGGAGTCCGGCACCGTGTCGGGGCGCACCGGATCGAAGTGCCCCGGCAGGCAGTTCAGCGCCGGGGTGCTCCTGCCGACCCCGCGCGGGTCAAAACCGATCACGTCGTACTGGGCCGCGACCTTCTTCGGCAGCGAGGACGCCACGAACCCGGCCATCGACAGGCCGCTGCCGCCGGGGCCGCCCGGGTTGACCAGCAGCGGTCCCTGGAAGGTCTTCGCGGTGTGCGGGACGCGGGACAGGGCGAGCGTGATCTGACGGCCCGACGGGCGGCGGTGGTCCAGCGGGGCCTTGACCTTCGCGCACTGGAGCGTCGGATAGCTGTCGGTGGGACAGTCCGTCCACTGCGGCTTCGGCGCGGGCGGCGTGCTCGCCGCGGTGGCGGCGGCCGGCGCGGGCGCGGCGGTCAGCAGACCGGCGACGGTCGCGCCGACGGCGACCAGGATTCCTGCACGTTTCGTCATGGAGACTCCCGGGGTGACGGGACGCGGCGCCGGATCGCCGGTCCCCGCCGCATGCTCCCCGAATACCCGTGCGGAAGGGCCTGTTCCGCGCGGAGTCGCCCCGTACGGTCACGCCATCGGCCCTGCGGGCGGTCGCCCGGGCTCCGCCGCGGACCTCACAGCAGGGTCAGCTGGGTGGGGCCCGGTTCGGGTGTGTCGGCCGACGCGGGAGCCGGGCCGATCCGCCGGGCCTCGCCCCGGTGCGCCGGGCCGATCCCGAACTCGTCCGCCAGCTCGTGCACCTGACGCGTGATCCGGCGCTGGTACCAGGTGGGGGCGTACGCCCCGTCCGCGTACATCCGCTCGTAGCGCTCCACCAGCTGCGGATGGTGTTGCCCCAGCCAGTGCAGGTACCACTCGCGCGCGCCGGGGCGCAGATGCAGCACCAGCGGGGTCACCGAGGCCGCCCCCGCCTCCGCGATGGCGGCGACGGTGGCGCGCAGCTGCTCCGGGCGGTCGCCCAGGAAGGGGATGACCGGGGCCATCAGGACCGAGCAGCCGATCCCCGCGTCGGTGAGCGCGCGCACCACGTCCAGCCGGCGTTCGGGGGAGGGGGTGCCCGGTTCGACCGTCCGCCACAGCTCCCGGTCGGTGAAGCCCACGGAGACCGAGACACCTACCTCGGCGACCTCCGCGGCCTGCCGCAGCAGCTCCAGGTCCCGCAGGATCAGCGTGCCCTTGGTGAGGACGGAGAAGGGGTTCGCCCGGTCGCGCAGGGCGGCGATGATGCCCGGCATGAGCCGGTATCTACCCTCCGCCCTTTGGTAACAGTCGACGTTCGTGCCCATGGCGACGTGCTCGCCCCGCCAGTGCCGGGAGGCCAGCTCCCGCTGGAGCAGTTCGGCGGCGTTGACCTTGACGACGATCTGGGAGTCGAAGCCGATGCCGGTGTCCAGGTCCAGGTAGCTGTGGGTCTTGCGGGCGAAGCAGTACACACAGGCGTGCGTACAGCCCCGGTACGGGTTCACCGTCCATTCGAACGGCATCCGCGAGGCGCCGGGCACCCGGTTCAGGATCGAACGGGCCCGGATCTCGTGGAAGGTGATGCCCCGGAATTCCGGGGTGTCGAACGTGCGCGTGGTCACCGCGTCCGCGGCGAAGAGCGCGCTGTTCCCGGCCGTCGAGTTCTTCTCGACCAGATTGTCCCAGCGCATGGACGCCTCCTCGGTAGCACTCACCGCAGAATAGAACACTTGTTCCCTTGATCGTGCGAGGCGCTGCCCACGGCGCCCCACGACTACCGTGTCGCCCTGGTAGACCCGCTGTATCCGACCGACCGGGAGGTCCCGACCATGGCCAGCAAGTTCACCGAGCTCGCGATCGACTGCGCGGATCCCGTCGGCCTCGCCCGGTTCTGGTGCTCGGTCCTCGACTACGAGGCGCGGGACGGGGACGCGGAGGAAGGCGTCGTCACCATCGGCCCGCCCGCTCCGCGTGAGGGAGCGGACCGCCCCGGCCCCGTGCCGCCGGTGCTGACCTTCGCGCGGGTGCCCGAGGGCAAGAGCGCCAAGAACCGGCTCCACATCGACGTCAGTCCCAACGACCGGGAACAGGACGACGAGGTCCGCCGGCTGATCGGCCTGGGCGCTCGCCGCGCCGACGTCGGCCAGGGCGACGCGAGCTGGGTCGTGCTCGCCGACCCGGAGGGCAACGAGTTCTGCGTCCTCGGGGACCGCCGCCCCTGACCCCGGACGGCCCCGATTTTGAGCGGCTGCGCCCGAGGTGGTTGGCTCAGCTCACCCACCGAACAACCGACTGCTGGAGGAACAGCCATGGCGCAGGTCGAGGCCACGACGGAGCGGATCATCGCGGCGGACGCAGAGGCGGTGTTCGACGCGCTGGCCGACTACAAGGACGTCCGGGGCAAGGTGTTGACCGGGCACTTCAGTGAGTACGAGGTCCGGGAGGGCGGCGACGGCGAGGGCAGCCTCGTGCACTGGAAGCTCCAGGCGACCAGCAAGCGCGTCCGCGACTGCCTGCTGGAGGTCACCGAGCCGACGGACGGGCAGCTCGTCGAGAAGGACCGCAACTCCTCCATGGTCACCACGTGGACCGTCACCCCGGCCGGTGAGGGGAAGTCCAAGGCCGTCGTGACCACGGTCTGGGACGGCGCGGGCGGCATCGGCGGGTTCTTCGAGCGGACCTTCGCGCCCAAGGGTCTCGGCCGGATCTACGACGAGCTGCTCCAGAACCTCGCCACCGAGGTCGAGAAGTAGAACCGGCCGGCAGGGGGTGTTCCGACTCCCCTCGCCGCACCGGAGGCCGGACGGGGTCCGGCCTCCGCGGGACGTTCAGCCTCACCGGAACGGGTGGTTTTCCGGTGAGGCCGGTTGTGCGCCGTAGCACCTCCCACCGGCGCATAAGCCCTCCGTGCGCGCCGCGTACGCCCCTCGACACGTTTGCCCTGCCTTACCGCGCGATGCGAGAAATGGGCGGCGCAGGTGCGACGAGGGGAGCGTTACGTGGTGGGTGGTATCACGCTGGTGAAGGACGAGCCGGACGGCCCGGGACCGGATGGCCCGGGACCGGATGGCCCGGTGCCGCAGGACGGCACGGCGGCCACGGTCGAACTTCCCGCCGCACCGCCCCCGCCACCCCCTCCGGCGGGGCCCGGCCCGGACGCGGCGGAGATCAGCCCCCGCAAGGTCCGCATGGTCTTCCTCGGGCTGATGCTCACCCTGCTGCTCGCGGCGCTCGACCAGATGATCGTCGCCACCGCCCTGCCCAGAATCGTCGGTGAGCTGCACGGCCTGGAGAAGATGTCCTGGGCCGTCACCGCCTACCTCCTCGCCTCCACCATCGTCCTGCCGCTCTACGGCAAGCTCGGCGACCTCTTCGGCCGCAAGGGCGTCTTCCAGTTCGCCATCGTGGTCTTCATCATCGGCTCCGCCCTGGCGGGCTGGTCGCGCACCATGGACGAGCTGATCGCCTTCCGCGCCCTCCAGGGCATCGGCGGCGGCGGCCTCATGATCGGCGTCCAGGCGATCATCGCGGACATCGTCCCGGCCCGGGAGCGCGGCCGCTACATGGGCCTCATCGGCGCGGTCTTCGGTCTCGCCTCGGTCGCCGGCCCGCTGCTGGGCGGGTTCTTCACCGACCACGTCTCCTGGCGCTGGTGCTTCTACATCAACGTCCCCTTCGGCCTGGTCACCCTGGCCGTCATCGCCGTCGTCCTCAAGCTGCCCAAACCCGCCGTCCGGCCCCGGCTCGACGTCCTGGGCGCGGTGCTCCTGGCCGTCGCCTCCACCTGTCTGGTGCTGGTCACCAGTTGGGGCGGCACCGAGTACGCCTGGGGCTCGCGCACCATCCTGGGGCTCGCCGCCGGCGCGGTCGTCACGACGGCGCTCTTCGTCGCCGCCGAACACCGGGCCGCAGAACCGATCATTCCGCTGCGGCTGTTCCGCGACTCCGTCTTCAACGTCACCGGTCTGGTCGGCGCGGTCGTCGGCGTCGCGCTGTTCGGGGCGGCCAGCTACCTCCCGACCTACCTGCAGATGGTCGACGGGGTCAGCGCCACCGAGTCCGGGCTGCTGATGCTCCCGATGATGATGGGCATCGTCGGCGGTTCCATCGTCTCCGGCCAGCTCATCACCCGCACCGGCCGTTACCGGATCTACCCGATCGTCGGCAGCGCCGTCTCGGTGGTCGGCATGGGGCTGCTGTCCCTGCTGGAGGCGGACACCTCCCCCCTGGCGTACAGCTTCTACCAGGCCGTCCTCGGCACCGGCATCGGACTGGTCATGTCCGTCCTCGTCCTCGCCGTGCAGAACTCCGTACGCCCCTCGGACCTCGGCACCGCGACCAGTGCCAACAACTACTTCCGCCAGATCGGTGGCAGCGTCGGGGCTGCGATCTTCGGCACGCTGTTCGCCGGGCGGCTCTCCGACGCGCTCGGGGCGCGCCTGCCCGCCGGTGCGGAGCTGCCCGACCCCGAGTCGATCACCCCGCAGATCGTCCACGCGATGGAGCCCGCGCTGCGCGACGCCTACATCCAGGCGTACGTCGACGCGATGCCGCGCATCTTCCTGTACCTCGTGCCGGTGCTCGTGCTCGGCCTGATCCTCGCCTTCTGCCTCAAGGAGAAACCGCTGGTGTCCCACCACAGCCCCGAAGCCGCCGCCGAGGCCATGACCTCCCCGATTCCCGCCGCCCGCGCCGACTCGGGCCGGCCCGCCTCCGGTTACCTCTCCGGCGTCCCGGTCCACGGGAGTGTCCAGCACCCCGACGGCACCACCGTCCCCCGCGCCGCCCTCACCCTCATCGACGTCCAGGGGCGGCAGATCGGGCGCGGGGCCAGCGGCGAGGACGGGCGGTACGCGCTGAGCGTCCCCGGCGCCGGCTCCTACGTCCTGATCGCCGCCGCGGGCGGACACCAGCCGCAGGCCGTCAGCGTCACCGTGGGCGAGCGTCCCGTCGAGCTGGACGTGGTGCTCGGCGGCGCCGGGCGCCTCGCCGGATCCGTCCTCACCCCCGACGGGGCCCCCGTACGCGACGCCGCCGTCACCCTGACCGACGTACGCGGCGAGGTCGTCGCCTCCACCCGCACCGGTCACGAGGGCTGCTACGTCATCGGCGAACTGGTCGCCGGCGAGTACACCCTCGCGGCCAGCGCCCCCGCCTTCCGCCCGGCCGCCCTCCCGGTCAGCGTGCAGGCCGCCCGGGAGACCCGGCAGGACATCGAGCTGGCGGGCGGGGCCGTCCTGCGCGGCACCGTCCGGGCCACCGGCGGACGCCCCGTCGAGGACGCCCGGGTCACCCTGCTCGACGCGGCGGGCAACGTGGTGGACACCCTCACCACCGGACCGGACGGATCGTTCCGGTTCGTCGACCTGTCGTCCGGCGAGTACACCGTGATCGCCGCCGGATACCCTCCGGTCGCCACCGTCCTCCAGGTCGCGGGCGGCGGCCGCACCGAACGCGATCTCCAACTCGGCCACGAGGACTGAGACGTACGGGACCGAGACGTACGGGACCGGGGCGTACGGGAAGGGGCGTACGGGACCGGGACGTGCGGGAAGGGGCGTACGGGATCGGGACGTACGGGAACGGGACGGGCGCCGGAGCCGGTCCGGTGCGGCTCCGGGGGCTCAGCGCACCGCCGGCCCTGCGGGAGCCGGCCCCGGCTCCCGCAGCGGGTCCTCCCGCACCAGCCGCAGCAGCGCCCGGGCCCCCGGGCTCAGGCCCCGCGCCGCCGGAAGCACCACCACGCTCTCGTACACCGGCCGGCGGGCGCCCGTCAGCTCCACGGTGACCAGCCGGGACGCCTCCGGCTTGCGGGAGAAGTGGTGCGGCACCACCGCGATCCCCAGCCCCTCCTGCACCAGCTCCAGCAGGCTGTGCACGTCGTTGACCTCCAGACCCACCGTCCGGCGCACCCCCGCCGCCGCGAACGCCTCGTCGGCGGCCCGCCGGGGACCCCAGTCCGGATGGAAGTCGATGAACGACGACCCCGACAGCTCCTCCCACCCCACCTCCGGCCGCCCGGCGAACGCGTGCCCCGCCGCGCACAGCAGCACCATCGGCTCCCGGGCCAGCGGCACCAGCTCCCCGCGCCACTCCGCCGGGCTCACCGTCGCGGCGAACGCCAGGTCGAGGCGCCCGCCGGCCACGCCGTCCAGCAGGCTGCTGGTGCCCTCCTGCCGCAGCCTCAGCTCCAGTTGCGGATGTTCCCGGTGGAACGCCGCCAGCAGCCGCGCCGGGCTCACTCCCGCCACGCACTGCTCGACCCCGACCGTCAGCGTCCCGCGCAGCAGCCCCCGTACGGCGTCGACCGCGTCCCGCGCCGCCCGCGCGCCCGCCAGCGTGCGCTCCGCCTCCACCAGCAGCGCCCGCCCGGCCTCGGTGAGCCGGACCGTGCGCGTGGTGCGGCTGAACAAGGGGGTCCGCAGCTCCTGCTCCAGCGCCCGTACGGAGGCGGAGAGCCCGGACTGCGACACGGCGAGGCGCTCGGCGGCGCGGGTGAAGTGCCGCTCCTCGGCGACGGCGACGAAATGCTCCAGCTGACGCAGTTCCATGATTGAGCAATCTAGGCGATGAATGCGAGCGGAATCTCCTGTTGGACTGCTGGATCCATCTGCGGAAGCCTGGGCCGGGTGCGCGCCGGTCCCGACGCGCCACCCCGTGCCCCACCCCCGTACCCCTCCCGCGGAGCCCATATGTACCTTCCGTCCCCCGACCGCTACTCCGCCATGCCCTACCGGCGCACCGGACGCAGCGGTCTGAAGCTGCCCGTTCTCTCCCTCGGCCTCTGGCACAACTTCGGAGGCGACCGGACGCCCGAGACGCAGGGCGCCATCCTGCGCCGCGCCTTCGACCTCGGCATCACCCACTTCGACCTGGCCAACAACTACGGCCCGCCGCCCGGCTCCGCCGAACTCACCCTGGGCCGGGCCCTGGCGACCGACTTCGCCCGTCTGCGCGACGAGATCGTCATCTCCACCAAGGCCGGCTACCACATGTGGGACGGGCCGTACGGGGAGTGGGGCTCGCGGAAGTACCTGCGCTCCTCGCTCGACCAGAGCCTGCAGCGCCTGGGTGTCGAGTACGTCGACATCTTCTACTCCCACCGGCCGGACCCCGAGACCCCCCTCGAAGAGACGATGGGCGCGCTCGACTCCGCCGTACGGCAGGGCAAGGCGCTGTACGTCGGTCTGTCCAACTACTCCGCCGCGCAGACCCGCGAGGCCGCCGCGATCCTCCAGGACCTCGGAACCCCGCTCCTCATCCACCAGCCCCGCTACTCGATGCTCGACCGCCGGATCGAGGACGACGGGCTGCCGGACGTCCTCGACGAGCTGGGCGCCGGATCCATCGCGTACTCGCCGCTGGAACAGGGGATTCTGACCGACCGCTATCTGAACGGCATTCCGGCCGGGTCCCGGGCGGCGGGCGCCAGCCCCTTCCTGAGCGCCGAGGCCGTCACCCCGCAGCTGGTGGAGCGGCTGCGCGCGCTGGACGCGCTGGCGAAGGAGCGCGGCCAGTCGCTCGCGCAGCTGGCCCTGGCGTGGGTGCTGCGCGGCGGCCGGCTCACCTCCGCCGTCGTCGGCGCGAGCAGCGTCGCCCAGCTGGAGGACAGCGTCGAGGCCGCCCGGAACCTGGACTTCACCGAGGACGAGCTGTCCCGGATCGAGGAGCTGCTGCGGGACACGAAGACGGGCTGACGACGCCAGGCGCGTGAGGGCGGTACGGCCGGAGAGGGCCGTACCGCCGGCGAGGCCGGCAGGACGTGCGCGGTGCGGACGGCGCCGCTCAGCCGAAGACCCAGAGGGGTGTGCTTCTGCGTCCAGTAGTCCACGAACTCGTCGTGGGAGAGGTCGGCCCCGGCTGCTCAGGCTGTGGCCACGGTGGGCCCGGCATGCGGGGGCGCCGTTCTGACCGCGATCAGGGCGACGTCGTCCGAGCCGCCTCCGGCCATGCCTTCCAGGATCTCGTCGCAGAACGTCGTGAGCGGCTCGCGGGCCAGGGCCGCCGCGTGCTGCCGCAGGCGCGCCAGACCCCGGCCCAGGTCCTCCTCGCGCCGCTCGACGAGGCCGTCCGTGTACAGCAGCACGGTCGAGTCGGGCGGCAGGGTGTCGGTCTCGGCGGGGCGATGGACCTCGGGCTCCACCCCGAGCATGACGCTGCGGCCACCGGTGAGGAAGCGGGTCTCCCCGTCGTGGGTCACGAGCAAAGGGGCGGGATGGCCCGCGACCGCGTAGTGCAGCAGCCACGGCTCGTCCGCGCTCATCCGTTCGATCAGTGCGTAGATGCAGGTCAGCGTCTGCTGCGGATAGAGGATGTGATGGGCCGCGTCCAGCCGGGCGAGGATCTTGCCGGGCGGTTCCTTGCGGTCGCAGGCGATGCCGCGCAGCATGTTGCGGGTCTGGCTCATCATGACCGCGGCCCGCAGGTCATGTCCCGCGATGTCACCGATGATCAGTGTCATCGCCCCGTCCGGCAGCACGAAGGCGTCGTACCAGTCGCCGCCGACGCGCGCCGTGGTGCTCGCGGGCTGGTAGCGGGCGGCCACTTCGAGCGGCCCGTCCGTGGGCAGCTCGGGCAGCAGGGAGCGCTGCAACCGCTCGGCCGTGTGCTGGGCCTCGGCGTGCAGGCGCGCGTTGTCGACGGCCAGCGCCACGCGGTGGGCGAGGTCCTCGACGAGGGAGAGGGTGTCCTCGGTCAGCCGGGCTTCCCTGCGGGTGCGGGCCAGGGTCAGCACGCCGAACACCTGCCGCCGGGCTCTCAGCGGGGCGACGACCGCCGTGTCGGCCGCGAGCCGCTCGAAAAGTTGCTTCTCCCGGAGGCACAGGGGGTCGTCCTCGCCCTTCGGCGGGGGAAAGTCCGTGAGGAGTACGGGACCCACACCGAGTAGCGCCCGGGCGACCGAGGCCGCCGACCCTTCCGCCGGAGGCAGCAGTCCCTCGTCCAGGCCCGGGGACGTCACATCGGCGTCCCGGTGCTCGACGACGATCCTGCGCAGCCGTCCGTGGTCGTCCACCAGGTCCACCGCGCACCAGTCGGCGAGACCGGGGACGAGTGTGCGGCAGAGTCGACGGAGCCCCTGGTCCACTTCGAGCGTGCTGGAAAGGGCCTCTGCCGCGTTGATGAGCAGCGTGAGCCGGTCCAGGGCGTGCTGGACCTCCTCGTCGACCTCGAAGCGGTCCGAGCGGTCCGAGCGGTCCGAGCCGTCCGTGTCCCGTTCCGTGCCGGGCCCGTGGTGAGGCGGGGCACCCGCGTCGTCCTGCATCGCGCACATACTGGATTCCTCGCCTTTCTCGCACGTGACGCCGGGGACGTGAGTCGTCAGGCCTCTTCCAGTCTTCAGTACGCGGGGGCTACGGGCATGCGGGCCGGTCCTCGGTACGCGGGAGCGACGACGTGAGCGCCGGCGGCGTACCGGCAGGACCGCTGGAGGGACCTTCGGCGGACTGGACCTCTGACGGGCCGCCCCTCCCTGGCCCGCGCCGCTCACGGCGCGTACGGTGTGGCGGCATGAAGATCCTCATCAGCGCGGACATGGAAGGCGCCACCGGAGTGACCTGGCCGGCCGACGTGCTGCCGGGGACGCCGCAGTGGGAGCGCTGCCGGTCGATGTTCACCTCCGACGTGAACGCGGCCGCGCTCGGCTTCTACGACGGCGGCGCCGACGAGGTCCTGGTCAACGAGGCCCACTGGTCGATGCGCAACCTGCTGCTGGAGCACATGGACGAACGCGTCCAGATGCTCACCGGCAAACACAAGTCCCTGTCCATGGTCGAGGGCATCCAGCACGGCGACGTGGACGCGGTGGCCTTCGTCGGCTACCACACCGGAGCCGGCACGGAGGGCGTCCTCGCCCACACCTACCTCGCCAACTCCATCACCGGCGTCTGGCTCAACGATGTCCGCGCGAGCGAGGGGCTGCTCAACGCGCACGTCGCCGCCGAGTACGGCGTGCCCGTCGTCCTCGTCACCGGCGACGACCTGACCTGCGTGGACGCCGAGGGATACGCCCCCGACGCCCGGAAGGTCGCCGTCAAGGACCACGTCTCCCGTTACGCCGCCGTGTGCCGCACCCCCGCCCGTACCGCCGCCGACATCAGGGCGGCGGCGAAGACGGCCACCGAGCTGGCGGGGCGACGGGATCCCGTCACCGGGAAGACGTTCACCATCGAGCTGGAGTTCGACGCCGAACATCTGGCAGCCGCGGCGACCGTGGTCCCCGGCGTGGCGCCGAGCGGGGAGAGGCGCGTCGCGTACACCAGCGCGACGATGTACGAAGGAATTCGCACGTTCAAGGCGGTGACGACGATCGTGTCGGCCGCTGTGGAGGAACAGTATGGCTGACGCCCCCGACCTGCTCGGACCCGTTGACCGGCAGGCGCTCGACGAGGTGGTGACGTTCACCTCCGAACTCATCCGCATCGACACCACCAACCGGGGCGGCGGCGACTGCCGGGAGCGGCCGGCCGCCGAGTACGTCGCCCAGCGGCTCTCCGACGCCGGGATCGAGCCGACGCTGCTGGAGCGGACCCCCGGCCGGACCAACGTGGTCGCCCGGATCCCCGGCACCGACCCGTCGGCCGACGCGCTGCTCGTCCACGGCCACCTGGACGTGGTGCCCGCCGAGCCCGCGGACTGGAGCGTGCACCCCTTCTCGGGCGAGGTGAGCGACGGGGTCGTGTGGGGGAGGGGCGCCGTCGACATGAAGAACATGGACGCGATGGTCCTCTCCGTCGTACGCGGCTGGGCCCGCGAGGGCTTCCGCCCCCGGCGCGACATCGTCATCGCGTACACCGCCGACGAGGAGGACAGCGCCGCCGACGGCTCCGGCTTCCTCGCCGATCAGCACCCGGAGCTGTTCGAGGGCTGCACGGAGGGCATCAGCGAGTCGGGGGCCTTCACCTTCCACGCGGGCCCCGGTCTCTCGCTGTACCCGATCGCCGCGGGCGAGCGCGGCACCGGCTGGCTGAAGCTGACCGCCGAGGGCAGGGCCGGGCACGGCTCCAAGGTCAACCGGGAGAACGCGGTGAGCACCCTGGCCGCCGCCGTCGCCCGGATCGGCGAGCACGAGTGGCCCATCCGCCTCACCCCGACCGTCCGCGCCGCGATCACCGAGATCGCCGCCCTGCACGGCATCACCGCCGACCTGGACGACCCCGGCTTCGACGTCGCCCAACTCCTCGGCAAGCTCGGCCCGGCCGCGTCCCTGGTCGAGAACACCGTCCGCAACAGCAGCAACCCGACGATGCTGGACGCCGGTTACAAGGTCAACGTCATCCCCGGCCACGCCGCCGCCTTCATCGACGGACGCATGGTCCCCGGCGGCGACGACGAGTTCCACGCGACCCTGGACCGGCTCACCGGCCCCTCGGTCTCCTGGGAGTTCTACCACCGCGAGACGGCCCTTCAGGCCCCCGTGGACTCCCCGACGTACGCCAAACTGCGCGCCGCCGTCGAGCGGTTCGACCCGGACGCGCACACCGTCCCGTACTGCATGTCGGGCGGCACCGACGCCAAGCAGTTCTCCCGCCTCGGCATCACCGGCTACGGCTTCACCCCGCTGAAGCTGCCCGTCGGCTTCGACTACCAGCGGCTCTTCCATGGCGTCGACGAGCGCGTCCCCGTCGACGCCCTCCACTTCGGCGTCCGCGTGCTCGACCACTACCTGCGTACCGCCTGACCGCCTGCCGACCCGATCCGCGCCCCGGGGGGACCGACCTACGTGAACACCGTGCCAGCAGCCCCGTACGGAACCTGGCCGTCGCCGGTCGACGCGGCACTCGCCGCCTCGCACGACGGCCGCCCCGACCACCTCGGCACCATCGGGGACGAGGTGTGGTGGACCGAGCCGCGCCCCGCCGAGGACGGCCGGCGCGCCCTGATGCGCCGCCGCGCCGACGGCGCCACCGCCCCCGTGCTGCCCGCCCCCTGGAACACCCGCAGCCGGGTGATCGAGTACGGCGGACAGCCCTGGACGGGCACCCTGCGCGAGGACGGCGAACTCCTCGTGGTGTTCGTCCACTTCACCGACCAGCGGCTGTACGCCTACGCCCCCGACGGGCCCGACGGGCCGTGGCCGCTCACCCCCGTCTCGGACGTCGGCGGCGGGCTGCGCTGGGTGGACCCGCAGGTGCGCCCGGAGCACGGGGCGGCGGGCGAGGTCTGGTGCGTGCTGGAGGAGTTCACCGGGCCCGCGCCGACCGACGTACGGCGCGTCGTCGCCGCCGTACCGCTCGACGGCTCGGCGGCCGACGAGCGGGCGGCGGTCCGTGAACTCTCCGACGACCGGCACCGGTTCGTCACCGGCCCCAAGGTCTCCCACGACGGGCGGCGGGCGGCCTGGATCGCCTGGGACCACCCCCGGATGCCGTGGGACGGCACGGCGGTCATGCTGGCGGACATCGACGACACGGGCGGGTTCACCGGCGTACGGCCTCTCGTCGGCGACCACGACGAATCGGTCTGCCAGGTGGAGTGGGACCGCGACGGCAGCCTCCTGTTCGTCTCCGACCTCGCCGACTGGTGGGAGCTCCAGCGCATCCGCCCCGACGCGCCTCCCGGCGGCGCGGTCCCCAGCAGCCGCCTCCTGCCGCCCCGGGGCGAGGAGTTCGGCGGAGCCCTCTGGAAGATCGGGCTGCGCTGGTTCCATCCGCTGGACAACGGACTGATCGCCGTCCTGCACGGCAGGGGCGGCATGCGGCTCGGCATCCTCGACCCGGAGACCGGCGAACTCGCCGACGTGCCGGGCCCCTGGACCTCCTGGGCCGACACGCTCGCCGTCCACGGCAGCCGGGTCGTCGGCGTCGCGGCGAGCCCCCGCAGCGGCCCCGAGATCGTCGAGCTGGACACCGCGACCGGGCACACCCGCGTCATCGGCGCACCCCACCGGGACGCGGTCGACCCCGCGTACTACCCGGTGCCCGAGGACCGCACCTTCACCGGCCCCGACGGCCGCGAGATCCACGCCCACCTCTACCCGCCCCGCAGCCCCGACCGCACCGGCCCCGAGGGCGAGAAGCCCCCGTACGTCGTCTGGGCGCACGGCGGGCCCACCGGCCACGCCCCGCTCGTCCTCGACCTGGAGATCGCCTACTTCACCTCGCGCGGCATCGGGGTGGCCGAGGTCAACTACGGCGGCTCCACCGGCTACGGCCGCGGCTACCGCGAACTCCTGCGCGGCCAGTGGGGCGTGGTCGACGTGGCCGACTGCGCGGCCGTCGCCTCGGCCCTCGTCGAGGAGGGCGCCGCCCACCCGGACAAGCTCGCCATCCGGGGCGGCAGCGCGGGCGGCTGGACCACCGCCGCATCGCTGACCAGCACCGACATCTACGCCTGCGGGACGATCCTCTACCCGGTCCTGGATCTCGAAGGGTGGGCCACGGACGGGACCCACGACTTCGAGTCGCAGTACCTGGAATCCCTCGTCGGCCCGTTCGCCGAGGTGCCCGAGCGTTACCGGGAGCGCTCGCCGCTCCACCGTGCCGACCGGCTGAACACCCCCTTCCTGCTGCTCCAGGGCCTGGACGACGTCATCTGCCCGCCCGCTCAGAGCGAGCGGTTCCTCGCCGCCCTCGCCGGCCGGGGCGTCGCCCACGCCTACATCGCCTTCGAGGGGGAGAGTCACGGCTTCCGGCGCGTGGAGACCCTGGTCCGCGCGCTGGAGGCCGAACTCTCCCTCTACGCGCAGACGTTCGGTATCGACCGTCCCGACGTGCCGCCTCTGGAGCTGACCACGTGACCCGTGCTGACCACGGCCCGGCGACGCCCCTCGCCCGGCCTCCCCGGCTGCGCCGCGGCTCCCGGGTCGCCGTCGTCGCGCCCAGCGGCCCCGTCCCCGCCGACCGGCTGGAGGAGGGGCTCGCCGTCCTGCGCGACTGGGGACTCGAACCCGTCGTCGGCGCCCATGTCCGCACCACGCACCCGGAGCTGGACTACCTCGCCGGGTCGGACGCGGGCCGTGCGGAGGACCTCGAACAGGCGTGGTGCGACCCCACCGTGGAGGCCGTGCTCTGCGCCCGGGGAGGGTACGGCGCCCACCGGATGGTCGACCTGGTCGACTGGGCGGCGGTCCGGGCCGCCGGGCCCAAGGTGTTCGTCGGCTACAGCGACATCACGGTGCTGCACGAGGCGTTCGCCCTGCGCGCCGGGTTCACGACCCTGCACGGGCCGATGATCGCCACCGATACGTTCCTCCAGGACGCGGCGACCCGCGAGCACCTGCGCGCCACGCTCTTCGCCCCGGAGACCGTCACCACTCTCGGCCTGGAGTCGGCCGGGGCCCTGGTCCCCGGCCGGGCGCGAGGCGTCCTGTACGGCGGTTGCGTCAGCCTGCTCGCCGCCGGGGCCGGCGCCCCGGGCGGCCGGGCCCAGGCCCGGGGCGGACTACTGGTGATCGAGGACACCGGGGAGGAGCCCTACCGGCTGGACGGCATCCTCACCCGGCTCCTGCGGTCCGGAGTCCTCGACGGAGTCGCCGGGGTGGCCTGCGGCTCCTGGCAGGAGTGCGGCCCGTACGAGAAGGTCCGCGCCGTGCTCGCCGACCGGCTCGGCCCGCTGGGCATACCCGTGGTCGAGGAGCTGGGCTTTGGCCATGGTCCGACCGCGCTGACGATCCCCCTGGGTGTTCTGGCGGTGCTCGACGCCCCGGCGGACGGCGGCCGTTGCACGCTGACCGTCGAGGCCCCCGCCCTGCGCTGAGCCCCTCGGCCCTTCCGCCGCTGTTCGCGCCCGCGCCGCCGTCCGCGCGGGCGCGCAGATGTGTGCGTCCTCCCGCGGAACGTGAACATCCGTCAAGAACCGCTGACCGACACGTTGACACGGCTATGAGCTGTGTCACAGCATGAGCGCGGCCCAATACTTACCGGCCGGTAAGTAGTCCTCGGTGTGGAGGTCCTCGTGTCAGGTGCTGTTTCCAGAGTGCGCGGCCCGCTCGTGGCGGTCGCCGGGGCGGCCCTCGTCGCCCCCCTCGTCCTCGCCGGCCCGGCCCGTGCCGAGGCCGGCCCGTACACCGTCACCCCGCTGGAGTTCACCGTCGAGGCGGGCGACCGCACCTGCACGGTGGACGTCGACCTCTACCGGCCCGCCGGGGCCGACGCGGACAGTCCCGCCCCCGCGGTCCTCGCCACCAACGGCTTCGGCGGCAGCAAGTCCGACGGTTCCACCGACACCATCGGGAAGGCCTTCGCCGAGCGCGGCTACGTCGGGCTCGTCTACTCGGGTCTCGGCTTCGGCGGGTCCGGCTGCCTGATCACCCTCGACGACCCCGCCATCGACGGCAAGGCCGCGAGCGAACTCCTGGACTTCCTCGGGGGAGTCCGGGCGGCCGACGACGGAACCGAGGCCGACTTCGTCACCAGGGACGCCGACGGCGACCCGCGGGTCGGCATGATCGGCGGCTCCTACGGCGGCGCGATCCAGCTGGCGACCGCCGCCGTCGACCCCCGGGTCGACGCCCTCGTCCCGCTGATCACCTGGAACGACCTCGGCTACGCACTGGCCCCCAACAACACCGGGGCGCGCACCGGCGTCACCTCCGACACCCCCGGCGTCTTCAAGTGGCAGTGGACCAACGGCTTCTATCTGATCGGCGAGGGCCAGCCGCTCCTCAATCCGAGCCTGGACCCCTCCCGCCTCAACCGGCTGGACTGCCTGCACTTCGCCACCCGCGCCTGCGAGACCATCCGGCTGCTCAACTCCGGCCGCTACCCCGCCGACCGCACCGCTCAGATGCTCGCCTACGCGCGCAGCGTCTCGCCCGTCTCCTACCTCGACCGGGTCAAGGCCCCCACGCTCATCGTCCAGGGCCAGGCCGACAGCCTCTTCAACCTCAACGAGGCCACCGCCACCTACCGGACGCTCAAGGCGCAGGGCACCGAGACCAAGATGATCTGGCAGTCCTGGGGACACAGCGGCGGTCAGGTCTCCGGCGAACTCGACCTGAGCCAGGGCAATCTGGAGACCAGCCATGTCGGACAGCGGGTACTGGCCTGGTTCGACCGCTACCTCCACAAGAAGACGGACACCGACACCGGACCCGCCTTCTCCTACTACCGCGACTGGCGGAGCGGCTACGGCTCCGCCGCCGACGTCCCCGCCCTCTCCCGGTCCCTGTACCTCTCCGGCGACGGCAAGCTGGTCGACAACCGCTCCAAGGTGGCGCGCGGCAGCCGTCAGTACACCAACTGGCTCGTGCCGACGAGCCACTCCGAGAGCTCCATCGCCCCGCTCATCGGACTGCCCGACCCCGAGCCGTACGACACCAGGGGCACCTACCTCGGCTGGCGCGGCGAACCCCTCACCGAGCCCCTCGACGTCGTCGGCTCGCCGCGGGCCACCCTGAAGGTTCTCTCGCCGAAGGCGGAACGGGTCCAGAACAGCGGTGACGCCTCCGACAAGCTCGTCCTGTTCGCCAAGGTCTACGACGTCGCGCCCGACGGCAGCCGTACGCTGGTGAACCGGCTCGTCTCCCCGGTCCGGGTCCCCGACGTCACCCGGCCCTTCACGGTGGAGCTGCCCGGCATCGTCCACCGGTACGAGAAGGGGCACCGCCTGGAGTTCGTGATCGCCGCCAGCGACACCGCCTACTTCGGCAACCGGGGCGTCAAGCCCGTCACCGTCGTCCACGCCCCCGAGGACACCGGCGTACTGGAACTCCCGGTCGTCCCGGCCGGCTGACGGCCCTCACCTCGTTCACCCGAACGGCCGTACAGCACCGCCCCCCGAACCCGGCAGCCGGACATGCTGGGACCCCGGGGGCGGTCGCGTGCATGACGGGCGGGCCGGACGGCGAGAAGCGAGCGGAAGGGCCGGAACATGAGCCCCAAGGACGTATCGAGCGGCAGCGGGCGCGGCACGGGGTGGCTGACTCCGGGGCGCATCGTGGTCGCGGTGGTGGTCGTGCTCGTCATCGTGTTCATCTGCGTGAACACGAACGACGTCACCATCCGGGTGCTGATCCCCGAGGTGACGATGCCCCTCTGGTTCGCGCTGCTGGCCATGTTCCTGATCGGCCTCGGCTGCGGCGGCTACCTCTTCCGCCGGAAGGGCAAGTGACCAGGGCCTCGGCCCCACCCTCCTGCGGGGCCCGGGCAGGGGCGGCAGGACCGGGCGCGCGGAAGTCTGACCGACGGGCCTCTGGCCCCCGCGGCCACCTGCGTGTTCCATGGTCACCGGGGGCGCCCGGACCTGCGGCGGCCCGCCGCGAGGGAACGAGGGTGCCTTGGCCACGACCGTACGACGTGCCGTACTGAACCTGCCCGCAGCACCGATCGGGCCGGAGAACCCGCTCCCGCCGCTGCGGACGCCCGCCCCGCCGCCCGTGGTCGACCCCCGGGAACGGGCGGACCTGCCCCGCGACATGGCCCGGCAGCTGGGCCACCGGCCGCTGCGCACCGTCCTGCCCACCCGGCTGCTCGACGGTTACGGGCGTGAGCGCACCCCCACCGACATCGACGCCGTCGTCATCGAGAACGCCCGGCTGCGCGTCACCGTGCTGCCCGGACTCGGCGGCCGGATCCACTCCCTGCACCACAAGCCCACCGGGCGCGAACTGCTCCACCGCAACCCGGTTCTCCAGCCCGCCGCCTTCGCCCTCAACGGGGCCTGGTTCTCCGGCGGGATCGAGTGGAACATCGGCGCCACCGGCCACACCACCCTGTCCTGCGCACCGCTCCACGCCGCGCTCGTGCCCGCCCCGGACGGCGGGACGATGGTCCGGCTCTGGGAATGGGAGCGGCTGCGCGACCTGCCCTTCCAGGTGGACCTCTGGCTCCCCGACGCATCCGACTTCCTCCACGTCGGCGTACGGATACGCAACCCGCACGAACAGCCCGCACCGGTCTACTGGTGGTCCAACATCGCCGTCCCGGAGACCCCGGACACCCGCGTACTGGTCCCGGCCGACGAGGCTTGGCACTTCGACTACGACCACGCCCTCACCCGGGTCGGCGTCCCGGAGTCGGGCGGCCTCGACCACACCTATCCGCTGCGCTCCGAGTACCCCGCCGACCACTTCTACGAGCTGCCCGACGACGGCGCCCGGCGCTGGATCGCCGCGCTCGACGAGGACGGCCACGGGCTCGCCCAGACCTCCACCGACCTGCTGCGCGGCCGCAAACTGTTCCGCTGGGGGCACGGGAGGGGCGGCCGCCGCTGGCAGGAGTGGCTGAACGGGCCCGGGAACGGCGGCTACGCGGAGATCCAGGCCGGGCTGTCCCGTACCCAGCTGGAGCACGTCCCGCTGGAGGCGGGCGCCGCGTTCAGCTGGCTGGAGTCCTACGGTCCGCTCTCCGCCGACCCGGCCGCCGTGCACGGCCGGGACTGGGCCGCGGCCACCGAGGAGGCCGCCGCACGGCTGGAGGAGGCTCTCCCGCGTGGCGCGGTGGACGAGGCGTACGCGGCCTGGCTGCCGCACGCCGACGCCGAACCGGGCGAGGTGCTCGCCACCGGCTCCGGCTGGGGTGCGCTGGAGGTGCTGCGGGGCGCCCACCGGCTGCCCGGCACCCCGTTCCCCTCCTCCGCCATCGGCGCCCAGCAGGCCCCCTGGCGGGAGTTGCTGGAGCACGGCACCCTGCCGAAGCCGGACCCGCACGGCATACCCGGCCCGACACCGGTCTCACCGCCCTGGCGGGACATGCTGGAGACCGCCGACGCCGACCCGCACACCGAATACCACCTCGGCATCGCGCAGTGGCACGCGGATGACCGGGCCCAGGCCGTCCGCAGCTGGGAACGCGGCCTGGAGAGCGGCCCCGCGCCGCGCTGGCCCCTGCTGCGCTGCCTCGCGGTCGCCGCCGAGGAGAGCGGCAGGCCGGACCACGCCGCCGAACTGTACGCCGAGGCCTTCGCGGACCTCGGGGCCCCCGGAGCGGAGGACCTCACGGCGTCGGAGGCGGGCACAGCCCTCCTCGTCGCCCTGGCCCGCGAGACCGTCGAGGCACACCTGTCGGCCGGCCGGCCCGGGGCGGCCCGGGCGCTGCTCGCCGGACTGCCGGGGGAGATCCGGGAGCGCGGACGCTTCCGGCTGCTCCTCGCCCGGGCCCTGGTCGCCGAGGGAGACACCGGGGCGGCCCGGGAGATCTTCGACGCCGGATTCGAGGTCGCCGACCTGCGCGAAGGAGCCGGAACCCTCGGCGAGCTGTGGGCGTCCGTCAGCGACGAACCGCTGCCGGACGCCTACGACTTCCGCATGCGCCCGCCCCAGGAGTGACCGACGCGCCCCGGGCGGCCGGTCAGACGGTGACGTTGCGGTCCACGTACTCGAAGACCGAGCCGTCCGGGTGCAGCGCGATGAGGTTGCGGCCCGCCGGGGTCGGCACCGGTCCCGCGATGACCCGCGCGCCCGCCCGGGTCAGCGCCGCGTTCGCCTCGTCTACGTCCTTGACGGCGATGGTCGCGCTCACCTTGCGCAGCACCTCCAGCTCCGACTCGGGCCCGCTCATCAAGAGGAAGCAGCCGATCGCGGCCACCGACACCCCACCGCGCTCGAAGCGCAGGGCCGACGTCCCCGTCAGCCCCTCGTAGAAGGCCACCGAGGGCTCCAGGTCGTCGACGCAGATACGCAGCGTGGTTCCGAGGATCTCCATGCCCACGAGGGTAGTTGGCGGCCGCCACCGGTGTGATCGGTTCCGGGCGGGCCGGATCCCCTCTTCGCCCCGCGCCGCCTCACCCTTGTGCCGGCCGCTCCTCGCCTCACGCCCGGCAGAGCACCTCGCCGTGCGGGACCATGAACCAGCCGTCGCCCTCCTCGCCCCAGGAGCGCCACGCCCCGGCGATGGCCGTGAGCTGCTCGGCGCTCGCGTGCCCGCCCCGTACCGCCAGCTCGGCGTAGACCGAGTCCGTCGTACGGTCCGCCCACAGGCCGCTCCACCAGGCGCGGCTCTCCGGGGTGGCGAAGCACCAGGCGGCCGCCGTGGGGGTGATGTCGGTGAACCCGGCCCGCCGCGCCCAGGAGAGGAGCCTGCGGCCGGCGTCGGGCTCGCCGCCGTTGCCGCGGGCCACCCGGCCGTACACCTCCAGCCACTCGCCGAGACCGGGGGCCTCCGGATACCAGGTCATCGCCGCGTAGTCGCTGTCCCGCGCCGCGACCACCCCGCCGGGTCGGCAGACGCGGCGCATCTCACGCAGCGCCTGGACGGGGTCGCCCACGTGCTGGAGCACCTGGTGGGCGTGGACCACGTCGAACGAGTCGTCGGGGAAGTCCAGGGCGTGGACGTCGGCCACCGCGAACCCGACGTTGTCCAGGCCTCGTTCGGCGGCGACGGCGGCGGCCTGGCCGAGGATGTCCTCGGCGGTGTCCACCGCGGTGACCTGCCCCGGCGCGACCAGCGCGGCCAGATCGGCGGTGATGGTCCCGGGGCCGCAGCCGACGTCCAGCACGGCCAGACCGGGGCGGAGTTCGCCGAGGAGGTACGCCGCCGAGTTGGCGGCGGTACGCCAGCGGTGCGAGCGCAGGACCGACTCGTGGTGGCCGTGCGTGTACACGGCGGTCTCCTTCGGCATGGCGTTGCTTCCTCTCCCGAAACCTCGCGCCGACGGGCGCGGCGACAGGAACCACCGTACGCCGCCATGTCGAATGATGAGATAGGCGTCTTGCTATGCGGACGGCCTGGTGGTGGGGCCGGTGGGCGCTGCCCGAGGGGCCGGCCCGGTTCCGCCCGGGGGAGGGCGCGGGTGGTCAGGTCGGCATCGGGCAGTAGACGGTCAGTGCCTCCGGTAGCTTGTCGATCGTCAGTTCCGTTCCGGAGTGGGCCACTTCACCGTCGTACGCGTACGGAGTCCCCGGCGCGAGGCCGCCGATCCGCATCCGGCGCCGCCGCACGGCGGCATGGGCGGGGGAGCGGGTCAGCGGTCCCGCCACCGCCGCCGCCAGCAGACGCAACCCGGGGGTCCGGCCGCCGTGCACCACCCGGACGTCCAGCAGCCCGTCCGCCAGGTTGTGGCGGCGCCCCGGGGCGGGGCCCACCCGCTGGAAGAGTCCGTTGCCGACGAAGAGCAGCCACAACGGCCGCCTGCGTCCCTGGAGTTCGGCCTCCAGAGGACGTCGGCCGCGCAGCACGTGGAAGGCCGCGAGCACGCCGGCCGGCCAGCCGCCGATCCGCGGCGACCAGTGTTCCCGGGTCCGTACCAGTTCCGGATAGGCGCCCAGCGAGAAGGCGTTGAGGAAATACCCGTCCGCCCCGTCCGCGCCCCTGGGCCCCGGCCGGAAGCGGCCGAGGTCCACCTTGATGGCATCGCCCGCGGTGAGGGCGGTGGCGGTGTCGTGGACGGTCTCGATGCCCAGGTCGTAGGCGAAGTGGTTCAGCGTGCCGCCGGGGAAGACCGCCAGCGGCATCCCGTGCGTCGCCGCCACGGAGGCCGCCAGATTCACCGTGCCGTCGCCTCCGCAGACACCCAGCGCCCGTCCCCGCCCCGCCGCTTTCTCCATCGCGGCCGACAGCTCCTCCGGCGGCACCTCCACCACCTCCGCCGCGGGCAGCGCCTCGCGCACCAGCGACGCGGTCGCGGTCGCCGTGCCCGACTCCTGGTTCACCACCACGACGAGGTCCTTGCCGGCGGGCAGCGCCGGGGCCTCGCCCGGCGGGCGGCCGGGAGCGGGCAGCTGGCCCCGGGTGGGCACGACCCCGCGCAGCGCGAACGCGGCCCCTACGCCGAGCGCCGCACCCGCCAGCACATCGCTCGGATAGTGCACCCCGGTGTAGACGCGGGAGGCGGCCACGGCCAGCGCGACCGGGGCCACGACCGCGCCCCAGCCCTTGGACTCCAGGGCCACCCCGGTGGCGAAGGCCGCCGCCGACGCCGCGTGGCCCGACGGGAAGGAGGTGGTGATCGGCTGCCGCTTGAGCTGCCGCACCACCGGCACCAGGTCCGCTATCGGCCGCTCTCGGCGCACCGCGCCCTTGCCGACCGTGTTGATCGCCGCCGAGGCCACGGCGAGGGACGCCACCCCGCGCAGCGCGGCCCGGCGTGAGCGCGCACTGCTGCCGAGGGCCGCGATCCCGGCCGCCGCCCCGAACCAGAGCAGCCCGTGGTTGGCGCTCCGGCTCAGCTTCGGCAGCAGCGGATCGGCGCCCGGCCAGTGCCGGTCCGCGACGCTACGGAAGACGGCCAGGTCCCGCTCCTGCAGCCAGCCGCGCAACCGGGCCACGGCGGGAGCCGTGGTGTTGACAGTGGCGGGTGAGGTTCTCGGTGAGGACAGTGAGGACAGTGAGGACATGGATCAGCGAATACCCGGCCGGGCCACGCTGAACCAGCAGGCGCGCTGAGACCCCGGCCACGCGCCGCCACCGGCCGGCGGAACGGCGAACCCGGCGACGGCCCCCGGGAGCGGGCGCGCGACTGGGCGGGCGACTGGGCGGGCGGGCCGTCCGGAACCTCCGTATAAAGAAGCCAGAGGCCGTTGAGGAAGCCAGAGGCCGTCGACCCGGAGAACGAAGAGCGAAACCGGAGCACCTGGACCCGGACCCGGACCCGGACCCGGAGCCGATGTTCCGGGCGGCGCGGCGGAGACGCCGGAGACTCCGCGGACGCGGAGCGAGGAAGCGAAGAGCGGCGGAGGAGGGCCGGATGCACGGGACCGAGGACCACGTACCCGCGCACGAGGACCACGGCCCCGTCCGCTACGGCCCGCCCGCCCCCGACCCCGGCCTCCCGGTCCTCCCGGAACTGGCCGCGGTTCTCGCCGCCGCCTCCGCCCTGACCCGCCCGGAACCCCCCGGCGGAGGGGCCCGGCTGCGCGAGGCGGCCCGTGGCTACTGGGACCGGCGGGGACTGCACGGGGCGGCGGGCGGCATCGCCGCCGCCCCCGGCGCCCAGCCGCTCCTCCTGGCCCTGATCGGCGCCCACGGCGGTGACGTCCTCATGCCGCGCCCCTGCCCGGCCGCCTGGATGCCGCAGGCCCGCCTGCTGAGCCGCCCCGCCTACCACGTACCGACCCCGGCCGAGTGCGGCGGCGTGCCCGACCCGTACGCCCTGCTGGAGACCGTCCGCCGGGTCCGTGCGGAGGGCGGCCGGCCGAAACTGCTGCTGCTCTCCTTCGTGGACGACCCCACGGCCACCGTCGCCCCGCCCGAGCTGGTCCACGAGGCGTGCGAGGCGGCGGTCGGCGAAGGGCTGCACATCATCAGCGACGAGACCTGGCGCGACACCGTGCACCGGCCCCGCGACACCGTCCTGCTCAGCCCCGCCGAGATGTGCCCGGACGACGTCACGGTGATCGCCGACCTGTCCGGAGCCCTCGTGCCGGCCGCCTGGCCGGTCGCCGTCGCCCGTTTCCCTGACACAGCCCGGGCCGCCGTCCGGCACGCCCGCACCCTGGACATCCTCACCGCGCTGGGCGCCCTCGTCGCGACGCCGGTCGCCCGCGCGGCCGCCCACGCCCTGGGGGAGCCGGAGTCCGTGCGCGAGCGGATCCGGAGCGCCGCGGCGCTCCAGGCCCAGGTGGCCGCCGCCGCCCACCGTGCGGTCCTCGGCTCCGGCGCGCTGGCCCGCCCCCCGCAGGCGGGCCGCCACCTCTACGCCGACCTCGGGCCGCTGCGCCCGCGGCTGGCGGACATGGGCGTGACGGACTCCATGGAGCTGGAGGAGTACCTCACCGACCGGCTCGGCGCACCGGCCCCGGGCGGACACCGCTTCGGGGACGAGCTGGGCGCCCTGCGCGTACGCCTGGGCACCGGACCGCTGCTGGGCGCCACGACACAGGAGCAGACGGAGTCCCTCACCGCGGCCGAGCCCCTGGGGCTCGCGCACGTGGCGCGGGCGCTGGACGGCTTCGGGGCGGTGTTCGGCGCGCTGCGCTGAGCGCGGCCGGGCCCTGTCGTCACAGTCCCGTCGTCGCCCGGAGGGCGGCCCTGCGGGCGAGACGGGAGTTCGACGACAGGGCCTACGACGGCTCGGGGCCGAACCGCGACCGCAGCCTGCGCCACACCGCCGGAGCCCCGCTGATCAGCAACGTCAGGGCGACCGCCGCGACCACCCCCTGCCACGGCTCCGGGAACAGCGAACCGCCGAGGATCCCGATCAACTGGTACGTCGCCGCCCAGGCGAGGCAGGCCGGAACATCGCCCCGGACGAACCGCCGCAACGGCATCCTGCCCAGCAGGCACGCCAGCATCACGGGGATCCGCCCGGCGGGAACGAGACGGGACAGCACCAGCACCATCCCACCGTGCCGCGCCAGCTTCTCCTGCGCCTGGGCCAGCCGCTCCGGCGCTGCCCGGCGGGTGATCGCCTCCAGCCACTTCGAGCCGTTCCTCGACCGGACCCCGCGCTGCCCCAGCCAGTACAGGCAGACGTCCCCGAGAAACGCGGCGGTCGACGCCGTCAGGAACACGAAGAGCAGGGTGAGCGGCGATGTCTGGTGGAAGGCCACCACCGCCGCCGAACTCACCAGTGCCCCCGTCGGCACCACGGGCACCAAGGACCCCAGCGCCACCAGGGCGAACAGCGTCGGATAGCCGACCGCCTGCTGGGCCGACTCGGTGGGCAGTTCCCGTACCACCTGCTGGATCTCCTGGATCACGGGCCCCCCTCCGGTCTGACGCGTTCGCCGTGCCCCAGCAGATGCACGGTCACCTCGGGCGCACGCTTCGCCGCGTGCCGTACGAACTCGTCGCCCGGCGCGTGGAACTCGTGCGGGCGCACCCCGTCCAGACCGATCGGCCAGTACGTGCCGTAGTGCACCGGCACCGCTGACCTCGGCGCCAGACGGGTCAGCGCCTCGGCGGCGCGCGCCGGGTCCAGATGGCTGTGCCCCAGGTAGGGGCCCCAGCCGCCCACCGGCAGCAGCGCCACGTCCACCGGCCCCACCGCCTCGGCCATCCCGTCGAAGAGCCCGGTGTCCCCGGCGAAATACGTCCGTGCCTCGCCCTCGACCACATAGCCGAGCGCCGGCGCGCGGTGCGGCCCGACCGGCAGCCGCCGCCCGTCGTGCAGGGCGGGGACCGCCCGCACCCGCACCTCGCCGACGCGTACCGTCTCGCCCGGTCCCACCTCGGTGACGTGCAGCTGCCGCGTCCGCCGCAGCGCCCGCAGACCCGGCACGGCCGCGATCGCGCCGCTCGGCACGACCAGCCGACTGCCGGGAGCCAGCCGGGCCAGCGACGGCAGATGCAGATGGTCGGAGTGCAGATGGGAGATCAGCACCACCTCGGCGACCGCGGCCCGCGGTGGCGGTACCTCGCCCCGGCGGCGACGCAGATGCGCGAAGCGCCGTACGAACAAGGGGTCGGTCAGCACCCGCACCCCCGAGTCCTCGATCGTGCAGGTGGCATGACCCCACCAGGTGATCTCCACCGGCACCTCGGCCTCCTCGCTCGATCCTCGTGATCACTGATCACTGATCACTGATCACTGATCTGTGTTCTGCGATCTGTGCTCTGCGATCCGTGCGTTCCTGATCCCGGCGCGGCGCGCGCGGCCGTGTCCGCCCGCGCTGCCGGTACGAGCCTATGCGCCCCCCGTGCCGTCCCGCCGGGCCTCGGCCGCTCCCACCGAAGCAGCTGACCGGCGGCGCCGCTGTGAAAAGCTGAAGGTCAGGCTTCGGACGACCGGGGCCCGGCGCGGAAGGGCATGAGGTGGACCGGCGTGGGTGACGGGAAGTGGCGTACGGCGGGCAGCGCCCTGATGCGGGTGACCGCGGTCTGGGCGGTGTCCACCCTCACCATGCTCGTGCTGGCCGGAGCCCTGCCCGACTTCCAGCTGGAGGCCGACGACGGCGACACCACCACCAAGACGGCCTTCACCGCCGCCTGGGGCGCGGGAGCCTTCGGCCTCCTGTCCGCCCTGGTCTGGCCCGTCCTCGTGCGGGCCCTGCTCATCGTGCCCGCGATCGTCCTGGGCGCCCTGGTCTTCTTCCTCAACGGCTCGCTGCTGCTGGTAGCGCTGCGCCTCATCCCGGACGGGCGCGGCGACGCCAACCCGGAGACGGCGGTCGTCGTCGCCGCCGTGATGTCCGCCGTCGCCTCCGCCACCTCCACCGCCCTCGCCGTCCGCGACGACGAGGCCTACCGCCGACGGCTGTCCCGGCTCGCCGACCGGCGCCGCCGGCGCGGCCGCTCCCCGGGCCCGCCGGAACCGGGCCGCGACGGACCGCCCGGCACCGTCTTCCTCCAGCTCGACGGTGTCGGCCACGACGTCCTGGTGAAGGCCGCGGCCGACGGGCTCATGCCCACCGTCGCCGACTGGCTCGACGACTCGTCCGGACACCGGCTCACCCCCTGGCGCACCGACTGGTCCAGCCAGACCGGCGCCAGCCAGCTCGCCATCCTGCACGGCAGCAACCACGACGTGCCCGCGTTCCGCTGGTACGAGAAGGAGACCCGCACCGTCATGGTCTCCAGCCGTCCCGCGAGCGCCCTCGAAATGCAGCGCCGGGCCATCGAGCGCACCCGCGACGGCGGTCTGCTCACCGTCGACGGCGCGAGCCGCGGCAACCTCTTCAGCGGCGGAGCCGGACAGCTCGCCCTGGTGCTCTCGATGGCCGCCCGGCGCGGCAAGGGCCGCCGCTCCCGCGCCGGATACTTCGCCTACTTCTCCGACCCGGCCAACGCCACCCGTACGGCCCTGTCCTTCGTCGCCGAGGTCCTCCGCGAGATCGGCGAGTCGACCCGGGCCCGCGCCCGGAAGGTGACACCACGGATCAAGCGCGGCGGGCTCTACCCCTTCATCCGCGCGTTCGCGACCGTCGTGGAGCGCGACGTGGTCGCCGCCGCCGTCCTCGGCGACATGTTCGCCGGGCGCACCGCCGTCTACGCCGACCTCGTCGCCTACGACGAGGTCGCCCACCACTCGGGCCCCCACAGCCGCGACGCGGAGAAGGTCCTCGTACGCCTCGACCGGTCCCTCGCGCTGATCGCCAAGATCGCCGACCACACCCCGCGCGCCTACCGGATCGTGCTTCTCTCCGACCACGGCCAGAGCCCCGGCGAGACGTTCGCGGGAAAGTACGGGCTCACGCTCAAGGACCTCGTCCGGGCGGGCTGCGGGCTTCCCGTGCCCCGCCGGGCCCAGCGCACGCCCAGCGCCTCCGAGGCCCGCGACGCGGTGCGGATCGCCCTGCACCGTCCCGTCGAGGGACAGGAGGCCGAGCACCCGGCCAAGCTCTCCGACCCGATCGTGCTGGCCTCCGGCAACCTCGGGCTGATCTCCTTCCCCGACATCGAGGGCCGTGCCTCCCGCGAACAGATCGAGCGCCGCCACCCGGCGCTGCTCTCCACGCTCGCCAACCATCCGGGGATCGGGTTCCTCCTCGTCCGCACCGGGGAACACGGCTCCGTGGTGCTGGGGCCCGGCGGGGCCGAAGTACCCGTCGCCGAACTGACCGACGGTGAGGGGCCGCTCGCGGTCTTCGGCGTCGGGGCGGCCGCCGCCGTACGGCGCACCGACACCTTTCCGCACGTCGCCGACGTGATGGTCAACTCCATGTACGACCCCGCCACCGGAACCGTGCACGCCTTCGAGGAGCAGGCCGGCTCGCACGGCGGCCTCGGCGGCGAGCAGTCCCGGCCGTTCCTGCTCTGGCCGCGCGCGCTGACGGACCCGCTCGACATCGTGGCCGCCGAGACCGCGGAGGGCGCGCCCGCGCCGCCGGGCGGCGGGCTGGTGGGCGCCGAGGCGGTGCACCGGGTGCTGACCCGCTGGCTCCAGGAGTCCTCCGGGCCCCAGGTACCGGTGCGGCCCGAGGGGTTCGGCGGGGCGGGCCTGACGGACGAGCCGTTCCCGGGCGATGCCCCGGTCCCGGAAGCGCCGGGTACGACGGCCTGACCGGCGGACCGCCTGCCGACGGACGGCCTGACTGGCGGACCGCCTGCCGGCGGACCGCCTGCCGGCGGGCCGCTTCTCCGGCAGGCCGCGTCTCCGGCAGGGGCGTCGCTCTCCGGTGATTCGCTCTTCGACGAGCCTTCCGTCGCCGGATCAGGTCGTCTGCCGCCTGATCGGGCGAACTGCCGCCGGATCAGGCGAACTGCCGCCCGGTCAGGCCGACTGCCGTCGTACCAGCGTCGGCGGGAAGAGCACGGAGGGTGAGGGGCCGCGCGGTTCGCCGATCTGCTTCAGCAGCAGCCGGGCCATCTCCGCGGCCATCTCCTCCACCGGCTGCCGCACTGTGGTCAGGGGCGGGTCGCAGGCGGCCGCCGCGCTGCTGTCGTCGAAGCCGACCACCGCCACGTCGGACGGCACGTCGCGCCCGGCCCGGAGCAGGACCGGGAGCGCGCCCAGGGCCATCAGGTCGGAGGCGATGAACACCCCGTCGAGGTCGGGGCGGTCCGCCAGCAGCCGCCGCATCGCCGCGGCCCCGCCCAGATGCGTGAAGTCCCCCTCGGCACAGGCCACGTCCTCGATGCCGTGGGCGGCGACGGCCTCCAGGAAACCGGTCAGCCGCACCTGCCCCGCCGGCATGTCCTGGGGGCCCGAGACGGTGCCGATGCGGCGTCGCCCCAGCGCGGCCAGGTGGTCGGCCGCCAGCCGCGCCCCGGCGTGCTGGTCCACCTCCACATAGGCCAGCGGGGAGGGACGGTGGGGGCGGCCCGCGAGGACGGCGGGCATCCTGGTGTCCTGGAGGAGCCCGGGAAGCGGGTCGTCGGCGTGCGTGGTGATCAGCACGACCCCGTCGACATGGCCATGGCGCAGATAGGAGAGCAACTGGCCCCGGGACGCCTCGTCGTCGGCCAGCATCACGACCATCTGGATGCCCGCGGGGCGCAGCACCTCCAGCAGCCCGCTGACGACCCGCCCGAAGTACGGGTCCGAGAACATCCGGCCGACGAACGGCTCGGACATCGGCCGCCGTTCCCGCTCCGAGACCACCAGGGCCACCGAGTCGGTGCGCCGCGTCACCAGCGAGCGGGCGGCGCGGTTGGGCACGTAACCGGTGGTCGCCACCGCCTCCTCGACCACGGTGCGCAGGGCGGGGTCCACCGTGGTCGCCCCGTTGATCACCCGGGACACCGTCGCCCGTGACACACCGGCCACGGCCGCCACGTCCTCCAAGGTCGCGGGGCGTACGGGCTGCGGGACTTCGGCTGTCATGCAGCCCTTTATACCCGGGGGCCGGCCGCCCCCTTCAGCCGAGGGCCCGCACCGCGCCCGGCAGCCGTTCCGGCTCGGCGAGGAAGGTCTCGCGCGCCGTCACGAAGGGCCTCGGCCCAGGTACCAGCATCAATGTCAGTGGTGGGCGGAAGAATGGTGGCCATGACGAACTCAGCTGCTGTGCTCGCCGATGCCGCCGCCTATGCCGCCGCGGTGGAAGAGGCCTCCCTGGCCGCCGCCGCGTACTACGCCACGGGCGAGAGCGCGCTGGATGACGACGCCTACGACCGGCTGGCGCGCGGAATAGCCGCGTACGAGGCGGACCACCCGGAGGAGGTGCTCGCCGACTCGCCGACGGGCAAGGTCGCGGGCGGGGCCGCCGTCGGCGACGTGCCGCACACGGTGCCCATGCTCTCGCTGGACAACGTGTTCTCCGCGGAGCAGTTCGTGACCTGGACCGCGTCGCTGGAGCGGCGGATCGGCAGGCCGGTGACCGCGTGGAGCGTGGAGCCGAAGCTCGACGGCCTGGCGGTCGCCGCGCGCTACCGGGACGGCCGGTTCGAGCGCCTCATCACCCGGGGCGACGGCACGGCCGGCGAGGACGTCTCGCACGCGGCCGGCGCCGTCGTCGGCCTGCCGGAGCGGCTGGCCGCCCCGGTCACGATCGAGGTGCGCGGCGAGATCCTCATGACGAACGAGCAGTTCGAGCAGGGCAACGCGATCCGTACGGAACACGGCGGCGCCCCCTTCGCCAACCCGCGCAACGGGGCCGCGGGCACCCTGCGCGCCAAGGACCGCGCCTACCGGGTGGAGACGACCTTCTTCGCCTACGGCGCGCTGCCGCTGCCCGATTCCGGGGAGGTCGCCGCGACCCTCGCCGAACTGCCCCACAGCGAGACCCTGGCGTACGTCGCCGATCTCGGCGTGCACACGGCCGCGGGCACCGACGTCGCGCCGCTCCGGGCCACCACGGTCGAGGAGGTCCAAGCTCGGGTGGACGCGATAGGCGCCCTGCGCGCCGCGCTGCCGTTCGGCATCGACGGGATCGTGATCAAGGCCGATCTGGCCGCCGACCAGCGCGAGGCCGGCTCCGGCACCCGCGCGCCCCGCTGGGCCATCGCCTACAAGCTGCCCGCCGTGGAGAAGATCACCCGCCTGCTGGCCGTCGAGTGGAACGTCGGGCGCACGGGCATCATCGCGCCGCGCGCCGTCCTGGAGCCCGTGGAGATCGACGGCTCCACCGTCGGTTACGCCACCCTGCACAACCCGGCCGACATCACCCGCCGCGACCTGCGGCTGGGGGACCAGGTCATGGTCTACAAGGCCGGCGACATCATCCCGCGCATCGAGGCGCCCGTGGTGCACCTGCGCACCGGCGACGAGACGCCCATCGCCTTCCCCGAGTGCTGCCCGCAGTGCGGCTCCGACATCGACGCGAGCGAGCAGCGCTGGCGCTGCACCCGGGGCCGTGACTGCCGTCTGGTCGCCTCCGTCTCGTATGCGGCGGGGCGCGATCAGCTCGATATCGAGGGCCTGGGCTCCACACGGGTCGTCCAGCTCGTCGACGCGGGCCTCGTCGCGGACTTCGCGGACCTGTTCACTCTGGAGCGGGAGCAGTTGCTCGCCCTCGACCGGATGGGGGAGACCTCCACGGACAACCTCCTGGCGGCCATCGAAACCGCCCGGAGCAGGCCGCTGTCCCGGGTCTTCTGCGCCCTGGGCGTACGGGGCACGGGGCGCTCCATGTCGCGTCGCATCGCACGCTATTTCGCCACGATGGACCGGATCGTCGCCGCCGACGCGGAGACGCTCCAGCGGGTCGACGGCATCGGCAAGGAGAAGGCGGCCGCGGTGGTCGCCGAGCTGGTGGAGCTGGCGCCGCTGATCGACAAGCTCGTCGCGGCCGGGGTGTCCATGACGGAGCCGGGGGCCACCCCGCCCCCGGAACCGGGGACGGAGGAGGAGGCCGCGGCGACAGGCGGGGACGCGGAGGCCGGTGGCGACACCGAAACGGGCCCCGCGCTACCCCTGGCGGGGATGACCGTGGTGGTCACGGGCGCGATGTCCGGAGCGCTGGAGAAGCTGTCGCGCAACCAGATGAACGAGCTGATCGAGCGGGCCGGCGGCAAGTCGTCCTCCAGCGTCTCCAAGCGCACGAGTCTGCTGGTGGCCGGGGAGAAGGCCGGATCCAAGCGGACCAAGGCGGAGGGCCTGGGGGTCCGGATCGCGGTGCCGGAGGAGTTCGCGGAGCTGGTCGGCGCCTTCCTGGCGGCGGGGGAGGAGGCCTGAGCCGGTCGGGTGCCGTGCGCGCCGCGCCGGTGCGCCTGTGAATCAGTGAGGAAGTGGCGTTCCACCACCCCGTATTGCATAGTGAGGGCTCGGTCGTGCCTCGCTATCGGTGGGGCCGACGGGTGCGTGGGCGGCTGCGATGGGCGGCCGGGGGTGAGGGACGATGCGTTCTGTGCACGACGGACAGCGACCGGGTCGCGCCGTCCCGCCGTCGTCCGAGGACGCCGGCCCGGGCCGGAGGCCTCCCGTCCCCGGCGGACCTGGAGCACCCGACGGCCCTCACGGCCCTCACGGCCCTCACGGCCCTCACGGCCCTCGCGGCTCTCACGGACTTCACGGCCCTCACGGCCCTCACGGGCTCTACGCACCTGACCGGGTGGAACCTGCCATGACCGTCCCCGCCCCGACCGCTGCTCGCCCGATCACTCCGGTCCCGGCCGTTCGCGGCCCGCTCACTTCCGCGCCCGGCGAGTGGCGAGGGCCGCTCCGCCCGGGTGCGGGCCCATGGGGGAAGGGCCCCGGACCGCTTCGTGACGGGAGCGGTGCCGGGGCATTCGGGGCGGGGCGCTCCCACGGGGGGCTACGGACACGCCACCAGCAGCTGCGCGCCCCGGGCGATCAGGGCGCACCGGGCGTTCCCCCGGCCGCCCGGGGGCTGGCCCTGGACCTGGGCAGCTCCCGCACCCGGGCCTGGGTGCCCGGCCGGGGACTGGTTCTCGACGCGTTCCCCGGCTCCGGTTCCCACGGGGGCGACGAGCGGCCGGTCCGGCGTGGGCGCATCGTCGACCCCGAGTCCTGCGGCCGGCTGCTCGGCCGCATCGCCGACGTGGCCCTGGGGCCCGACCGCAGCGACAGCGTGATCGTTCTCAGCCACCCCGTGCTCGCCGGGGCCGAACACCGCACCGCCGCGCGCGCCCTGCTCGCCGGGCTCGGGACGTCGCGCGTCCTTGTCCTCAGCAGTGCCCGGGCCGCCGCCGCGTACGCCGGACCGAGGGAGACGGGCCCCCTTCTCGTCGTCGACATGGGAGCCGAGCTGACCGAGGTCACGCTCCTCGTCAACGGCCTGGTGGCCGACGCCCGGCAGGCCGAGAGCGGACTCGACGACCTCGACCGCCTCGATCCGGCGAAGCTGCCGGCCGTCCTCGTCCGCACGGTGCTCGACATGGTCACGTCCATGTGGCGGTACGACCGGCACGGCGCGGTCCGCGGAGCCCTGCGCAAGGGCCCCGTGCTCGCGGGCGGCGGCGCGCTGCGAGCCGACGTCACCGACCGCATCGCCCGCTGCCTCGGCACCCGGGTGCGCCTGGCCGACGACCCGTCGACCACGGTCGTCCGCGGCGCCGGACAGATCCTCAGCTCCGTGCTACGCCATCCGACGGTGTCGCCCGAGCGACTCGGCCGACCGAGGTGACGCCGTACCCGGGACCGTCCCGGCCGAACGCGTCCCAGGTGCGGTCCGTGCTGGCCATGCTGGTCCTCACCGTCCTCACCCTGGTCGGCGGCGCCGCCTCGGCCACCGTGCTCGCCCCGCCGACCTCCCGGAGCCTCGCGCCCGTCGTCGCCGCCGTCACCGCCGCCTCGGCACCCGTCGCACCGCAGCCCCAGCACGCCGGTCACGACTCCCGGCACCGCGTCGGGCGCCTCGGCGGATCCGACCGCTGGGGGCCGGACCGCGCGAGCGGGGTTGTGGCCGAGGCGTACACGGGTGCGGGAGCCGGCGCGGTGGCGCAGGCCGGGCACGAGCAGCCCAGGGCGGCGGCCGATCCGGCGCAGGCCCCGCGGGTGGGCACCGGCCGGGCGTACCTGCTTCTTCACGCGCCACCGCCGCCGCACGACGCGCTGACGCCCGCTCCACCGGGGGCGGCCGAGCCGCGCGCCGGCGTACAGCACGTCGTCGCGGATTCCTCCGACGTACCCGGCGGCCGCAGGGGCGCGCTCCCCGACGTCCGGGGACCTCCCGGCAGGACCACCGGTCCCACGACCGGTCATCCGTCCTGTTCTGCCGATCCGGCGCCGCGTCCTCACTGAGGTGAGGGCGCTCGGCGCCCCACCGGAGGATTTCCATGACTCGCGCCACCGTGGTGCGAGCGGTTCTGGCTGTCGCCGTGCTGCTCGTCTCCGTCTACATCAGCCTGACCATGTCGCCCAGACTCGGCCTCGATCTCCAGGGCGGCACCCGTATCGTGCTCCAGGCCCGGGACACCGCCACCGTCGAGGCGGACCGGGAGACCACCGACCGCACCTTGGAGGTGCTGCGGCAGCGCATCGACTCGCTGGGCGTCTCCGAGCCGACCCTGACCCGGTCCGGCGAGGACCGGATCATCGTCGAACTGCCCGATGTCCAGGATCCGCGCCAGGCCGCCGAAGTGATCGGCCGGACGGCCCAGCTCACCTTCCACGCGGTGGAGGGCCCGGCGGCCGAGGAACCGGACGAGAAGCCCTCGGGCTCCGACCCCACCGCCGACCCGAGTCCCACCGCCGACCCTGGTTCCACCGCCGACCCTGGTTCCACCGCCGACCCTGGTTCCACCACCGACCCCGACGGGCTGACCCTCTCCGACGAGCAGGGCCGGGCCCTCGACCTCGGCCCCGCCCGGCTCTCCGGCGCGGGCGTCGAGGACGCCACCGCGGGCTTCGACGCGCAGGGCGGTGCCGGCTGGAGCGTCTCGCTCGAATTCCGCAAGGACGCCGGTCAGGACTGGAAGCGGCTTACCGGCGAGGCCGCCTGCCATCCCGCCGGGGACGACCGCCGGAGGGTCGCCATCGTCCTCGACGAGAAGGTCATCTCCTCGCCGCAGGTCGACCCCTCCGTCGGCTGCCGGGCAGGACTGCCGTCCGGGGCCACCCAGATCACCGGCTCGTTCAGCGCGGACGAGGCGCGTGACCTGGCGCTGCTCATCAAGGGCGGGGCCCTGCCCGTGCCCGTCGAGATCGTCGAGCAGCGGACCGTCGGCCCGACGCTCGGCGCGGCTGCCATCGACGCGAGCGCCCGGGCGGCCCTCATCGGCGCAGCCGCCACCGCACTCTTCATCACGTTCGTCTACCGACTCTTCGGCGCGCTGGCCGCCGTGGCGCTGGCCGCGTACGGGGTGATCTCCTACGCCGCGCTCGTCGCCCTCGGTGTCACGCTGACGCTCCCCGGGCTCGCCGGTTTCGTCCTGGCGATCGGGATGGCGGTCGACGCGAACGTCCTGGTCTTCGAACGGGCCAGGGAGGAGTGCGCCGAACGGCCGAAACGCTCCCTGCGCTCCGCGCTGACCACCGGCTTCACGAAGGCGTGGAGCGCGGTCGCCGACTCCAACGCGACCACGCTGATCGCGGCCGGACTGCTCTTCTTCCTGGGCTCGGGTCCCGTCAAGGGCTTCGGGGTCACCCTCGCCATCGGGGTCGTCGCCTCGATGTTCTCCGCGCTGGTCATCGCCCGCGCGCTCACCGAGATCGCCGCGAACTTCAGCTTCGTCGGCGACCACCGGAGCGTCAACGGCCTCGCGCGCCCCGGCGCCGTGCGGACCTGGCTGGTCCGCAAGGACCCGAAGCTCTTCCGGAAGCCGGTCCGCTGGCTCGTCGTCTCGGCGGCCCTGGTCGCCGTCGCGGTGGCCGGGATCGTGGTGCGCGGCGTCGATCTGGGCGTGGAGTTCACCGGGGGCCGGCTGGTGGAGTACTCCACGAGCCGCCCGGTCGACGTCGAGACGGCCCGCGACACGATCGCCGCCGCCGGGTTCGGGGACGCCGAGGTCACCACGGCCGGGGAAGGCGACCTGTCCGTACGCACAGGGAAGCTCGACAACGACGGCGAACACGCCCTGCGGACCGCCCTCGCCGAGGAGGGCGGTGAGACGACGAAGGTACGGGACGAGCTGATCGGCCCGAGCCTCGGCGACGAACTGCGGCGCAACGCCCTGATCGCCCTGGGGGTGGCCGTCGCCGTTCAGCTGGCCTACTTGGCGGTCCGGTTCCGCTGGACGTTCGCCGTGGCCTCCGTCGGGGCCATGGTGCACGACGTGATCCTCGTGGTGGGGGCGTTCGCCTGGCTGGGACGGCCGGTGGACGGTATCTTCCTGGCCGCCCTGCTCACCGTGATCGGCTACTCGGTCAACGACTCGGTGGTGGTCTTCGACCGGGTACGGGAGACGTGGGGGGCGAACCGTCGGACACCGCTGGACGTCATCGCCCGCCGGGCCGTCCTCCAGACCGTTCCGCGCACGGTGAACACCGGGGTGGGCGCCCTGTTCATCCTGGCCGCCCTCGCGGTGCTGGGCGGCGATTCACTCGCCGACTTCGCGCTCGCCCTGCTCATCGGCATCGTCGTAGGCACGTGGTCGTCGGTGTTCGCCGCCGTACCCGGGGCCATCCTCCTGGAGCGGAACGCCAAGGCCCCGCCGCCCGCCCCCGGCAAGGGGAAGGGGAAGGGCTCGGCGCGCGAGCGCGCGGGCGCGTCCCGGCGCGATCCGCTCGACAACGGAGCGCGCGTCTGAGGTGACCCCGCGCTCCGGCGCCACGACCGGCCGCCCCGGCAGGTCGTGGCGCCAGCGGCCAAAGGGTGCAGGTGCAGGGAGCAGGGTCAGGACGGGACGTGCGCGTGCAGATAGGCGGCCGTCTCCCGGTCGGCGGGGAGGAACGTCTCGATGGCCAGCTCGGCCACCGTCACATCCATCGGAGTGTTGAACGTCGCGATCGACGACACGAACGACAGGACCCGGCCCCCGTGTTCGAGCAGCATCGGCAGCGCGAACGCGACGGAGCGCTCCCGCCCCGTGCGGCCCGCACCGTCGGCGCGACGGCCCGCCCCGGCCGCCCGCGCGGGGACCGGATAGGCGGCCACCTCGTCGTACAGCGCACGCAGCTCCGGTGAGCGTACGAGGGCGATCTGGCGGCCCATCTGTGCCAGCAGGTCCGCCCGCCACTCCGGGAAGTTCACGATGCGCGGGGCGAGCCCCTCCGGGTGGAGGGTGAGACGCATGGCGTTCACCGGCGGGGCCAGCAGCTTCTCCGGCACCCCTTCGAGGAGCAGGGCGATCCCCCGATTGGCCGCCACCACCCCGTAGATGCCGTCCACCACGAGTGCCGGATACGGCTCGTACGCCGCGAGCAGCTGGTCGAGGCTCTCGCGGAGGGCGGCCATCGCGGGGTCGTCGAGCGGCGTCTGCGCGTAGCGGGGCGCGTAACCGGCCACCACCAGAAGGGCGTTGCGTTCACGGACAGGTACGTTCAGCTCCTCGGCCAGCCGCAGGACCATGTCCTCGCTGGGCCGGGAGCGGCCCGTCTCGATGAACGAGATGTGGCGGGCCGAGGAGTCGGCGCGAAGGGCCAGCTCCAGCTGGCTGATGCGCCGCTGTTCCCGCCAGTCCCGCAGCAGTGGCCCTACTCCCGTGTCGGGCAAGACAGTCGTCATGCCAAGACCGTAACGTCACCGGCGGGCCGGGGCCGGTACGGGCCGCCCCGGCCCGCTGTGACGCAGGCGCCGATCCACCGAGACCCACGGGAGCCGTTCCATGAGCGCAGAGCCGCTGTCGCCGACCGAGATCGACCGCCGGCTGGAGAGACTGCCTGGCTGGGCGCTGGAAGGTGACCGGATCACCCGGACCTTCCGGCTGCCCTCACACTTCGCCGCCGCCGCGCTGACGGTCCACATCGCGCGGATCCAGGACGAGCTGAACCACCACTCGGACCTGACGCTCGGATACGACACGGTTGCCCTCTCCGTCCACACGCACGACGCGGGAGGCGCGGTCACCGAGAAGGACTTCGCGCTCGCCGCCCGGGTGGCCGGCGCCGCCCCGGCCCACGGGGCCGAATAGTCCCACGGGCGGATGGCCCGGCGGGGCGGGTGGCCCGGCGGGGCCGAATGGTCCGGTGGGTCCGATCAGCCCACCGGGCCGCGCCGCGGTGGGCTGCCCGGACCCGGACCCGGACCCGGACCGGGGGCTCAGGCCACCGTGCCGAACCTCGGGTGCGCGCCGAGCCACCGGGCGTAGCTCGGGCTGCGCGACACCGCCTCGGCGTAGGCAGCGCGGGTCGCTCCGGCCACCGTCCCGGCCGCGGCGTCCGCGGCGGGGGAGTGCGGGTGCCAGCCCACCAGATGACGCCAGCTGAGCGGTGCGCCGACCAGCGGTCTGGTCACCAGGCCGGGCGCCGGAGGGAACGTCGCCCGGCACAGCCCGATCGCCCGTCCCACCTGCACCAGATGGACGACGGACGAGGTGTCCGTCTCGTACACCGACACCGGGGTGAAGCCCGATCGCGCGCAGGCCGCGGTGAAGCAGTCGGCGAAGCAGCCTTCGCCGGGCACGTCCGCCCAGCACTCGTCCGCGAGGGCCGCCAGCTCCAGCTCCGTTTCCGTGGCCAGGGCGTGATCCTCCGGCAGCATCACGAAGACCGGGTCCACCCCGACGACCTCCCAGACCAGCCGGTCCGCCAGCGGCGGCGGGCTCTCGCCGCACGTTCCGATCAGCGCGAAGTCCAGCCGGCCGTCGATCACCAGCGAGGCGATCTCGCCGACCGACCACGAGGTGTGCGTCGACACCGGCACCGACGGGTGGGCGGCGGCCATCCGGTCCACCAGGCCGCCGAGCAGCGGACCGTGCGTGCCGCCCAGCCGGAACCGGTCCAGCGACCCCGTGGCATTGGCGAACCGCACCGCCTCCGCCTGGAGTTCACTGACCGCGGGAAGCACCACCCGGGCCCGCCCCAGCACCAGTTCGCCGAGGGGGGTGGCCCGCGCCCCGGTGTGGTCGCGGTCGAACAGAGAGCCGCCCAGGGCCTTCTCGATCCGCCGCAACTGAGCGCTGAGGGCAGGCTGGGCAAGCCCCAGGGTGGCGGCGGCCTTGGTGAGGCTGCCCGTGTCGGCAATGGCACGGACCGTTCGCAGATGGCGCAACTCGAGCTCCATAAAAGCAAGTTATGGGCCCAGGAGCACCCCGGCAATATGTGTGCTCCGCCTACCGTTCGGTCGGTGTACACGGGGTGTACTCCGCCGGCCCGGTCGGCTGGGTGGGGCGTTCCGGTTTCAGCCCTGCCAGGCACCGTCCCGGCGGCCTCGGAGACGAAGTCGGAGAAGTTCGTCGGCTCCCGTCCCAGGGCCCGCTTCACGCCGCCCGTCGTCGCCGCGTTGTGGCCGTCCAGCGGCGTCGAGAACCGTTCGGCCAGGAATTCCGCCCTCCGGGCCGCCCCCTCGAACTCCGTCGGCAGCCACCTCGATTTGCCGGACCGGCAAAGAAGATTGCCGGGCGACCGTCCTTCGGAGAGGCTGATCCCATGAGCAGCCACGCCGGTCACGGCCACCACGACGCGCACGCACCCGCCACGCCCGTACCCGCCCACGTCCCTGCCCACGCCCATGTGCACGGATCGGGCGGCGATCCTGCGACGGACATCGACTGGGACGTCCTCGGGCCCCTGCTGGAGCAGGAGGCCGAACTCAACGGGGCACAGTACGAGGAGGCGGCCCGCTGGATCGCCGCCCTGCCCACCGCGCCGAAGGTCCGCCGGGTCCTGGACATCGGCAGCGGCCCCGGCGTCGTCTCCTGCCTGCTGGCCGAGGTCTTTCCCGAGGCCGAAGTCGTGGCGGTGGACGCGACGCCCGCCCTTCTGGAACGCGCGAAGAACCGCGCGCGGCGGCTCGGCGTGATCGACCGCTTCCAGACCCTGGAGGCCGAACTTCCCGCGGACTTCGACCGGCTGGGCGAGGCCGATCTGATCTGGGCGGGCAACTCCCTGCACCACCTGGGCGACCAGCGCGCCGCTCTGGCAGGCTTCGCCGGGCTCCTGCGGTCCGGCGGCACGGTCGCGCTCGTCGAGGGCGGCCTGCCCACCCGGCGGCTGCCCCGCGACATCGGCATCGGAGAGCCCGGCCTGGAGGCCCGTATGGGCGCGGCCGCCGCCACGCGCTTCCAGCACATGCGGTCCGAACTCCCGGGAGCGAAGCGGGAGACCGAGGACTGGAGCGCGCTCTTCACCGCGGTCGGCCTCGTCCCGCAGGGCACCCGGAGCTTCCTCCTCGACCTGCCCGCACCGCTCTCGGGTCCCGCCCGCGACCATGTCGTCGCGAGCATCACCCGCGAGCGCGAGGTCCTGGGCGAGCTGCTGTCGGCCGAGGACAGCGCGGTACTGGACCGGCTCCTGGACCCCGAGGACCCCGAGGGCCTTCACCACCGCCCCGATGTCCACCTGCTCACCGCCCGCACGGTCCACCTCGGCCGCCGCGACTGAACCGGCGACGCTGCCCCGCTGCCCTACGAAACCGGCTCCAATGCCCTACGAAACCGGCTCCAATGCCCTACGGCACCGACTCCAACCGCCACCACTGGAAGGGGGAGTCGGTGTCCTCCCACTGCTGAATCGTGCCGCCGACCTCGGTGGAACGGTCCGCGACCTCCATGACGAGCCCGCTGATGAAACTCACCAGCGTCACCGTCCCGGGCGCCTCCGCGTGCTGCTCGATCAGCCACTCCTGGGCGCCGAAGTTGTTGGCTTTCCACTGCTGGACGCGGGTGCCGTTCGACGTATCGGCATTGGCCACGTCAAGCCGCTTCCCGCTGTGCTCGTTGACCAGGTGGAAGAGGGCCGCGCCCTCGTGCACCGGGGCCAGCCGCCACACCTGCGCGGCCGTCCCGTCGTCCGCGCCCTGCTGGACCCGGGCCCCACTGCCCTTGGCCGCGCCGTACACCTCCAGGACCAGCTTGCTGCCGACGTTGCGCAGGCGGTAGGAACCCGCCTCGACGACGGGCGCGAGTTCGCCGCTCATGTTCCCTGTCTCCCCGGTTCGACCTGTGTACTGCCGTGCTGCCGCCGGCGCACCGGCTGACGACGGCGCCCCCACCGGGATCGGTGGGGGCGCCATCGGCCGGACGCTCAGGCGCCGACGTTGAACTCCGCCGGGTCGGGGCCGAGCCGCTTGCCCTCGTCCAGGGCCGCGAAGGCGGCGAGGTCGTCGGAGTCCAGCTCGAAGCCGAACACGTCGAGGTTCTCCTTGATCCGCGACGGGGTCACGGACTTCGGGATCACGATGTTGCCGGTCTGCAGATGCCAGCGCAGCACCGCCTGGGCGGGTGTACGGCCGTGCTTCTGGGCGATGGCGACGACCGTCGGCACCTCCAGCAGGCCCTTGCCCTGGCCCAGCGGCGACCATGCCTCGGTGGCGATGCCGTGCTCGGCGTGGAAGGCGCGGAGCTCGGCCTGCTGGAGCTGCGGGTGCAGCTCGATCTGGTTGACGGCCGGCACCACGGAGGTCTCGGCGAGCAGCCGCTTCAGGTGCTCGGGAGGGAAGTTCGACACGCCGATGGCCTTCGCGCGGCCGTCGGCAAGGATCTTCTCGAACGCCTTGTACGTGTCGGTGTACGCGTCCTTCGCCGGGACCGGCCAGTGGATCAGGTAAAGGTCGACGTAGTCCAGGCCGAGCTTGTCCAGCGAGGCGTCGAAGGCGCGCAGGGCGCGGTCGTGGCCCTGCTCGCTGTTCCACAGCTTCGTGGTGACGAAGAGCTCGGCACGGGCGATGCCGGAGGCGGCGATGGCCTTGCCGGTGCCGGTCTCGTTCTCATAGATCGCGGCGGTGTCGATGCTCCGGTACCCGGTCTCGATGGCCGTGGCGACCGCCTTCTCCGCCTCGTCGTCCGGCACCTGCCAGACGCCGAAACCGAGCTGCGGCATGTCGAGGCCGTTGTTGAGGGTGATGGAGGGGACCTGGCTCACGAGCGATCGATCCTAACGTCGTCGGTTGATAACTCCCCACGACAACGACCGGGCAGGCCACAGCATTCCCGGCCCCTTCCGGCAGCCTCGATCGTGCCGCCGCGCCGCCGCCGGGTCAGTGGTACAGCGCGTCGACCTCGACCGCGTACGCCGTCTCGATCGCCTTGCGCTTCAGCTTCAGCGAGGGCGTCAGCAGCCCCGTCTCCTCGGTGAAGGGATGGGCCAGGATCCGGAACGTACGGATCGACTCGGCCTGGGACACCGCCGTGTTGGCGGCCACCACCGCCCGGCGGACCTCCATCTCCAGGTCCGGGTCGCGCACCAGGTCGGCCGGGCCGAGCGGGGGGCGGCCCTGCATCGACAGCCAGTGGTCCACGGACTCCTGGTCGACGGTGACGAGCGCCGCGATGTACGGGCGGTCGTTGCCGACGACGATGCACTGCGCCACCAGCGGATGCGCCCGTACGCGTTCCTCCAGACCGGACGGGGAGACGCTCTTGCCGCCGGATGTCACCAGGATCTCCTTCTTCCGCCCGGTGATCGTCAGATAGCCGTCCTCGTCCAGCGCGCCGAGGTCCCCGGTGGCGAGCCAGCCGTCCCGCAGCACCGCCCGGGTGGCCCCCGGGTCGCCCAGATAGCCGGAGAACACGTTCGGCCCGTGCACCCACACCTCGCCGTCGTCCGCGATGTGCACCGACGTCCCCGGAATCGGCTGCCCGACCGTGCCGTACCGGGTGCGCTCGGGAGGGTTCGCCGTCGCCGCGGCGGTCGACTCGGTCAGCCCGTACCCCTCGAAGACGCTCACCCCGGCGCCCGCGAAGAACAGCCCGAGCCGGCGGTCCATGCCCGAGCCGCCCGACATGGCGTGCCGTACCCGGCCGCCCATCGCGTCGCGGACCTTCCTGTAGACCACCTTGTCGAAGAACTGGTGCTGCATCCGCAGCCCGGCCGAGGGGCCGGGACCGTCCCCGAACGCCTTCTGCTCCATGGCCTCGGCGTACTTCACCGCGATGTCGACGGCCTTGTCGAACGGCCCGGCCCTGCCCTCCGCCTCGGCCTTGCGGCGGGCCCCGTTGAACACCTTCTCGAAGATGTACGGCACCGCCAGGATGAACGTCGGCCGGAACGCCACCAGGTCCGGCATCAGCGCGTTCGCGGACAGCTCCGGCTGGTGGCCGAGCTTGACCCGGCCCCGGACCGCGGCGATCTCGACCATCCGCCCGAAGACATGGGCCAGCGGCAGGAAAAGGAGGGTGGCCGCCTTGTCGCCGGGCTTGGAGTGGAACACCGGCTCCCAGCGGGTGACCATCGTGTCGCTCTCGAACATGAAGCTCGCGTGGGTGATCACACACCCCTTGGGGCGGCCCGTCGTCCCCGAGGTGTAGATGACGGTCGCCACGGAGTCGGGCGTCACCGCGCGCCGGTGCCGCTGCACCACCTCGTCGTCGATGTCCGCACCCGCCCCGAACAGCTCGTCCACCGCTCCAGCGTCCAGTTGCCACAGCCGCTTCAGTCGCGGCAGCCGGTCGATCACCGAGCCGACGGTCATCGCGTGGTCCTCGTGCTCGACCATCACCGCCACCACCTCGGCGTCGTGCAGCATCCACAGGACCTGCTCGGCGGAGGAGGTCGGGTAGATCGGCACCGACTGGGCCCCGACGGTCCAGAGCGCGAAGTCGAAGAGCGTCCACTCGAAGCGCGTACGGGACATCAGCGCGACCCGGTCGCCGAACCGCACCCCGTGCGCGATCAGTCCCTTGGCCAGGGCCAGCACCTGATCGCGGAAGTCCGCAGAGGTCACATCACGCCACTGGCCCCCGGCGTCCTTGCGGCCGAGCGCGACGCGGTGCGGATCGTCCTTCGCGTAGTCGAAGACCACATCGGCCAGACCGCCGACCTGAGGTGCCGCCGGCATGGATGGGACAGTGAAATCGCGCAATGACATGCTCCTCGTGGCGCTCCGCACAGCGCCGCGACGCTACCCCAAGCGGGGGCCCGGCGGGAGGGGCCCGGACCCTTCGGACACCGTGTCGTCCGCCCAGGTCAACCGTCGAAATCCGGCCAGATGGGCAAGGCTCGGGCGTCCGTCCTGCCAAGTTCTGACGGTGGGGTAAGCGGCTCGCGCCGGAATCTCCACCGAATCCGACCGCGGCGACCACGGTGACCGCCGATCACTGCGAGGACGCCGATCACTGCGAGGACGGCGGCCACCGCGAGGGCGGCGGCCTGCTGGCGCTGATGCTCACCCTGAGCTGGTACGGGGCGCGGCGGCTCGGGTTCGGCCGGGGGGACCGGATCGCCATCCAGTTCGCCGGGTCGAAGAAGAGCCTGGCGGCTGGGCTGCCGATGGCGACCGTGATCTTCGGGGCGCACGCGAGCCTCGCGGTACTGCCGCTGATGCTCTTCCACCAGCTGCAGCTGATGGTCTGCGCGGTGATCGCCAAGCGCCGCTCACGCGATCCTGAGCCGCCCGGGGACCCGGCGGATTCGGATCCCGCTTCCGACGCGTTGTCGGACCCGCCGGTTACGGTGAGCCGGTAGCCGGTAGCCGGTAGCCGGTAGCCGGTAGCCGGTAGCCGGTAGCCGGTAGCCGGTAGCCGGTAGCCGGTAGCCGACAGCGAGGAAGTGACATGAGCGACGAGTCCGGTACGCCCGCCGACGACTTTCCGCGCGGGGCGGGCAATCCGGACCGGCGCGCCCTGCGGGCGGCGGGCCACACCAGCCTCGCCCACCTCACGACCGTGACCGCGGCGGAGGTGCTCGCGCTGCACGGGGTCGGCCCGAAGGCGATCAGGGTCCTCCGCGAGGCGCTGGCCGCCGAGGGCCTGGCCTTCGCGGGGGAGTGAGGCCCCTTACGCCCCGGGCCTCCCCCTTCCCGCACCGGGCCTGCCCACTCCAGGGCTCCACCCACTCCCCGCCTCAGCCCTGGCGCGCCGCCGCCTCCAATACGCCTCAGCCCTGGCGCGCCGCCGCCTCCAATACGATCCGGTGCTCACCGGCGTACACGTTCATCGACGGGCCGCGCAGGAAGCCGACCAGCGTCAGTCCGCTCTCCGCGGCCAGGTCCACGGCCAGTGACGACGGCGCCGAAACCGCGGCGAGCACCGGGATACCCGCCATCACGGCCTTCTGCGCCAGCTCGAACGAGGCCCGCCCGGACACCAGCAGAACGGCCCGGGACAGGGGCAGCCGGTGGTCCGTCAGCGCCCGGCCCACCAACTTGTCGACCGCGTTGTGCCGGCCGACGTCCTCGCGGACGTCCAGCAGTTCGCCCTCCTCGGAGAAGAGCGCGGCGGCATGCAGGCCCCCCGTCCGGTCGAACACCCGCTGCGCGGCCCGCAGCCGGTCCGGGAGGGCGGACAGCAGCTCCGGGGTGACCCGCACCGGGGGAGCGTCAGCCACGGGGTGCCGGGTCGTGGTGCGCACCGCGTCCAGGCTGGCCTTGCCGCACAGGCCGCACGAGGAGGTGGTGTAGACGTTCCGCTCCAGTGTGACGTCGGGGACGCGGACGCCGGGCGCGAGCTTCACGTCCACCACGTTGTAGCTGTTCACCCCGTCCGCCGTCGCCCCGGCGCAGTAGACGATCGACTGCACCTCGTCCCCCTCGGCGATCACCCCCTCGCTCACGAGGAAGCCGGCCGCCAGCGCGAAATCGTCGCCCGGCGTACGCATGGTGATGGCCAGTGGTCGGCCGTTCAGGCGGATCTCCAGAGGTTCCTCCGCCACCAGGGTGTCCGCGCGGGAGGAGACGGCACCGTCCCGGATACGGAGGGTGCGGCGGCGTTCGGTGGCCCGTCCCATGGATGTGAACCCCGATTCTGTCCGTGTGCGATGGCTTCTGTCCGGATGGGCGAAGCCGGAACCTGACCCGTCGAAGCCGGAACCTGACCCGTCGAAGCCGGAACCCGACCCCGTGGAAGCCGGAACCCGACCCTGTCGAAGCCGGAACCCGACCCCGTCATTGTCCGGCACCCGCACCGGCGAGTCGCAGTCACCGCCCAAGCACGCTGACCAGGCTGTTGTCAACGCTCCAACGTGTGGGCCGGATTCCTGTGGGATCACGTGCCCCCGTACCCGGCGGTAGCGACCAAGACTGGAGGTTTCCTGCCCTACCCGACGATGGGAACCCGTATGACCGGCTCACGTGTCGTGGCGCTCGGCCACTACCAGCCCGCCAAGGTGCTCACGAACGACGATCTGGCGGCCATGGTCGACACGAGCGACGAGTGGATCACCAGCAGGGTCGGTATCAAGACCCGCCATGTGGGTGGCCCGGACGAGCCGGTGGACGAGATGGCCGCGCACGCGGGAGCCAAGGCGCTGGCCACGGCCGGGCTGGCGCCCTCGGACGTCGATCTGGTCCTCGTCGCCACCTCCACCGCGATCGACCGGTCCCCGAGCATGGCGGCGCGGGTCGCGGCGCGGCTGGGCATGGGCTCGCCCGCGGTGATGGACATCAACGTGGTGTGCTCCGGCTTCACGCACGCTCTGGCCACCGCCGATCACGCCATCCGGGCCGGTGCGGCGACCCGGGCGCTGGTCATCGGTGCCGACAAGATGGCCGACGTCGCGGACTGGACCGACCGCTCCACCTGCGTCCTGCTCGGCGACGGGGCGGGCGCGGCGGTCGTCACCGCCGACCCGACGGCCCCCGACACCCCGGAGGGGCCCGGCATCGGACCGGTGCTGTGGGGCTCCGTGCCGGAGATGGGCAACGCGGTCCGGATCGAGGGGACGCCGCCGCGCTTCGCGCAGGAGGGCCAGTCGGTCTACCGCTGGGCCACCACCCAGCTCCCCCCGATCGCCCGCCGGGTCTGCGAGAAGGCCGGCGTCGCCCCGGAGGATCTGGGGGCCGTCGTCCTGCACCAGGCCAATCTGCGGATCATCGAGCCGGTCGCCCGCAAGATCGGCGCGGTCAACGCCGTCATCGCGCGGGACGTGGTGGACTCCGGCAACACCTCGGCCGCCTCCATCCCGATGGCGCTGTCCAAGCTGGTCGAGCGCGGCGAGGTCGCCTCCGGCGCGCCCGTCCTCCTCTTCGGCTTCGGCGGAAACCTCTCCTACGCGGGCCAGGTCATCCGCTGCCCCTGACCGCCTGCTGCCCCTGACCGCCTGGTGCCCTTGACCGCCTGCCGCCCCTGACTCCTCGCACAGCGCCTGACCCCTTCCGCGGCGCCTGTGTGCGTTCCGACCCCGAACCTTTGTCCTGAGTGTGGAGAAAGTTGGAGCGGATTCCTGCGCAACTTCTTCCCACTCGGGGAAAGCGCTGCTACGTTCCCCTCGAAAGCCCGACGGACTGGCCGATGTGGCGGGGAGGGACGCGTGAGACGCATGACGGCACGACCCGCGAACGCGCATCAGGCGCGGCTGCTTCGGCTGCTGCGCGACGGGGGCCCCAACTCCCGTGCTCAACTGGGTGATCAGGTCGAGCTGTCGCGCTCGAAGCTCGCCGTCGAGGTGGACCGGCTGCTGGAGACCGGCCTGGTGGTGGCCGACGGACTCGCCGCATCGCGCGGCGGGCGCCGCTCGCACAACATCCGGCTCGCTCCCGAACTGCGGTTCCTCGGGGTCGACATCGGCGCCACCTCGATCGACGTGGCCGTCACCAACGCGGAGCTGGAGGTCCTGGGACACCTCAACCACCCGATGGACGTGCGCGAGGGCCCTGTCGCCGTCTTCGAACAGGTGCTGTCGCTGGCCGCCAAGCTGCGGGCCTCCGGGCTCGCCGAGGGCTTCGACGGCGCGGGCATCGGGGTCCCCGGCCCCGTCCGCTTCCCCGAGGGCGTGCCGGTCGCGCCGCCGATCATGCCGGGCTGGGACGGTTTCCCGGTCCGCGAGGCGCTGAGCCAGGAGCTGGGCTGCCCCGTCATGGTCGACAACGACGTGAACCTCATGGCGATGGGGGAGCAGCACGCGGGCGTGGCCCGCTCCGTGGGCGACTTCCTCTGCGTCAAGATCGGTACGGGCATCGGCTGCGGCATCGTCGTCGGCGGCGAGGTCTACCGCGGTACGACCGGCAGCGCAGGGGACATCGGGCACATCCAGGTGGACCCGGACGGCCGGGCCTGCGCCTGCGGCAACAAGGGCTGCCTGGAGGCCCACTTCAGCGGCGCCGCCCTCGCCCGCGACGCCGAGGACGCGGCCCGTGAGGGCCGCTCGCCCGAGCTCGCCGCCCGGCTGGAGGCGGCGGGCCGCCTCACCGCCGCCGACGTGGCGGCCGCCGCCGCCGCCGGTGACGCCGCCGCGCTCGACCTGATCCGCGAAGGCGGCAACCGGCTCGGCCAGGTGATCGCGAGCCTGGTCAGCTTCTTCAATCCCGGTCTGGTGGTGATCGGCGGCGGGGTCACCGGCCTCGGTCACAACCTCCTCGCCAGTGTCCGCACCCAGGTCTACAAGCAGTCCCTGCCCCTGGCCACGGGCAACCTCCCCATCGTGCTGGGCGAGTTGGGGCCCACCGCCGGAGTGATCGGCGCGGCCCGGCTCATCAGCGACCACCTCTTCTCACCGGCCTGACCACAGGGCCGTAACGCACCACCGCATTGGTCAGGTACCCGGCATCAGCCAGGTAATAGTCAGGTACTCGTCCGTACTCGCACGTCAGGTACCAGTCAGCAGCCGTTCGCGGTGCCGCCGGCTCCACGGCACCTCCAGCCCTGCGCCCTGTCCGCTCACCGGCCCTCCCCGGCCCCTCGGCACCGCCCGAGCAGGGGAGACCCCATTCGCCGAGGGGATTCGTCATGGCACCAGAACCACCCCTGCTCACCATGTCCGGCATCACCAAGCTCTTCCCGGGCGTCCGCGCCCTGGACGGCGTCGACCTGGAGGTCCAGGCCGGCGAGGTCCACTGCCTCCTCGGCCAGAACGGTGCGGGCAAGTCCACCCTCATCAAGGTGCTCGCCGGAGCCCACCAGCCCAACGACGGCGAGATCACCTGGCGCGGCGAAACCGTCCAGCTCAAGTCGCCGATCGCGGCCATGCGCCTGGGCATCGCGACCATCTACCAGGAACTCGACCTGGTCGAGGGCCTGTCGGTCGCCGAGAACGTCTTCCTCGGCCACGAGCCGACCAGCGCAGGCTTCATCGTCCGCACGAGGGAGGGGCGTTCGGCCGCGCAAGCGCTCCTGGCGCGTCTCGGGCACCCGGAGATCGACCCCGCCCGGCACGTCGGGGACCTCTCCGCCGCCCAGCAGCAGATCGTCTCCATGGCCAGGGCGCTCTCCCACGACGTCCGGCTCATCGTGATGGACGAGCCCTCCGCCGCCCTCGACCCCGACGAGGTCGACAACCTCTTCCGGATCGTCGACGGCCTCACCGCCGACGGGGTGGCCGTCGTCTACATCTCGCACCGGCTGGAGGAGATCCGACGCATCGGCGACCGGGTCACCGTCATCAAGGACGGCAGGACCGTGGCCGTCGGGCTGCCCGCCGCCGACACACCCACCCGCGACATCGTTGCCATGATGACCGGCCGGGACGTCGCCTATGTCTTCCCGCCGCGCCCGGAAGAGTCGGCCCCCGCCACCACCGAACCCGTACTCCGCGTCCAAGGTCTCTCCCGCAAGGGCGAGTTCGCCCCCGTCGACCTGGAGCTGCGGCCCGGCGAGATCGTCGGCCTCGCCGGACTCGTCGGCTCGGGACGCTCCGAGATCCTGGAGACCATCTACGGAGCCCGTAAGGCGACCAGCGGGACCGTCACCGTCGCCGGAGAACAGCTCCGCCCCGGCAGTGTCCGCGCCGCCGTCGCCGCGGGCATCGGCCTCGCGCCCGAGGAACGCAAGGCGCAGGCCCTGCTCATGACCGAGTCGGTCACCCGTAACGTCTCCGTCTCCTCCCTCTCCCGCTTCGCCCGGATCGGCTGGATCGACCGGGGCGGGGAGCGGAAGGCCGCGCGGAGCGCCACCCGTGAGCTGCAGATGCGGCCCGACAATCCGGACGCCGCCGTCCGCACCCTCTCCGGCGGCAACCAGCAGAAAGCCGTCCTCGCCCGCTGGCTGCTGCGCGGCTGCCGGGTCCTGCTGCTGGACGAACCCACCCGTGGCGTCGACGTCGGCGCGCGCGCCGAGCTCTACGCCGTGATCCGCCGGCTGGCCGACGAAGGCCTCGCCGTACTGCTCGTCTCCAGCGAAGTGCCCGAAGTCCTGGGCCTCGCCGACCGGGTGCTGGTGCTCCGCGAGGGCCAAGTGGTCCACACGGCCCCCGCCCAGGAGCTCGACGAGCACCGCGTACTCGACCTCGTGATGGAAGGGAGCCCGACGCCATGACACAGCCCGCCCCGTCGGCGCAGCACAACGGGCCGGACAAGGGGGCCCTCACCGGCCCCTCGGACGCGCCGCCCCAGAAGTCGGGCGGTGGCGTGCCGGCCCTCGGTCTTCGGCTGGACGTCCGGATCCTGTCCCTGCTCGGCGTCCTGGCCGCCCTGATCCTGGTCGGCGGCATCACCGAACCGGACGCGTTCCTGGACACCGGGAACCTCCAACTGATCCTGACCCAGGCGTCCGTCATCGGTGTCGTCACCGTCGGCATGACCTTCGTCATCATCAGCGGGGGCATCGACCTCTCCGTCGGCGCCATGGTCGCCCTCGCCTCCGTGTGGGCGACGACCCTGGCCACCCAGGAGTACGGCTTCGCCGGCATCGCGTTGACCGCGGTCGTCGTCGGCCTCGCCGCCGGACTCGTGAACGGCGTCCTCATCGCGTACGGGGGGATGGTCCCGTTCATCGCGACGCTGGCCATGCTCGCCTCGGCGCGCGGCCTCGCCCTCCAGATCACCGACGGCAAGACCCAGATCGTCACCGTGGACTCGGTCCTGGACCTCGGCCTGCCCGACTCCTACATTCTGGGCATCCCGCCGCTGGTCATCATGTTCGCCGTGGTCACCGTGGTCGGCTGGCTGATCCTGAACCGGACCACCTTCGGCCGCCGCACCGTCGCCGTCGGCGGCAACGCGGAGGCCGCCCGGCTCGCCGGGATCGACGTCCGCCGCCAGCGCCTCTACCTCTACCTGCTGTCCGGGCTGTGCTGCGGCATCGCCGCCTTCATGCTGATCGTGCTCGCCGGCTCCGGCCAGAACACCAACGGCAACCTGTACGAGCTCGACGCCATCGCCGCCGCGATCATCGGCGGGACCCTGCTCAGCGGCGGCCGGGGCACCATCGTCGGCTCCGTCCTCGGCGTCCTGATCTTCACCACGATCACCAACATCTTCGCTCTCAACAACCTCCAGAGCGACGTCCAGCAGATCGCCAAGGGCGCCATCATCGTCGCCGCCGTCCTCGTCCAGCGCCGCACCATGCGCGGCAGGGAAACCTGAGCGACCGAGCATCCGGCACCGAGCGCCCGGCACCGAGCGCCCCACAACGCACCCCAGTACCGAGCGCCCCACAACGCACCCCAGCACCCGCACTTCCTACGCACCCACCGGACGAAGGGTCAGACCGTCATGCCAGAAACCAGCCGCAGAGGGCTGCTGTTCGGAACCGCCGCCGTCTCCGCGGGCGCGCTCCTCACCGCCTGCACCAGCAACGAGCCCAAGAAGACCGAGCCCGCCGGCAACAGCGCCCCCGCCGACGACAAGCCCGGCAAGGCCGTCACCATCGGCTTCTCCGGACCGCAGGCCGACCACGGCTGGGCCAACGCCATCAACGTGAACGCCAAGTCCCGGGCGGAGACGTACTCCGACGTGACCCTGGAGACCACCGAGGGCTCCAACGACACCGCCACCCAGATCGGCCAGATCAAGACCCTCATCAACAAGAAGGTCGATGTTCTCGTCATCCTCCCCGCCGACGGCAAGGCCCTCACCCAGGTCGGCCTGGAGGCCATGAGGGCGGGCATCCCCGTCGTCAACCTGGACCGCATCTTCGCCTCCCCGCAGGCGTACCGCTGCTGGGTCGGCGGCGACAACTACGGCATGGGACTCAACGCCGGGCACTACATCGGCGAGCGGCTCAAGGACAAGCCGAACGCCAAGGTCGTCGAGCTCGCCGGGATCGACAACCTGGAACTGACCAAGCAGCGCAGCCAGGGCTTCGCCGACGCCCTGAAGAACTACTCCAACATCAAGCTGGTGGCCCGTCAGGCGGCCGACTTCACCGTCGAGTCCGGCCAGGCCAAGATGGCGCAACTCCTCCAGGCGCAGAAGCAGTTCGACGCCCTCTGGAACCACGACGACGACCAGGGCGTCGGCGCGCTCCGCGCCATCCAGCAGGCGGGCCGCGACGAGTTCATCATGGTCGGCGGCGCCGGAGCCAAGTCCGCGATGGACGCCATCAAGGCCGACGACTCGGTGATCAAGGCCACCGTCCTCTACCCGCCGACGATGGCCGCGTCCGCGATCGACCTGGCACGGGCACTGGGCCAGGGCAAGGGCGTCAGCGGCCTCTCCGAGATGGAGATCCCGACCTCCCTGACCCTGTACTCCGCGGTCGTGACCAAGGACAACATCGACCAGTACCTGCCGACGGGCTTCAACTGACCGGGACTCCGGGGGTGCGCGGAGCGCACCCCCGGCCCGTTACCGCACACCGATGAGGAGGAAGTCCGCATGGCCCGTAGTCAAGAGACGGAAACGCAAGCCCCAGCCCCTTCGCCGCAGGAGGCGCCGGGAACGCTCGGGGTCGGCATGGTCGGATACGCGTTCATGGGCGCCGCCCACTCGCAGGGCTGGCGCACCGCCGGACACGTCTTCGACCTGCCCCTGCGACCCGCTCTCGCCGCGATCTGCGGACGCGACCGCGCGGCGGTCGACGCCGCCGCGGCCCTGCACGGCTGGGCGGCCGCGGAGACCGACTGGCGGGCACTGATCGCCCGGGACGACGTCCAGCTGATCGACATCTGCACCCCCGGCGACAGCCATGCGGAGATCGCCATCGCCGCCCTGGAGGCGGGCAAACACGTCCTGTGCGAGAAGCCGCTCGCCAACACCGTCGCCGAGGCGGAGGCGATGGTCCGCGCCGCCGAGGCCGCCTCCGTCCGCGGGCAGGTGGCGATGGTGGGCTTCAACTACCGCAAGGTGCCCGCGATCTCCTTCGCCCGGCAGCTCATCGCCGAGGGCCGGCTCGGACCCCTGCGCCATGTGCGCGCCACCTACCTCCAGGACTGGCTGGTGGACCCGGCCTCACCGCTCACCTGGCGGCTCAAGCGCGAGCACGCCGGGTCCGGCGCGCTCGGGGACCTCGGCGCGCACATCGTCGACCTCGCCCAGTATCTTTCGGGCGAACTGCTCACCGGGGTGTCCGCCGTGGCCGAGACCTTCGTACGGGAGAGGCCCCTGCTCGCCGGGGCGTCCGCCGGGCTCTCCGGCAGCGCCGGAACGGCGGAGCGGGGCGAGGTGACCGTCGACGACGCGGCGATCTTCACCGGCCGCCTCGCCTCCGGGGCACTGGCCTCCTTCGAGGCGACCCGGATGGCGGCGGGACGCAAGAACGCCCTGCGTCTGGAGATCAACGGGGAGCTGGGCTCCCTCGCCTTCGACCTGGAACGGCTCAACGAGCTGTCCTTCCACGACCACACCGAACCCGCGGCCACCGCGGGCTTCCGCCGCATCCTCGTCACCGAACCCGAGCACCCCTACCTGGAGGCCTGGTGGCCCCCGGGCCACGCCCTCGGCTACGAGCACACCTTCGTCCACCAGGCCCGCGACGTGGTGAACACGATCGCCGAAGGCACCCCTCCCGTACCGTCGTTCGCGGACGGGCTCCAGGTGCAGCGGGTGCTCGCCGCCGTGGAGGAGAGCGCCGCCAAGAACTCCGTACACACCCCGGTCCCGTCCTCGGACCTCAGGAGGTAGCCGCCCATGCCCCGCCCCTTCACCCTGTTCACCGGCCAGTGGGCCGACCTCCCGCTGGAGGAGGTCTGCAAGCACGCCCGGGACTTCGGCTACGACGGTCTCGAACTCGCCTGCTGGGGAGACCACTTCGAGGTCGACAAGGCGCTCTCCGACCCCGGATACCTGGACACCAGGCACCAACTGCTCGACAAGTACGGGCTGAAGTGCTTCGCGATCTCCAACCACCTGGTCGGCCAGGCCGTCTGCGACCACCCGATCGACGAACGCCACCAGGGCATCCTGCCCGCCCGCATCTGGGGCGACGGCGAGCCCGAAGGCGTACGGCAGCGGGCCGCGGCCGAGATCGCGGACACCGCCCGGGCCGCCGCCGCCTTCGGGGTGGACACGGTCATCGGCTTCACCGGCTCCTCCATCTGGCACCTCGTCGCGATGTTCCCGCCCGTCCCGCCGCACATGATCGAGCGGGGCTACGAGGACTTCGCCGAGCGCTGGAACCCGATCCTGGACGTCTTCGACGCCGAGGGGGTGCGCTTCGCCCACGAGGTGCACCCGAGCGAGATCGCGTACGACTACTGGACCACCCAGCGTGCCCTGGAAGCGGTGGACCACCGGCCCGCGTTCGGGCTGAACTTCGACCCGAGCCACTTCGTCTGGCAGGACCTCGACCCGGTCGGCTTCCTCTACGACTTCCGCGACCGGATCTACCACGTGGACTGCAAGGAGGCCCGCAAGCGCCTCGACGGCCGCAACGGCCGCCTCGGCTCGCATCTGCCGTGGGGCGACCCCCGGCGCGGCTGGGACTTCGTCTCCGCCGGCCACGGTGAAGTGCCCTGGGAGGACGTCTTCCGGATGCTCCGGTCCATCGGCTACGAGGGACCGGTCTCGGTCGAGTGGGAGGACGCCGGCATGGACCGGCTGCACGGCGCGCCCGAAGCGCTCGCCAGCCTCAAGCGGTTCGACTTCGACCCGCCGTCGGCCTCCTTCGACGCGGCCTTCGGCGGCCGGGAGTAGGACGCCCGGCCGAGCCCCGGGGCGCGATCCGGTTCACGGCTCCGCGCCCCGGGGCTGCCTCGCCCTGCCCGGAAACTCCTTTGTCCTGGCGGAAGAAGAAGTTCGACTTATCTCTCGCACAAGGGCTTTCCGTCGAGGACGAACAGGTCTACCGTCCATTTCGTGTACACGACATGACTCGCGTCACCGGGGTCGCTCCCGTCCCCGGTGACGCATGCGCGGCAGTCCCCGCGCGGCACGGCACGGCTACACCCGCCCGTACAACCGGCACTCTCCGGAGGACCTACGTGCACAGAACCAGAAAGCGGCTCCTGGCCCGGACCCGCGTCCGTAAATCGCTCGCGCTGTTCACCGGCGGCCTGCTCGCCGCCGCCACCCTGACCCTCGGCTCCGCCCCCGGCGCCACCGCCCACCCCGGACACCCCGGGCACGACGAGTCCGTGGCGGAGGACTTCCAGCAAGTCACCCTGGCCAAGGGCGCCGAGGAGACCGGCGAGCCCATGTCGCTCGCCGTCCTCCCCGACCGCAGCGTGCTGCACACCTCGCGCAGCGGCGAGCTGCGGATCACCGACAGCGCCGGCAACACCAAGATCTCCGGCACCCTCCCCGTGTACACGCACGACGAGGAAGGCCTCCAAGGCGTCGGCGTCGACCCCGACTTCGCCGAGAACCGCGCGATCTACCTCTTTTACGCACCGCCGATGGACACTCCCGCGGGCGACGCCCCGGAGACCGGCACCGCGGCCGACTTCGCGAAGTTCGAGGGCGTCAACCGGCTCTCCCGCTTCGTCCTCAACGAGGACGGCACCCTCGACACCGCCAGCGAGAAAAAGGTCCTGGACGTCGCCACCTCGCGCGGCACCTGCTGCCACGTCGGCGGCGACATCGACTTCGACGCCGAGGGCAACCTCTACCTCTCCACCGGCGACGACACCAACCCCTTCGCCTCCGACGGCTTCACCCCGATCGACGAACGCCCCGACCGCAACCCGGCGTTCGATGCCCGCCGCACCTCGGGCAACACCAACGACCTGCGCGGCAAGATCCTGCGCATCAAGGTCGCCGAGGACGGTTCGTACACCATTCCGGAGGGGAACCTCTTCGCGCCCGGGACGGACAAGACGCGCCCCGAGATCTACGCGATGGGCTTCCGCAACCCCTTCCGCTTCTCCGTCGACCAGGCCACCGGCGCCGTGTACGTCGGCGACTACGGCCCCGACGCCGGCGCGGCCGACCCCCAGCGCGGACCCGCCGGGAAGGTCGAGTTCGCCCGGGTGACGAAGGCCGCCAACTTCGGCTGGCCCTTCTGCGTGGGCGACAACGAGCCCTACGTCGACTACGACTTCGGCACCAAGGAATCGGGCGCCGCCTTCGACTGCGCCGCCCCGAAGAACGAGTCCCCGCACAACACGGGGCTCGTCGACCTGCCGCCGGCCGAGGCCGCGTGGATCCCGTACGACGGTGGCTCCCTGCCCGAGTTCGGCACCGGCTCCGAGTCCCCGATGGGCGGACCCGTCTACCGCTACGACGCGGACCTGGACTCCCCGGTGAAGTTCCCCGAGGCCTACGACGGCGACTTCTTCGCCGGTGAGTTCGGCCGCCAGTGGATCAAGCGCATCGAGCAGGACGCCGACGGCGGCGTCCAGTCCATCAACGACGTCCCGTGGTCCGGCACGCAGATCATGGACATGGCCTTCGGGCCCGACGGGGCCCTGTACGTCCTCGACTACGGCCTCGCCTGGTTCGGCGGCGACGAGAACTCCGCGCTCTACCGCATCGAGAACGCCACCGGAGGCCGCTCGCCCATCGCCGAGGCCTCGGCGAACAAGACGTCCGGCACCGCACCCCTGAAGGTGAGGTTCTCCTCGGCCGGCACCGCCGACGGCGACGACGACCCGCTCACCTACGCCTGGGACTTCGGGGACGGCGGAACGTCCACCGCCGCCAACCCGACGTACACGTACAAGAAGAACGGCACCTACACCGCCACCCTCACCGCCAAGGACCCGACCGGCCGCACCGGCTCCGCCAGCGTCCATGTCACCGTCGGCAACACCGCCCCGACCGTGGAGCTGGAACTCCCCGAGGACGGACAGCTCTTCGAGTTCGGTGACGCCGTGCCGTTCAAGGTGAACGTCAGCGACCCGGAGGACGGGACCATCGACTGCACCGAGGTCGAGGTCAAGTTCACCCTGGGCCACGACAGCCACGGCCACGACATCACCACCGAGCACGGCTGCGAGGGCACCATCAAGACCGCCATGGAAGGCGGCCACGACCCCAACGCCAACATCTACGGCGGCATCTCGGCCTCCTACACCGACAACGGCGGTGGCGGCCAGGCCAAGCTGACCGGCAAGGACGCCGCCCGGCTCCAGCCCAAGCACCGCCAGGCCGAGCACTTCGACGCCTCCTCCGGCGTCACCACCCCGGCCAAGTCCAGCGCGCACGGCGGCAAGACCGTCGGCGACATCCACAACGACGACTGGATCTCCTTCAAGACGTACGTCCTGGGCGGCACCACCAAGCTCACCGCCCGCGTCTCGTCGGCCGGTTCGGGCGGCTTCCTGGAAGTACGCACCGGATCGCCCACCGGCAAGATCCTCGGCTCGGGACCCGTCCCGGTGACCGGCAGCTGGGACACCTTCCAGGACATCGACATCCCGCTGCGCGGTGCGCCCAAGAAGCAGAGCGAACTCTTCCTGGTCTTCAAGGGCGGCGACGGAGCGCTCTACGACGTCGACGACTTCGAACTGTCCAACACCCCCGTCGACAAGACCGCCAAGCGTGTCCTGGTCTTCTCCAAGACCGCCGGCTTCCGCCACGACTCGATCCCCACGGGCATCGCGGCCCTGAAGGAGATCGGCAAGGACACCAACATCACGGTCGACTCCACCGAGTCCGCCGCCCAGTTCACCACCAGCAACCTGGCCCGCTACGACGCCGTCGCGTTCCTCTCCACCACCGGTGACGTCCTCAACGCCGAGCAGCAGAAGGCGTTCGAGAACTACGTCGCCACCGGCGGCGGTTACGTCGGCATCCACGCGGCCGCCGACACCGAGTACGACTGGGAGTTCTACGGCGGCCTCGTCGGCGCCTACTTCGACTCCCACCCGCAGATCCAGCCCGCCACCGTCCGCGTCGAGGACCACGACCACCCCGCCACCGCCCACCTGGACGAGGAGTGGGAGCGCACCGACGAGTGGTACAACTACGGCACCAACCCCCGGGACAAGGCCAAGGTCCTCGCCACACTCGACGAGACCACCTACACCGGCGGGAACATGAAGGGCGATCACCCGATCTCCTGGTGCCAGACCTACGAGGGCGGCCGCTCCTTCTACACCGGCCTCGGCCACACCAAGGAGTCCTACGCCGAGCCGGCCTTCCGCAGCCACGTGCTGGGCGGCCTGCGCTACGCCACCGGCCAGGTCAAGGCCGACTGCAAGCCGGACAAGGACTACCGGCCGATCTTCAACGGCAAGACGCTGGAAGGCTGGAAGCAGGCGGGCCCGGGGAAGTTCTCCGTCAGCGACGGCGCCCTGCACTCCGAGGGCGGCATGGGTCTGCTCACCTACCAGGCCAAGGAGCTGAAGTCGTACTCGCTGAAGCTCGACTGGAAGATGACCGGCGACGACAACTCCGGCATCTTCGTGGGCTTCCCGGAGTCCGACGACCCGTGGTCGGCGGTCAACAACGGGTATGAGATACAGATCGACGCCACCGACGCCGCCGACCGCACCACCGGCGCCGTCTACACCTTCAAATCCGCCAACATCAAGGCCCGTGACCGCGTCCTGCGGCCGCCGGGACAGTGGAACAGCTACGAGGTCAAGGTGCAGGGCGAACGTCTGCAGATCTTCCTCAACGGAGCGAAGATCAACGACTTCACCAACACCGACCCGGCCCGCAGTCTGAAGGACGGCTACATCGGCCTCCAGAACCACGGAGCCGACGACCAGGTGTCCTTCCGCAACATCCAACTGAAGGAGCTGCCCTCGAAGTAGGGCGGCCGCCTCTGCCGACGACGGGCGGGGGAAGCACACACCTTCCCCCGCCCGTCGTCCTCCACCCCCGACATCCCCCAGGGAGGCAGCCCGTGACCGCACGCGCCGATCGTCAAGGCCGAACCGACGCCCCGGACCGCAGCAACGCCCCGAACCCCTCGGAGGCCACCGGCCCCGACGCAGCCGCGGGCCGCACCGGCGTCTGGTTCATCGGAGCACGCGGCTCCGTGGCGACCACCGCCACCGCGGGCTGCGCCGCCATCGCCGCGGGCCTGCACCCTCCGACCGGCATGGTCACCGAGACGCCCCCCTTCGCCGACAGCGGCCTGCCCGAACTGACCAGCCTGGTCTTCGGCGGCCACGACACCCTCGACTGCCCGCTCGCCAAGCGGGCCGAGGCCCTCGCCGACGGCGGGGTACTGCCGTACGGACTGCCCTCCGCCGTACGCGCCGAACTCGGCGCCGCCGACGCGGAGATCCGCCCCGGCGGACCGCTCCCCGGCGACACCCGCACCGACCAGGAGCTCATCGCCGCGTTCGCCGCCGACCTCACCGACTTCGCCCACCGCCACGCTCTGGCCCGCACCGTCGTCGTCAACGTCGCCTCCACCGAGCCCGCACCAGGACCCGGCGACACCCGGCTGCCCGCCAGCTCGCTCTACGCGGCCGCCGCCCTGCGGGCCGGCTGCTCCTACGCCAACTTCACCCCGTCCACCGGCCTGCGCACCCCCGCGCTCACCGACACCGTCGCCTCCAGCGGACTTCCCCACGCCGGACGCGACGGCAAGACCGGCCAGACGCTGCTCCGCTCCGTACTCGCCCCGATGTTCCTCCAGCGCGCCCTCGCCGTACGGGCGTGGTCCGGATCGAACCTCCTGGGCGGCGGCGACGGAGCGGCGCTGGCCGATCCGGCGGCCGCCGCGGCCAAGAACGCCGGCAAGGAGCGCGTCCTCGCCGACACCTTCGGCGCCGCCCCCGAGGGCGAGGTGCACATCGACGACGTCCCCGCGATGGGGGACTGGAAGACCGCCTGGGACCACATCGCCTTCGACGGCTTCCTCGGCTCCCGCATGATCCTCCAGACCATCTGGCAGGGCTGCGACTCGGCACTCGCGGCCCCACTGGTCCTGGACCTGGCACGGCTGCTCGCCCGCGCCCACGAGAAGGGGATCAGCGGCCCCCTACCGGAGCTCGGCTTCTACTTCAAGGACCCGGACGGCGGCACGTCGGCGGCGCTCGCCGAGCAGTACGCCACGTTGCTCACCTTCGCCGAGCGGCTGCGGGACCAGGCGTGAGGTGGCGACGGAACGCCCTCCGGGCCGCTCTCGCCTCGGCCCTGCCGGTACTCCCGGCCGGGCGGGCGAACGGTTTCGCACACGGCGTGGGAACGACCGCCGTGACCGATGATCGTCTGTCCGGTGCCGGCGGGACTGCGCCCGCACCGGACAGGCCCGAACCTCCCACCGCGGGCCGGAACGGGGAACGGGGCGCGGACGCCGGCCCGGGCCGGCCCGGCCGGACAGCCGACCGGGGCGCGCCCCGGGAGCGCCTGCGGGCCTGGGCGGAACTGCTGCGGGTCTCCGCGCTGTTCTCCGTGCCCGGGGACGCCCTGGCGGGCGCGGCGGCGGTGGGCCGCCGGCCCGGCCGGGGCACCGTCTTGGCGATGGGCGCGTCCCTGTGCCTGTACGAGGCCGGGATGGCCCTCAACGACTGGGCCGACCGCGACGAGGACGCCGTGGACCGCCCGCACCGCCCGATCCCCTCGGGCCGGATCAGCCCGGCGGCGGCCCTGGGCGCGGCCGGGGCGCTGACCGCTGCGGGCCTCGCCCTGGCGGCCCGGGCCGGCCGCCCCGCGCTGACCGTCGCCACGGGCCTGGCCGCCACCGTCTGGGCCTACGACCTGCACCTGAAGCACACGAAGGCGGGCCCGGCGGCCATGGCGGCGGCCCGCTCACTGGACCTGCTGCTGGGCGCGACGGCCACGGCGACGGCCAAGGCGACGGCGACGGCGCCCGTGACCGGGCCCGGAACGCCGGGCGGGGGAGGCCGGCCCGACAACGTTGCCGGAGCGACGGCCCCGGCAGCGGCGCGCGACGCGGCGACATCGGCTCCGGCGCGCGGCGGCCTGGCGGCATGCCTGCCCGCCCTGCCCGCCGCCCTGGTGCTCGGGACCCACACCTACGGCGTCACCGCCGTATCGCGCCACGAGGCGCAGGGCGGTTCCACCGGCACCCCGCTCGCGGTGCTGGCCACGACGACGGCAATCGCGGCGGCGGTGCTGCGGGAGTCGCGGGGGCAGACCCCGGACCGGCCCGGTGCGACGAGGGCCGGCGCCAACGCCAACGCCTACACCGGCGCTAACGCCAACGCCTACACCGGCGCCGGCACCAACGCCGTCGCGCGGCGTCTCGACGCAGGCCCGCTCGGAAAGGTCGCCGACCCCGTCCGGCTCCTGGTCATCGCGCTCACCGGCGCTTACCTCCGTACCTCCGGGCCACCCCTCCTGCACGCCGCGCTCAACCCGTCCCCGCCCCTGACCCAGCGGGCGGTCGGCGGAGGCATCCGGGCCATGATCCCTCTCCAGGCCGCGCTCGCCGCCCGCGCCGGGGCGCCCGTCACCGCTCTCGCCGTCATGGGCCTCGTCCCCCTCGCCCGCAGCCTCTCCCGGAAGGTGAGCCCCACATGACCCTCCACCTCGGATACGGCACCAACGGGCTCACCGACCTCCGCCTCGACGACGCCCTCGGCCTCCTCGCCAACCTCGGCTACGAAGGCGTCGGCCTGACCCTCGACCACATGCACCTGGACCCCATGGCCCCGGACCTCACCGAGCGCACCCGCCAGGTCCGCCGCAGGCTCACCTCCCTCGGCCTCCGGGTCACCGTGGAGACCGGCGCCCGCTATGTCCTGGACCCGCGCCGCAAGCACGGCCCCTCCCTCCTCGACCCGGACCCCGACGCCCGGGCCGCCCGCACCGCTCTGCTGGTCCGCGCCGTCGACGTGGCCGCCGAACTCGGCGCGCACGCCGTCCACTGCTTCAGCGGCGTCACCCCGCCCGGCGCCTCGACCGACACCGCCTGGAAACGGCTCACCGAAGCGCTCGCCCCCGTCCTCGAAGCCGCCGACCGGTCCGGCATCCCCCTCGCCATCGAGCCCGAACCGGGTCACCTCCTCGCCACCCTCGCCGACTTCCACCACCTGCGCGGCCTCCTCGGTGACCCGGGACCGCTCGGCCTCACCCTCGACATCGGCCACTGCCAGTGTCTGGAGGAGGCGACCCCCCTGGAGTGCGTAGTGGAGTCCGCCCCCTGGCTCCGGCACGTCCAGATCGAGGACATGCGGCGCGGAGTCCACGAACACCTCCCGTTCGGCGAGGGGGAGATCGACTTCCCGCCCGTGCTCGCCGCCCTGGCCGCATCGGACTACCAGGGCCTCACCGTCGTCGAACTGCCCCGCCACTCCCACGCCGGCCCCGAGCTGGCCCGCACCTCGATCGACTTCCTGCGCGACGCCCTGACACGCGGCACCGCGCCCCAGGGAGGCGCCCCGTGCTGAACTCCCGCGAGGAACTCGACGCCCGACTCGGCGGAGCCGCCCGGGCCTGGCTCGACGAGGCCCTGGCCGAGGCCGCCCACGACGCGGCCACGCCCGACGCCCCCGGCCGGGAGGCGGCCGGCCCGTACACCTCCCCGCCCTGGGAGCTGCGCTACGCCGCCGCCGGCCGGCACTGCGGCCTTGAGCACGCCGACTCCGTACGCTCCCTCCTGCTCGTCGAGGCACGCGCCACGCTGCCCTCCGTCACCCGTCTCTACGAACAGGGCACCGCCGCCGAACGCCGCGCCGTCCTGCTCACCCTGCACCGCCTCGACCTCGGCTCCACCGCGCTCCCGCTCGTCGAGGACGCCCTGCGCACCAACGACACCCGGCTGGTCGCCGCGGCCGTCGGCCCCTACGCCGCCGACCACCTGGACACCCACGCCTGGCGGCACGCCGTACTCAAGTGCCTGTTCACCGAGGTGCCGGTCGCGGCGGTCGCCCGGCTCGGCAACCGGGCCCGGGGAGACGCCGAACTCGCTCGCATGCTCGGCGACTTCGCCGCCGAACGCACCGCCGCCGGCCGCGCCGTCCCCGAAGACCTGCGCACGGTCGTCGACCTCACCGCCCCGGCCGACGAAGGCGCCCACCGGGCCCCGCCGACCGCGGCTCCCACAGCCCCCGCCCCCACGGAGGAGTCCTGATGCGCATCTTCGACCCCCACATCCACATGACCTCCCGCACCACCGACGACTATCAGGCGATGTACGACGCGGGCGTCCGCGCGCTCGTCGAACCCTCCTTCTGGCTTGGCCAGCCCCGCACCTCGCCCGCCAGCTTCTTCGACTACTTCGACGCGCTCCTCGGCTGGGAGCCCTTCCGCGCCTCCCAGTACGGCATCGCGCACCACTGCACGCTCGCCCTCAATCCCAAGGAGGCGAACGACCCCCGCTGCACCCCCGTCCTGGACGCGCTGCCCCGCTATCTCGTGAAGGACGGCGTCGTCGCCGTCGGCGAGATCGGCTACGACTCCATGACCCCGGCCGAGGACCACGCCCTGGCCGCCCAGCTCCAGCTCGCCGCCGACCACGGGCTGCCCGCCCTAGTCCACACCCCGCACCGCGACAAGCTCGCCGGTCTGCACCGCACCATCGACGTCATCCGCGAATCGAACCTCCCCCCGGAGCACGTCCTGCTCGACCACCTCAATGAGACAACGGTAAAGACCGCCACTGACAGCGGCTGCTGGGCCGGCTTCTCCATCTACCCGGACACCAAGATGGACGAGGACCGGATGGTCACCATCCTCCGGAACCACGGCACCGAGAAGATGATCGTCAACTCGGCCGCCGACTGGGGCAAGAGCGACCCCCTCAAGACCCGCAAGGTCGCCGACGCCATGCTGAAGGCCGGCTTCACCGAGGACGACGTCGACCAGGTGCTGTGGCGCAACCCGGTCGCCTTCTACGGCCAGAGCGGCCGCCTCCACCTCGACGTCCCGGCCCCCGATCCACTCCACGAGGGCAACTCCATCCTGCGCGGCGGGGAGTGAGGCGGCCATGCGCTTCCGCCACCCGGACGGCTCGACGATCCACCTCGCCTACTGCACCAACGTCCACCCCGCCGAAACCCTGGACGGCGTCCGCGCCCAGCTCCGCGACCACTGCGAACCCGTCCGCCGCCGACTCGGCCGGGACCGGCTCGGCATCGGCCTCTGGCTCGCCCGGGACGCGGCCCGCGCCCTGATCAACGACCCCGCCGAACTCCGGGCCCTGCGCGCCGAGCTCGACAGCCGCGGCCTGGAAGTCGTCACCCTCAACGGCTTCCCCTACGAAGGATTCGGCGCCGACGAGGTCAAGTACCGGGTCTACCGGCCGGACTGGACCGAACCGGACCGCCTGGCCCACGCCACCGACCTCGCCCGCCTCCTGGCCGCCCTCCTCCCGGACGACGTCACCGAAGGCACCATCTCCACCCTGCCGCTCGCCTGGCGCACCCCCTACGACGGCGACCCCGAGGCGGCCCGCACCGCACGCTCCGCCCTCACCACACTCGCCCAACGCCTCGACGCCCTGGCCGAGATGACCGGCAAGTCCATCCGCGTCGGCCTGGAACCGGAACCGGGCTGCACGGTCGAGACCACCGCCGACGCCATCGCCCCGCTCACCGACGTGGCCCACGACCGGATCGGGATCTGCGTCGACACCTGCCACCTCGCCACCTCCTTCGAGGACCCCGGCACCGCACTCGACGCCCTGGCCGCCGCCGGCATCCGCGTCGTCAAGTCCCAGCTCTCCGCCGCCCTGCACGCCGACCACCCCCACCTGCCCGAGGTCCGCACCGCGCTCGCCGCGTTCGCCGAACCCCGCTTCCTGCACCAGACCCGCACCAGCACCGCCGCAGGCCTGCGCGGCACCGACGACCTGGACGAAGCCGTCACCGGCCGGGCGCTCCCGGACAGCACCCCGTGGCGCGCCCACTTCCACGTACCGCTCCACGCGCCCCCGGCGCCCCCGCTGACCTCGACACTGCCCGTGCTCCGCGACACCCTCACGCGGCTCGTCGGCGGACCCGTGCCCCTGACCCGGCACCTGGAGGTGGAGACGTACACCTGGCAGGCGCTGCCCGCCGAACTGCGCCCCCGCACCCGCACCCAGCTCGCCGACGGTATCGCCGCCGAACTCACCCTCGCCCGCGACCTCCTGGTCGACCTCGGCCTCAAGGAACTGCCATGAGCACTCCCGAACCCGGCACGGAAACCGCACAGGAGACCAGCGGCCCCACCCCCCTCCTGGTCCTCGACGTCGTCGGCCTCACCCCGCAGCTCCTGGCCCACATGCCGAACCTCCGGGCCATGGGGGAGCAGGGCGCGAGAGCACCGCTCTCCACCGTCCTGCCGGCCGTCACCTGCGCCGCCCAGTCGACCTTCCTCACCGGCACGACGCCCGCCGAACACGGCATCGTCGCCAACGGCTGGTACTTCCGCGAGCTCGGCGACGTCCTGCTCTGGCGCCAGCACAACGGACTCGTCGAGGGTGACAAGCTGTGGGACGCGGCCCGCCGCGCCCACCCCGGCTACACCGTCGCCAACATCTGCTGGTGGTACGCCATGGGCGCCGACACCGACTGGACGGTCACCCCGCGCCCCGTCTACTACGCCGACGGCCGCAAGGAACCCGACTGCTACACCCGGCCCCCCGCCCTGCACGACGAACTCACCGACAAGCTCGGCACGTTCCCGCTCTTCCACTTCTGGGGCCCCGGCGCCGACCTGGTCTCCTCCCAGTGGATCATTGACGCCACCCGCCACATCATCGCCACCCGCACCCCCGACCTCGCCCTCTGCTACCTGCCCCACCTCGACTACGACCTCCAGCGCCACGGCCCCGACGACCCCCGCTCCCACCGGGCCGCAACCGACCTCGACCGGGCCATCGCCCCGCTCCTGGCCGACGCCCGCGCCGAGGGACGTACCGTCGTCGCCCTCTCCGAATACGGCATCACCCGCGTCGACCGCCCCGTCGACATCAACCGCGCCCTGCGCCGGGCGGGCCTCCTGGAGGTCCACACCCAGGACGGCATGGAATACCTGGACCCGATGACCTCCCGGGCCTTCGCCGTCGCCGACCACCAGCTCGCCCACGTCTACGTACGCCGCCCCGAGGACCTGGAGGCGACCAGGGAGGCCCTCGCGGACCTGCCCGGCATCGAGCAGCTCCTCGACGACCAGGGCAAGAAGGCACACCACCTGGACCACCCCCGCTCCGGCGAACTGGTCGCCGTCGCGGAGAAGGACGCCTGGTTCACGTACTACTACTGGCTCGACGACGCCCGCGCCCCCGACTTCGCCCAGCTCGTCGAGATCCACCGCAAACCCGGCTACGACCCCGTCGAGCTCTTCATGGACCCCCAGGACCCCTACGTCCGGGTCAAGGCCGTCTCGGCGGTCGCCCGCAAGAAGCTCGGCATGCGCTACCGCATGGCGGTCGTCCCCCTGGACCCCTCACCTATTCGCGGCAGCCACGGCCGCCTCCCCGAGAGCGACGACGAAGGTCCGCTCATCCTCTGCTCCACCCCCCACGCGTTCACCGACCGGGTCAGGGCCACCGAAGTGAAGTCCCTGCTCCTCCAGCTTGCCGGACTGCACTGACATTCCCCGTCACGCGCCCGGCACCGCACCACTCACCCCGTCAGGCCAGCAAGGGAGACACCCGAACATGAGCCGCACCTCCAAGGACACCGAACTCGCCCGCAGACTGAGCCGCCGCAACATCCTCGGTGTCGCCGCCGGAGCCACCGCCGCCACCATCATCGGCACGGCGAGCGCCCAGGCCGACAGCCGCGACCGAGGCCAGGGACACGGCAACGGCCACGGCCACGGGCATGACCACGGGCACGGCAAGGGCAAGCCCGTCCTGCCGCCCGGCCGCCTCGGCATCCAGCTCTACAGCCTCCGCGACCAGATCTCCACGCTGGGCTTCGCGCCGGTCTTCGCCGAACTGGAGAAGTACGGCTACGACGAGATCGAACTCGCGGGCTACACCCAGGGCTCGGCCGGTCCCATCACCCTGGCCCAGCTCAAGCGGCTGGCCCGGGACCACGGCCTCAACCCGATCGGCAGCCACGTCGGCTACTACGACGACAACAACCCCGGCGCGTACACCTTCGCCCAGAACCTGGAGAGGGTCCTCGACGACGCCCAGGCGCTCGGCCTCAAGCACATCGGCACCGCCTCGGGCCCGTTCCGCTACGGCTCCACGGTCGACGGCTGGAAGCGGGCGGCCGAGGACTTCAACACCTACGGGGCGGCCGCCCGCAAGCGCGGCATGAAGTTCTACCAGCACAACCACGCCGAGGAGTTCTCCTTCGCGACCGACAAGCCGAACGTGCGCCTCTACGACGTCCTGCTCGCCGAGACCGACCCGGACCTCGTCTACCTGGAACTGGACATCTACTGGGCCTACTGCGCGCAGTTCCGGTTCAGCAAGCGGGTGGACGGCAGCCCGGCCCCGCTCGACCCGCTGAAGTACGTCCTGAAGCACCCGGACCGCTACCCGCTCTTCCACGTCAAGGACGGGGTCCGCGACGAGACGACCCGCGACGGCTACCGCATGTCGGACGTGGGCGACGGGGACATCGACTACAAGACCTTCCTGTCCAAGGTCACCGGGCGCACCCACCGCGGCCGGACCTACCACCACTGGCAGGCGGAGCACGACAACCCGGTCGCGTCGCTCGCGTTCGCCCGCAAGTCGAGCGAGCACCTGCACTCGCTGCGCGAGGGCCGCTGCGCCGACTGATGCGTGAAGCCCGGGCCGCCGGAGTCCCTCCGGCGGCCCGGTCGCACCGCTCACCACGGCCCGGCCCTACCCGATGCCCTGCCGGTCGGGCTGCAGGGCGAACTCCCGGTCGGCGGCCACCGTCACCGTGCGCTCCACGGTCTGGACGAGCAGCGCACGATGCCTGACCAGCGACTTCTTCCGTTCCTCGGGGACGAGCAGCAGCAGGTCGTCCAGTCCCGCCATGAGCCGGCGCGTCACCTGGGGACTGCCGGCGACACACCACCGGATCTCCTCGAAGGCGAGATCGACCAGGTCGTCCCACTCCGGACCGTCCTGCACCAGTCGTACCCGCCCGTCCCGGTCCCGGTGGTGGACGGCGCCGAGCGGCAGGTGCGCCACGGCCGCGAGGAACTGCACGATCCGGTCCAGGCACTGCACGGCGGTGGTCGGATCGTTCACGGACGTCGACAGGGCCCGCAGCGCGATGTCCGCGAGCTGACGCAGCCCGAACGCCAGATCCTGGTGCAGGGTCCGCTCCACCGAGACGGAGACCGCGTACCGCAGCCGGCGCGGCGGCGGCACGGACCCGCCGTGGACGGCGAGCACCGGCGTCCCCGGCACCACGAAGTCCCCGACGCGGGGAATGAGCCGCAGCACGACGCCCTGCCGCCGCGCGGCCCGGACCAGCCGCGCCGTGTTCACGTCCCGCAGCACCCCGGCCCGCCCCTCGTGCAGCACCCGCGCGGTCTCGGGCCCCGGCTCGTCATCGCCCCGCGGCCCTCTCGGCATCCGGCCCAGCACCCGGAACGAGTCGCGCGCGATCCTGTCCACGACCGGCCCCACCTGCATCAGCCGCAGCGTCGCGCTCACGTAGACGACGAAGAGCAGCAGACTCAGCCCGAGCATCACCAGGATGAGCAGGCTCTGCACCAACGGGACCGAGACCACCCGGCGCGGATCGCTCTCGCTCTCGTAGGAGGAGAGCACCAGCAGTGAGAAGAGGAACGTCGCCAGGAACACCGTCAGCGTGAGCTTGCTGATCCGGCTCCTGACGAAGATCCGCACCACCCGGGGCGTCAGCTGGCCGCTCGCCATCTGCACCGCCACCAGCGAGATGCTGAACACGACGCCGATGAAGGTCATCATCGCCGAGCTGATCGTGGTGACGATCGTCTTCGCGTCCTGGGAGAACGCCATCAGCTCGCCCAGCTCCTCGTACGCCTCCTCCCGCTGGAGCAGCGTGACGATCGCGTCGTCCAGTCCGGTGGCGATCAACCACAGCACGAACACGCAGACGAACCCCATGATCGGGGCGGACCAGAACGTGTCGCGCAGATGCTCGCGCAGAGGGGACAGCGGGCGGGGCCGGCGGTAGCCGCGATCACTCATGGACGCGAAGGTAGCCCCGGGACCTCCGAGGACCGGGGAGGCCGGGCTCCCACCGGCACGCGCACCGCACTGACCACCGGATATGCGGGTGAAGGGCGCGCCGAACCCCTGGTATTGTTTTCCATGTCGCCGCGGGGAACACACCGCGAACGACAGACACCTTGTCCGGGTGGCGGAATGGCAGACGCGCTAGCTTGAGGTGCTAGTGCCCTTTATCGGGCGTGGGGGTTCAAGTCCCCCCTCGGACACCAAGGTCAACCGACCAAATAGAGCCGGTCAAAGCGACACTTCGTCGCTTTGGCCGGCTTTGTTGTTGCGGTGGATGTGATGTGATCCGGCCCTCCGCGGGTTCGCCGAGAACGAGTCCGGGTGCCCGCGGTTCGCTTTCGCCGTCGCTGCGCGCCGGAACGTCCGGGCTCGTCCTCAGCGGGGCTCGTAAGCCTTCGAGCGAGGCTCGTACGCCTTCGGCAGAGGCATGCCGCGGTCGGTCATGATCTGGCGGACCCGGTTCGGGTAGTCGGAGATGATGCCGTCGACGCCCATGTCCATGAGCGCTGCGATGGTGTCCGGGTCGTTGCAGGTCCACGGAATGACCTTCAAGCCCCGCGCGTGAGCCTTGGTGATCATGGCCTTGTCGGGGTAGAAGCGGAAACCCGGGTCGCCGATCTTCCCGTTCTGCGGGAAGCCGTAGTTGGGTGACAGTGCCTTGACGCCCTCGATGGAAGCAGCCGCGTCCACGAAGTCGCCGCCGAAGTCGTCGACGTCGATGCCACCGAGCCACGGGGAGGCACCGGGCTTGCCCACCTGGAGGAAGTCGTGGTTGGTCAGGGCCACCAGCGGCCAGCGGGGAGCGAGCCGGTGCATCGCCCGCAGGGAACCCCAGTCGAAGGACTGGATCGTCACCTGCTTCGCCATCCCCGAGCGCTTGATCTCCTCGAACACGCGGCGGACGAACAGCTCGCGCGGTGCGGTTTCCTCAGGCGCGCCGGCCTCGATCTTGGTCTCCACGTTGAGGGTGACCTTGTGGGCCTTGTAGCGCTTGACGAGGTGCAGGACGTCCCTGAGTTCGACCATCCGGAAGTCCTTGACGACCTCCTGGTTCGGGTGTCCGGGGAGTTGCTGGAATCCGCAGTCCAGGGTCTTGACCTGCTGCAGCGTGAGGTCCTTGATGAGCTTGCCGACATAGGGGTACATGGCGTCGCCCGGCGTGACCGGTGCGGTGTCACGGCACTTCTGGGCGCTCACCCTGCGGTCGTGGGTGACGACGACCTTGGAGTCCTTGGTGACCTGGGTGTCCAATTCCAGGGTGCTGACACCGAGGCGCAGCGCCTTGCCGAAGCCCTCCAGGGACCCCTCCGTCGTCATGCCGAGCCCACCCCGGTGCGCCTGAAGGTCGAAGCGCTTCTTCTGGTGCGACGCCTTCTCGGGGCTGTCGGCCGTTGCCGCGCGGGCGGTGACCGGAGCGGCGAGCAACGGCACCAGCACCAGGCTCAGCAGAACACGGCGCAGGGACATCAGGAACCTCTATTCAGTCGTTCTACACTTCCGCCCGAGAAGGTAGGCGAGGGAGCGAACACGACAGCCATCCGGCTCCGACGCAGACATGAACAGTGGCCTGCCAACCCAAGTCGGTACGACCGGCGCCGCGGTCAGAGGCGTCGAGGGCATGAACAGGCTCGTTGAGCGGGCGGGAGCCAGCGCATCCGGTGTCCGACCAGGTGCAGGTGCAGGTGCGGGCGGGGCGCTGGTTCATCACGGGTGGAGGCGGACGGGCAGTCTGGCCAGTTTCCAGGAGTTGGGGGCCGCTTCACGGACCAGTTCGTCCGGGGTGACGGCCAGAGCGAGACCGGGGAGGCGGTCCCACAGCGCGGTCCAGGCGACTTGGGCCTCCAGGAGGGCGAGGTGGTCGCCGATGCAGCGGTGGGGGCCGTGGCCGAAGCCGACGTGCGGGGAGCTGTGGCGGGTGATGTCGAGGCGGTCGGGATCGAGGTGGGCGCGGGGGTCGCGGTCGGCGGCGGCCAGGACCGGCAGGACCGCCTCGCCTCGACGGATCGGGCACTGCCTCAGGTGGAGGTCTTCGGTTGCGTAGCGGGGCAGGGCGCGGGGGCCGGGGCCGCTCCAGCGCATGAGTTCGTCGGCGGCGGCGGGTGCCAGGGTCGGGTCGTCGCGCAGCAGGGCGAGTTGGCCGGGGTGGGTGAGCAGGGCGGCGATGCCGTTGGCGATGAGGCTGGCGGTGGTGGTGTGTCCGGCGAAGACGATGTTGAGGATCAGCGCGACGTTCTCGGTGGGGGTGAGAGGGTCGTCGTGAGCGGCGAGCAGGGCGGAGACGAGGTCGTCGCCGGGGCAGGCACGGTGGTGGTCGACGAGCGTGTGCGCGGAGGTGATCAGGGCGTGCAGGGCATCGCCCAGGGCGGTGCCGGTGGTTCCGTCGGTGATCACACCGCCCCAGGCGGACCAGTTCGGGCGCTCGGATTCGGGGACGCCGACGAGCTCGCAGATGACGCTGAGCGGCAGGGGGTGAGCGAGGTGGGGGATCAGGTCGACGACGCCGTCCGGGCCGGTGTGGGCGGGGAGGGCGTCGAGGAGGGCGTGGGTGATGTCTTCGATACGGGGGCGCAGTCGGTTGACGCGGCCCGCGGTGAAGGCCCGGACGACCCTGCGGCGCAGGCGATGATGGTCGGGCCCGTCGGTACCGAACAGGGAGGTGCGCAGGTACTTCGCGTCCTCGGGGCGAGCACCGCGGGCGCGCCACAACTGCTCGATGCGGTGGCCGGGCTCGGCACCGGGCACGCGGGCGGGATCGGCGACGAAGCGGGGATCGGACAGCACCCGGCGCACATCGGTGTAACGGGTCGCCACCCACATCGGCTCCACCCCGGGCATCACACCGCGGACCAGCGGCGCCCGCTCGCGCACCGGGGAGAACGCGCGGACCGGATCGCGCATCAGTTGCGGATCAAGCAGGTCGATCGTCTCGGCCGCGAAACGCGTGCCGGCATCGGCGTCACGCTCGGGTGCGGCGGCTTTGGCGGCCTTGCCCTGCCCGGGAGCTGTGGTCGGTTCGGTGTTGGTCTCTTCCGTCATGGACACACTTTTCCTCGAATATGGCGTCGAGCCTCCAGGGCCTGAATACAGGCTGTCCCTTGACTCAGTGCCGTACTGGCGCTCACTCCTCGCTGGTGCGGCACCCGCATCCTGACGAATCCGATGGCCCTGTTCCGAAGCAGTTGCTGTGCAGGCAGCAGGACGACCGCGGGTCGACGGCTCGGTGGTCTGCTCGATCGCTTCGTCGGTCGGGCCGCCTGGGTTCGGGTGGCCACGTCCCCTCAAGGGGGTGTCAGTCGGCAAGGGCGAACAGCTCCACTGTGCCCGCGTGGCGGACGGGACGACAAGAGAGCTCCGGCCGGGTTACTCCGATCGTGTACATGGCGGACGCCAAACCTCCCGCTCACTGCGGCCGCGGGCCGAAAGTGCCGACGCAGGCCGTTCGCCTGCGGCGAGTTAGCGCACCTCCCCGCGACCGGTGGTCGCCCGGCCGCCCTCACCCCGAACGGTCACCGGTTGGATTCTCCGGCGACCGGAAACCCTTCCCGAGGCCGAACAACTGCTGCTCAGAACCGTGCGCACCCACTGCCCCGAGATCAACGCGCCCACCCGGCACGTCCGCGCCTTCGCGGTCATGCTGACCGAGCGCCAGGGCGAGCGTCTCCCGGACTGGCTCGCCGCCGTCCAGCAGGACGATCTGCCCGGTCTCCCCAAGCTTGCCGCTGGCATCGACCGCGACCGCGATGCCGTCATCACCGGTCTCGCCCTGCCCTGGAGCTCGGGCGCGGTCGAAGGCCATGTCAACCGGATCAAGATGCTCAAGCGCCAGATGTTCGGGCGGGCGGGACACCAACTTCTCTGCGAGCACGTGCCCCCGGCGTCCCGGCCCGCTCGACCACCCAGGTCCTGGTCGAAGTGGTCGACTCCGCCCACACCGAAGTCCTCGCCATGACCTATTCCGCCCGCCACTACCCACCCCTGACCGCCGCGCTCACCGCTGCCGTGGCACGCGGAGTCGACGTCCATATCGTGGAGTACGCCGCCGCCCTCGGACTGATCGACATCCGGCACACCGCGCCCGCCGGGGCCCGCACCGACTACCACCACCAGTGGGGCGCCGACCATCTCGACTGCCTCACCCGCTACGGCGGTCTGCTCGCCGTGCGCCTCAACCCCTCGGCGTCTACGCCACCGGCGCCGCAGACGCCTACCTCGCCTCAGCGTGCACGCAGGACGCCGCCGACGTCCGACGTGTCAAGGTCCTCGGCAATTTCGACATCGTCGCCCCCGACGGCCTGACGACCGCCGATACTTTGTTGCTTCGCGCCTACGCCGCGCAGACCGCCGACCGGGTCTGGCAGCTCAGCTCCGGCTCATTGCTCGCTGCTCTCGGCATCGGCCGCACTCTGCGGGAGCTGCGCGCATTCCTCACCGACCGCAGTGACCACGTTCTGCCCGACACGGTGTCCACTCTCCTCGCCGATGTCGAGGCGCGCTCCGGCAGGCTCACCGACCGGGGCCCTGTCCACCTGATCGAATGCACGGACCGCGCGCTGAGCCTGCTCCTTGCCGGGGACCGCAGACTCCGCACCCTGTGCACGCCGCTGGGCGAACTCCACCTCGCCGTACGCCCCGATGACCTGCCCGCCTTCCGCAAGCGAGTCCAGTACTGCGGGTACGTGCTGCCGACGTGAGCGCGACGAGCCATTTCCTCGACGGAGGGGTGGACATCCCCGACGAGCACTGGACCACTCGCGGCCGGTCAATGAGGAGCCGGGCTGAAGGCCCTGCGCCTCCGGCTTTCCCGTCACGATCCGGTCTCGGAGGCGGGAGGGGGGCTTGTTTTTGCTCGTGGAATCGATTCCAATCGTCCGTGTAATCGATTCCAAGGCGTCGAGCGGCTGGTCCGCCACCGGTCGGCGCAAGGGGTTCGAGGTGTACGGAAACCACAAGGAGGTGGTCCGGACATGGCGGGCATCAAGGATGTCGCGGCCGAGGCGGGTGTGTCCGCCGCCACGGTGTCGCGCGTGCTGAACGGCCATCCGTCCGTGAGCGAAGAGGCGCGTACCCGCGTCCTCGCTGCCGTCGGGGCCCTCGGCTACCGGCCCAACGCGGTCGCCCGCTCATTGCGCACCGCGCAGACCCGCACGTTCGGCCTGGTCATCAGCGATGTGCTCAACCCGTACTTCACCGAGCTGGCCCGCTTCGTCGAGGAGGAGGCCCGCGCCCTCGGCTACAGCGTCATCATCGGCAACGCCGACGAGCGGCCCGAGCTCCAGGACCACCACATCCGCACGCTCATCGACCGCAGGATCGACGGTCTCCTCGTCTCGCCCGCCGACGGGGGCTCCCCGCTGCTGCGGGACGTCGCCCTGAGCGGCACGCCGATGGTCTTCGTCGACCGCTGGATCCCCGGCATCGACGTCCCCGTCGTCCGGGCCGACGGTACGGGGGCGGTCAAGGACCTCGTCGCGCATCTGCACGGCCTCGGTCACCGCCGGCTCGCCATCATCGCCGGGCCCGCCGCCACCACCACCGGCAACGAGCGTGTCCAGGCCTTCCGGGACGCGATGGGCGAGCTCGGGCTCGCCCTGCCCGACGCCCATATCGGCCAGGGCGACTTCCAGGCGGCCAGCGGCCGCAGGGCCACCGAGCGCTTCCTCGCCCTGGCCGAGCCGCCCGAGGTCGTGTTCGCCGCGGACAACCTGATGGCGCTCGGCGCGCTGGACGCGATCCGGGCCCGAGGGCTGCGGGTCCCCGACGACATCGCGCTCGCCGCCTTCGACGACATCCCGTGGTTCGTCCACACGGACCCGCCGATCACCGCCATCGCCCAGCCGACCGCCGACCTCGCGCGGGCCGCCGTGCGCGCGCTGGCCGACCGGATCGAAGGACGGGCCCCGCAGTCCGTCATCCTGCCCGCCCGTCTCGTCGTACGCCGCTCGTGCGGCGGGGCCGCATCGAACCAGAGGAGCGACCGGTGACCGCACCGGAGAAGCCACGGGTGACCGCACCGGACGAGTTGCTGCGCATCGAGGGTCTGCGCAAGACCTTCCCCGGCGTGGTGGCCCTCGACAACGTCGACTTCGACCTCCGCAGAGGCGAAGTGCATGTCCTGCTCGGCGAGAACGGCGCGGGGAAGAGCACCCTCATCAAGATGCTCTCCGGCGCCTACCGCCCCGACCGAGGCCGCATCCTGGCCGAAGGCCGTGAGGTCCGCATCGAGGGCGCGCAGGACGCCGAACGGCTCGGGATCGCCACCATCTACCAGGAGTTCAACCTCGTACCCGACCTCACCGTCGCCGAGAACATCTTCCTGGGCCGCCAGCCGCGCCGCTACGGGCTCGTCGACCACCGCCGGATGCGCGAGGACGCGGCAGAGCTGCTGCGCCGGGTCGGCGTCACCGTGCGACCCGACGCCAAGGTCCGCGAACTGGGCATCGCCCGGCTCCAGATGGTGGAGATCGCCAAGGCGCTCAGCCTGGAGGCCCGCGTCCTGATCATGGACGAGCCGACCGCCGTGCTCACCTCCGAGGAGGTCGACAAGCTCTTCGCGATCGTCCGCCAACTGCGCGAGGACGGCGTCGGGATCGTCTTCATCACCCACCACCTGGAGGAGATCGCCGCACTCGGGGACCGTGTGACCGTCCTCCGCGACGGCCGCAGCATCGGCCAGGTCCCGGCGTCGACCCCCGAGGACGAACTCGTCCAGCTCATGGTCGGCCGCAGCATCGAACAGCAGTACCCGCGCGAACGACCCGACCTCCCCGACACCGGAGCCGCGTTGCTGTCGGTGCGCGGGCTCACCCGTAACGGCGTCTTCCACGACGTCAGCTTCGACGTGCACGCGGGCGAGGTCGTCGGCCTCGCCGGACTCGTCGGCGCCGGGCGCACGGAGGTGGCGCGCGCCGTCTTCGGGGCCGACCCGTACGACGCGGGCACCGTCGACGTACGCGGCGAGCGCCTGGTCCGGCACGACGTGCCCGCCGCGATGGGCGCCGGCATCGGACTCGTACCGGAGGACCGCAAGGGCCAGGGCCTGGTCCTCGACGCCTCCGTGCAGGAGAACCTCGGCCTGGTCACCCTGCGCTCCGCGACCCGCTCCGGGCTCGTGGACCTCAAGGGGCAGCGCACGGCCGCCGCCCGCATCGCCCAGCAGCTCGGCGTCCGCATGTCCGGCCTCGGCCAGCACGTGCGCACCCTCTCCGGCGGCAACCAGCAGAAGGTCGTCATCGGCAAGTGGCTGCTGGCCGACACCCGGGTCCTCATCCTCGACGAACCCACTCGGGGCATCGACGTCGGCGCCAAGGTCGAGATCTACCAGCTCATCAACGAGCTGACCGCCTCCGGGCACGCCGTCCTGATGATCTCCAGCGATCTGCCGGAGGTCCTCGGCATGAGCGACCGGGTGCTCGTCATGGCCCAGGGCCGGATCGCCGGTGAACTCCCCGCCGACGAGGCCACCCAGGACTCCGTCATGGCTCTCGCCGTCGGCACCCCGGCCGCGGCCCAGGGCCACGCCCCCACCGACGTACCGACGTCCACCGAACACCCCGCACCGAAGAAGGAAGAGGAGGGCCCCCGTGGCCACTGAGACAGCCAAGAGTGACGCGGGAACGGGCGGCGGAGTCTCCGTGATGCGCCGCGTCCTGCTCGACAACGGCGCGCTCAGCGCCCTCGTCGTCCTGGTGGTGGCGATGTCGTTGCTCTCCGGCGACTTCCTGACCACCCAGAACCTGCTGAACGTCGGCGTCCAGGCGGCCGTCACCGCCATCCTCGCGTTCGGCGTCACCTTCGTCATCGTCTCGGCGGGCATCGACCTGTCCGTCGGTTCGGTGGCGGCCCTGTCCGCGACGGTCCTCGCCTGGTCGGCGACATCGGCCGGCGTGCCGGTCGTGCTGGCCGTCGTCCTCGCGATCGTCACGGGCATCGCCTGCGGCTTCGTGAACGGAGCCCTCGTCTCGTACGGCAAACTCCCGCCGTTCATCGCGACGTTGGCGATGCTCTCGATCGCCCGCGGCCTCTCCCTCGTCATCTCGCAGGGCAGTCCGATCGCTTTCCCCGACTCCGTCTCGGTGCTCGGCGACACCCTCGGCGGGTGGCTCCCCGTACCGGTCCTCGTGATGATCGCGATGGGCCTGATCACCGCACTGATCCTCGGCCGCACCTTCATCGGCCGCTCGATGTACGCGATCGGCGGCAACGAGGAAGCGGCCCGGCTCTCCGGGCTCCGCGTCAAGCGCCAGAAGATCGTCATCTACGCGCTGTCCGGCCTCTTCGCCGCCGTCGCGGGCATCGTCCTGGCCTCGCGCCTCGTCTCCGCCCAGCCGCAGGCCGCCCAGGGGTACGAACTCGACGCCATCGCCGCGGTCGTCATCGGCGGGGCGAGCCTGGCCGGGGGTGTCGGCAAGGCGTCCGGCACCCTGATCGGCGCGCTCATCCTCGCCGTCCTCCGCAACGGTCTCAACCTCCTCTCCGTGTCGGCGTTCTGGCAGCAGGTCGTCATCGGCGTCGTCATCGCGCTCGCCGTCCTGCTGGACACCCTGCGCCGCAAGGCCGGTTCGGGAGCGGTCTCCTCCGCGGGCACCGCCCCCGGCGCGCCCGGGGCCGGCCGCAAGGGAGCGCTCAAACTGGCCGGCGCGGCACTCTGCGTCGCCGTCGTCGTCGGCGCGGTCTCCTTCTTCAACTCCGGCTCGTCCGTCGGCACGACGAAGGTCGGCATGTCGCTCTCCACGCTCAACAACCCCTTCTTCGTGCAGATGAAGGAAGGCGCACAGGCGGAGGCGGAGAAGGCAGGCCTCGACCTCACCGTCACCGACGCCCAGAACGACGCCTCCCAGCAGGCCAATCAGCTCCAGAACTTCACCAGTTCCGGCGTCTCCTCGATCATCGTCAACCCGGTGGACTCGGACGCCGTCGGCCCGGGCGTCCGCAGCGCCAACAAGGCGGACATCCCCGTGATCGCCGCCGACCGCGGCGTCAACGAGGCGGAGACCGCGACGCTCGTCGCCTCGGACAACATGGCGGGCGGCAAGCTCGCCGCCGACGCGCTGGCCGACAAGCTCGGCGGCAAGGGCAGCATCGTCATCCTCCAGGGCACGGCGGGCACCTCCGCCAGCCGCGAGCGCGGGGCCGGTTTCGCCGAGGGACTCAAGGCGTACCCGGGCATCAAGGTGGTCGCCAAGCAGCCCGCGGACTTCGACCGCACCAAGGGCCTCGACGTCATGACCAACCTCATCCAGTCGCACCCCGGCGTCACCGGCGTCTTCGCCGAGAACGACGAGATGGCGCTGGGCGCGGCCAAGGCACTCGGCGGCAAGGCCGGGAAGTCCGTCTCGGTCGTCGGCTTCGACGGAACCCCGGACGGCCTGAAGGCGGTCGAGGCCGGAACGCTCTACGCGTCGGTGGCCCAACAGCCCGCCGAGCTGGGCAAGATCGCGGTGCGGAACGCCGTGAAGGCCGCGAAGGACGAGGAGGTCGAGAGCACGGTGAAGGTGCCGGTCAAGGTGGTCACCCGGGAGAACGTCGCCGACTTCTCCTGAACGCCGCCCGGCGCGTGAAGCGGCCCGACCGCTATCCGGCGCGTGAACCAGCCTGTTGGACGCGGCTCGTGAACCGGCCTGTTGAAACAGGCGCGTGAACCAGCCCGACCGCCACCCGGCTTGTGAACCAGCCTGTCGAACCCCGCTCGTGAACCGGCCTGTTGACCCCGGACCGACGAAAGCAGGAAGCACGCACATGCACGACAACGCCCCCGACGACCGGCACCGGTACGACCTGCTGGTCGTCGGGTCGGCCAACGCCGACCTGGTGATCGGCGTCGAGCGCCGCCCCGCGCCCGGCGAGACGGTCCTCGGCTCCGACCTCGCCGTCCACCCCGGCGGCAAGGGCGCCAACCAGTCGCTGGCCGCCGCCCGCCTCGGCGCCAGGACCGCCCTCCTCGCCCGGGTCGGCGACGACGACCACGGACGCCTCCTGCTGGAGACCCAGCGCGCGGCGGGCGTGGACACGGACGCCGTCCTGGTGGGCGGGGCCCCCACCGGCGTCGCCCTGATCACCGTCGACCCCTCGGGCGACAACAGCATCGTGGTCTCCCCGGGAGCCAACGGCCGCCTCACCCCCGAGGACGTCCGGGCGGCGGCCCCGCTGCTGGCCGCCGCCCGGGTCATCTCCGTACAGCTGGAGATCCCGCTCGCCACGGTGGCCGCGACGGTACGCGGCCGGGGGCCGGAGACCCGGCTCGTCCTCAACCCGTCCCCGCCCGCCCCGCTCCCCGAGGAGGTGCTCGCCGCCTGCGATCCGCTGGTGGTCAACGAGCACGAGGCGCGGTACATCCTCGGCGACGGGGCGGGGGAGTCCCCGCACGACTGGGCGCCGGCGCTGCTCGCGCTCGGCCCGCGCTCGGTCGTGATCACCCTGGGCGCGGCCGGAGCCCTGGTGGCGGACAGCCGGACGGAATCCCTGGACCACCTGGTCAGCCCGAAGGTCGAAGCCCTCGACACGACCGGTGCCGGAGACGCCTTCACGGCTGCCCTGGCCTGGCGTCTGGGCCGTGGCGACGACCTGCGGGAGGCGGCGGCCTTCGCGGTCAGGGTGGGCGCGGCGGCGGTCACGGCGCGGGGGGCGCAGGAGTCGTTCCCGACGCTGGAGGAGGTCGACGCCCTGTGAAGAAGTCGGGCATCCTCAACCGCCACCTGGCGGGCGCGATCGCCGAACTCGGCCACGGTGACGGCGTCCTGGTCTGCGACGCCGGCATGCCGATCCCACCCGGCCCCCGCGTGATCGACCTGGCCTTCCGCGCCGGGACCCCGTCGTTCGCCGAGGTGCTGGACGGCCTGCTCGACGAGCTGGTCGTGGAGGGCGCGACGGCCGCCCAGGAGATCCGTGACGCCAACCCGGAGGCCGCGGCGCTCCTGGACGGGCACTTCCCCCGGCTGGAAGTGGTCCCGCACGATGAACTGAAGGCGCTCACGGCGGCTGCCCGGCTGGTCGTACGGACGGGGGAGGCCCGGCCGTACGCGAACGTACTGCTGCGGTGCGGGGTCTTCTTCTGAGCGAGCACTCGCTGTCCGGGCCGCCGATCTGACGGCGGTACGAGAGCGGGGCACGCCCCCGCGTGGGGCGCGTCATGTGCTAGGCATGTCCGCATGTCTTCTCCAGCTCCTCTGCCACACGTGGACCTCACGGCCACGCAGTGGCAACTCCTGGGCGAGTTGGTCTCCGCAGCCCTCCCCGACCCGTCCCGCAGCGTCGACAGCACGGCCGCCGCGGCTGCGGCGCGCGGCCTCGACCCCGGACTCTTGACGGCCGATGCCGCCCTCCTCACCTGGATGAAGCTGGCCGCACACAGCGGCGAACAACTGACGGCGACCGACCTCGGGTCCGCCCTCCACTACCGGCGCCTTCAGGAGTTGTTGGAGCTCCGGTTGAGCGAGGTGGTCAGGTACGCGGCAGCCAACGAGCCGGCGGCGCCGCGGTTCGCGCGCAACGTTCGCCGCCTCGCCGAGGGCTCCCTGCCGCTCGCGGAGGCCATGAAGGAGTTCCGGCGCACGGTGTGAGGCACGGGCGGGACTACTCGCTGCCCAGGTCCGTGAAGAGGCTGTCGGCAGGGGGATGGCGCGGCTTCCGGTCGCTCTCCCGACCGAGCAGTACGCCAGCCCCGGTCAGTTCGTCACGGGTGGAGACGGGCCCCGCCAGAATCTCGGCGAGAAGGTCCCTCTGCGCCGGGGCCAGATCGGTGAGACGGCGCAGTACGGAGAGAAGGTCGAGCAGCTCTTCTGTCCACTCGGTCGGCCAGCTCTCCACGTGCAGATCGTCCAACGGGCTCGTCCTCTTGCTGGTCGGCTTCGCCTTCCGGTAGCCGAACCACTTGTTCACGATCCTCATGCCGCCCACGTGGTAGGTCCAGACGGCTTCGGGGACGGGTGTGAACGTCCCGTTGTCCAGGTGCAGTGCCAGGGTCTCCGCGTCGTGCCGGACACGGTCCGGGACGTCGCGGCCGATGTTGGTCTCGTAGCGGACCTGCCGCGGATCCCCCGAGGGAAACCGTACGTCGCCGAAGGGGCGGCCGGCCCCCGGATCGGCGCACCGTTCTCCGTACGTCGACGCCCACAGGATCTCGGCCCCGAGCGCCGTCGCCCGGCGCCACAGTTCCGCGTCCCGGGTCAGTGGCAGACGTACGCCCGGGGTGAGCAGCTCCTCCGCGAAGTGCTCGGTGAAGGCGCTGTGCGCGGTGACGGCGACGATGTAGGCGCACAGGTCTGCCGGACTCACCGGTCCCGAGCCCGTACTGCGTGAGAGATGCGACAGCAGGCCCGCCGGGACGTTGGGCGTACCGTCGGGGTGCAGGAGCGGCATCACGCGGCCGCCGCGGCCGTTGAAGTGGTGTGTGTCCGGTACGAGATGGGTTGCCACGACCGCCGGGCCCGAGTCGATCTCGTGCGACGACTGCTGGTTGAGGAAGAGCTGATCGCGCTGAACCGATGCCCAGAGACCTGGCCGCGGGTAGTCGATCACACGGTTGTCGGCGATCAGCCACTGCCGGTCGAAGCTGCGCAGGGAGACGCGCGTCAGCCCCGGGCGGGTGTCGGCCTCGTTGGCGACCGTGCGGGGACGGGTGGGCAGTCCGGGCAGCGGTTCGCGTCTGCTGTTCAGGTCGCGGTCGCGGGTCTCCTTGAACAGCACGGACTTGTCCGCTCGGTCCGCCTCGCGCACCAGCCTCGCCCACCGGCGCCGCAGGGTCTCCGCCGAGGGGCTGCTGACCCAGGAGCGGTTCGCCTTGATTCCGGGACTGCCCCATGGCAGAAGGTCGTTGAGGGCGGGAAAGTCCTGCCAGCCGGATGACGTCAGCGGCGTGAACGGAAGCACTCCCTCGTCGTGGGTGTCCCTCCACCCGTCGTCGTCCAGCCCGATGTCGCGCAGCTGCCGGAACTTCTCGTCGCGACTGCCGGCCACGGCACGGTAGTGCACCCGCGTTCGACGGCTGCTGCCCATCCGGTCCGCCTCCGCGGCTTTCCGGACAAAGAGGCAGATGGCGAGGGGTTGGGCGACGCCGGGAAAGACGCGGGTGATGACATCGGCGCGGTGTCCTTCGGGCGAGAGGTTGATGATCCAGCCCTCGTCGCAGGTCCGGCGCAGATAGCTGCGCATGCCCCGCCCGCCCGGGCCCGTGGTCCATCCGGACGGGGTGATGAAGCAGACGACGCCGTGCCGGTCGTCCTGGTGCGCGTCGAACACCTTCCACGTCGCCCAGCGCCAGAAGTAGATGTACATGTTCTTGAGCACGTGCTCGTAGCGGCCGTTGCCCGGCAGCCGGAACCCGTCCAGCAGCGGCGCGGCCTGGCCGTGGTCGTGCTTCTCCACCCAGCCGCCGCGGTTCTCGGCCTTGTCGTCGTAGGGCGGATTGCCGATGACCACATTGACCGGCGTGCTGGCCTTGATCCTGTTGGCGTGGCGCCGGGATGCGGCCAACGCGTCGTAGGACAGGTACTCCTCCTCGATGAAGGGGTTGTCGAGGGTGTCGGTGACGAAGAGGCTGAGGCCGCCCTCGGGCAGCGCTGATCCGTGGCGTTTCAGCAGGTCCGACGTGCGCAGCTCGGCCACGGCGTAGGGCCCCATCTGGAGCTCGAAGCCGCAGAGGCGGGTGGCGAGGCGCGATATGGCGTCAGCGGCCATGGCCGGGCCGGAGCGGTCCGCGGCCTGCTCGGCCACCCGGTCGATGATGGTGTGCAGATACGTCCCCGTGCCCATGGCCGGGTCCACGATACGTACGTCTTCCTCACCGAAACCGGCGTGCTGCGCGAGGCGGGTGCGCAGCACGTCCTCCGTGAGACGAACCATCTCCTCCACCACCTGATGCGGTGTGTAGTACGAGCCGCTCCGCTGCCGCAGTGCGGGATCGTACACGGTGAGGAAGTGTTCGTAGAGATGGAGGTAGGCGTCCCGGTTTCCGGCCCTGATCGCTGGCCAGTCCACCTTGGCGATCGTCCGCTGCAAGAGATCGAGCGTCACGCTGAAACGCTCGTTGACGTTGTCCGTGAGGAGTTGGAGTGCCCGGCCCATGAGCGCGTGATCCGCGTTGAGGCCACGGCCGACCTCGTGCAGCCCGACGTCTTCCAGGAGGAGGTCCTCCGAGCGGGCGAGGAGCAGCGCGAAGGTGACCGCCTGGGCGTAGCCGTCGGCGAAGGTGGTGTTGTCGGCGGAGGGGAAGAGCAGCCGCCGCCACTCGTTCTTGAGCCCGGTGAACGGCCTGGCGCGCAGGTCGTCGTCGGGGGCCGACGACGTGGCCTCGGCCGCCAGCTGTTCCAGCACGGCCGAGCGCAGGAGCCTGCACAGCGGGGCGAGATGCTGCACCAGACGGGATACGTTGGAGATGCGGGGAGGCTTCCAGTTGAGGAATATGCTCAACAGGGCATCGAAAGCCGCTGGATCGGCGGGAGCCAGGCTGTCTCCCGCGTTCCGGAGCGTGCCGGTGAAGCGGACGGTCTCGCCCAGCTGGCGCCCGTCGCGGAACAGACGCCACTCCGTTCCGTTGGAGTAGAGCAGGTTGGGCAGGTTCCGGAGTTTCTCCCACTGTGCGCGGTTCGCCTTGTTGAAGGTGTCCGGATCCACTGACAGCGCGGGCTTCTTGAGCTCGATGTAGCCCGTCAGTTCGCCGCCGGCCCGGACGGCGTAGTCGGGGCGGACACCGAGGTCGGCGATGCGGTACTCGTCGTGCCAGGTGACTTCGTGCTGATCGTGCCGTTCGCCGACCGCCCGCAGCAGATTCTCGAGCGGTCCACGGATTGCGGCTTCCTCGCTGCCGCCACCGGACAACTTGGTCTTCGACTGACGGCCGAACTCCGCTACGGCGGCCAGAAGCCAACCGTAATGCCCCTCTGACATATTCCCCCCGGGTCGCGTCAGACGAGCCTAGCTACGCATGGTGCACAGCGGAAGACGCTCTGTTACCAGGGAGGTTGAGGGGGCCGCAGGGACTGAGGGGACGGTGATGCGGGACGGACACCGTTCACACCCCGGCCTCCACCAGGAAGGCGCTGGGTTCCCCGGTCCACGACACGTACAGGTCGTCCCGTGCCCGCGTGCAGGCCACGAAGAGCAGGCAGCGTTCCGCCAGCAGGTCGGCGGCGTGCTGAAGGCGGTCGATCTCGACCGGTGTCACCGCCTTGGCGAACGGGAGGGCGCCGGCGCTCGCGCCGATGACCGCGACGCAACGGAACTCCAGCCCCTTGAAGGCGTGCATGGTACCGACCTGGACGGCGTCCGCCGCCGCGGCCGTGTCGCCCCGCAGACGAGCCGCGGGGATACCGGCCTGGCTGAGCCGCTCCACCGCCTTGTCGCCGTTCTTGTTGAACCGGGCGCTGACCCCGATCTCGCCTGCGGCGATTCCGCTGTCGAGCCAGCCGCGCACCCGCTCCACGAGTCCGTCCAGTTCCGCTGCCTCCGACGCGGCTCCGAGCATCTCGGGCCGTGTGCCGTGCAGGGACGAGCGGTAGCCCAGCAGGGTTTCGTTCCGTGCGTCGTCGGCCAGCTGTTCGAAGGGCCGCCCGACCAGCAGCGCCGTCGACCAGCTGAGGATCTCGTGCGTGGAGCGATAGTTCTTGCGCATCTTCGTCGAGCGCCCGGCGACCCTAACCCCGACGGCCTTGAGCGAGACCTTCGAGTCGTAGATCCGTTGGTGCGGATCGCCCGCGATGAACAGGTCGTCCGGCCGGGGCGGGGCGGCAGCCCGCAGCAGCCGCCACTGCACGGGATGCAGATCCTGCGCCTCGTCCACGACGACGTGCCGGTAGCGCGGGCCACCCGACTCCAGCAGATCCGCCGCCTCCGCACAGGTACCGAGATAGGTGCGCCGTCCGTCGGCTGCCAGCCGGCCGGTGAACTCCTGGATCGTGCGCCACACCGGTGCGCGCGAGGCGATGGGCAGGGCGCTGCCGCGCCCCCGCCGCTCGCAGCTCTCGTACTCCTCCAGGGTGCGCACATTCTGCGCCAGGACGACGTGCTTGTACTCCTGGGCCAGGAACTGCCCGGTCCCCGAGAAGCCGGTCGCCCGCGCGGCCTGCCCCCACCGCGTCTCTTCCTCGCCGCCTCGCAGGGGCCGTCGCGACGTGGACACCACGCGCCCCGCGAACGCGTCGACGGTCATGATGTCGACGCGGTCGCGCAGGGCCTCGTCCTCCACCAGGGCGGCCAGCCCGTTGCGCAGGGCGGCCACGAGCGTGTTCGTGTACGTGGTCAGCAGGATGCGGTCGCCGTCGCGCAGGTGCCCCAGCAGATGCCGTACCCGGTGCAGTGCGACGACGGTCTTCCCGGTGCCCGGGCCACCGGTGACCTGGGCGGGGCCGGAGTACGAAGCCCGGTAGGCGATCCGGTGCTGGGAGGGGTGGAGAAACACTCGCCAGGCCGCGAACGGCTTGTCGAGGATGTCCCGCAACTCCTCGGAGGCGGTCACCAGCGCGATGCGGGTCCGGGTGCGGTGAATGGCCGTGGCGAAGTCGTCCGTGTCCACCGGAGCGTCGCCCGGCGCCACCTGGGCGAGGCTGACGGAGACGACGTCCCGCCACACCTCCTCCACACTGAACCCCGCCGCCAGGTACTCCAGCACCTCTCGCTGGTCCTGCGGGAAGTAGGGGGCGAAGACCTCCAGCTGCTCCGCATCGGTCAGCGCACGGGCCTGACGCAGTGTGGTCGCGTCGATGCCCAGGGCCGCGAGGTCTCCGTCGGACACCTTCGCGAACAGCCGCTGATCGGCAGCCGGCGCGATCCGCTCGTAGGCGGGCGTGAGTTCGTCCAGCATGGCGATGTCCCGGATCTCCACCGCCCGGGTGACGGTGTTGATGCTCGCCTTCTGCTTGATCGCCCAGTCGATCGCCTTGTCGTGCGGCATCACCCGGAGCAGCACGTACGTGTCACCGCTGGCGGGCGCGAGCACGACACCCCGCGTCCCCTGGTCGATGCGGATGGTGCGGATGTGCGGATCGCGGGCGCGCTTCAGCGACTCCAGCTTCAGCCCCGGGTCCTTGAACAACTGGTCGAGCGTGAGTCGCTCGAACTTCTCCCAGGCGTCGAACACCCCTTGTTTGACCGTCCCTTGAAGCTTGGCGAGCTGGGAACAGAAGCCGATGTCGAACGCGAGGTGGGGCATGGGTGAACTCTCCCGAGGTGCGGGCGGAACGGAGCGAACGGGTGGGGCAGGGGGGCGAACGACAGCAGACCGGGTACTCAGCCCGTCGGGCCGTCGAGGTTGAGACGTATCAGAGCCAGCGCCTCGGCGACCTCCTCCGTCATCTCGTCGTCGGAGCCGAACACCAGACACAGATCGTCGTACAGGGGAGCCAGGATCCGCGCGGCCTCGGACGCCAGCCCCTGGGCGAGCAGCAGCATCCCGATGTCGCGACGGAGCTCGACCGCCTCGTCGCTCACGTCTCCGTCCACGGCGCGGACGACCTCCAGGACACCGCGCAGCGAGGCCAGCGCGTCGGTCACCTGTCCGAGCTCGCCCCGACACCGGGCCGCCTGCGCACGGCAGCCGCGGGCCCGCTCCCCGGTGGGCCCGCCGGTCCGCCCATAGGCGTCGGCAAGAGCTTCGAACTCGGGCAGCGCGGCCCGGAAGTCCCCGCCGAGCAGCTGGATCGCGGCGCGCCGCCTCCGCAGGTCCAGCACCTTCCTGCTCTCCTCCCCGAGAGCGCGGGCGGCGGGCCCGATCATCTCTCCGAGTACTTCGGCGGCCTGGGCGTACCGCTCCTCCTCCAGCAGGGCGTCGGAGTGCTGGTAGGCCTCCTCGATCTCCGCGCGAAGCTGTCCCGGTACGGGGACGGGCCCGGCGGCTGCGATGCCCGGGCTCACGGCGGTCGGCCCAGGGCGGTCGCCCTCACCGGCGCGAGCCCGCGGTGCGTACGGATTCCGGAAGATCCCGGTCGGGTCGGGCGCACCGTCCCAATGAACCTCACCGGGCGAGGGCTTGTGACCGGGCGGCGGCAGGAAGGGACGCAGCCGCTCGTACACCTCCTGCACATCGGCGGGCCGGGACTCCGGCGCCTTGAGCAGCAGACGCAGCACAAGGTCTTCCAGCTCGGCGGGCACGTCGGGTCGCAGCGCCCGCAGCGGGCTGGGCGCCGCGTTGACGTGCTGGGACATCACCACGTACTCACTGCCGCCCGTGAACAGCAGGCTTCCGCAGAGGAGTTCGTGAAGAATGCAGCCGAGGGCGTACAGGTCGGTCTGCGTACTGGTGCGCCCGCCCCGTACCTGCTCCGGCGCCATGTACTGGTAGGTCCCGATCGGGGTGCCGGTCGCGGTCAGCTTGGTGACGTCGCTCCGCAGGATCGCCGCGATCCCGAAGTCCAGGACCTTCACGGTCCCGTCCCGGGCGACCAGAATGTTGCCCGGCTTCAGGTCGCGGTGGATGACCGGCACCTCGTGCGCGTACGACAGCACGGTCGCGACCTGCGCGGCGACGGCGACCGCCCAGCTGACCGGCAGCGGACGTTCCGGGTGGATGTACGAGGACAGTGCCACCCCGTCGACCAGCTCCATGACCAGGTACAGCCGCTCGTACGAGTCGTCCAGCACCGCGTCGTACACCTGGGGCACCCCGGGATGCCTGATCCTCGCGGTGATGCGCGCCTCGCGACGGAAGCGCTTCGCGAACTCCTCGGCCAACTGCGGCGAGCCGAGGACGGCCTGCTGTCGGATCAGCTTCACGGCGACAGGCCGGTCGAGCACGGCGTCGTAGCCGCGCCACACATCCCCCATGCCGCCGCTGTCGAGCCCCTCCAGCAGTTCGTACCGACCGGCGATCGCCTGTTGTGACACCGTTCCCCCGGGCTTGTGCGGATGCGGTCGACGTGCACGGGGCCGACCACGACGTGGTTGGGGACGAGTCTCGCCGGTGGGAGTGTGCCAGGTCCACCGGCGGCGCGGGGCGAGGGACGAGCCGTCTTGTTCCGGTCAACGGCGTGGCTCGTTAGTGCTGCTCAGGGCGGTGAGGTCGCCCTGTCGGCTGCGGAAGGCGCACGGTCGGAGAAGAAAGTTCTGGCAGATCTCGGTGACCGGAGCTAGGCTCCCCGCGATGACTCTCTCCCTGAACAGATTGGGGGACCCGTCCGCGCAAGGTGAGTGCTGATGCTCACTTCGGCCGCGAACCGGGATTCCTACCCGTCTCCTCTCTCCTCCCCGTCCTTCTGGCCGCGCGTGCGCGAGTTCGCCGTGCCGGCCCCGATGATCGAGACTGCGACCGCCCGCCGTGAGGCCGGGGACTGGGCAGGAGCGTGCGCCGCAGCAGGCGTCGATATCGATTTCCGCCTCCGGTCCGTGGTGCGCAGCCACGGCCCGGAACTCGCCGCCCGCATCCGGGCGGACCTTCGCCATCTGGCTCCCGACCTGCTGCGCTGGCACATGCCGAGGATCGCCCCGCACGGCCTGCTGCGCCCGGGGCTGACGATCGAACTGGCCCGCTACGACCCAACGGAGCGTGACGCCCCGGGCCCCCTGCACCTGGTCGTCCGGACCCCGCCCGCCTGGGCGGACGCCGGGCAGCGGATCAGCCTCGCACTGTGGGACGGGTCGCACACCGAACCGGGCGCCCGCCGCCACCCCCACCCGCATCCGAACCGGCGCTTCCGCCTCGACCTGCACCGCCACCTGTGGGATGCGCGCAGGGCCGATGAACTACGGATCCGTTGCGGCCTGGACGATCTGCCGTCCGTCGAAGCCGTCGAAGCCGTCGAAGCCGTCGAAGCCGTCGACCCGGAACCGTGGGGCGCCGTCCCGCCGGACCGACGCTGTGCCGTCGACCGTTGGGCGGCGGAGGCGGCGATCCTGCTCCGCGCCGAGGGGCAGGGGCCGGGCAGAGCGTTCAGTGTGCGGCTGGGCGGCCGACGTCGGCTTCTCCTGCGACTGGAGGCCGGCGCGGACGGTCGGGGGACGCCTGTCGCGCGGGTCGCGGAGGCGGCCCCGGACCCGGGCGCGTCCACGCCGCCGGTGCTGCCGGATGCGGCGACCTGGGTGCTGCCCGACCTCGACCTGCTCCGCACCGGGGAGATCGAGGCCGGTCAGCTGCACCCGCTGGTCGCGCGGGCCCTCGTGCCGGGCCTGCCGCCGCCTGCCCCCACATCGGCTCGTGCGGGTGGCGGTGACCGGGCGGGAGCGTCGCGTCTCGTGGAATGCCGGGGGGCGCAGCACCGGATCGGCCTCGTCGAAGGGGTTCTCGCGCCGCTGGACCACGACCCGGCCGAGGTCCGCCGCGAAGAACTGCTGGTCGCCCTGACCGGTACTCCGCTGCCCTGCCTCCAGGCCATCGACGAGGCGCACCGGCGGCCGGACTGCCTCACCGGTGTGCGGGAACGCCTCGACCACGGCGACATCGCCGGTGCGCTGGCCGTCGTCGAGGGGCTGCTCGGCCCTGGGGCGTTGCTGCGCGAAGGTCCTCTGCGGGACGAGCTGGAGGCTGCCGCGCAACGGCGGATCACCTACGGGCTGTTCCGGGCCGATCTGCTCGGTCCCGGACCTGTCCGCCACCGCTCCGACGCCCGCCGACCCGTCGACCCCCGTCCTCGTCGGGCCCGACGCCCGCGCCACACAGCTGTCGGCTGACCCCGGGCCTGCCGGTCCTGTCAGCTCCCGCGCCGTGACCGTCCTGGCCCAACCCCGCACCCACCCCTGCTCATTCGCCCTCTCTCCTACCCCCAGGTGATCACTCATGCTCACGAGCACTCCGTCCGCCACGCCCGCACCCGTTTCCAGGGGCTCTGCTCCCATCTCCCAACTCGCTGTCGCCGACACGCTGATGAGCCTGCTCCGCGACACCGCCACCGAGCCGCGCCCCGACACCCAGCTGGAGGCGCTGACCCTGGCGGTCTCCGCCGACCTGCCCGTGCTGCTGTGGGGTGAGCCGGGGATCGGCAAGACCGCGGCGCTCACCCAGCTCGCCGCCTCCCTGGACCTGCCGCTCACCACGGTCATCGCCAGCGTCCACGAGCCGTCCGACTTCTCCGGACTGCCCATCGTCGGCGACGACCCCGCGGAACAGGGAGTCCCGATGGCCCCGCCGGACTGGGCCGTTCGCCTCGTACGGGCCGGGCGCGGGCTGCTGTTCCTCGACGAGCTCTCCACCGCGCCGCCCGCCGTTCAGGCCGCCCTCCTCCGCCTCGTACTGGAACGGCGGATCGGGGCACTGCAACTCCCGCCCGGTGTACGGATCGTGGCCGCCGCCAACCCGCGCTCCTCGGCGGCCGACGGTTGGGAGCTGAGCCCGCCGCTCGCCAACCGCTTCGTCCACCTCCAGTGGACCCACGACCACGAGGTCGTCGTACCCGGCCTCGCCGGCACCTGGCCCCGCGCGACGCTGCCCCGCCTCGACCCCGACAAGCTGCCCGAGGCGGTGGACTTCGCCCGGCGCGCGGTGTGCGGGCTCCTCTCCGCCCGCCCCACGCTCGTCCACCGGCTGCCCACGACGGAGACGCGCCGGGGCGGCCCGTGGCCCTCGCCGCGCAGCTGGGACATGACGCTGAGCCTCATCGCCTTCGCGACCGCCGCCGGATCCTCCCGGGACGTGCTGTCCCTGCTGGTCAGGGGGACGGTCGGGGACGGCCCGGGTCTTGAACTGCTGGCGAGCCTGGACCGGATGGACCTTCCGGACCCCGAGGACCTCCTCGCCGACCCGGCGGGCGCCGTGCTGCCCGAGCGCGGCGATCTCCGGCAGGCCGCGCTGGACGGGGTCGTCGCGGCGGTCCGCACCCGCCCGGACCGGGCCCGTTGGGACGCGGCGTGGGCGCTGCTCGTCCGGGCGCTGGAGGACGGAGCCCCGGACCTGGTGGTCGTCCCGGCGACGACCCTCGCCGCGCTGCGCCAGGAGAACTGGGACGTACCGGCCTCCATCGAACAGCTCGCGGGCGTCGTGTCCCTGTCCGGGCGCGCGGACAGGGCAGCCGCCCAGGTCACGGCGAAGGCGAAGACGAAGGCGACGGCGGGCCGATGACGACGACGGACGCGCCGAGCGCGCTCGACCTGGACAAACTCTTCGCCGCCCGCCTCCAGGCAGCCCGGGTCCGCCCCTACCTGGCGACCGCGCTGTTCGCCCTGCACACCGTGGAGTCACGGCAGGTCCCGACCATGGCCGTCGACCGGTACTGGCGGTGCTACGTCTCACCGTCCTTCGTGGCCCGTACCCCCGTCGAGGAGTTGGCCGGGGTCTGGGTCCACGAGGTGTCGCACCTGTTGCGCGACCACCACGGCCGCAGCGACCGGGTCGCCCGGCAGCGCGGACTGACCGGACCGGGGGAGCGGCTGCGGATGAACATCGCCGCCGACTGCGAGATCAACGACGACGTGTACGGCGACGGCCTGGCCAGCCCGAAGGGCATCGTCTACCCGTCGACGCTGCACCTTCAGCCCGGCGAACTCATGGAGGACTACCTGTACCAGTTCCGCCTCGGATCGCGCACCCAGGACCTCGCCTGGCTGGACTGCGGAAGCGGCGCCGACGGGCTGGAGAGGGAATGGGACGTGGGGCCCGACGGCGCGCACGGGCTCAGCGCCCATGAACAGGACGCGGTCCGCTTCCGAGTGGCGCAGGGCATCACGGGCCGGCCGGGAAACGCCTCGAAAGGGTGGAAGCGGTGGGCGGAAGAGGCGTTTCATCCGCCGCAGCCCTGGCGGGATCTGCTGGGCGCGGCCGTACGTTCGGCCGCATCGGGGCCCGGTGCGGGGGAGGACTACACCTACGGCCGCCCGTCGCGACGCTCCACCGGACTGCCCGGCGTCGTCCTGCCGAGCCTCCGCCGCAGACCGCCCCGGGTCTCCGTCGTCATCGACACCTCCGGTTCGGTCAGCGACGCCGAACTGGGCAGCGCCCTCCTGGAGGTCGCCGCCATCTCCCGCGCGGTGGGCGGCCGCCGCGACCTGGTCACCGTCCTCGCCTGCGACGCGGCGACCCGGGTCGTCCACCCGCTGTGCCAGGCCGAGGGCATCCCGCTGGTGGGAGGCGGCGGCACGGATCTGCGTACGGGCTTCGCCAAGGCGCTCCGGTCCCATCCCCGCCCCGACGCCATCGTGATCCTGACCGACGGACAGACACCCTGGCCGACCGCGCAACCGGCCTGCCGGACGGTCGTCGGCCTGTTCCCGAGGGACCACAGGCGCCGCTCCTGGGACGAGGACAACCCCGACTACGTCCCCCGTCGGCCGCCGGCGTGGGCGCGGGTGGTGGAGATCGGTTAGCAGCGACACCTTCCGCGCCGCCGGGGACAGGGCGGGTGGGGCCCTCAGGAGAGGAGAGCGATGATCAGACGCCCAGGGATCAGGTACAGCGTGCCAACCGTGCTGCCCAGAAGGATCGGCAGGCCGACGAGAATACGGAGAGGCAGCCAGACCGGGGCCCAGGAACTCACCACCTTGCCTTCGCCGTCCGTCTCCGGCAGATGCCAGACGGACCGGATCGGCACGGGTTTCCCGGTTCTGCTCCCCGCCGCCCGCGGGTACTCACGCTGTCGGCCAGAAGCGTCGGTGACCACGTAGACGTGCTGGTGAGCCCCGTGCGGACTGACCGCCGATCGCGCGAAAGTCGCCTGCGTCCGATGGCCACGGCGCATCAGCGCCCACAGGTCGACTGCGGCACTCGCGACGACAACACCCGAGAGAGCGGCCAACGGGCCGGAGGCCCCAACAGCGATGACGGCGACGAAGGCTCCTGGTCCGTCTCCTGCGGCGGCCAGGGCGACCACGTAGCCGATGAGCAGCGCGAGCAGCCCGAGCGCCCACGGAAGGGGCAGGTCGTCGGCAGGGCGCGGCGGCAGGCTGTCGACCTCTTCGGCCGAGGTGGGATGCCCGCTGGGCGGATGGGGCGAACCCGCGCGGAGCCGTAAAGCGTCGGCCGCGCACACGACGATGAGGCGTTCCACACCGCCGCTGGGGGCCCACCTGACCTCGACGGTCGCCTGCCCGTGCCGGGAGTCGAAGAAGCAGGGCGGAAGCCGCTGGGGCAGCGGCTCGCCGGCGACACGGGCCTCCAGGTCCACCAGAGAGCTCATGCCCTGCTGTAACAGCTGGGGAACGAGCTTCACCTGCTTGCGGCGGTGCAAGGCCCTGGAGGCCGCGTCGTACGCGTCGAGGGCGCGTGCCCAGTCGTCCACCGCCTTCGACGGTGTTCCGGGATCGCCCGGAGCGAAGCTGTGCTCGGCCAACAACTCGCCGAAGGCCGTCACTTCGGCTTCCAGCTCCCGCTCACGATCTCTTCGCCCGGTCCTACGCATCTTCGGCCCCCTTCACCCCACGATGGCTCTTGGAGCCTAGGCGCTCCGCGTGCCGGGGCGCGTCGGCTTCCCCTCTCGCCGAGTTTCGCCGACGTTGCCGCAGTCGGCGCCTCTGTCGGCAGCGAACGCATGCGTTTCGGACCGGATCAGACAGGTCGGACGTCGAGCGAGGCGGGGCCGGCGGTGCGGGGGAACCAGCCCCAGTCGTCGGCCAGGACGGCGACGTGGAGCAGCCCTCGGCCGCCCTCCTGGTCTTCGGCCGACGAGTCGTTCAGCACGGGGAGGCGCTCGCCCCGGGTGTCGGTGACCTCCACGCGTACGGTCGCGTCCTCGGCGGAGAACCGGAGGCGGAAGTCACGTCCCGGTACGAGGCCGTGGCTGACGGCGTTGACGCTGAGCTCCGCCACGTTCGTGGGCGTCACTTGCGTACGGGATGCCCCAGGCGTCGAGCCGTTCGCCGGCCAGGTGACGGGCGAGGCGGGCGCCGCGTGGCGTGGAGCTGAACCGCATCGTGAAGTGGTGCCAGGTGAAGTGGGGTTGGGTGGGCCGCGCGACACGTACGGGGAGGGGTGAAGGGTTGCTGGTCATGCCTCCACGGTGACGACTCGTGGCGTAGCGTGACCAGAGGTGACGCGCCGTCGTGGGGCTGTTGGACGCGGAGATGCGCGGCGTGTACGTACGTGGGACAGGTGGTGGTGACGATGGCGGCGCGGGACGACGAGGCGGGCGGCACGGGAAGCGTGGCGGGCCCGGAGCCCGGAGCCCGGAGCGCGGCCCGAGGACGAGCCGGGGTCCGGGGTGATGGTCGCGTTCGGGCGGCAGTTGAAGCTCCTGCGGATGCGGGCGGGGCTGGACCGGACGGAGTTCGGCAACCGGGTGGGTTACGCGGCCCAGTCGGTGGCCTCCTTCGAGCAGGGCCGGCGGATCCCGCAGCCGGGGTCCATCGACCAGGCGGACCCGGTGCTGGACGCCGGGGGTTGCTGCTGGCGCTGAAAGAGGAGGTGGCGCGGGCGCAGTATCCGGCGTTCTTCCGGGATGCGGCGCGGTTGGAGGCCGTAGCGGCCTCACTTCATCTCTACGCCGCTCTGGCGGTACCTGGTTTGTTGCAGACCGAGGAGTACGCGCGTGCCGTGTTCGCCATGCGGCGTCCGCTCCTCGACGATGAGACGGTGGAGCAGCGGGTCGTCGCGCGCATGGCTCGGCAGAAGATCTTCGAGCGTAAGCCGGTGCCGACACTCAGCTTCGTGATCGAGGAGTCTGCCCTGCGCAGGCCCATCGGCGGCTGGTCGGTGCTGCGCGGACAGTTGGAGCAGATTGTCCTTCATGCGCGGCGGCGCAACGTTGACTTGCAGGTCATGCCCAACGATCGCACAGAGCACTGTGGCCTCGCAGGACCCTTCACCTTGATCGAGAAGCACGACGGGCGAAGGATGGCCTACGTTGAGGTCCAGCGGGACAGCCGTTTGTATACCGCACTCACGGTGGTGAGGGACTTCTACGAGCAGTACGGGCTGCTCCGGGCTCAGGCACTGACTCCGCCGGAATCCCTGGCCTTCGTCGAGGGACTCCTGGGAGAGAATCGATGAGTCGGAAGAGGCCGCAGACTGTGCCCGAGTTGGCATGGTTCAAGAGCAGTTACAGCAGTGGTGAGGGTGGTGAATGCGTGGAAGTCGCCACACTGGCTGAGCAGGTTCACGTAAGGGATTCGAAGGTCTTGGAAGGCCCGCAGCTGTCTGTGGGGCCTGAGGCCTGGGCGATGTTCGTGCGGCTGGGTACGGCCTGAGACGGCAAGAGGCCAGGAGGGTCCCACCGCAACGCCCGTACGGCGCGCGGCGGGCCCTCCCACGTAAGGGGCGACTACTCGTCCACGCCCTCGTCGCGCGAGTCATCCGCCAGGCCGCCCGACGGGCGCTGCGGTCCAGGTTGGACCGGAAGCTCTTGTCGAGTCCCAAGTTGGTCTCGTCGCCGAAGGCGGCCGCCGCCGGACCCGGGGGGCTCAGGGTGACTCCCGCTCGAACCAGGCAGCCTTGACCGCGCGGATGGCTTGTTCTGTCACGCATTGTTGAGATCGACTACTGCGGGCCTCAAGATGGCTGGGGCAAAATGGAATGGGGGGCACAGTGCTGCGGAGCGATGACGGGCCAACCGTCGGTGCGTCATGAGGCATCACCTGCAGCTCGCGCTTCAGGTGATGGTGGTACTGGTCGCGAGCCTGCTCGGTATCGTCACGAATTACGCCACTGGCGTCGACGAAGCTCCGTGGCTGTTGAAGGCTATCCAGCAGGCATCCGTCCCCGCTATCGGCGTGCTGGTCGTCGCGATGGTGGTGGGCCAGGTTGTTGTGTACCGACTGGAGAATCCGGCGCTGCCGCGGGTCGACTGGCCGCGTGAGCGAGTTCCCTACCCTGGACTGGATGCCTTCGCGGAGGACGAGGCGGCCGTGTACTTCGGCCGGGACGTCCTGGCTACCGAGTTGACGCGCAGGCTACACACTTCGCCGGACAGGCCGACCGGCCGGTTCCTGGTGCTTGTCGGCGCATCCGGAAGCGGAAAGTCCTCATTGGTCAGAGCTGGCGTGATGCCCCGGTTACGGGGTCGCCGATGGACGCTGGTGCCCGCGTTCTCCCCGGGGACGAATCCGCTGGGTGCGATGGCCGCAGCTATCGCGTCCGCAGGTGGAGAGCGAGAATCCGCGAGTGTGGTCCTACGCCGACTGCGGCAGGGCCCGGCCGCGCTGCGGACCGAACTGACCCGACTGCGCGGCGGCCGGCTCCGGCGCGTGTTGCTGGTGGTGGACCAGTCGAAGAGGTCATCACCCTCGCCGGTGATCGGGAGCGTGCCCAGTTCCTCGACGCACTTCGCTTCTGCGTGGAGCAGGACGCGAGTGTCCGCGTACTGGCCACCCTCCGAGTGGACTTCCTCGGCCGGATCCTGGCCACTGGACACGCTGAGATCTGCCAGCACCCCGTCACCATCGGCGCGCTCGGAAGGACCTAGTTCGCGCAGATCGTTGAACGCCCCGCCGCGCTGGTGGACCTTTCCTTCGCACCGGGCGTGGTCGACAGGATCATCGACGACGCCGGTACGGATGACGCCCTTCCACTGCTTGCCTATCTCCTCCAGGAGCTCTACTTCGCCTCCGGCCCCGGCGGGATGGTCACCGAAGAGCTGTACCGAGATCTCGGCGGCGTGGCGGGAGCCCTCGCACGGCAGGCGGACCACACGGTGTCCGAACTCGACCAGGCCGACGGGATCGCATTCGTCCTGCGGGTCCTCCTCCAGTTCGTCACGGTCCAGGGACAGGGAGTGGCCCGAAAGCGTGTCCTTCTGTCCGCGCTCACCGAGCGGGAACGGCGCGTCGTCGACGCCTTCGTCGATGCGCGTCTGCTGGTGTCAGACGTGGCCGACGGCGGAGCCACCGGCCAGGAGGCGCCATACGCACAGGTGACGCACGAGGCGCTGTTCCGCCAGTGGGCTCCGCTGCGCCAGGAGGTCGAGTCCAAGGTGGACCAACTGCGTGAGCGCGCCGAGCTGGAGCGGTGGGCCGAAGACTGGGAACGTTCCGGCCGGAGCGACGACTACCTTCTCACCGGGGAGAGGCTCACCCTGGCCCAGCGCAGGCTCACCGCGCTGGAGGAATCCGGCATCGCCTCGGAGCCGGTCCGCGTGCTCGTGCAATCCTCGCAGCTACGCGATCTGGCCTTTCTCCGCCGTGTGTCGGACAGTATCGGCCAGTACGCGATCGGCAGTGCGGAAACCCACCCGGAGCGAGCCATACTCCTGTCCCTGGCCGCGCTCGGCGAATGCACGCCGACGCCCTCCGCCCGCCGAGGCCTCATGGCGGCGCTGGCAGCGAGCCACCTCCGTACGCGAGTGGATGCGCACACGGACACCGTCCGGCACATCGTCTGGTCCCCGGACGGCCGACGACTGGCCACCGCCTCACGCGACGGCAGCGCCTGCGTGCTGGACGCCCGGTCCGGACAGTCACTGCTCGTTTTGCCGTCCGACGGAGCGATGGTCGAGTCGGTCGCATGGTCGCCGGATTCTGCATACGTCGCGACCGCTGGGCGTGAACGTGTCGTACGCATTTGGGACGCCGTCTCGGGCGAGCCGGTCCGGTTGCTGACAGGTCCTACAGACATCGTGAGACAGGTGGCCTGGTCGCCCGACGGACGGTATGTCGCAGCCAGTTCGAAGGACTGTGTTGTACGTGTATGGGAGGCCGGGACCGGGATCCTCGCCCAGGACCTGGAAGGGCACAGGAACGATGTCTGGGGCGTCACCTGGTCGCCGGACAGTACCCGACTCGCCTCGGCATCGCATGACCAGACAGCCCGCATGTGGGACCTCGCCACAGGCTCCGCCGCCGTGGTCCTGGAAGGTCATACGGACTTCGTCGAAGGTGTCGCCTGGTCACCGGACGGCCTCTCGATCGCTACAGGGTCGGGTGACCACACGGTCCGCATCTGGGACGCCGGGACTGGTGCCATGCGGCTGCTGCTGCGCGGCCACACCGACTACGTGTGGAACCTGGCCTGGTCCCCGGACAGTCGCGTCCTCGCATCCGCGTCCTCGGACCACACCGTGCGCCTTGTCAGCGCCCATGACGCGAAGGTGCTGGTCGTGCTGCGGGGCCACAGCGACACGGTCTGGGGCGTGACCTGGTCGCCGTCCGGCACCCAGCTCGCCACGAGTTCGACCGACGGTTCGGCGATCGTGTGGGACCTACGGCCACGAGGAGCGGAGGTCGTCGTGGCCGACAGCCACCGTGGCCCGGTGAACCAGGCAGCCTGGTCCGCCGACGAACTACGGATCGCCACCGCCTGTGACGACGCGACCGTCCGCCACTGGTCCTCCCACGACGGGGCCCCCGCAGGGGAACCGCTTAGGCTCGACGACCGGGTCTGGAGCGTGGCGTGGTCCCCGGTTCCCCAGGACGGCAGGCTCGCACTCAGTACGAACGACGGTCTCTTTCGCATCCTGGACGGCACCGGCACGGTGCTGGTCGAGCAGCGGGGGGCGGTCGTCGAATCGTGCGACTGGTCTCCGGACGGCCGTCGCATCGCCACCGGCGGACACGACGGCACCGTGCGTGTACGGGAGGCGGACACCGCAACCGAGCTCGCCGCCCTCACCGGCCACCAGGACTGGGTGGGACGCATCGCGTGGTCGCCCGGCGGGCGATTCCTCGCCAGCGCATCGGACGACCGTACCTGCCGCCTCTGGGACGTCGCGGAGAGCCGCCAGCTCACCGTCCTGCGAGGCCACGACAATTACGTCGACGACGTGGCCTGGTCTCCGGACGAACAGCGGATCGCCACCGCCTCCGGCGACTGGACGGTGGCGGTGTGGGAGGCCAACACGGGCCGCCGTCTCGATGTGCTCAAGGGCCACGAGGGACGGGTCCGTTGCGTGGCCTGGTCTTTTGATGGCCGCTTCATCGCCAGCGGCTCGGACGACCGGACCGTACGTGTCTGGTGCGCCGATACCTTCGAGGAGGTCGCCGTCGTAGGCGTCCACCAGGACAAGGTGTCCTCGGTCGCCTGGTCCCGCGACAGCGCCCGGCTGCTCACCGCATCTTTCGACGGAACCGCTCGTATCTGGCACGCCGACCCCGACTACGACCAGCTCGAAGCCCACGCCCGAGGGCGTGTCTTCCGGACCCTCGATGAGGACGAACGGCGACGACACCTGCTGCCACCGGCAGGGGCGCAGCCTGCACGTCGGCTCAGTACCACTCCTCCACCGTCCGTTCGTCGGTGCTGAGGAGGTAGTCGTCCGGATCGAGATCCATCGATACGCGAGCGGGTGAGTCCCAGTACATCGCGTTGCGCTCTGCGAACGTCTCCGCGCCTTGGTAGGAGATCAGCCAGAAGAACTGATTGTGCTCCCGGTCTACCCAGGCGCCGCCGATCGTGAAGCCCAACTCAAGGCGAAGGGGCAGGATGTCGGCCTTCCACCGCTGTATCCACTCGTCCAGCAGGCCGTCGCGCACGGTATAGGTACGGAGCTGGGTGGTCTTGGCCATCGTGAGGTGCTCCTGGGTCGATCGGTCGGGGTCGCCCCTACCCAATGCAGCAAGGTCTTCCAGGCCGGCGTTCGAGTATGCCGAGAGGGGACACAGGGCGGCCCCAAGCGTAGGGGGCCCTCCTGGGGTGGGGGATGCTTTTCGGCTAGTGCAACGAAGTCATTACTATGTGTCAACAGGCCAGTTGGGCGCTTCAGGGGGTACGGCATGGACGACACAGAACGCAGGAACGCTACGACTCCGATCCGGCGACATCAGATCCGGGCTGCGTTGCTAAAGCAGTATGCCGGTCTTATCTACGACGACGACCTGAAGGCGTATGACCAGCATGGCTACGAGCAGCGGTTCTTGTCCCGCGCACTCACGGCTGCGGCGATCCGGGTCGTCACCGGGTGCGACCACAGGACTGCCGGCCTGTCGGTCATCGACGGGGAACTTGACCAAGGCATCGACGGCGTGGCGGTGACCGAGGGCACGCAGGAGGTCTGGCTCGCCCAGGCGAAGTGGAGTGACGAGGGGAAGGGCAAGTTCAACACCGACGCGGCCCACAAGTTCATACACGGTCTTCGCCTCATCGAGCAGCGTAGTTACGACCGCTTCAACGACCGCCTTGACCCCATCGTGGCCCGCGTGAACTCCGCCATGCATGACGCCCGGCTGAAGGTCACCCTGGTGATCGCAGTTATGGGCACAGGGGTCCTCAGCGATGAGGTGGTTGCGGTCCTGGAAGACGCCCGGAAGGAGTTCAACGGGCTCGGCCCGGTCCTGGACTACCGTGTGGTCAACGCGGCGCACGTGTTGCGGCAGGTCCAGGAGGACCTCGCCCCCGAGCCGGTGCGTGTCACCGTACGGATGACGAACTGGCTCAAGCGGAACACTCCTCTTGTGGCCTACCAGGGAACCGTTCCGGCCAGCAACATCGCTGAGTGGTACGGGGACCACGAGGACCGCCTGTACTCCCAGAATTTGCGGCAGAACCTAGGTGCCACGCGGGTCAACTCCGGCATGCTCGGCACGCTCGCAAAGGAGCCGGAGAACTTCTGGCTCTTCAACAACGGTGTGACTGTGCTGTGTGACGGCCTGGAGGAGGTCTGGCCTGGACGGCGCAGGCCAGACGAACCGGTGCATCTGCGGCTCAGCGGCGTCAGCGTGGTCAACGGAGCGCAGACCGTCAGTGCGGCACACAGGGCGATGCAGTCGTCCCCTGAGGCAGTCGAGGACGCTGAAGTCACGGTGAAGGTCATCGTCGTCGACGAGAACATGCCGGATTTCGCGCGGCGGATCACGGAGACGACCAACACCCAGAACCACGTGGAGCAAAGAGATTTCATCGCTTTGGATGAGGTCCAGGCGATGATCCGGGAAGACTTCGCCCTGTCGCTGCAGAAGACCTATGTGTACAAGCGTGGCGAGTCGGATCCCGCTCCCGAGGAAGGGTGCTCGGTGGTGCAGGCCGCTACCGCCCTGGCGTGTGCACACCACGGCACCGAACTCACTGTGCGCGCCAAGCGGGACACTGACCTGCTCTGGGAGCGAGGAAGCGGCGGTGCTTATCCGCGGCTGTTCGGAGAGCGGCCGAGCGCCTTCCAGATCTGGCGTTCGGTGTTGGTTCACCGCGCTGTCGGAGCGGCTCTCAACGAGGAGCGCAAGAAGTTCCAGAAGCGTGCAGCCGATGTCGCCCAGCGAGGTGACCTGCTGATCACGCATCTCGTCTTCCAACTCATCGAGCAGGATCGGATCGACGATCCCGACTTCGACTGGGACACGGTTCTCGCGGATGTGCCTGAACTGACCACTCGGGTGCTGGCGTGGCTGATTCACCACATCGATGGCAAATTCGGGTCGACATCGTTCCTGAGTGGCACTCTCACGGACGTGGTTCGCTGCAAACAGCTCGCGGCCCTGGTACTCCGTGACGCACAGCGTGCAGGCGTCATCCCCGCTCTGCCCGCCGAATACCGGCCCTCCAGCGCGGTCCAGCGGAAGAGCCGACGGCCCAACGCGGTACCCACGCTCGTGGATCACCGCAAGATCGTGGACGGCACCCCACTGCGACTTCGGCTGGGAAACAAGCCTGAAACCAAAGCCCTCGAATCGTGGCTTGCCCAGGACCCTCGGCGGAGTGTGGCGACCTGGGTCAACGATCGTTCGAAGTGTCTCCTCTGGGCGGCGGACAACCGCGCTTACTCACCTACGCGTCTGGTGCTGCACATGTACGAACTCGCAGGCTGGGAGGATGCCCCCGTGGCAGTCCAGGGGCCAGCCCGATGGACGCTCGACGGAGGGAGTTCGACTCTCTCGGACATGGCGCGAGTGTTGCTGGACGAACAGGCCGAGCAGGAGTGAGCAGCGGTCGAGAGTCCCTGCGGTTCGCCGAGAAGCGGCTGGGAGAGCTATGAAGACCATGGATGCTGGTGCGGCACAGGAGCTGTCTTGGTGCAAGAGCAGCTACAGCGGTGCTGAAGGCGGCGAATGCCTGGAGGTTGCCTCGATGCCCACGCACGTGCTCGTACGCGACTCGAAGCTGGTTCAGGGCCCCATAGTGGCGCTTGGCCCTGAGGCGTGGGCGGCGTTTGTGCGACGGCCAGGTGTTTGAGGCACAGAGACAGACCGAGAGCCCCGTCGCAACGCCCGTACGGCGCGCGGCGGGGCCCTCCCACGTAAGGGCGACTACTCGTCCACGCCCTCGTCGCGGCGGATCATCCGCCAGGCCGCCCGACGGGCGCTGCGGTCCAGGTTGGACCGGAAGCTCTTGTCGGGGCCGAAGTACTGACGTCCCATGCCGGCGGTCGACTCGATGTGGTCGGCCATCTTGTCGGCGAAGACCTTGTCGAAGACCTTGCCGAAGTTGTTCTCGTCGTTGACGACGGCGGCGGCCCGCACCTTGCCCTCGGCCATCGCCTCGTTGAACGGCTTCCGCACGTCCTCCTCGGTGAAGTCCGTCCCGAACTTGGCGTTGAACTTGTCGATCAGCTCGGACAGCAGCGACGTCTCAGCCTCCGCGGCCCCACCCGTACCGTCCCCGAAGCCCTTCAACTCGGCGGCGCCTTCAGGCGCGAGGGAGACGTCGTGCTCGCCGGTCTTCTCGACCCGCAGGTGGCTGAGGTCGATCTCACCGATGTCGACGCCACCGTCGGCCCGGCGGGGGAGCCGGTTGAGGAGGTAGCGCCCGTACAGGTGCAGACGTTCCAGCTCGGCGTCGCGGTAGGGCACGATCTGGGCGAGGAAGCCGTACTTGCGTACGTAGTCGTTGAGATCGGCGCGGAAGTCCTCCGCCGTCTCCACGTCGTCCTCCTCCTCGCTCTCCAGGAGCGGGGTGAAGCGGGCGACGGCGGGGGAGAGGAGCCGGTACAACTCGGCGTGCAGCTTCTCCCACTTGGCCTGTGATCCGGCCGCCTTCTCCTTCGCCTCGAAGTACGCGGCGGCGAACTCGTCCATCTCCGGTTCCGAGATGATCGGCGCCGACATGACCCGGCTCTGCGCGGTGTAGAGCAGGTTCGGGTCGGAGGGGAGGGTCATCGCCTCCTCGAAGTACGGGCGGAAAGCGTCCTGGATGTCCTCGGCCTCGTTGGCGAAGTCGAGCACCGCGAGGTCGGCTTGGGCCTTGCGCTCGGCGGTGCGATTCAGGCGGGAGAGGGTCTGCACGGCGGAGATGCCGGTCAGCTTCTTGTTGACGTACATCGTCGTCAGCAGCGGCTGGTCGAAGCCGGTCTGGTACTTCTCCGCGACCACCAGGATCTTGTACTCCTGCTGGCCCCGTCCGCCCGCGTTCACCGCCTTGTCGTCGGCACGGGTGTACGCGAACGCCTTGGGGAGGGCGCTCTCCGAGATCCCGCCGTTCTCCTTCGGCTCGGTCGTCTCCTCGCCGTCGATGGTGAGCGAGCCTGAGAACGCGACGAGCACGCCCAGGTCCGGGTACTTGGTGTCGTAGTCGCGGTCCTTGATGTAGCTCTTGATGGCCCGGGCCATCTGCGCGGCCGAGTCCCGTGAAGCCGTGACCACCATGGACTTGGCCCGCCCGCCGAGCCGGCCGCGGGAGTGGGCGAGGAAGTGCTCGACGATCACCTGGGCGTGCTGGGAGACGGTGTGCTCGTGAGTGAGCGCGTACCGGGCGAGCAGGCCGTTCGCCTTCGCGGGGTCGACCTCACGCTCGTCCGGGTTCTGGTTCACCAGCTTCCAGTACGTGTTGTACGTGACGTAGTTCCGCAGCGGGTCGAGGATGAAGCCTTCCTCGATGGCCTGGCGCATGGAGTACGTGTGGAAGGGCCGGTAGACCGCCTTGCCGTCCACGGTGTGTTCCGTGCCGAAGAGTTCGAGCGTCTTGGCCTTCGGGGTGGCGGTGAACGCGAAGTAGGAGAGGTTCGCGGCCCGCGAGCGCTCGATGGCCTTCTTCTTGAGCTTTTCGTCGACCGTGACGGCGGTCGTGCCCTGGTCCTCCGAGTCGGAGTCCAGGCCGAGGTCCCGGAGCGCTGCCCGTACGGCGGTGGCGGCGTCGCCCGACTGGGAGGAGTGCGCCTCGTCCACGATGATCGCGAAGCTGGTGCCGGTCAGCTCGGTCGGGTTGCGCTTGATGTAGTCCAGCAGCGCGGGGAACGAGTGCAGGGTGACCGTGACGATCTTGCCGGTGTCGCGGGAGAGGGCGCGGGCGAGCTGCTCGCTCTTGGCCCCGTGCTTCTCGTCGACCTTGACGACCAGGCCCTCGGTCTGCGAGAAGCTGCCGACGGTTTCGCGGAGCTGGGCGTCCAGGTTGCGGCGGTCGGTGATCACGATGACCTTGTCGAAGACCGGAGCCCCCGGCTTGACTCGTCCGGCCGCCAGTGCCTCGGTGTCGAGGGTGCGCGGGTCGGTGTCGGCGTGCAGGTCGCTCAGGCGGTGGGCGAGCCAGCCAATGGTGTTGGACTTCCCGGAACCGGCCGAGGCCATGACGAGGTAGTTTCGCCCGACGCCATGGGTGGCGGCGTGGGCCGTCAGCCGCTTGACCACGTCCCACTGGTGGAAGCGCGGGAAGATCGTCGTCTTTGTGGTGCCCCCACCGGGCGTCTTGCTCTTCTGCTGGTGCACGAACCGCTGGATCAGGTCGAGCCAGTTGTCCCGCGCCCAGACCTGTTCCCACAGGTAGGAGGTGGCGTACGTGCCGTACGCGGTCGGGTCCGGGTTTCCGGCTCCGCCGGGCTGGCCGGCGCCGTTGGAACCGGTGTTGAACGGCAGGAAGCGGGTGTTCTTGCCCCGGAGCTGGGTGGCGACGAAGACGAGGTCCGGGTCGACCGCGAAGTTGGCGATGACCCGGCGGGTGAAGATCAGCTCGGTGGGGTCGCGGTCGGTGCGGTACTGCTCCTTGGCGTCCTCGACACCCTGCCGGGTGAGCGGGTTCTTCAGCTCGGCGGTGGCGAGCGGGATGCCGTTGAGGAACAGGGTCAGGTCGAGCTTGTTCCCCCAGTCGGCCTGCTTGGTGGCGTAGACGAGTTCGCGTACGACGGTGAGGCGGTTGGCCCGGTAGCCGTCGAGGACGGAGTCGGCGGCGACGAGATTCGGCTTGAAGTAGGCCACGCGGAGGCGGACGCCCCGGTCCTTGACGCCGTTACGGAGGACGGTGAGCAGGCCGTCGTCGCTGATGGCCCGGTCGAGACGCTGGGCGAAGCCGCGCTGGGCCTCGTTGACGTTGTTGCCGTAGACGGCGAGGAGGTCGTTCCACTCGTCGATCTGCGTCTCGCCGATGAACGTGAACAGCTCGTTGGTGTCCAGGCCGAGGTCGGCCCGGTAGTCCTCGGGCCGCGCCTCGCGCCAGCCGCGCTCGGACATGGCGGCGACTATGGCCTCGCCGAAGGCGGACTCGTGGTGGATGGGGGGCATACCTACACTCCGTCCGTTACGTTGCGGCCGCTAGCAGTGGAGACGTCGAACTGACCGGTCACGGCGGCGGTGATGAGGGCTTGGCGGCGTTCGGTGAGCAAATTGGCCTGACGGTCCATGGCGGACTGCAGCTCGCGGGTGCGGGTTGCGCGCATCGCGAGCTGATCCGAGATTGCCATTTGAGTGGAAACCGGCGGAAGAGTGAAGGGGAAGCTGCCAATTTGGTCGCCACTGAGGTGCGGTACCGAGACGCCTGTGAGCTCTCCTTCCACGGTTTTTCGGAATGAAGATGAACGCAAGGTCCAGTAGATATATTCCATTGCGATGTTTGTCGACTTTGGTCTAATGCAGGCAACGCGTTGAAGCAGCAAGGCTGGAAGATCTTTTTCGCTGATGAACGTAATCCGCATGCCGCTGGAGATCCATGGGCGGTCCATTCCGACAACCAAGTCGCCAGTGCGAAGATGGAATCTCCTGGGTGTTGGCATCGCGTCTTCGTCCCACCAGACAGAGTCCGCCCATGATGTTTTACTTACAGAGACATTCACCCCGCGGAGGAGGCGGGTTCTGGCTGCCGGTGAAAATTCTTTGCTAGGGAAGGCGTAACCCGGGATGACTTCGCAGAGGCGACTCACCTTGCCGGTTGCCCAATCTGCGGTATCGGTTGGTACTCCGAGCTTCTTGAGGGTTGCAGGGTCACCTCCCGTGGCGCGCTCGATAGTCTGCTCCAGGAGCAAACTGAGCAGTCTGCGCTGAGAGGACCGTGCTGACCCGATACGGTCGAGGCGTGCGGTCTCGCTGTCGAGAAAGTCGGCGATGCGGTGTTGTTCCTCGACTGGCGGTAGCAAGATCGGGATCTTCTTGATATCCCGTTGAAATAGGTGAAGGACATCCATGCCATTCTTGACCGACCACATGTGATGTCTGGCTGCGCTGCCGGATAGGGTGTACATAAGGAAGCGTGGGTCGATACCGAACGGGCGTAGAACAGCGATCGATCCGTTCACTGTGGCGGGGCGAGGGAGGTGTCGGACTACATTAACGGTTCCGAGGGTGAACCCGTCCTTAGTCAGCAGGACATCGCCTTCCCTGAGCTGCAATTCGGGCGATTCTCGATATCGGAAATCTGAGATGAAATTGACGTTTTCAAACTCGATCTCCGGGCCTTTGATGTTCGGCGTGGATAGAAAGGCGTATCCGTCAGGCTGGTATTCTGATGCGGTGAGCGCCTTCCATCCGATGCGGGCGTTCACGGTCGCTACACGGTCCAGCCGAGTCGCGCTCCATCCCGCTCGCAGATGCTCCAGATTTTGGGTCATCCCGTCACCTCGCCCAGCAGCGTCTGAATTTCATCCTCAAGCGTCTTCAGCTCTGCGTCGATCTCCGCCAACGGCCGCGGCGGCTCGTACACATAAAAGTGTCGCGTGAACGGGATCTCGTATCCCACCTTCGTCTTCGTGTGGTCGATCCACGCGTCAGGCACCTGCGGGTGCACCTCCCGCTTCAGGTACTCCTCCACGTCCTCGCCCAACGGCACGTTCTCGTAGTCCCGCAGTTCGCTGTCCGGCTCCGGCTGCCCCTTCACCATCTGGAGCTCGCCCCCCGGGTCCCGTACCCCCACCGCCTCCCGCAACGCCTTGCTGAACGGAGCCCCGGTCGGCCACGTCGTGCCGGCCGCAACCGCCGCGTCCTTCAGCGCAACCCACGCCTCGGACTTTGTCCCCCAGGACCGGGGGCCCTCCATCGCCCTGAAGGCATCCACCAGCGCCGACGCGTTCGGCAGCTTCTGAACCACCTTCGACGCTTCGACCGCCGCCAGTGTCTCCTCCGTCAGCTCGAACCGCAGCTTCAACGGCCTCTCCACGGTGATCCGCTGATAGCCGAACGCCGTGTTGTCGAAGACCTTCACCTTGCCGTGCAGCGGGTGCTCCGTGTTCGCCGCAGCCGCCACCGCGTCCCCGTACAACCGCGTGATGTCGCCGATGTGGTTCGGCCTGCCGCTCGACCCGTCGCCCAGCTCCTTGCGCTTGTCGCCCAGCGACTTCCGCATCTTCACCCACTGGTCGCGCGCGTCGAGCAGCACCACCTTGCCTTTGTGCTGGGAGTCCTTCCGGTTCGTCAGGATCCAGAAGTACGTGGAGATGCCGGTGTTGTAGAAGAGCTGGTCCGGGAGGGCGACGATCGCCTCCAGCCAGTCGTTCTCCAGGATCCAGCGGCGGATCTCCGACTCACCCGAGCCGGCCGCGCCCGTGAAGAGCGGGGAGCCGTTGAAGACGATCGCGATGCGCGAGCCGCCCCCGCCCCTCGCGTCCACCGGCTTCATCTTTGAGATCATGTGCTGGAGGAAGAGCAGCGAGCCGTCGTTGATGCGCGGGAGGCCCGCGCCGAAGCGGCCGGAGTCGCCGAGGTTCGTGTGCTCGTACTCGACGTCCTCCTTGACCTTCTTCCACTCCACCCCGAACGGCGGGTTCGCCAGCAGGTAGTCGAACTTCTCGCGCTGGTGGCCGTCGTCCGAGAACGAGTTGCCGAACGCGATGTTCTCCGGGTCCTGCCCCTTGATCATCAGGTCGGACCGGCAGATCGCCCACGACTCCGGGTTGAGCTCCTGCCCGTACACCTCCACCGTGGCGTCCGGGTTCAGCGCCTTGATGTGTTCCTCGGCCGCGCTCAGCATGCCGCCCGTCCCGCACGCCGGGTCCATGACCGTGCGCACCACGCCGGGCAGGCTCAGGGCGTCGCCGTCCGGGGCGATCAGCAGGTTGACCATCAGGCGGATGACCTCGCGCGGGGTGAAGTGCTCACCCGCGGTCTCGTTGGACTGCTCCGCGAAGCGGCGGATCAGCTCCTCGAAGATGTAGCCCATGTTGTGGTTGGACACGGCCTCGGGGTGCAGGTCCAGGTCCGTGAACTTGCCGATCACCTGGTAGAGCAGGTTCGTGCTGTCCAGCTTCTTGATCTGCTGGGCGAACTCGTACTTGTCCAGGACCTCGGTCGCGTTCTCCGAGAACGAACCGACGTACACCTGAAGGTTCTTCGCCGCGTTCTGCGGGTCGGCGGCGATCATCTTCAGCGTCAGCGCGCTCTTGTTGTAGAACGAGTGACCCGACGCCTTCCGCAGGAAGTAGTCTCCGTCGATCTCCTGGCTCTCGTACAGGGCCGCCGTCTCGGCGACCTTCTGCCTCGTCGGCTCCAGTAGGCATTCCAGGCGGCGCAGCACCGTGAACGGAAGAATGACCTTTCCGTAGTCGGACTGCTTGTAGTCGCCGCGCAGGAGGTCGGCGACGGACCAGGCGTGGTTCGCCAGCTCCGTGTGCTTGCTGCTGTTCAAGGGGTTCCCCGGATTCCTTTCGGACCCCCGCCCTCACCGGGACGGGTGCGTACAAGTGTGGTCGGTACGTGACGTTCGTGGTGCCGATTCAGGCCGAAGTGCCGGATGTGGAGCCAGGCGCACCGACGGCCGACGCGCCCCCCGCCCCCGGTGGCGGTACCAGCCCGCCCCCCGTCAGCCCGCCCGCCAGCAGCCCCGCCGTTCGCTCGGCCAGCTCCGTGGCGTGCCGTGCCTCCGCCCGTAGCTCGTTCACGCGGCGGAAGGCCTCGCCGTAGCGGCGCTGTTCCTCCAGCGGCAGGAGCGGTACGCGCAGCCGGCCCGGGCTGACGTGCACGATCGTGCTGCCGGTCGACGCCGCGGCGATGTTCTCCTCCGCACCCAGGAAACCGGCGAGGAACCAGGCGTCGAGCCGTGACGGATCGGGCCGGAACAGATGGACCTGGGGGCCGAGCAACGCGCCTTCGTCCGCCTCGTCCGCCACGCGGGCCATCGCCCCGCCGCCGCCCGCGACCGCGCGTACGACCACGTCGCCCACCGCGACCACCGGCGTCGACTCCGTACGCAGGCCCGTCGGGTCGCCGGTCGGCCCCGTGCCCCGGGCGATGTCCATGCCCGTGAGCACGGCAAGCGCCGGGACGGAGGGATCGGGCTCCCGCGTCTCCGGCGCGCTGCGGAGCAGGGTGAGCGCGCCCCCCCTGGCCAGGTCCGCCGCCGTGGCCGTACGCCACTCGCGGGGCGACCGGCCGGGCGCGGCTCGCCAGTCGGCCGAGCGCGCCGCCTCGCCCAGGGATTCCGTCCCGGCGATGAGGCGGCGTCGGGCCTCGTCCGCTTCCCGCGCCAGCTCCGCCGGTTCTACGTCGGTCCGGGCGACCAGCACGTGCCGGGCGGGGGAGAGGTCGACGACATCGTCGAGCAGGTCGACCACCGGGACGACGCGCGCTGTGCCCGGCTCGTCGACGAAATCGTCCGGAGCCTCGGTGAACGCCTCCCAATGGGTCAGCGCGGTCTCCGACAGCACAGACCAGTCCAACGTGGGGCGGCCGGCCCGGGAGGAGCCCGAGTTGGGGCCGCCGCCACGTCTGCCCGTGCCCGCCACGCCGGAAGAGCGGTCGTCGCCGGGGTGGCCCGCCGCCGCTGCCTCCGTCGTGTCGACGAACAGCACCGATTTGCGCTCGGGGCCCGCCGGTTCGGGACGTTGCAGCACCCAGACCTGGAGGCCCACGTGGAAGGGGGCCGCCGTGCCGGGCGGCAGGGCCACGACGGCCCGTACGGCTCCGCTGCGTACGAGGTCCATCCGTACGCGTCGGCCCGACGCCCGGGACGCCGTGGCCGGAGGGAGGATCATGACCGCGTGGCCGCCCGGCTCCAGGTGCGCGAGCGCGTGCTGGGCCCAGGCCAGCTCCGACTCGGCGCGCGGCGGCACACCGTAGGCCCAGCGCGGGTCGTAGGCCAGCTCGTCGTGACCCCAGTCCCGGTCCCCGTAGGGCGGGTTGCACACGACCGCGTCCGCGGTGAGCCGCTCGAAGGCGTCGGCGCGGAGGCTGTCCCCGATGCGTACGGTGACCGCCGCCTGCGGAGCCGCCAGCATCAGGGCGACCGCGCTGCGCCGGGCCTGCACGGGGACGCTGTCCTGGCCGTACAGCTCGCTCGCGCCCCGCCGGGACGCCGCCGCGAGCAGGGAGCCGCTACCGCAGGCGGGGTCGAGCACGCGGACGGGTCGGCCGGGAACCAGCCGGGCCACGAGATCCGCGAGCTGCACCGGGGTCACGTACGTGCCACTCGCGGCCGTGTCCTCCAGCTCGCGCTCCGCAAGGACGCCCAGGGCCGCCTCGCCGCCCTCGTCCCGCACGCACAGGGCTAGCGCCCGCAGCACCGCCGTGTCCTCCGGTGAGAAGCGGACAGCTTCCGGGCCGGGGACGCTGTCGGCGAGCCGGGCGGCCGAGCCGTCCGCGTGGGCGACGAGGGCGGCGTCCGGCAGTTCGGCCAGCGCGGTCAGCTCATCCGGAGCGCGGTGAGCCGCGGCGAGTACGAGCGGAAGCAGCCTCGCCACCGCGACGCTGCCCCGGGGATGCAGGCGCAAGGTGGTGCGCAACTCCTCCAGGGCGTTGGTCGCCGCCGCGTGGCCGCGCGCGGCCAGCCAGGCCCGTACCGACGGCAGGTCGTACAGCGGGCTGCTCTCGTTGCCTCCCGTCGGCGCCGGGAAGTCGTCGTGCCGACGGCGCCAGTTGCTGACGGTGGCGCGCGTGACTCCCGCGATGCGGGAGATCTCGGCTGCCGTCACCTGTGCGGATGGCTGGGGCATGGCGGAAGACCCGGACCTCTCGGTTGCGAACGAAGCGAACGACGGTGAACGACCTGTCGGCGACTCCCGCGGTCAGTGGCCGTTGCTGCTGAACAGCTCACAATCTACATCAGCCAGTAAACGCGTCAAGCTGTTTGACAGTGCTTTCAGGTGAGTGCTTAGGTTGAGATGCTTCCGCAGTGGGGGCATCCATCCCAGGGGGGAATCGCCATGCGCATCACCATGCCGACCACGGTCATCGAGGGGACCCAGCTCACCGTCATGCCGTTCCGGGCGGACGCGGTGATCGGCACCATGTCCGTACCGACGCTCGTCCAGCTCGTTCCGTCGCCCCGCCGCGAGGAGGACGTGAAGACCCTGAAGGCCGCGTCCGGGGCCGTGCGCCGCCACGCCGAACTGCGGTCGCTGGTCCAGCGGGCGCTGAAGTCCACGCAGAAGGGGAAGAACGTCGGTTCGTACGCCGAGTACATCGCCGACGGCGTCAAGGGAGAGCTGGGCGCCGGCTGGTCCACCCCGCCCATCACGTTCTGGCACGCGGGACCGCTCGCCGCCCTCAGCGACGAACTGGTGGCCGGCACCGGCCTGCGGACCCTGACCATCACGCCCGGCACCTCGATCGTCGCCATCGACGGCGAGACGCAGACCACCGCCTGGCACGAGCTGTACGACGACCCGGAGCGCTTCGGCCTCACGTACGCCGAACTCGCCGCCGTGCGCATCCCCTTCGAGCTGTACGTGGACCTGTCCGTGGCCGATGCCCGGCAGATCTTCTACGACCGGAACGTGCAGGGCGTCGTGGTGGCCAAGAACCTGGCCATGTCGATGGACCAGCGCGACTTCGCCACGCGCCTCGCCCACCGTGTCGCCGACGCCGTCAAGGTCGAGATCGACGACAGGATCGTGTCGTTCGCCAAGCTGGTCAACGCGAGCAAGCGCCAGGTGGGAAAGACCGACCCCGAGGTGATCACCCTCTCCGCGCTCCGGGCCCTCGTGATCACGTCGATCTACGGGCGTGGCGGTCTCTCCCGCTCGGCGGAGACCGTGCACGAGGACGAGCTGCCCACCGGGTCGGACGCCCAGCAGGTGGAAGCGTGCGTCCTGCCACTGCTCGCGGGTCTGATCTCCGGCCACAGCGCCCATTTCCTCGCGCGGAGCGCCCTCACAGCCCCGGCCGTGCTCGCCGGGCTGGGCATCGCGGTGCACCACACCACGCCCTGGGCCGAGCCGTCGAACGCGCTCGGCGCCGATCAGTTGAACCGGCTGCTGTCGGACATCCGGTGGGAGCGGGACGCCCGCTACTGGGACGGGGTGGCGGCGAAGGCGGGCGCCTCCGGGCGGCTCAACTTCAGCGGTGGGGTCAAGGACTCCGGTGGGCGCGTCGCCGACGCGATCCTCTACCCGGCCACGGAGACCGGGCGCCGGATCCGCGGCCGGTGACCGTCCACCCCCGTCTGCCGGTCGCACGGATCGTCGTCGCCCCGCCAGACACTGGGCCCGCGTGTCGGTGGACGACGCGTCCCAGCGGCCTTCCCCCTGTTGTCGCATCACCACGACCTGGAGCACACCCATGAACTCGCACCAGCCCGACCAGCACGCGCCCCAGGGACCGCTCGGTGGGCACCCCGATCAGCACGGCCGGCCCACCACGCCCTGGGGAGCGCCTCCGCAAGGGGCTCTGCCCGATCCCTCCGCCCCGCGGAAGCCGTCGCGAGGCAAGGCATGGGTGACCCATGGAGCCGTCGGCGCCGTCGCCCTGTTCCTCGGCGTCGGCATCGGCATCTCGGACGACGAGGCCCGGGCCGAGGCCTCGGACGCCGGTCCCACTCCGAGGATCACCGTGACCAAGACCGTGACCAAGGAGGTGGAGGTGCCCGGCCCGGAGGTCACCGTCACGAAGACGGCCACCGTCACCGCCGCGCCGCCGAAGCCGCCGAAGCCCAAGGGGCCGCCCACCACCGTGGACGGGGACGGCGAATACCTGGTGGGAAAGGAGATGCGCGCCGGGACCTACAGGACGAGCGGCCCCGGTGAGTCCTTCGGGTGCTACTGGGAGCGGGCGAGGAACTCCAGCGGGGAGTTCGACGCCATCATCGCCAACGGCAACCTGGAAGGCAGCGGGCGGGTCACCGTCAACAAGGGGGAGATCTTCAAGTCCACCGGTTGCCAGGACTGGAAGAAGGCCGGCTGAGCGCCCCCACCAGCTCCGCCAGCGCCCCCGCCAGCATGTCGAGCCCCGGCCCCGCCGGGCCGCCCGGCTCGCTCATGTACGTGTCGCGGCGGATCTCGATCATCAGCGCGGTGACCCGGCGGTCCGTTCCGTAGTGCCGGAGAGGGACGTACGTACCCGCGAACGGGGTGTCGTGTCCGAGACCGTCGTGGCCGACCCGGCTCCCGAACGCCGCCTCCGCCGCCGCGAGAAGCTCCGGCGGAGTGTGGAACGGGTCGGTGCCCAGGCAGACGGGCGGACGGGGGCCGGCGCCGTGGAGTTCGTAGGGGAGGGGCACGGTCGGGTACGAGTGGACGTCGATGATCACCGCGCGGCCCGCAGCCGCGAGGCGCGACTCGACCGCCGCCGTCATCGCGGCGGCGTACGGCTGGAAGTACGCCTCCAGCAAGGGATCGGGGTCCGCCTCCTGCGGGCGGAGCCGTTCGCGGTGGGTGGTGCGGGTGTAGACGGCGCCCATGCCGACGGCGAGCATCTCCTCCCGCTCGTCCGGGAAGCGTTCCGGGTCGACGACCAGCCGGGACAGGTTGTTGACGAAGCGCCACGCGGCGGCCGGGGCGATCACCGTCGCCGCGGCCGCCAGTTCGGCGGTGTGGGCGTCGGTGATGTGGTCGAGCTCGCGCTCCAGGGCGGCATCGTCCAACGTGATCCCTTCGCGTACTTCTCGCGGGATGCGGCGGGACCCGTGCGGGACGTGCAGGAGGACCGGCGAGTCGGCAGCTCCCGGGACGAGCGTGAACGGCTGCGGATCACTCACGGGTGACTCCTTCGAGGTGTTTCGTTCGTTCCCGCACCAGCATCCCGGACCGCCCCCGGAAGACATCGGGGGCTCCCCGTTCTTCTGGCAGGCCGTCAGCGCGCCCCGCCAGCCGCTACCGTTTATCCTCGCGATCGGTCGTGGCGGTGCCCGGGAGGGGTGCACCGGGCGAACCGGCGGGAAGCAGGGGGCGCACCGCATGCTGGATCCCATATCGATGGCCGCCATCACGGCGGTCCTCGGCGCCGTCGGTTCGGGCGTGGCGAGCGAGGCCGGCAAGTGGGCCTGGGAGACCGCGGGCGGGTTGGTGCGGCGGATGGCCGGACGCGAGGTCGCCGCGCCGACCCGGCCCGAGGAACGGGACGCCGTGGCGCGGATCGTCCACGACAGCGTGCGGAGCGACCCCGAACTGGCCCGCACCTGGAGCGCCTTCGCCCGCACGGTACAGACCACGGGAACAACGGTCGGGCGGCCCCGATTGCCCTCCTCCGTACGCTTCTTCACGGACCGGAAGGGAGCGATGAGGCTGCTCGACCGCGAGGCGGGCCGCAAGGCGGACGGACGCCCCCGGGTCGCCCTTCTGTACGGGGACGACTCCATGGGCACCAGCGCCCTCGCCGTGCACTGGGGCTGGCGGGCGGAAAGCCTGTTCCCGGACGGGCAGCTCTACGTGGACCTCGGCCGCCGGGGCACGGGCAGTGCCCGCACCGCCGGCAGCGCCCTGCGGGAACTGCTGCTCCGGCTCGGGCTGCGCGACGAGCGGATCCCGCCCTCGGAGGCGGAGCGCATCGACGCCTTCCACCGAGTCGTCGCGGACCGCAGACTGCTCCTGGTCCTCGACCACGCCCGGTCCGCCGCGCAGATCGCACCGCTGCTCACCTCCGCTCCCTCCGTCCTCACCCTGGTCGTGGCCCGGCGACCGCTCTCCGGTCTGGACGCGTTTCCGGTGCCCGTGGGGCCCCTCAGCGACCGGGACGCGGCGCGCCTGCTCACCAAGATCGTGGGCAAGCAGGTCATGCGCTCCGCCCGTGCGGCTCTCCCCGCCGTTCTGGCACGGTGCGGCGGATCGCCGTACGCCCTGCGCGCCGCAGCGCCCCGGCTCCTCGATCCCGGGCAGCTCACCGTGGCCCCGCCGCCACCGCTGCCCCATGGCGAACCGACGGACGAACCGACGGACGAACCGACGGGAGGCCTCACCATGAGCGACAGCGACCCGGTGCGCACGGCCGCGGAGGACGCCTACCGGCTGTTGCGGCCGGACGCCGCCCGGCTGTACCGCCTGATGGGGCTGCGGCAGTGGCCCGCCTTCGACGCGGAGGCCGCGGCGCGGGTCGCGGGCATCGACGTCGACGCCGCCGAGGAACTGCTCGGCGGGCTGGCCGACGTACTGCTGCTGGAGCACGCGGACAACGGGCGCTACCGCTACCGGCCGTCCGTACGCGCCCACGCGGAGGAAGCGGCGTTCCGTCACGAGGGCATCGCAGGCTGCTCGGCGGCCACGACCCGCGCGGTCGAGCACTACCTGAGGCTGTCGGTGACGGCGGCGCGGGCCGCACTCCCGGAGAGCTGGCGGGTGCCGGACGCCCTGACGGGCGGACCGGGCGGCGTCTACGCCGGGCGCGGTGACGCCGTGGCGCGTCTCGCCGCCGAGCTGCCCAACCTCGTCGAAGCCGTCGCGACGGCCGAGGAGTTCGGACAGCCGGACACGGTGCTGACGCTCTGCCGCGCCCTGTGGCCGCTCCAGCTCAAAGCGGGCCACCACGAGGCGGTGCTGCCGGCTCTCCGGATCGGGGCGGCCGTCGCCGACGCGCAGGTCCCCGGCAGCCGGACCGCAGGCGCCCTTCACGTGCAACTCGCCCACACATTGGGTGAGTTGCAGCTCGGAGACGAGGCCGGTGCGGAAGCGGCGGCGGCCGCACGCGACGAGCGCGCGGCGGGGCACACCCGAGGTCTGGCCTCCGCCATCGAGATCCTGGGGCTGCTGCGACTGCGGCAGTGGCGCTTCGCCGACGCGTACGACTGCTTCGGCGAGGCCTACGCCGTCCTCGACGGCATCGGGCCCGACGACGAGGGTGCGGCGGACGTGCCCCGGGCGCGGGCTCTGCTGGAACGCCACAGGGGCCGGGCCCTGCGGGGCCTAGGGCGGCTGGACGAGGCCCAGGAGCACGTGCGGCGTGCCCTGGCCGTCTTCCGGGCGAACGGCGACGCGTACAACACCGCACGGGCTCTCACGGACCTCGCCGAGATTCTGCTCGCCGGTGAGGAGCCCACAGCGGCGCTGCCGTTGACCGACGAGGCGATCAGAATCCTGTCCGAGGAGAACGCCGGTCAGCACGTGGAGTATCTGCGTCGCCTGCGTGAGCGCTGCTCCGGCCCGCAGGAGTAGGCGAGGGGCGCAGCCGCGTTCCGCCCGCCGCCGGCCCGTCCGCCTCGGCCGTGACCACCACGTGGTGGGCTGTGCTGCCCGTACGGACGGTCAGTCCGCCCGCGACCAGGACGGTCAGGGTCCTGCCCGCCGCGAGCCAGGCGTGCACCGCCGACGCGTACACCGCCGGGTCCGCGTCGGCTTCCGGCCCTCCGGTCAGCCGGAGCAGGGCGCCGCCACGGGTCCGGACGACGCAGGACGAGGGTCCGGTGACGTAGGCCGCCAGTGCGCAGTGTTCGTGCCGGTCCAGTACCTCGGCGGCCCATCGGCCGGGCGGGCCGAACCGCGGGTCGTCCGGAGCTCCGTCCCGGAAGACGACGTCGGCCAGGCCGAGTTGCCCCGGATCGCGGGTGTCCTCATGGACGGCCAGATGGGCGTCCCCCGCCCCGTCGGGCTCCCGGGCGGGATCGGCGTACCGGGTCACGACGACCTCCGGCCCCGCGAGGCAGCGCGTCAGCACGTACAGGGGAGCCGTACGAAGGGCGGGTTCCGGGTCCGGCAGCGGCAGCGGCAGGAGCAGGGCGGGGCCCGGCGGTTCGGGGGCGCCCATCAGTCCGTAGAAGGCCCGCCTCAGCCGTACCGCCGCCTCGCCGGGCACGGAGGAGGTGAAGCGCATCGGACCCGGCTGCGGGATGTGGCTTTCGATCAGCGCGTCCAGTTGACCGCGCAGGGGAGCCCGCGCGTCGAGTCCGGGCGCGGTCCGGATGAAGTCGGCGATGGGCGCGTCGGGATCGAGGCTGCCCAGGGGCGCCGCTCCGAGGAGTACGGGGGTGCCGAGCGCCGCGCCGTAATAGGTGACGGAACCGTGGTCCCCGATGACGACGTCGGCCGCGAGCAGCGCCTGACGCCAGTCCTCCAGCGGGTCGATCAGCGCCAGGCCGGCGCGCCTGGCCCGGTCCAGCCAGGCCCTGATCTGGCCGGGGCCGTGACCGTGCCAGATGTTGGGATGGAGGACGGCGGCGATGCGGTACTCGTCGGCGGGAAGCTCCGACGCGAGCCGCGGAAGCAGCGCGGGCAGCGTGTCGTCACCGCCCCCGCCCTCGCCGGCGGCTCCTTCCCCTTCGCCGTCGCCCAGCAGCGACCGGGGGCCCCAGGTGGAGTTGAGCAGTACGAGCCGCTGCCCGCGCCCCACGCCGAGCGCCCTGCGGAACCGGTCGCGGTAGGGACGTGCCGCCAGCATCCGGTCGAAGCAGGGGTCGCCCCCGAGCACGGCGGTGGGCAGCGCTTCAGGGCAGGCGGCGGCCAGTCGGTCGAACTGCTCGGGGTGGGAGAGGACGAGTGCGTCGGCGAGAGGGACACCGTCCGCGAGGAGCCAGTCCGGCGCGAGCCCGAAGACCGGGGGAGGCGAACCCTGAGGCGGAGCCGCCTCCCCGTCGGTGCTCGGTGCCGCCAGTCTTTTAGTATAGCCGATACCGTGCGAAAGTATGAGCAACGGACCCTGAATGGCGCCGAGTTCGCCGCCGAAGCTGGCCGAGATCGCAAGGTCCACCGGTGTCGCGAGGGCCTGCTCCCACGGCAGTACGGGCACCCCCGTGTCCGCGAGCAGTTCCGCGACGCCCGACCGGAAGACCGAGGACCCCGTGCAGGTGGCGAGGAGCTGCACCCCGAGATCGTCGTGGAACAGCGGCAGGACGTCGAGCAGCCGGGTCGCCGAGGTGACGTTGTGCACGACGAGCAGTACGCGACGGCAGCGCACCCGCGTGGCCCAGCGGGCCGCGTCGTCCCCGACCGGCACCCGTATCCACTGGTCCCGCTCCTCGTCCATACCGGCCCTCTCGCGCTCCCGGACACAAGCGCTGGCCACGATATATCGACGGGATCCGGGCGACGCGCCGTCCCCCTCCCGCGGCGAGCGGAGGGGGACGGCGAGGTCAGGGTGCGGTTACCGGCCGGAGCCGATCACCGGGTAGTGGTCGGAGAGGTTCGTGTACGTGTAGTCCTTGCCCCAGCTGGACACCGTCCATGGGGCGCTCTCCTCCTTGATCACGTCGTTCTTCCAGCCTGCCGGCTTGGCGTGGCCCGTGCGGTGCAGGACGTGGTCCAGGTCCTCGCGCGGGTCGTCGGGGTAGCGCTCGGAGGCTATGGAGTTGTCGCGGGTGTCGAAGGAGTACGGGTGGCCCGTCCGGGTCTCCGGTGCGCTCAGGCCCGCGTCGGAGAGGAACGAGGCGTACTCGGCCGAGTGCCCGTCGACGTTGAAGTCGCCCGCCACGACGACCTGTTCCGAGGCCGGGATGTTCTTCGCGTCCAGGAACGCGTCCATCTGCTGGAACTGCCGGCTGCGCGTCTGCGCCGCCTGGCCCGCCGAGCAGCCGGGGTCGGTCGACTGGGCATGCGTGCCGACGACGTGGACCCGGGTGCCGTCGACGTTCAGCACGGTGTAGGCGAAGCCCTTGTTCGAGAACCAGTCGCCGCCGCAGGCGTCCTTGAAGACGAACTGCTCCTTGCGCACGATCGGCCACTTGCTCAGGATCGTGACGCCGCCGTCCTCCGGCGTCGTCGCCGCGTACGAGCCGCCCGTCGCGTCCCAGCCGCTCTTGCTCCGGCCGACCACCGGGGTCTGGTACGGGTACGGGGACGCGGAGTTCCGCAGCAGCGCGTCGGAGGCCCCGTTGTCGAAGGCCTCCTGGATCACCACCACGTCATTGCCCCGGAAGAACGAGGTCTTCGGGATCTCGGCCGCCCGGTGGTCCTGGCCCCAGTTGGGGTACAGGGTCTTGCTGAAGAGGAACGCGTTGTACGAGAGCACCCGCAGCGACGGGGTCTCGGCAGCCGCCGCCTGTGGCGCGTTCACGGCGAGGGTGACGGCGGCGAGGGTGGCGGACAAGGCCACGCCGGTCAGGCGGAACGCGGGGTTCGGCACGGGGGCTCCTGTGGTCGAGTGGGGGCGTACCGGTCGACCCCATCCAAGCAGCGGGAGTTACCCACGGGTAGACATCGGGTGGCCCGAGTCTGTCCGGCCGGCTGCCATCCGTCGCGTCAACGCCACGTGTGGGCTGTCGCTCGCGGGATTCCCGTGGCGGCAGACCGTTTCAGGCGAGAGCGCCGTACACGATGAGGTTGTCGACCGTATGACCGTCCGCGTCGAACTCGCCGTCGCAGGTGATGAGCCGCAGCGTGCTGTCCTTCGTCGGGCCGTAGACCTTGTCGGTGGGGAACGCCTTCTTGCTGACCGCTTCCTTTCCGGTGACCGTGTAGCGCAGGGTCTTCCCCGCCCCGTCGCGGACCAGGACCTCGGCCCCGTCGCGGATGTTCTTGAGGTCGTGGAAGACGGCACGGCCGAAGCGGGTGTCGTTGTGGCCGATCAGAACGGCGGGCCCCGGTGTGCCGGGCACGGAACCGCCGCTGTACCAGCCCGCCGTCATGCCCTTCTCCGCGGGCGGGACCTCGACCGTGCCGTCCGGGTTGAGTCCCAGCTCCATGAGGGTGCTCTGTATGCCGATCGAGGGGATGGAGACGTGGGCGGGAGCCGGCTGATCCGGCTCGCCCGTCCTGGACGGTTCGGTCGATCCGCTCGATCCGGATGCCGCCTCGCCCGGTGCGGCAGAGGCCGAGGCGGAGGGCGCTCCCGCTGCGGCGGAGGAGGACGAGGAGGAGGGCTCGGCGGACGAGCACCCCGCCAGTGCGACGCAGGCCACGACGGCGGTCAGCAGGGCGGCGGTCCGCCGGAAGCGGTGGGGCGTACGGGACGGCACAGAGAACTCCGGGATCGGGGCGGGACAGGGCGGCGGGACGGGCGGCGGGACGGGGCGGTGCGGGCCGGTGCGCGAGCGTGGCGCCGCCCCGGTGTGGGGGCGGCGCCACGGTCAGTTGTGGTGAGCGGTGCGGGTCAGCCGTTGAGGCCGGCCGCCGAGCGGCGGCGCAGCACGATCGTGCCCACGCCGGCGAGCAGCGCGGTCCCGGCCACCGAACCGGCCAGCACCGCGGTGCTGTTGTCACCGCTTCCGGCGGGGCGCTCCCCCGCGGCGACACCGCCGCGCGGGGTGACCACCGGGGCGGCCTCCTTCGGTGCGGGCGCGGGGTCCTCGCCCGCCGCGACGCCGCCGCGCGGCGTCACCGCCGGCCGGGCGGCTTCCTTCGCGGCGTCATCGGCGGCCTTGCGCTCGGAGAGGTCGACCACGGGGGGCTTGCTCTCGGACAGGTCGACCACGGGGGGCTTGCTCTCGGACAGGTCGACGACGGCGGGCTCCGACGGCTTCGGGGAGGAGTCGGCGAAGGCGGCGGCGGACGGGACCAGCACCGCGCCGGCCGCGACGGCGGCCAGTACGGCGGCACGCAGGGTACGACGAGAGGTGAAAGCGGTCATACGGATGGCTCCATTCCATAGTCGGCCCCGTGACGGCCCCGGATGACGGTTCGCACCGGGGACGGGGCATGCCGCCAGGCTGGCGTGGAGATATGAAGAAGCTGTCAGAGCGCTGTGGTCATCCCATCAGGGGCCGGACGGCGTGGTCCCGGGCAGCCGGAGGACGAACGTCGACCCCTTGCCCTCGACGCTCGTCGCCTCCACCGTGCCACCGTGCGCCTCGACCAGTTTGCGGACGATGGCGAGGCCCAGGCCGCTGCCGCCCGTACGGCGGCTGCGGGACTTCTCCGCGCGCCAGAACCGGTCGAAGACATGGGGAAGGTCCTCGGACGGGATGCCGGAACCGGTGTCCGCCACTTCGACCAGCACCGCCCCGTCACCGTCGTCGGAGACGTACGCGCGCAGCGTCACCCGGCCGCCCTCCGGAGTGTGCCGTACGGCGTTGGACACCAGGTTGCCCACCACCTGCCGGAGCCTGACCGGATCGGCGCGCAGGGCGGGCCCCGGGGCGGCGCCCGTGACGGCGAGGGTGACGCCCGCGTTCTCCGCCCGCGCCTGGTGGGCGGCGGCGGCCTGGCTCAGCAGCTCCCGGGCCCCTACGGGTTCGGGATGCAGCCGCAGCACGCCGGCGTCGGCGGCGGCCAGGTCCTGGAGGTCGTCGATGATGTGCTGGAGCAGCACGGCCTCCTCCAGCAGCGAGGAGACGAACGCCGGGTCCGGGTCGGCGAGCCCGTCCTGGGCGGCCTCCAGCCAGCCCCGGATGTTGCTCAGCGGGGTGCGCAGCTCATGGGCGACGTCGCTCACCATGGCCTTGCGCTGCTCCTCCAGCCGCGCCCGGTGCGCGGACATGTCGTTGAACGCCGCGGCGAGCCGGCCGACCTCGTCGTCCCCCGAGACGGGCACCGACTCCGGCCGCTCCCCGTCGCGCATACGCTGCGCGGCGCCGGTCAGGGCGTGCAGCGGGCGCACCAGCCGGGCTCCGGCGAACACCGACGCGCCCACGGTGAGGGTCAGCACGAGCGCCGCGGCCCCGGCGATCCTGGCCGTGTTCGCGGGGGACAGGTCGAACCCGGGCAGCGTCGCGCCGCCCTCGTCGCCGATGAAGAGGAGGGCGGGGGAGGCCACGTACGAGCTGAGCTGTTCGCTCCGGGCCGTGCCCACACAGGACGCGATGGCCCGGTCGTTCTCCCCGGTGCGTTCCGGCGTCACGACGGACGGCTCGGCCTCCTCCGCGGGGGCGTCGCGCGGCGTCGGCACAGGCGCCGGCTCCGGCACCAGCGGCCCGGGTTCGTCCGGCCGCGGACCGGATTCGGGCGCCAGGGACACCCGCGCCGGATCGCCCCAGGACAGGTCGCTGTTCAGCCGTACGCCCTCGCGGCCCTGGCGCTTCAGACAGGCGTCGGCCAGTTCGGTGAGCGCGTCGAGCGCTTTGCGTTCCGAAGGCGTGGGTGTGTCCAGAGCGGCGAGATCACAACGCGTGCCCAGCGCGCGTTCGGGGTCGTTGCCCACGATCTGCACCCGGGGGCGGCCGCTCGGGCCGACCACCACGTCCGAGGCGATGCCCGCCCGGTTCAGGCACTCCACCTTGCTGTCGGCAAGCCGCCGCAACGCCTTGCCGTCCGCCGCCGACAGCCGGAACGGCCCCACCGCCCGGGGGTCGATGCGGTCGGCCGCCGTGCCCTGCCCGTCGGTCCCGCGCGCCGCCAGAACGGTGTCCACGGACAACGGGTCGACCACGGCGGACGCCTGCGGCCCGAGCGCAGGGGCGGTCGCCGCGGTGGCCGAGTCGGCGAGCGGCTGCCTGCCCTGCGTGGTCAGGGCGACCCGGCGGCCCGACTCCCGGGCCAGTTCGCGCACCGTCGCACCGACCCCGTCCCAGGTCGGATGGCGGGCGGCGTACTCCAGCAGGGTGTCGTAGATCCGGGCGTCCGCGGTGAGGTTCTGCCCCTGCTCCTGCTTGATCGCACCCGAGGTGGTCTGCACAACGATCCAGGCGGTGGCCGCCACCGAACACGCGGCCACCAGCGCGGAAACGGCGAGCAGCCGCCCCAGCAGGCTCCGGCGCAGCGGCAGCCGCGTCCGGCCCGCCATCTCCCGCCTGCCGCCGCGCCGCCCGGGTCGGCCGGCGCTCTCGCCGTCCCCGCCCGTCCCGCGCACGACCGCACCGTCGTCCCCGTCGCGCACCCTACGCACGCCGGACCGCCTTCGCCGGATCGGTGAGCTTGTAGCCGACGCCGAACACGGTGAGCAGGCGCTCCGGCCGCCGCGGGGCCCGCTCGATCTTCTTGCGCAGGTTCATGACGTGCACGTCGACGGTCCGGGCGCTGATGTAGCGGTCGAACCCGTGGAGCTCCTCCAGCAGCCGCTGACGGCTGAACACCCGGTCCGGTCCCGCCGCCAGGGCCGCCAGGATCCGGAACTCGCCCGGGGTGCACTCCACCGGCCCGCCGCCCACGGACACCTCGTGCCGCGCCGGGTCGACCACGAGGGCGCCGACCCGCAGAACCGGGTCCTCGGCCACCGGCTCCGGGGCGGCGGTACGCCGGGTGCGCCGCAACAGGGTACGGACGCGGGCCATCAGCTCGCGCGGACTGTAGGGCTTGGTCATGTAGTCGTCGGCGCCGAGGTCGAGACCGAGCAGGAGGTCGTCCTCGGTCGAGCGGGCGGTCAGCATCAGCACCGGCAGCTCGCGGTTCTCGGACCGCAGCACTCGCACCACGTCCAGGCCGTCGGCCCGGGGCATCATCACATCGAGAACGAGCAGGTCGGGTTCCTGGTGCCGGACGGCGTCGAGCGCGGCGAGGCCGTCGCCCACGATCCGTACGGCGTGTCCTTCCCGTTCCAGATAGCGGCGTACGAGCTCGGCCTGCTTCTCGTCGTCCTCGGCAACTATGACGTCAGCGCACACGCCCCCGATCGTAGAGCGGCGGGAACGCGGTGCGAGCCCGGGGCGGTCACCACGGGGCCCGCGTCCCGACCGGGTCCGACGGCAGCCGGCGCCCGGCGGGGCCTCCGCGGTGATGCCGACCTTGTGATCAAAGGTGTGCAGATGTCATGGGAAAACGGGCGGAACATGAGGTCGAATCGTTCGGAGGTAGGGCGAATATGGGCGTGAACAGCTCCGGTGGTTCACGCAACCTCCTTATAGTGGTGCCGCGTTGATCGTATGGTCGCAACGCGCGAAGCCGCCGCCCCTGGAGTCCGTACGATGACGAACCCCTCGTCCGCCACGCCCGCGTCCACGGCCGGCGCCGGAGGAGGCTGCCCCGTGGGCGCCGGTAGCGGCGCCGTCGCGCTCGGCGGGCCCGGCTTCCCCACCGAGCCGCAGGAGCTCTACCGGTCCATGCGGCGCGACCACGGCCCCGTCGTCCCCGTCGAGCTGCCCGGCGGCTTTCCCGCCTGGCTGGTGATCGGCTACCGGGAACTCCACCAGGTCACCAGCGACGGGGAGCTGTTCCCCCGGGACGTCTCCCTGTGGAACCAGTGGGGACACGTCCCCGCCGACTGGCCGCTGCTGCCCATGGTGGGCACCCCCATGCCGTCCATCTACTTCACCGCCGGAGCCGAGCACCGCCGGCACGTCGACATGGTCGTACCGGCTCTCGAAGGGACCGACCCCTTCGAGATCCGGCAGCACTGCGAGCAGTTGGCCGACCGCCTCATCGACGCCGTCTGCACCCGGGGCACCGCCGACCTCGTCGCCGAGTTCGCGGAACCGCTGCCCGTCCTCGTGCTCGCCCGGCTCGTCGGCTTCCCCGACGACGAGGGCGCCGACATCGCGCGGGTGCTCAAGGACCTCGCCGACGGCGGCCCCGGCGCGCAGAAGGCGCACCTGAGCTTCGGTGAGCACATGCGGCGCCTGGTCGCGGCGAAGCGGGCCCGGCCCGGTGACGACGTGACGTCCCGGATGCTCGCCCACCCCGAACCGTTCACGGACGAGGAGTACGCGCTCGACCTGATGGCCATCACGGCCGCAGGCCACCTGACCACCGCCGACTGGATCAGCAACTCCACCCGGCTGATGCTTACCGAGGACCAGTTCGCCGACGCCCTGTCCGGCGGCCGGCACAGTGTCGCGGAGGCCATGAACGAAGTGCTGTGGGAGGACGGCCCCACCCAGATCCTGGCCGGCCGCTGGGCCGCGCGCGACGCCCGGCTCGGCGGACGGAACATCGCCCGCGGCGACATGCTGCTCCTCGGCCTCGGCGCGGCCAACGCTGACCCGCACATCCGGCAGCAGGTCACCGCCTCCGCCGTCCGCTCCGGGCAGGGCGGCAACAGCGCGCACCTGGCCTTCAGCCACGGCGAGTACCGCTGCCCCTTCCCCGCCCAGGAGATCGCCGAGATCATCGCCCGTACCGGCATCGAGGTGCTGCTGGACCGGTTGCCCGACCTCGAACTGGCCGTCCCCGCCACCGAACTGGTCCGCCGGCCGTCCGCGTTCCTGCGCGGGACGACCGCCCTGCCCGTCCGCTTCACTCCCGTACGCACGACAGGAGACGCGTTGTGAACTGCCCGCACACTGCCGCCGCGCCGGCCGACCGGGGCGCCGGGACCGTCGTCATCGACCCCCTGGTCCAGGACCTGGACGGCGAGACCGCCCGGCTGCGCGAGGCCGGGGCCCTCGCCCGGATCGACCTGCTCGGCGTACCGGCCTGGACGGTCACCCGGCACGCCGAGGCACGCCGACTCCTCCTCGACCCGCGGCTGGTGAAGGACATCGACGCCTGGGGCCTCTGGCAGAGCGGCGCGGTGACCCACGCGTGGCCGCTGATCGGCATGATCGACGCCGGGCGCTCCATGTTCACCGTCGACGGAGCCGAACACCGACGGCTGCGCACCAAGACCTCGCAGGCGCTCACCCCCCGCCGCCTGGAGGCGATCCGCCCGGAGATCGAGACGTTCACCCAGGAGCTGCTGGACGCCCTCGACGCCGCGCGGGGGGACGACGGGGTCGTCGACCTGAAGGCGGTCTTCGCCCAGCCGCTGCCGATGCGGGTGGTGGGCATGCTCATGGGCGTGGACGAGTCCCAGCACGCCATGCTGACCAGGCAGTACAAGGCGTTCTTCTCCATGCTCACCCCGCAGGACGAACGCCTCGCGCTGCTGGCCGAGTTGGACGTCTTCTACACCGACCTCGTACGGGAGAAGACCGCCCGGCCCACGGACGACCTCACCAGCGCGCTGATCCTGGCCGAGGAGGGCGGCGAGCCGCTCACCGAGGAGGAGGTGGTGGGCAACCTCAAGGCCATGGTCGCCGCCGGGCACGAGACCACCATCGGACTCGTCCTCAACGCCGTACGCGCCCTCCTCTCCCACCCCGACCAGCTGCGCAAGGTGCTCGCCGGGGAGGCCGACTGGGACGCGGTGATCGAGGAGACGCTGCGCTGGGACACCCCCACGACCCACCTGCTGATGCGGTTCGCCACCGAGGACATCACCGCCGGCGACGAGGTGATCCGCAAGGGCGAGGGAGTCGTCGTCTCCTACCGGGCGATCGGACGCGACATCGAGCAACACGGCCCCGACGCCGACGCCTTCGACATCACCCGGCCCACCCGGAACCGCCACATGACCTTCGGCCACGGCCCGCACATCTGCCCCGGCGCGGCCCTGTCGCGCGTCGAGGCGGGTATCGCGCTGCCCGCTCTGTTCACGCGTTTCCCCGGACTCCGCCTCGCCGTCCCGGACGAGGAGATCACCAAGCTTCCGGTGATGACGCAGAACGACATGACCGCCTTCCCGGTCCTCCTGGGCTGACGGCGAAGCCGGCCAGGAGCGGGACGGGAGAGGCCGTATGCCGTCCGGACCGGTCTTCCTGGCGCTCCCGCCGCAATCTCCAGGGGCCGGGGCGGCGCCCCGGACGGGGCCGAAGGGGCGCGTGAAGATCCTGGTTACCGAAGATTCGATCGTGGTAACTTCGCGTGCAGCCATGTGAGTTGGACCGACTCGGCGGGGGGATGGGCGGCGATGAATGCTGTCCCGCACGGGCACCCGGGACCGGACCTGGTGCAGACCCTGGTCGACGCGCTGACCCTGCTCGAATGTGTCAAGGACCGGACTCAGCGCGGCGAGTTCGTGGAGACGGTGGCGTACCGACTCGGCGTCGAACTGACCTACCCGGACAGCACGCCCCGGGTCGCCATGACGCATCTGGTCCGCAAGGTGATCCACCGGCCCGGCGGCCCCGAGGCGCTCGTCTACGCGGTCCGCACCGTCTCCGGCCCGGACGAGGCCGAGTGGATCGCCGCCGAGGCGGGCATCCGGACCGGCGCCGGCCGGCCGGTGCCCTGGCCCGCGCCCGTCTTCGCCGAGGACATCGCCCGGCAGGCGCGCCGGCTGCTCGTCGAGGCGAAGGACATCGACGGCGGCCGGCTCGCCGCCCTCCTCGGCGACGAGCTGCCCGGGGACCTGCCGGACCACGGAACTCCGGCCGAACTCTTCGACCACGCACTGGACATGACCGCACGCGCCGACGGTCTCCCCGCAGCCGTCGTCCTCGTCGAAGCGGCCGCCGTCCTGTCGGCCGGTCAGGGCGTGGCGCTGCGCCGGTGGGCGGACCGCTGGGCGGAGGCGGAGGGCCCCGCCGGGCCGGCCGGCGACGCCCGGGCGGCGGTCGCCGGGGCGCGGGAAGCGCTCGCCGTCTGCCGACGGCGCCTGGAGCGGCCCGCCGCCCCCGACCCGACGGTGCCCCGGTGTCTGGTCGTCATGATCGAACCGGCCCGGGACGGTTCCCCGGACGTCTTCGTCCGGCACTGGCTCAACAAGGTCTCCGGCTACTGGCGGCCGGAGCAGGGCGCCATGGAGACCGTCACCCTGGACACCCTGGCCGGAGCGGTCGAGCGCGCCGTCGAGCGGGGGGAGGCGCTGTGGGCCGACCCTCCGAAGGGACAGGCGGGGCAGCCGGAGCCAGGCGGTCGCGCGGAGAAGGCGGGGGCCGGTGGGGGGCCGGTCCACGTCGAGTTCCTGCTCCCCTTCGACCTGCTGAACCACGACATGGCCCGCCTGGAACTGGGTACCGGAGACCCGAGGCCCCGGCCGATCGGCATGCACTACCGGGTCCATCTGCGCAGCCTGGACCGGATGCGCGGCGACGCCGGGCAGTTGCGCCGCTGGCAGGCCCGCTGGGATCAGCTCCGGGCCGCCACCGCCCCGGCCCCGCACCGCTGGAAGGCCGCGGACCGGGAAGGATTCGAACGCTGGCGTGCCCACCTCGCCGGGGACGAGTCGCTCACCGCGGTCATCCTCGACGCGCCCGCCGTCCAGGGGCACGGCCTGGAGGCGTTGCAGGCCGCCGTCGTCGAGGGCGTGGGGGTCGCCGCCTGGGACCGCAGGGCCGAAAGCTCCTCCCGGTCCAGCGAACTGCTCACGCTGCTTCTGGGGCACACGTACGCACAACTGCCGGAAAAAGTGCACAGGTTGAGAGCGGGGGCGGAGAGGGAGGAGGACGGCCCCCTGTGGGTGGGCAGGCACATCGCGTTCTTCTGGGACGACCCGTACCGACTGGTCGATCGTGAGGAGTTGTTGTCGGCATGACCGGAGAGGCCGCTGCCGTACCACCGTCGCCGCCGCCCCCGTGGTGGGTCTTCCACGCGACCGGAAGGGCGCCCGCGGGCGAGCCGCCCACGCTGCCGACGCCGCCGCCGTGGCGTACGTTTCCCGGCGGCCCGCTCCAGCCGCCGCCACCCGAGGACGACCGTGCCGCGGAGCGTCGCCTCGGCCGGATCCAGGACGGGCCGCAGCTGCGCCGCGAGGAGATCGACGCGGTCAACGCCGCCCTGCTGCTGCGCCGCCCGCTGCTCATCACCGGCCCGCCGGGCGTCGGCAAGTCCACCCTCGCCTATCTGATCGCCCGCGAGCTGGGGCTCGGCCGGGTCCTGCCCTGGAGCGTCGTCAGCCGCAGCACGCTCAAGGGCGGCCTGTACGCGTACGACGCGATCGGCCGCGCCCAGGCGATCGCGGCCTGGCGGGCGGCCGACGACGGCGGCGGCGGCGCGCACGGCCCCGCCGCCGGGAACGCTCCCGACGCCGTCGGCACAGACGCGGACGGGCGCGGCCCGGGCACTGAAGCGCCGCCCGCACTGGGGGACTTCGTCACCCTCGGCCCGCTCGGCACCGCCCTGCTCGCCTACGCGCGCCCCCGGGTGCTGCTCGTCGACGAGCTGGACAAGAGCGACATCGACCTGCCCAACGACCTCCTGCACGTGCTGGAGAACGGCAGCTACGAGATCCCCGAACTCGTGCGCAGCAACGAGGAGTCGGCGACCGTGTTCACGGACGACCCGCGTGGCTCGGCACGGGTCGAGGGCGGCCGGGTGGAGTGCGCGCAGTTCCCCGTCGTGGTCATCACCAGCAACGGCGAACGGGAGTTCCCCGCCGCGTTCCGCCGCCGCTGCCTGCCGCTGGAGATGCTGCCGCCGGGCCGCGAGCAGCTGATCGGCATTGTCGTCAGCCATCTGCGGCAGCGCCCGGAAGGCGTCGAGGCGTTGGTGGACGAGTTCGAGAAGCGTCTGCGCGGCGGCGGCACCCAGTCGATCGACCAGTTGCTCAACGCCGTCCAGCTGACGAACGCGGGCGGCTTTCAAGCGGATGCCGACGGGCGTAAACTCGTCGAGATGCTCCTCCGAGACCTCTCGAAGGGCCGCTGATGAACGGCTTGCCCCGGGAGCGTGCTCCGGACCCCGCGTCCGTGCCGGCCGACTCCCCCGATCCCACTGCCGGCGACCGGTACGAGGACGACGGCTTGCCCGATCCGGGCGGAGCCGACTGGACGGAGCTCGCCGACGCCGCCTGGCTCGCCGCCGCCCGCCTCGACGCGCAGCGCACCCCCGGGCCCACCCCGGATCACCCGCCCCGCGCCGAACGGCACCCCGACACGCCCGGCTCCGACACGCCCGGCTCCGGGCAGCCCCCGGCCGCCGGCCCGCAGCCCGCCGAAGGGCCCGAACCGCTGCTCGGCCCGGCCCCCGGCACGGCGTCCGTCCCCGCGCCCCTCGCCGTGCCCGGGGTCTCCGGGCTGCCCGGACCACCGGCGTACGAACGGGAGATCAGGACCGTCCAGGAGCGCACCCGCACCGGCCCGGACCGGCTGCCGGGACCCCGCCCCCGGGCCGCGCGGACGGCCACGCCGCGGCTGGCCAGGTCGCTGCGCGGGCTGGGCCGCAGGGTACCCACCGGGGGCCGGAGCGCGCTGGACGAGGAGAGCACGGCCGAGCACGGGCTCACCGACGGGCTGTGGGTTCCCTACTTCCTCCCCGACCGCGAGCGGGCCTTCGACCTGGTGCTCCTCGTCGACCGGGCCCCCACCATGCCGCCGTGGCAGCGCACCGTCCGGCAGATCGCCGAAGAGGCCGCCCGCAGCGGGGCCTTCCGCGATGTCCGCACGGTGGGGGTGGCCCTGCCCGCCGGGGCCGGCGAACCCGCGCTGCGCTGGCCCGGCGGACGCGACGGCGACCCCGCCGAACTGCTCGACGGCCGCGGCGCGCGGCTCTTCCTCGTCGTGACGGACGGACTCGCCCACGGCTGGGCGGGCCCCGGAGCCGACCGACTGCTGGAGCGGCTCACCTCCGGCGGGCCCACCGCGCTGGTCCACCTCCTGCCGCCCTATCTGCGCCACCGTTCCTCGCTCTTCCCCTTCCGCGCCCAACTGGACGCCGGAGGCTTCGGCGCGCCGAACGGCCGCTTCCGCTTCCGTCCGCCCCTCGATGCGCACGACCCCGTCCGGCCGCTGCCCGAACCGGACGACGACACCGTGCCCGTACCGGTGCTCAGCGCCCGCGCCGGGTCCTTCCGCGCCTGGGCCGACCTCGTGACCGGCGAACGCGGCGTGCGGCGGACACTGCCGGTGGTCCTGGCGGGCGCGATGGCCAAGGGCGCCTCCGCCCCCGGGCTGCGCACCCCGGTCGTCGACGGCCCCCGGGCGGCGGCCGCCGCCGTACGCAGGTTCCGCGCGCTCGCCAGCCCGTTGGCCCGGCAGCTCGCCGTCCTGCTGGCCCTCGCCCCCTTGGACTTCGCCGTCGTCGACGAGCTGCGCGACCTGGCCCTGCCGGACGCCGGGCCCGAGCACCTCGCCGAGGTCATGATGGGCGGGCTGATCGACTGGGACGCCGGCGCCGGGAGCGGTCCGGACTTCGCCGACGATGTGCGCGAGGCGCTGCTCGCCACCAGCACCAGGACCCAACTCGCCCGCACCGTGGGCCTGCTGGCGGAGCTGCGGACGGGGCAGGGCCACGGTGCGCTACTGCGCGCGGCCCTCCACGACCCGGTGCGCACCGCCCTCCCCGGCGCGGACCCCGGCGTCCGTCCCTGGCTCCGCATCGAGCTGGCGGTGCTGCGGGCGCTGTCGGGCCCCTACGCCGGCCGGGCCGCCAGGGTGGCCGCCCGACTGGTGCGTTCGCCGGACGACCCCCCTGCCCGGCCGGGTGAGATCGATGCGGATGTGCTGAAAGCCGCCCCGAAATGGGCAAGGCTGCCACCGGACAGCGTCGTTTCACCAGGAGGATCTGTGCCGCCCACGACACCACCAGCAGCTGACCTCTCGGCACCAGCTGACGACACCGCCCGGAGGGCTCACGAGGAGATGGAAGTCAAAGCGCCGCAAGCACGCGTCGTACGTTCGGGCCAGCCGAGGATCATGGGCAACGTGCCGCCCAAGAACCCCAACTTCACCGGCCGGGAGCCCCTTCTCGCCGCCGTGGAACGGCAGCTGACCGAGGACGAGACGACGGCGGTCCTCCCGCACGCACTGCACGGCCTCGGCGGCGTGGGCAAATCACAGATCGCGGTGGAGTACGTCTACCGCCACAGCGGCGAGTACAACGTCATCTGGTGGATCCCCGCCGAGCAGGAGAGCCTGATCCTGGCCGCGCTCGCCGAGCTGGCGACCGCCCTCGGCCTGGAGGTCGGACCGCAGGCGAACACCGCCGTGCCCGCCGTCCGCGAGGCCCTGCGCACCGGCAAGCCCTTCGACAACTGGCTGCTGGTCTTCGACAACGCCGAGGACATCGAGTCGGTGCGCTCGTACTTCCCCCATGGCGGACCGGGAAAGATCATCGTCACCTCGCGCAACCGGGAGTGGGAACGCGTCGCCACCCCCCTCAGTGTCGACGTCTTCGACCGTGAGGAGAGCATCTCCCTGCTCCAGCGCCGGGCCCGGGGCCTGAGCACCCATGACGCAGGCCGCCTCGCCGAGGCGCTCGGCGATCTGCCCCTGGCCGTCGAACAGGCCGGCGCCTGGCACGCGGCCACCGGCATGCCGGTCGACGAGTACCTCCAGCTGCTGGACGAACGGCGCCCCGAGATCCTCGAACTGGCCCCGTCCCCGGACTACCCCCTGCCCGTCGCCGCGGTCTGGGACATCTCGCTCGGCCGGCTGTCCGCCGAGAACCCGGCCGCCCGCCAACTGCTGCAGATCTGCGCCTGCATGGCGCCCGAGCCCATCCCGCTCAACATGCTCCGCGGCGGCCGCAACGTCCAGATCACCCCGGAGCTGGACCGGGTGCTGCGCGACCCGCTGCTGCTCGCCCGCGCCACCCGCGACCTGAGCAAGCTCTCGCTGGTGCGCCTGGACCACAAGGCCGGCACGCTCCAGATGCACCGGCTGATGCAGACCGTGATCGTCGCCCGGCTGGATCCCGAGGAGCGGGAGACGATGCGCAACGCCGCCCACCTGCTCCTGACCACCGCCAAGCCAGGGCTGCCCGCCTCACCGGAACAGTGGCCCGCCTACCTCGGACTGCTGCCCCACGTGATCGCCTCCGACGCGGTCGACAGCTCCGACGGCTGGGTGCGCGACCTGGTGTTCGACATGGTCACCTTCCTCTACTACTGGGGCGCCCACGAGGCGGGCGAGGACCTGACCCGTCGGGCGTGGCAGGCCTGGAGCGAGCAGTCGGCCGAGGAGGACCTGCATGTCATCCGGATCACCAAGATGCTCGGCTTCTACCTCCAGCAACTCGGCCGGATCCCGGAGGCCGCGGCGCTGAGCGAGCAGGCCATGGAGGTCTCGCGCAGGGCGCCGATTCCGGAGGAGGAGCTCATCAACTCCATGCTCCAGATGGCCGGGTCGCTGCTCCACCGGGGTGACTTTCACGCCGCCCGGGAGCTGAGCGCCGAGGCCTTCGAGCGGTCGAACGACCTCTACGGTCCGGAGGACCCGACGGCACTGAGCGCGGCCCACAGCTACGGTATCTCGCTGCGGGTGAACGGTGACTTCCGGCAGGCGAAGGAGATCGACGAAGAGACCGCCAGGCAGCGCCAGTTGCTCTACGGACCGACCAGCGGCCTCACCCTCAACACCCTGAGCGCCCTGGCGGTGGACACCCGCGAGGCGGGCGACTTCCCCGGTGCCCGGGTCCTGCAGGAGTCGACCTACCAGACCTACCGGACCCATTTCGGCCCCACCAACGCGGCGACGATCCGGGCCGCGCTGAACCTCGCGATCTGCCGACGCCGGGCAGGCTTCCCGGAGGAGGCGGCCGAGCTGGTCGAGGACATCCTGGAGCGCTTCACCACCCGGTACGGCGCGGAGTACCCGGAGACCCTGGGAGCCGCCCTGGCGGCGGTCGTCGAGCGCAGGATCGCGGGCAGGCTGGAGGACTCCCGGCGCCTCGGCCGGCAGATCCTCGACCGCTACCGGGAGATCTTCGGCGAGCACCACCCGTACACCCTGTGCGCCATGGTCAACGTGGCCGCCACCCTGCGGGCCCTGGGCGAGGTGGAGGAGGCCGAACGGCTGGACACGGTCGCGGGGACCCGGCTCCGGGCGGACCTGGGGGAGCGGCACGTCTACACGCTGGGCGCCGCGCTGGGCCGGGCCAACGACCACTACGCCCGGCTGGACTTCGCGGGTGCCCTGGAGGTGGACAGCGCCACGCTGCCGCTGCTCACCGAAGTGGCGGGCGAGGATCATCCCTTCACCCTCGTCTGTGTCGCGAACCTCTCCCTGGACCAGCGTGGACTCGGCCGTCCGGAGGAGGCGGACCGGCTCAACGCCCGCGCGGTGGAGGGCCTGACGCGAGTCCTGGGGGATCAGCATCCGTGGCGGACCTCGGCCCGGCTGCACCAGCGCATCGAGTACGACGTGACGGTGATTCCGCTGTGAGGCGACGGGCCGGGTCTCCGACGCCCGGTCCGGACGCGGACCACGGGACCCGGCCCGGACCGGCCGGCCGGGAGACCACTGACGGGGGCGACGCATGACCACGGTCATATTCATCCACGGCACGGGTGTGCGGCCACCGCACGCCGAGACCCTGTACGCACGGGTCACGGCCTCGTTCGCCGAGGCCGCCCCGGGCGTGCGGGTCGTGCCGCTCGACTGGGGTGAGCGGTACGGAGCTCGGCTCGCCGCGGGCGGGGCGAGCATTCCGTACGAGGGGGCCGGAGCCACCGAACGGGACGCGGAGAGCGAGGAGGACGACGAGACCGCCGCCTGGGAGCGCCTCTACCGCCACCCGGAGGCGGAGCTGGCCCTCGCCGCCGCACGCGGCTCCTCGGGGGAGATACCGCCGGGGGCCGCCTGCCCCGACGAGGAGTTCCGGGAGCGGCTGGCGGAGCTGGCAGCCCGGGGCGAGGCGGTCGCCCCGGAACTGGGCCCCGGTCTCGGCGCGCGGGCCGCGGCCCTGGCCCGCAGTCCTCTGCTCGCCCCAGCCGCCGAAGCCGTGGACCCCGAAGCCCTGGCGACGTCCCTGGCCCGCGCGCTGGTCGCCGCCGTGATCGGCGCGGCCCTCGCCGAGGACGCGCCGGTGATCCCCGACGGGGCCACCCGCGACGCCGCCGTGGACCGGGTCGCCCAGGCGCTCGGCGGTGCCGCGCCCGGTACGAGCAGGGGTCCGGTGGGCCGCCTGGTCGCCCGGCCCGTGCTGCGGCTCGGCTCCCGCTACGCGGTGCGCCGCCGCCGGGCCCTCACCGGGGCCGCCCACCCGGCGGCGGGCGACGTGCTCACGTTCCTCGTCCGCGGCGGCCCCTTGCGCTCCGCGCTGCGCGAGCTGGTCGCCGCCGTGGAGCCCCCGGTCGTCCTGCTCGGCCACAGCCTCGGCGGGATCATCGCCCTCGACACCCTGATCGAGGCCCCGCTGCCCGGCGTCCGGCTGCTGGTCACGGTGGGCTCGCAGGGGCCGTTCCTGTACGAGACGGGGGCGCTGCCCCACCTCGAACACCCTCAGCCGCTGCCCGCCCACGTCCCCGCCTGGCTGAACATCCACGACCGCCGCGACCTGCTCGGCTTCGCCGCCGCCCCGCTGTTCCCCGGGCGGGCCGAGGACGTCGCGACCGACAACCGGCAGCCGTTCCCCGCCGCCCACAGCGCCTACTGGACCGATCCGGCCGTCTACCGCGTCATCGCGGAGCGGCTGCCGTGAGCGCGGGCGGTGTCGACCCGGCACGCGTGGTGGCGCTCGTCGTCGGCGTCGAGGCGTATGCGGCGGGCCCGCACTGGACGCTGCCGGGGCCGGTCCGCGACGCGCTGCGCTTCCGGGACTGGCTGCGGGCCACGGGCGTACCGGACGCCAACATCCTGCTGCACCTCGCCCCGGCGGAGGAGCCGCATGCGGCCACCGGCCACCGCGACGCCGACCACGAGACCCTGCGGCGGGTCCTGGTCCACGAACTGCCCGCCCGCCAGGGAGACGTGCTCTGGGTCTGGTGGGGCGGGCACGGCGTCCTGGACCGGGACGAACACCTGCGGCTCTACTGCGCCGACGCCACGGACGACGACCGGCGCAACATCGACCTGGAGTCCGCCCGCCGCCGTCTGAGCAGCGACGTCCTGCCCGGGTTCGCGGAGCAGAACTGGGTCGTCGACGCCTGCCAGACCTTCGAGGAGCGCCACCGCCCGGCGGTCACGATCCCCGACGGGAGCCTCCCCGCCGGGCAGCGACAGCGGGTGCACAGGCAGAACGTACTGCTGGCCGCCGACCGGGGGCAGCGTGCCGCCAACGACCCCGTACGCGGCCTGGGCGTCTTCTCGGACATCCTCCTGCACGAGCTGGCCGCCCTGCCCGGCGGTCCGGCCCCCGACCCGGAGGCGCTCTTCGCGGCCGTCCGGAACCGGTTCGACCGGCTGCGCGCCGAGGCGAGCCATACCCAGTTCCCCACGCTTCAACTGCACCGCCCGGGACACTCGGAACACCTGCCCGGCCGTCCGGCGACACCGTCGGCGAACGGAGTCCGTCCGGGGCCCGACCGGGCGGGCGGCGGTCTGGTCCGGGTGGTCGAAGCGCTCCTCGCCTATCCGCTGATGAGCGACCGGGACGAACGCCAGACGATGGTAGGGGAGCTGGACCCGGTCCTGGTGGCGCGGATGCCGCGGCACGCGGTGCCCCGTACGGACGTCCTGGGCATTCTGCGGACGCTGAGGCGGCGCCCGGAGGGGCCCTGGGACCTCTACCGGGCCGTCACCCTGCTCGACGACGACCCGGGCAGGGCTGCCGAACTGGGGCAAGCCCTGCGGGAGTTCCTGGCCGAGGACCGGCCCGGTCCGCCGGGACCGTGATCGAACGACGTGATCGCACGGGTTTCCGGAAGGCAACCCATTCGTCATGATGGGAAGGGACGGGTGGCATCGTGTGCCGCCGGACCGAAAAAGGGGGAAAAGGCCTTGCAGCAGACGGCATCGGCCGGTGATTCGGTCGACTACCTGGAGTCCGATGTGGCGGACCTCGCGGAAGTGGGCGTCGCCGCCGCGCGCGCCCTCGCTCCCGCGCCCGGACAGCGTCTGCTGGAGGAGATCCGAAGAGCGCGCACCAGCACGCTGTCCCAGGAACCCCCTGGCCCTCGCGCTGTCTGAGCGCTGCGCGGCCCTCCCCGGAAGCGGGCCCCCGGGCCGCTTCGGGACCACGACGGAGGAGCACGGGTGCACGGACCGATGCGGATGCCCGGCCACTGGTTCGACGAACTCGCCGCGGGCGGAGGTTCGGCGGAGGCCGTCGGCTTCCTCGTGGAGGGCGAGCGCGCCCGACGCCTCGTCCTGCTCCGGGAGTTGCTGGGCCGGCTGGAGGAGCGGCCCGCGCTGCTCGGCCCCGCCGACCTGGGCTCCATCTGGCGGACCGTGGAGCGGGCCGAGCTCGAAAATCCCGGCTGTGTGGAAGAGTTGCTGCTCAGCCCGCAGGTGGGGAGCTGGCTCGCCCATACGCTGCGCCGCCTGCACGGCACCGCCGCCGGCTCTCCGCTGTGGGTGGACGCCGGACACCTGGCCGCCGTCGCCCTGGTGGCCGCGGTGAGGGCCGGGACGGCCGCCGAGCTCGTCGTGCCCGCGAGGGAGGGCGCGGTGGCCCTGCCGACGCTCGGCCTCGCCCGGCTGCCGGGCACCCCGCTGCTGGGCTTCCAGCCGGTCCACGCGCACGTACGGGAAGGCGAGTTACTGCTCGTCCCGGCCGGACGGGGCACCGGGGCGACGGCGCTGACCGTGCGACCGCTCACCGCGCCGCCGAGCGCCCTGTGGTGGCCGACGCATCGGCTGCCGGTCCGGCCGGGCGGGCCCGAGGTCGCCCTCGACGACACCGACCCGTACCGCGACCTCGATCGCCCCATCCCGCCCCAGCGGCTCACCCCGTGCGAACTCGACTCCTGGCAGAGCCTGTTCGCCGCGGCGGTCGCGCTGCTCGACCCCGCCTCCGGCCTTGGCCCGCGTTCCGGCGGTACGGGGCCGGGCACGCTGCGCCCCGAGGAGATCGGGCGCATCGTGCCCTGGCCCGGACGGCTGCGACACGGCCCCGTCGCGGGGCTCAGCGCCTCCACCGGCGATGCGTTCGGCTCCATGGTGGTCGCCCGGCCCCCGGACGGCGCGGCGCTCGCGGAGACGATGGTCCACGAGTTCCAGCACAGCAAACTCGGCGCGCTGCTGCACCTCTTCGCGATGCTCGACGACGACCGCGAGGAGGAGTACTACGCCCCGTGGCGCCCGGACCCACGCCATCTGCCGGGGCTCCTCCACGGCGCGTACGCCTTCGTCGGCGTCGCCGGATTCTGGCGGGACCGGATCGGGGACCGGGCGGCCGATCCACTGGATCTGGCACCCTTCCGGTTCGCGCTCCGCCGCCTCCAGACCCGTACGGTCCTGCGGACCCTGGCGACCCGCGCCGCGCTCACCGGACCCGGCCGTCGGCTCGTCGCCGGACTGACCCGCACCGTCGACGGCTGGCTCCGCGAACCCGTGGACGGGCGGGCCGTGGCGCGGGCCCGCGCGGCGGCGGCCGGTCACCGGGTCGAGTGGCGGCTGCGCAATCTGCGGTGCGCGGACGAGGAGCGCGCCGGCCTGGGCGCCGCGCTGCGCACGGGGGCTCCGCCGCCGCCCGTAGGACAGCCCCTGCTCGTCCCGGCCTCGGAACGTACCCACTGGCAGGACGTGCGGGGCGCGCTGTACCTCCGCCCGGACATCGCGCCGGACGGCGCGCTGCACGTCACCGTCGCGGACACCGGGCCGGGCGCCGCGTCGGTCGCCGCTCCGGACGCCGCGTCGGTCACCGTCGCCCGCGGCGTGCGCCCCCGGGCCACGCCACCGCTCCGCGCGGATGTGCTGCTGGTCCGGGGGGAGGCCGCCGCGGCACGGGAGGCGTACCGGGAGCGCTGGTCCGAGGCGCCGGGGGACCCCCATCCGCTGGCCGGCTGGCTGCTGGCGCACACCGCGCTCCACCCCGGCCACCGGCGGCTCCTCGCCCGCCCGGAGCGGTTCGCCGCCGCCGTCGCGGGGGAGGGGCCGGAGCTGTGGGAGCACGCGGCCCACCGGCTGACCGCCGCACGACCTCCCGCCTGACCAGCACCGGGCGGCCCGCACGGAGGGTCCGGGAGTCCCTCGGGGAGGCCTGCGCGCGTGAGGCGCGTCACTCTGCGTGAAATTCTCGGCATACATTCCGCCGGACCGGGGAGGGGTCCAGGCCGCTGGTGCGGCCGTACCCCGGTTCACCGCGCAGCACGCCCCGGCCGAACCGGAGGGGGCATTTCAGGCACGGAAGGCGAAAATCGACATGTCGGCGCTCAACACCATCCACATCGACGGCACCTGGCGGGCCGCCGGATCCGGCGCGACGCGCGAGGTCATCGACCCCGCCGACGCCACGGTCCTGGCCGTCGTCGCGGAGGGCGGGGCGAAGGACGCCGACGCGGCGATCGCGGCGGCGCGACGCGCCTTCGACGACGGCCCCTGGCCGCACAAGCCGGTCGCCGAGCGGGCCGGGCTGCTGCGCCGGGTCGCCGAGCTGCTCCAGCGGGACCGCGAGGAGATCGCGATCACCGAGAGCCGCGACACCGGCAAGACCCTCGAAGAGGGCCGGGTCGACGTCGACGACGTGACCAACGCCTTCCGCTACTTCGCCGACCTCGTCATGAACGAGAGCGGCGGCCGGGTCGTCGACGCGGGCGACCCCGACGTCCACAGCATCGTCGTCCACGAGCCCGTCGGCGTCTGCGCCCTGATCGCCCCCTGGAACTACCCCCTCCTCCAGGCCAGTTGGAAGATCGCCCCGGCCCTCGCCGCCGGCAACACCTTCGTGCTCAAGCCCAGCGAGGTCACCCCGCTCTCCACCGTCCACCTGATCCGGCTGCTCTCCGAAGCCGGTCTCCCCGACGGTGCGGCCAACCTCGTCACCGGCGCGGGCGACCCGGTGGGCGCGCGTCTCTCCGAGCACCCGGACGTGGACCTGGTCTCCTTCACCGGCGGCCTCGCCAGCGGTACGAAGGTGGCTCGGGCCGCCGCGCCGACCGTGAAGAAGGTCGCCCTGGAGCTGGGCGGCAAGAACCCCAACGTGGTCTTCGCCGATGCCTGCGCCACCGACGAGGGCTTCGACACCGCCGTCGACCAGGCGCTGAACGCCGCGTTCTTCCACAGCGGCCAGGTCTGCTCCGCCGGGGCCCGACTGATCGTCCAGGACTCGGTCAGCGAGCGGTTCGTCACCGAGCTGGCCCGCCGCGCCGACGCCATCCGCCTCGGCCGGGGCACCTTCGACGGCGTCGAGTGCGGCCCCCTCGTCTCCGCCCAGCAGCTCGCCAAGGTCGAGGCGTACGTCGCCTCCGCCCGGGAGGAGGGCGCGATCGTCCGGGCCGGCGGCGAACGCCCGGCCCCCAGCGACGTACGGCCCGAGGGCGGCTACTTCTACCGGCCGACCGTCCTCGACGGCTGCCACCGTGAGATGCGGGTGGTCCGTGAGGAGACCTTCGGCCCGATCCTCACCGTCGAGACCTTCCGTACCGAGGAAGAGGCCATCACGCTGGCCAACGACACCGACTACGGCCTCGCGGGCGCCGTCTGGACGACCGACGCGGGCCGGGCCCGCCGGGTCGCCGGACGGCTGCGCCACGGCACCGTCTGGATCAACGACTACCACCCCTACCTGCCGCAGGCCGAGTGGGGCGGCTTCGGGAAGTCCGGCACGGGGCGCGAGCTCGGCCCGACGGGGCTCGCCGAGTACCGCGAGTCCAAGCACATCTACCAGAACCTGAACCCGCGCCCCCAGCGCTGGTTCGCCGGCTGACGCCTGCGGGGGCCCGGGAACCGTCAACCCCGGTGCCCCGACCGGCTGTTCGCAGCACCACGTACACGCACGAACCTTGCAGAAGGAGCAGTGACCGATGCCTTCCACCCCCCGCAGCACCGCAGTCCCCGACGGCCCCGCGGCCGACTACGTGATCGTCGGCGGCGGCACCGCCGGATCGGTCATCGCCTCCCGGCTCACCGAGGACCCCGACGTCACCGTCACGGTCATCGAGGGCGGCCCCACCGACATCGACCGCGACGACGTGCTGACCCTGCGCCGCTGGCTCGGCCTGCTCGGCGGCGACCTCGACTACGACTACCCCACCACCGAGCAGCCGCGCGGCAACTCCCACATCCGGCACAGCCGGGCCCGGGTCCTCGGCGGCTGCTCCTCGCACAACACCCTCATCAGCTTCAAGCCGCTGCCCGGCGACTGGGACGAGTGGGCCGAGGCGGGCGCCGAGGGCTGGGGCGCCGCCGCGATGGACCCGTACTTCGCCAAGCTGCGCAACAACATCGTCCCGGTCGACGAGAAGGACCGCAACGCCATCGCCCGCGACTTCGTCGACGCCGCCCGGCAGGCGGCCGGCGTCCCGCGCGTGGACAGCTTCAACAGCAAGCCGTTCCACGAGGGCGTCGGCTTCTTCGACCTCGCCTACCACCCCGAGAACAACAAGCGCTCCTCCGCCTCGGTCGCCTACCTCCACCCGCACATCGAGGCCGGCGACCGCCCCAACCTGCGGATCATGCTGGAGACCTGGGCGTACCGGCTGGAGTTCGAGGGCACCCGCGCCACCGGCGTACACGTGCGGACGAAGGACGGCGAGAAGATCCTGCTGCGCGCCGCCCGCGAAGTCATCGTCTGCGCGGGCGCGGTGGACACGCCCCGGCTGCTGCTGCACTCCGGGATCGGTCCGCGCGAGGACCTGGCCGCACTGGGCATCGACGTACGCCACGACCTCCCCGGCGTCGGCGAGAACCTGCTCGACCACCCCGAGTCCGTCATCGTCTGGGAGACCGACGGGCCCATCCCGGAGAACTCCGCGATGGACTCCGACGCGGGACTCTTCGTCCGCCGCGACCCCGAATCCCGGGGCCCGGACCTGATGTTCCACTTCTACCAGATCCCGTTCACCGACAACCCTGAGCGGCTCGGTTACGAGAAGCCCGAGCACGGGGTGTCGATGACCCCGAACATCCCCAAGCCGCGCAGCCGGGGCCGCCTCTACCTCACGAGCGCCGACCCCGAGGTCAAGCCGGCCCTGGACTTCCGCTACTTCACCGACGAGGACGACCACGACGGGCGCACCCTGGTCGACGGCATCAAGCTCGCCCGTGAGATAGCGGCCACCGAACCGCTGGCCCACTGGCTGAAGCGCGAGGTCTGCCCCGGGCCCGAGGTCACCTCGGACGAGGACATCAGCGAGTACGCCCGTCAGGTCGCCCACACCGTCTACCACCCGGCCGGCACGTGCCGCATCGGCGCGGCCGACGACCAGCAGGCCGTCGTGGACCCGCAGTTGCGCATCCGGGGCCTGGAAGGCATCCGGATCGCCGACGCCTCCGTCTTCCCGACCATGCCGGCCGTCAACCCGATGATCGGGGTCCTGATGGTCGGCGAGAAGTGCGCCGAACTCCTCGCGGACCGGGCGCGTGACACCGCGCCGGTCACCAGCACCAGCACCGGAGGCGATGTCCGATGAGCGGAACCGAGACCCTCAAGGCCACCGGGCCGGCCGAGGCCGGCGGGAGCCCCGTGTTCTCCGTGCGCGACCTCTGGAAGGTCTTCGGCCCCAAGGCCGACCGGATCCCCGGCGGCGAGCACGCCGCGCTCCCACCCGCCGAACTGCGAGCCGCCACCGGCTGCACCGCCGCCGTACGCGACGTCTCCTTCGACGTCCGCAAGGGCGAGGTCTTCGTCGTCATGGGCCTGTCGGGCTCCGGCAAGTCGACCCTCGTACGCTGTCTGACCCGGCTGATCGAGCCCACCAGCGGCACCATCGCCATCGACGGCGAGGACGTCCTCGCGATGGACCGCTCCCGGCTGCGCCAACTGCGCCGCCACCGCGCCGCGATGGTCTTCCAGCACTTCGGACTGCTGCCGCACCGAACGGTGTTGGACAACGTCGCCTACGGTCTGGAGATCCAGGGCCTGAGCAAGGCCGAACGCCGTTCCAAGGCGGCGGAGTTGGTGGCGAAGGTCGGCCTCGCGGGTCTGGAGGACCGCCGCCCCTCCCAGCTCTCCGGCGGCCAGCAGCAACGCGTCGGGCTCGCCCGCGCGCTCGCCGTCGACCCGTCCGTCCTCCTCTTCGACGAGCCGTTCAGCGCGCTGGACCCGCTGATCCGCCGCGAGATGCAGGACGAGGTGGTCCGGCTGCACCGCGAGGAGGGCCGCACCATGGTCTTCATCACCCACGACCTCAGCGAGGCACTGCGCCTGGGCACCCGGATCGCGCTGATGCGCGACGGCGGCATCGTCCAGCTCGGCACCCCCGAGGAGATCGTGGGCTCGCCCGCGGACGACTACGTGCGCGAGTTCGTCCGCGACGTGCCGCGCGAGCAGGTCCTCACCGTCGCCACGGCCATGCGGCCCGCGCTCGCCGGGGAGAGCGAGCGCGGCCCGGCCGTACGCCCCGGGGCCACCGTCTCCGAGGCCATCGAAGCGGTCTCCCGCTCCGGCGACCCCGCCGCCCGGGTGATGGACGGCGGCCGGCTCGTCGGCGTCGTCGACCACGCGTGCCTGCTCGACGTCGTCGCGGGAACGACCGGACCCGGTCACGGGGCCGCCTCCGCGTCCGGCGCCCCGGACACCCCCGCCGGCCCCGACGCGCCGGACGGCTCCCGCGAGGTGACCCTCTGATGGCCACCGCCCAGGCCACCCCGGCCCGCCCCGCGCAGGCGGGCGCGCGCCGGGGACCGCTGGCCGTACTCCGGGACCGCCCGGCAGCGGCCAAACTCCTGCTGCTCGCTCTCGTCGCCGCCGTCGTCGTCCCCCTCGTGCACGGCCGCTGGGGCGGCGGTGTCTGGCCCGACGCGCTGACCGCCGACCTCTCCGCGCCGCTCGGCGACGTGACGGACTGGATCGTCTCCAACCGCGACAGCCACCCGCTGTTCCTCTACTTCTTCGGCCACATCAGCAACGCCGTCGTGCTGTCCGTACGCGGGGTCTACCTGGTCCTCCTGGCCCTCGGCTGGGCCGGCGTCACCGTGTTCGCCGCCGCCGTCGCCTGGCGCGTCGCGGGGGTCCGGCTCGCCCTCACCGCGGCCGTCTCGTTGCTGGTCTGCGGGCTGCTCGGCATGTGGGTGCCGACCATGCAGACGCTCGCGCTGATGGCCGTCGCCGTCCTCGCCTCCGTCGTGCTCGGACTGCTCCTCGGACTGGCGGCCGGCCTGTCCGACCGCACGTTCCGCGTCCTGCGCCCGGTGCTCGACACCATGCAGGTGCTGCCCGCCTTCGCGTATCTGCTCCCCGTGGTGCTGGTCTTCGGCATCGGCGTGCCCGGAGCCGTCCTCGCCACCGTCGTCTACGCGGCTCCGCCGATGGCCCGGCTCACCGCACTCGGCCTGCGCGGCGCGGACGCCGGCGTGATGGAGGCCGTCGCCTCGCTCGGCGCGACCGGACGGCAGCGGCTGCTGAGCGCCCGGCTCCCGCTGGCCCGCAAGGAACTCCTCCTCGGCCTGAACCAGACCATCATGATGGCGCTCTCCATGGCCGTCATCGCCTCCGTGATCGGCGCGGGCGGCCTCGGCGACCGCGTCTACCAGGCGCTGTCCTCCGTGGACGTCGGCGCCGCGCTCGCCGCCGGCATCCCGATCGTGCTGCTGGCCGTCGTGCTGGACCGTACGACGGAGGCGGCGGGCCGCCGCATCGGCGCCGAGCCCACCGGCCCGGCCCTGCTGCGCGGCTGGCGCGGCTGGTCCCTGGCCGCCGTGGTCACCGCGGCCGTCGCCGTCGCCGGACGGGCCACCGACGGCCGGGTCTGGCCCGAGGACGTGACCGTGGCCATCGCCGGACCGGTCAACACCGCCAAGGACTGGATGGTCGACCACCTCTACACCGGGGTGCCCGTCGTCGGCGGCACCGCCGACCTCGCCGCCCACTTCACCAGCGGCGTCCTCAACCCGCTGCGCGGCGGGCTCACCGGCCTGCCCTGGTGGTCGGTGCTGCTGATCGTCGCCGCCCTCGCCTGGACCATCGGCACCTGGCGCACCGCCGCCACCGCCGTCCTCGCCATGGCCGCGATCGGCGTACTCGGTGTGTGGGAACCCTCGATGGACACCCTCAGCCAGGTGCTCGCCGCCGTCGCCGTCACCCTGGTCCTCGGCTTCGCCGTCGCCGTCGGCGCGGCCCGCAGCGAACGGTTGGAGCGGCTGCTGCGACCGGTCCTGGACGTCTTCCAGACCATGCCGCAGTTCGTCTACCTGATCCCCGTCGTCGCCCTCTTCGGCGTCGGCCGCGCCCCCGCCGCCGCTGCCGCGGTGATCTACGCGCTGCCCGCCGTCATCCGCATCACCACCCAGGGCCTGCGGGGCGTCGACCCGGCGGCAATGGAGTGCGCCCGCTCGCTCGGCGCGACCCCCGGCCAGCAACTGCGCCAGGTCCAGATCCCGCTGGCCAGGCCCGCCCTGCTGCTCGCCGTCAACCAGGCGGTGGTGCTGGTCCTCGCCGTCGTCATCATCGGTGGACTCGTCGGATCGGGTGCGCTCGGTTACGAGGTGGTCCTCGGCCTCGCCCAGGGCGACCTGGCCACCGGCCTCGTCGCCGGAGCGGCGATCGTCTGCCTGGGCCTGATGCTCGACCGGGTCACCCAGCCCACCGCCCGCCGCCAGCGACAGGAGAGCTGAGATGAACCGCTCCCGCACCCGCCTGCTCGTGGCGCTCGCCTCGGCCGGGGCCCTGCTGGCCACGGCCGGCTGCGGCGCCGCCGACATGACCAAGCAGGCCTCGCCCTTCGCGGCCCCTGCCGGCGTCAAGACGGTCACGCTCTCCGTCCAGTCCTGGGTCGGGGCCCAGGCGAACGTCGCCGTGGCGGAGCATCTCCTCAAGGAGAAGCTCGGCTACCGCGTCGACCTCGTCCAGACCGACGAGGTCCCCGCCTGGGACGCCCTCAGCCAGGGCCGCGTCGACGCGATTCTGGAGGACTGGGGCCACCCGGACCAGGAGAAGCTGTACGTCGACGAGAAGAAGACCATCGTCCGGGGCGGCGACCTCGGGGTCACCGGCCACATCGGCTGGTACGTCCCCAAGTACTGGGCCGACAAGAATCCCGACGTCACCGACTGGAAGAACCTCGACAAGTACGCGGACCAGCTCAAGACCGCCGAGAGCGGCGGCAAGGGCCAGCTGATGGACGGCTCGCCCTCCTACGTCACCAACGACGTGGCCCTGGTGAAGAACCTGGACCTGGACTACAAGGTGGTCTTCGCCGGCTCAGAGGCGGCCCAGATCACCCAGATCCAGCAGTTCGCCAAGGAGAAGAAGCCCTTCCTCAGCTACTGGTACCAGCCGCAGTGGCTGTTCAACGAGGTGCCGATGGTCGAGGTGAAGCTCCCCGAGTACACCGACGCGTGCGCCGCCAAGGACCCGGCGGACATCGACTGCGCCTACCCGACGACACCGCTGCAGAAGTTCCTCAACGCCGACTTCGCCGAGCGCGGCGGCGAGGCGTCCGCGTTCCTGAAGAAGTTCCACTGGTCGGAGACGGACCAGAACGAGGTCTCCGAGATGATCGCCTCGCAGAAGCTCGACCCCCAGGAGGCGGCGGAGCGCTGGATCGAGCGCCACCCGGACGTCTGGAAGAACTGGCTTCCGCGGGACTGAGGCCGCGCCGCCCGGTTCTCCCTGAGAGGGCCGGGCACCGCGCGTCCCGCTACCGCGCCCGGACCGTCGCCAGCACGTCCCGGTCCGGCTGGAGCGTCAGGCCCGTCAGCGGCGTGATCTCGCCCGGGTCCACCTCCAGGGTGAAACGGCGGGCCAGCACGGCGAGAAGCAGGACGGACTCCACCATCGCGAAGCGCGTGCCGATGCAGACCCGGGGACCGCCGCCGAACGGGAACCACGCGTACTCCGGTATCTCGTCGCCGCCCGTGGCGCCCCAGCGCTCGGGCCGGAACTCCTCCGGCTCGGGGAACCACCGTGCGTCGCGGTGCGTGGCCCACTGGCTGCTCCACACCCGGGTGCCCTCCTCGACCGGCAGGCCGCCGATCGTCGCCCCCTCCTTCGCGATTCCGGTGATCAGCCAGATCGCCGGGAACAGCCGCAGCGTCTCCTTCACCACGGCCTGGGCGTAGTCGAGTCGTGCGTAGTCCTCGATGCCGGGCTCCCGGTCGCCGAGCACCCGGTCCAGCTCCTCGGCGAGCGCGCCGCGGACGCGGGGGTTGCGGGCGAGCAGGTACCACGCCCACACCAGCGTCGTACTCGTCGTCTCATGGCCGCCGATGTACAGCGTGACCGCCTCGTCCCGGATCTCCTCGTCGCTGAGGCGCGTCCCGCTCTCGTCGACGGCGGTGAGCAACCGGCTGAGCAGATCGGGGCGTTCCTCCTCGCCGCCCCGGTGCCGGGCGACGACCCGGCGCACCTCGGCGTCGATGACGGCGGCGGCCTTCCTGATCCGCGCCCGGCCCGGGGTCGGCACCCAGTCCGGCAGCAGCGCGCCGAGCCCGGCGAACTCCTTGCCGATCTCCATCTGGGCGATGTCCATCGCCCGCCCCATCGCCTCGGAGTCCGCGGGGGTGTCCACCCCGAAGATCGTGCGTACCGCGATCTTCTGGGTGAGCGCGGACATCTCCCGCTTGACGTCGACCCGTTGGCCGTCCGCCCAGCGGTCCGCCAGCTCCACCGCGCAGTCCGCCATCGTGGTCGCGTACGACGTGACCTGCTTGGGCCGCACGGAGGGCTGCACCAGCGACCGCTTGCGCCGCCAGTCCCGGCCCCGCGCCACGAGCATCCCGTTGCCCAGCACCGTACGGAACGCGATGCCGAGCTTCGGCTGGTCGAAGGTGCGTTCCGTCTCGGTGAGCAACTCGCCCACCAGGTCCGGGTCGGCGATGAAGACGCAGCGATTGCGGCCGAACCGCCAGCGCACCATGTCCCCGTGGCCGCGCAGGAGTTCGAAGAAGGCGAGCGGGTTCTTGCCGAACTGCGGCAGATTCCCCACGAGCGGTAGCCCTTTGGGCCCCGGCACGAACGCATGGCCGCGAGGCTGGGTGTCGCGTGCCGGACCGGTCTGCGTGGACATCGAGGAACTCCGCTCCCTGGGGCACGCCACTGCCGGCGCGCGACTGTTCGAACTCCATCGAACAGGGTGGGGGTGGCGCTTCGCCAGAGCGACGACCGGCGTGGCCGGAATCCATCAGGTGCCTTGCGGGGCGGGCGAGTTGAGGGCCGCCTCCGGGTGCGCTCGGCCGGAGTGGGGCACCACGACGACCTGATGCTCGTCCTCGTAAACGACCCTGCCGGGATCCGCCGACTCCAGCCGCTCGCACGGCACTCCGTGCGCGGTCAGCAGCGCCAGGTAGCCGGGGATCCGGTCCAGCAGATGGGTCGCCGTCCCCTTGAACCAGGCCACCGCCCTCGGGTTCACCCCGGGGTCGTACACCGTCGGGTCGACCCGCGAGGGGTCGGTGTAGGCGGCGTCGTACCAGTCGTTCGCCGCCCGCCAGAAGCGTTGCTGCTCCTCGGTCAGGCGGCCCTCCCGGGCCAGGCCGTTGGCCAGCGCGAAGATCCCGGGGAAGTGTCCCCGGGGGCTCCGTTCGGTGCTCTGGAACCGTACGTACGCCGTCGTCCCGCCCATCCTGTCTCCCTCCGTCGCGGCCGGTGAAGGGTTCAGGGTAGGCCCGGATCGAAGGCGTGGTTCAGAGGCCGACGATCAGCTGGATGCAGACGATCTTGACCAGGATGGCGAGCGCGAACAGCGTCGAGTAGCCGTTGTTGATCCGGCTGTCGCTCGCCCGGCTGTTGGCGTACGCCACGATCGCCGGGTTGCCGACGTAGCCCGACAGCAACCCCATGGTCCGCTCCCGGCTCTGCCCCAGCGCCTTCGCGACCAGCACCAGCAGGGTGTAGCTGACGACCGCGCCGATCGCCAGCACGGCCGCCAGCTTCAGCCCGAAGAGGGAGAAGGCGTTCTCCCAAAACGAGTAGCCCGAGGTGAGTCCCACGACGGCGAGGAAGAGCAGCAGCCCGATCTGGCGCAGGGTGAGGTTGGCGCGGGTCGGCAGGGTCCACACCAGCGGGCCGGTGCGCCGGCGCCGGCCGAGGATCATCCCCATCACCAGCGGTCCCGCCCCGGTGCCCAGGGCGAGCGTGGTGGAGCCCAGGGTGAGGGAGGGGATGCCGACGAGGAAGCCCAGGGTGAGCCCGAGGCCCAGGCTGACCGCGCTCACCTCGCTGACCTTCGCCTCGGTGTCCCCGAGGTACGTGGTGACCTCGCCCGTCCGCTCGCGCGGCATGACCACCCGCACCCGGTCGTCGAGCTGGAGCAGCAGGTCGTCGTGGGCGAGCATGTCGAGGTCGCCGCGCCGTACCCGGCTGACGAGGGCCCCGTACTTCTCGCCGAGCCCGAGTTCCCCGACGGTGTGTCCGGCCAGGTCCGGGTTGGTGAGCAGGACCCGCCGGTAGTCCACCGCACTGCGGTCGTCCAGCAGATGGCGCGGGGCGAGGGCTCCGAGCGCGTCCGCCGCCGCCCGCACGTCGTCCTCGCCGCCGACCAGCACGACCTGATCGCCGGGGGAGAGGCGGCCCAGCTCCCGGGCGACCCGGGTCACGCCGTCGGCCGGGCGGTACTCGCTGGCCAGCACCCGGTGCGCGGCGACGCCGGGCACGTCCGCCCAGCGCAGAGCACGCGCCACCTGGACCGTACGGGTGACGAGGGTGGCCGGCAGGCCCGGGTCGGGGTCCCGGCGGGCGGCCCAGTGGCGGCGGGCCGCGATCGCCGAGACGAACATGATCGTGATCACGACGGCGAGCGGGTAGCCGATGGCGTACCCCACGGCAGGCTGCGTCGGGTCCTCCGAGGCGTCCTGAGCGGCTGCGAGACCCGGGGTGGTGGTCCCGATCCCCGCGTATCCGCCCGCGAGGAACGGTCCGTCGATGCCGAACCAGCGGTGTCCGACGAGGCCGACCACCGCCGCGGTGATGGCCAGGGCCACCACGGCCCCGGCCATCACCGGGAGCTGGCCGCGCAGTTCACGGAAGAACGCGGGACCCGACTCCAGGCCGACCGTGTACACGTACAGCGCCAGGCCCAGCGCCGAGACCCCGGTCGGCACGGCGGCGGCGATGTCCTCGTCGAGCGCCCCGACGAGGAGGCCGACGAACAGGACTCCGGCCGCGCCGAGCCGGACCGGGCCGAAGCGCACCATGCCGAGCAGCGAGCCGAGCGTGATCACGGCGAACACCGCCACCCACGGGTTGTCCGCGAAGAACTGCCACACCGGCCGTGCCTCCCCGACCTCGAAGATCCCGTCCCTGTCGGGGGTCAGGATCTTCGAGGTCGGGGGAGGCCGCCACCCGGGGAGCGGCGGCCACGTCTCTCAGACGCCGGGCGGTACGTGGGCCGGCCGGCCCCGGCCCCGCGTCAGCGAGTAGCCGAACACGGCCGCCAGCGCGGCGAGCACGCCGCCGCCCACGGTCCACAGCCAGCGGTCGGTCCACCAGCCCGAGGCCCAGCCGTCCTCCGGCTCACCGGCGGACGGCACCCGCGGCGCGGCACTCGCGTCGCCCGCCGAACCCGCGTCGCCCGCCGAGGCCACCGATACGCCCGGTACCAGCGGCTCGGAGAGCGCGCCGTCCACGTCGTGGGCCCCGCCCTGCTCCTTCGAGACCGCCTTCACCTCGACGCCGACCGGCAGCCCGAGGTCGGCGGCGGGCAGGTCCACCACCGTGAGGCGGATGTAGTAGCTGCCGGGCAGCGGGTCGCTCGCCCACGGCTCGGACCAGGACCGCACGGTCCGCAGCACACAGGACAGCTCGACGGAGGCCGCGTCGGCCGCCGCCTTCCTGGTCTGGTGCCCGTACATGCAGGCCTGGCGGCGGCGCAGTCCGTCGTACACGTCGATCTGCCAGGTGGACGTGGAGCTGCGGGCGCTCGAAGGCAGCTTCACGGTGGCCTTGACAGTGGGCCGCTGACCGGCGTCGGCCGGGAACACCCAGTACAGGTAGTCGCCCGCCGAGGCCCGGGCGGTGCCGGTCTGCCCCTGCTCCAGGGCGGTGGCCGTACGGAACGTGGTCCCGGCCTCGGTGGGGCCCGCCCCGTCGCCGGCGGGGCTCCCACTCGCCGACGGGTCGTCGGCCACGGCCGCGCCCGCCGAGGTGAGCAGGGTCAGACCGGCGAGGAGCGCTGCGGTCAGCGCGCGTCGGGCGCCGTGGGTACGGCGAAGGTTCGTGCGCATCAGTTGGTCCTCCATACGGCGACGCGCCAGCGCGAGATCCAGCCGGTCAGCAGGCCCGCGACCAGTCCGGTCAGGACGAGCACGCCGAGCAGCCACCAGCCGCGGCCGAGCCCGAAGGCCGCCACGTCGGAGGCGTTCTCCGGGCCGTCCACCAGGTCCACGGTCAGTTCGACGGGCAGACCAGGGGACCGCTTCACCGAGGCGGGCGCGGAGAAGGAGTGGGCGAGCTGGAGGCAGACGGTCTCGGCGGCGGGCTTGCCGTCGCCGTCGTCGCCGCCGTCCACCTCGGGCTTCGGATAGCGCAGCCCGGACGAGATCACGTCGGTGCGGCCGGTCCCGGCCTCGGAGCCCCGGACGATCTCCCGGCCGTGCACGGTCACCGCGCGCAGCAGTACGCCGTAGTCGTCGTCCACGGCGCGGTCGGCCGCCACGCTCGCCGAGGCGCGCAGCTCCTGACCGGGCAGCACGTCGACGCGGTACCAGCGGTGCTGGGCGATCTCCGCGCGGTCGGTGTAGAGCCCCGGCTTCAGCTCGGGCGCGGCGGAACAGCTCCCGGCTCCCTCGGTGGCCACCGGGGTGACGACGGGCTCGGCGGCCCGGTCCACCAACTGCTTGACCCGGCCGGAGAGTTCGTCCTTGTGCTGGACGGCGGTGTACGTGCCGCCGGTGGCCTCCGCGATGCAGGTCAGCTGCTGGCGGATCTTGGCGTTGGGCACCAGGCCCAGCGTGTCCACGACCAGGTGGGTGCCACGGGCGGCGATCTCCCGGGCCACCTCGCACGGGTCGAGCGGACCGCAGGTGTCCTCGCCGTCCGTGATGAGCACGATCCGGCGCGAACCCTCCCCGCCCTCCAGGTCGTCGGCCGCGCCGAGCAGGGCCGGGCCGATCGGGGTGAAGCCGGTCGGAGCAAGGGTGGCGACCGCGGCCTTGGCCTCGGTGCGGTCCAGCGGGCCGACCGGGTAGAGCTGCTTGGTGTCCTCGCAGCCGACCTTGCGGTCCTCGCCCGGGTAGTCCGCCCCGAGCGTCCGGATGCCGAGGTGCACCTCCTCGGGCGCCGCGTCCAGGACGTCGTTGAACGCCTGCTTGGCGGCGGCCATCCGGGACTGGCCGTCGATGTCGCGGGTCCGCATCGAGCCGCTGACGTCGAGCACCAGCTCGACCTTGGGGGCGGGGGCGGCGGGGGCTTCGTCGGCGGCGGCGGGGATCGCGGTGCCGAGGCCGGCGGCCAGGGTGGCGAGCGCTAGGCCCACCCCGGTCGTCAGCCGTTTTCTCATGATCATCGCAGGATCTTATGGAAAATCAGTTCGCATTCCCAACCGGGTCACTTGAGGCCTCCCCCTCCGGTGCGGGACGGTCGAACGCGCCGGCGGCGGCGGCCAGGGTCGCCGTGGTCGCGGCATGGGCGGGAAGCTGGGGATCGAGAGCGGTCCGCAGGAGCACCAACTGGTGGTACAGCGGTGCGGTGGAGGCGATCAGCAGCCGCCGTGCGTCGGTGTGCGAAGGGAGTTCGCCGCGTTCGACGGCACGCTCGACGATGATCTCGCAGCGCGCGTACCGGTCCTCCCACAGCCGCCGCTGGGCGTCGGCCGCCCGCGCGGAGCGGAACGAGGCGGCCACCAGCGCCTGGGGGATCGACGGCCGCACGACCAGCGACTCCTGGATCTCGTCGTTGAGGGCCGTCAGATCGCCACGCAGCGAGCCCGTGTCCGCGGGTGCCCAGTCGTCCTCGCCCGCCGCGTCGAGGACATCGGCCAGCAGCCCTCCGACGTCCTCCCAGCGCCGGTAGACCGTGGTCCGGTGGACGCCGGCGCGGGCCGCGACACCCTCCATCGTCAGCCCCTCGTAACCGTGCTCGCCCAGTTCGGCGCGCACCGCGTCGAGCACCTGCCCGCGGACGCGTGCGGTGCGGCCACCCGGCCTGCGGCCCGGCGACGGGGCGGCGCGGGCGGATTCCGGCGGTTCGGCCGGTGCGTCGGCCGGTGCGTCGGTCATCGGGAATCCGGTTGCCCGGCGGTGTGGGTCATGGCACCATCTTAAAGCAACAGTTGTCGCACTAGTGGAGTCGTTGATGCTCTTCCGAAGCTTTCCCCCGGCCTCGCGGTCCGCCGTCACCGCTTCGTCCACGACAGCTTCGGAGTCGCCCGTATGCCCACACAGATCACCGCACTCGCCGTCAGCAAGGCCTTCGACGGCAGGCCCGTTCTCGACTCGGTGAGCTGCTCGCTCGCACAGGGCGAGCGCACCGGAATCGTCGGTGAGAACGGCTCCGGCAAGACGACCCTGCTGCGGTTGCTCGCCGGGCGGGTCAGCCCCGACCGGGGACGCGTCATTCTGCGGGCCGACGGTGGCGTCGGCTACCTCGCCCAGGACGAGGCCCTGCCCGCCGATATGACGGCCCAGCAGGTCATCGACCGGGCGCTGGGCGACCTTCGGTCGATCGAGGCACGGATGCGCCGCCTGGAGGCGGCGATGACCGACGGCGACACGTCGGCGCTCGACGCGTACGGCGAGGCCGTCTCCGCCTTCGAGCTGCGCGGCGGCTACGACGCCGACGCCCGGCTGGAGCGCGCCCTGCACGGCCTCGGCCTGAGACAGGTGGACCGCGCCTCGACCCTGGGCGCCCTCTCCGGCGGCGAACGGGCCCGGCTCCGCCTGGCCGCGGTGCTGGCGGCCGCCCCGGAGGTGCTGCTCCTCGACGAGCCGACCAACCATCTGGACGAGGCCGCCCTGAGCTGGCTGGAGGAGCACCTGCGCGGCCGCCGGGGCACCACCGTGACCGTCTCCCACGACCGCCGCTTCCTCGAACACGTCGCCACGAGCCTCCTGGAGGTGGACGGGGACCGGCACGGTGTCGTCCGGTACGGCAACGGCTATACCGGCTACCTCGCGGAGAGGGCGGCGGCACGACAGCGCTGGGGCCGGCACCACGACCGATGGCGTGAGGAGGTCGACCGGACGCGCGCGTCGGCCGCTGTCACCGCCCGCCGGGTCGCCCCGGGCCGGCCGATGAAGGACGGCGACAAACTCTCCTACAACCAGGCCGGAGCCCGGGTGCAGCAGTCCCTGGCCGGCCAGGTCCGCAACGCCGAGGAACGGCTGAACCGCCTGCTGGCCGACCCGGTGCCGGCCCCGCCGGACCCCTTGAGCTTCTCGCCCGTGCTGCGCGCCGGACCGCTCTCCGGCACCGTGCTCGACGCCGCGGAGGTTGCCGTCGCGGGCCGGCTCGACCCGGTCGGCCTGACGGTCCGGGCGGGCGAGCACCTGCTGATCACGGGCGACAACGGCGCGGGCAAGACCACCCTGCTGCGCGTTCTCGCCGGAGACCTGACCCCCGACGGGGGACACGTCGTCAGACGCGGCCGGATCGGCTTCCTCCCGCAGGACCCGGCAGCCGGTTCGGCGCACGAGAGCCTGCTGGCCGCCTACGCCCGGGGGCTCACCGGCCAGGCGGACGAGCACGCCGAACGGCTCCTGGCCCTCGGGCTGTTCGACCGTGACCGCCTGTCGGTGCCCGTCGCGCGGCTCTCCACCGGCCAGCGGCAGCGGCTCGCCCTGGCGCGGCTGGTCAGCCGGCCCGCCGACGTCCTGCTGCTCGACGAGCCCACCAACCACCTCTCTCCCGCCCTCGCCGAGGAGTTGGAGACCGCCCTGGCCGGTTTCGCCGGCACGGTCGTCCTCGTCAGCCACGACCGGCTGCTCCGGAGCCGCTGGCGGGGCGCCCGACTGGACCTGCGGGCCGCCCGGGTGCCCGCGCTCGAAGACTGAGGCCCGCGCCGGCCCCCGTACCCCTGCCCGAAACGGAGGCCCGCGCCGGCCTCCGTACCCCTACCCGAAACGGAGGCCGGGTCGGCCTCCGTACCCCTCCCGAAGCGAGTGATCACCCTTGTCCCCGCGCCGCTCCCACATCGCGATGATCGGCATCCCGATCGTCAGCCACGTCCTGCCCGGCCTCGGCATCATCCGTGAGCTGGTGGCCCGCGGCCACCGGGTCACCTACGCCAACGACCCGTTCGTGGCGGACCGGATCGAGGCCACCGGTGCCGAACTCGTCCCCTGCGCCTCGGTGTTGCCGGTCGCCGACAACAACTGGCCGACCGACCCCGTCGCCGCGATGGACCTCTTCCTCGACGAGGCGATGCAGGCACTGCCCCAACTGCGCGCCGCCTACGACGACGATCCCGCCGACCTGTACCTGTACGACATCGGCGCCTACGCCGCCCGCGCCCTCGCCGAATCACAGGGGCGGCCCCTCATGCAGCTGTCCCCGTCGTTCGTGGCCTGGGAGGGGTACGAGGAAGAGGTCGCGGCGCACCTGCGGGGGCTGCCCGGCGCTCCCGCGCACCGGGAGAGGTTCGGCCGCTGGCTCGCCGGCTGCGGGGCGTCCACCCTCGACGTGGACGCCTTCTCCGGTCCGCCCGCGCGGGCCCTCGCGCTGATCCCCGAGGCCATGCAGCCCAGCGCCGACAGAGTCGACACCAAGACAGTGACCTTCGTCGGGCCCTGCTTCGACGCGCAGGCCGACACCGGCCGGTGGACCCGGCCCGAGGGCGCGGAGAACGTCCTGCTGATCTCCCTCGGCTCGGCGTACACGCACCGGCCGGAGTTCTACCGTCAGTGCCTCGCGGCGTACGGGAACCTGCCCGGCTGGCACGTCGTGCTCCAGATCGGCAGGCACACCGACCCGCGCGAGCTCGGCGACATCCCGCCAGGCGTCGAAGTGCACCCGTGGGTCCCGCAGCGGGCGATCCTGGAACAGGCGGACGCCTTCGTCACCCACGCCGGCATGGGCGGCTGCGGCGACGGACTCCTCGCGGGCGTCCCGATGATCGCCGTACCGCAGGGCGCCGAACAGTTCATGAACGCGGACCGGCTGGTGGAGCTGGGGGTCGCCCGCCGCATCGACACCCCGGACGCCACGGCCGAGACGCTGCGGGCGGCCCTGAACGCCCTGGTGAACGACCCGGAAACCGCCCGCCGGTCCGCGCGGTTGCGCGCCGCCGCCCGGCGCCAGGGCGGCACCCCGCGCGCCGTCGGCCTCATCGAGTCCATGGTCGCCCTGGCCCCAGGGGGTGTCAGGAACCGGTGAGCAGGGGCCCGGAGGCGCGCTCCAGGACCGAGGTGACCCGCTCCCAGGTCGCCACGTCCCGTTCCACCGGCGGCAGCCGGCGGTCCGTCCCGGACTCCTGCCAGGCCGTCGCCAGCGCCACCGGATCGCCACCGCCCGCCGCCGAGGCGGCGAGCGCCGCCGCACCGAGGGCGACCAGCTCGCCGCTGCCCGGGATGACGAGCGGCCGGCCGGAGAGCCGGCGGACCGACTCCACCCAGATCCGCCCCTGCGCCCCGCCGCCGATCAGGCGCAGCGGGCGCGCGGCGACCTCGGGTGCGTGCGGGTCGAGACCGCAGGCCGACAGCAGTTCGTCCATGGCCCGCAGCACGGTGACGGCCGCGCCCTCGTAGGCGGCGCCCAGCAGTTGCTGCCGGGTCGTGTCGTGGCGCAGGCCGGTCAGCAGCCCGGAGGCGGTCGGCAGGTCGGGGGTCCGTTCGCCGTCGAGATAGGGGAGCAGGACGGCCTCGCCGCCGGGCGCCGCGTCCTCACGGTCCAGGCCGAGCAGCGCGGCCACCTTGTCCACGGCGAGCGTGCAGTTGAGGGTGCAGGCCAGCGGGAGGTACGTGCCGTCGGCGGCGGCGAACCCGTTCAGCGCGGTGGACGCGGGTCGGGTGCGGGAGGCGGCGAACACCGTGCCGGAGGTGCCCAGGCTGAGGGCCGGGTGGTCCAGCAGCCCTTCGCCGCCGAGCCCGAGGCCCACGGCGGCGCTCATGTTGTCGCCGGTGCCGGCCGCCACCGCGATGCCCGCGGGCAGCCCGAGCGCTCGCGCCGCCGACTCGGTGAGCGAACCGATCCGGGCCGCCCCGGTGGGCGCGACCTCCGGGAGCAGCGCCGCGTCCAGACCGAGCAACTCCAGCAGGTCGGGGTCGTAGGCGCCGGTCGCGGTGGAGTACCAGCCGCTGCCCGATGCGTCCCCGGGGTCGGTGGCTGCGATGCCCGCGAGGCGTTCGGTCAGGAAGTCGTGGGGGAGCCGGACCGCCGCTGCGTTCGCGGCGCTCGCGGGGTCCGTCTCGCGCAGCCACTGCCACTTGGACGCGGTGATCGAGGCGACCGGCACGGACCCGGTCCGCTCCGTCCAGGCCCCCGGCCCGCCGAGCGCGTCCGTGAGCGCGGCGGCCTGCGGCGCGGAGCGGGTGTCGTTCCACAGCAGCGCGGGGCGCAGCGGCCGGCCCGCCCCGTCCAGGACGACGAGCCCGTGCTGCTGTCCGGCGACCGCGATGCCGGTGACCGCGCGGGCGGGGAGGCCGGACTCCTTCAGCCCGGCGGCCACCGCCTCGCACAGGGCCCGCCACCAGATCTCCGGATCGCTCTCCCGGGCCCCGGCCTCGCCGGTGACCACGTGCGGGGCGCGCCCCACGGCGAGCTGCTCGCCGTTCGCCGCGTCGACGAAGGCGGCCTTGGTGGACTGGGTCGAGCTGTCCACGCCGATGACGACGGCGGGTGACGGCATGGGGAGCCTCTTTCGCACGGGACGGCCTGATCATTTGGCTGGGGCACGAACAAATTACGGGATGAGCGCCGCCCTGCACAGGGGGCGCGGGTCGGCTTCGCCCGGCAGGGGGGTTCCCTGGTCGAGGTGTGGTGTGCTTGATTAGTCATGACACTGAACAAATAGGGGTGCCGGGCTGGCGGCCGGGCGTCCCGACGGCAGGCGAAGGCGGTCGGACGACGATGACGGAACGCTTCACCCCCACCCCCGAGGACAAGTTCAGCTTCGGTCTGTGGACCGTGGGCTGGCAGGGCCGGGACCCCTTCGGCGACGCGACCCGCGCGGCCATCGACCCCGTGGAGTCGGTGCGGCGGCTCGCGGAGCTGGGCGCTTGGGGGGTGACCTTCCACGACGACGACCTGATCCCCTTCGGGGCGCCCGAGACCGAGCGCGAAAGGATCGTCAAGCGCTTCCGTACGGCGGTCGACGACAGTGGGCTCGTCGTGCCCATGGTGACGACGAACCTCTTCACCCACCCCGTCTTCAAGGACGGCGGATTCACCGCCAACGACCGTGGCGTACGCCGCTACGCGCTCCGCAAGACCCTGCGCAACATCGACCTCGCCGTCGAGCTGGGCGCGAGCACCTTCGTGGCGTGGGGCGGCCGCGAGGGGGCCGAGTCCGGCGGGGCGAAGGACGTCCGCCTCGCCCTCCACCGGATGAAGGAGGCCTTCGACCTGCTGGGCGAGTACGTCGTCGAGCAGGGCTACGACCTCCGCTTCGCCATCGAGCCCAAGCCGAACGAGCCGCGCGGCGACATCCTGCTGCCCACCATCGGCCACGCCCTGGCCTTCATCGAGCGCCTGGAGCGCCCCGAGCTGGTCGGCGTCAACCCGGAGACCGGGCACGAGCAGATGGCCGGGCTCAACTTCCCCCACGGCATCGCCCAGGCCATGTGGGCGGACAAGCTCTTCCACATCGACCTCAACGGCCAGTCCGGCATCAAGTACGACCAGGACCTGCGCTTCGGCGCGGGCGATCTGCGCCAGGCGTTCTGGCTCGTCGACCTGCTGGAGAGCGGCTACGAAGGCCCCCGCCACTTCGACTTCAAGCCCCCGCGCACCGAGGACTACGACGGTGTCTGGGCCTCCGCCGCGGGCTGCATGCGCAACTACCTCATCCTCAAGGAGCGGGCCGCCGCCTTCCGCGCCGACCCCGAGGTGCGGGCGGCCCTGCGCGCGTCCCGCCTGGACGAACTGGCGCGCCCCACCGCCGGTGAGGGGCTGGAGGGCCTGCTCGCCGACCGCAGCGCGTACGAGGACTTCGACGTGGACGCCGCCGCGGAACGCGGCATGGCCTTCGAGGCACTGGACCAGCTCGCCATGGACCACTTGCTCGCCGTGCGCTGACCCGTCGGGTTGAGCCATCGGGCTGACCCGTCGGGTTGAGCCACGGGGCTGAACCCGATGGGCCCGACCCGCCGTGCCGAGCCACCGGCCCGACCCACCGGGTCCGGCTCACCGTGCCCGTCCCACGGGGCCGCACCCCGGTCCGTCCCACCGGCTGGGCCGGAGCTGTCCGGCCCCGGCCCAGCCGCCGGACGGCCCCCGCTCAGCCGCCGGACGGCTCCGGCTCAGCCTCCGGACGGCTCCGCGTACGCCACCGGGTCGTCCAGCACGTCCTGCACCACGAGCGCCGCCGCGCCCCGCGCCGCGTCGCCCGCCACCGACGACGCCCGGAGCCGGCCGCTGCCCCGGGTCCAGAGCCCCGACACCACCCGGCCGGTCAGCTCCTCGTCGGCGGGCGGCGCCAGCCACGGCATCAGCCCTCGGTAGATCCCGCCGAGCACCACCGCGTCCGGGTCGATCAGGTTCACCGCGCCCGACAGCACCCGGCCCAGCATCCGGCCCGCCTCACCGACCGCGGCCACCGCCCGCGGGTCCCCGGCGCCCGCGCGCCGCTCCAGCTCCAGCACCCCGGAGGCGCCGCCGAGGCCCTCGATCCCGGCCGCCCGCAGCAGCGCCGCCTGACCGGCGTACTGCTCCAGGCACCCCCGTGACCCGCACCGGCACTCCGGCCCCGCCGGATCCACCACGACATGCCCGATCTCCCCGGCGAAACCGTGCGCACCGCGCAGCAGTTCGCCGCCCAGGACGAGTGCGCCGCCGACCCCGATCTCCCCGGTCAGATAGAGGAAGCTCCGCACATCCCCCAGGCCGCCGAACCACAGCTCGGCCAGGGCCGCGAGATTGGCCTCGTTCTCCGAGGCGACCGGCAGCACCGGGTGGCCGGGGCGCAGGGCGGCCAGCGCCTCGGCGAACAGCTCCTGCGCGGGGACCTTGTTCCAGCCGAGGTTGGGGGCCTGCCGCACCGATCCGCCGGAGACGAGACCCGGCAGCGCAAGCGCCCCGCCCACCGGACGCAACTCCTGCTCGTACGCCGACTCCAGGGTCCGCGCGGCGATCCGGGCCGCCCGGGCCAGGGCCTCCTCGGCGGGCGCGCCCCGGTTGTCGAGGTGCTCGGTCTGCCGGACGCGGCCGGTGCCCGCCAGGTCGACCACGCACACCGAGACGTAATCGATGTTGATCTCCACGCCGAGCCCTGCCGGTCCGGTCCTGGCCACCTTGAGCGCGGTGCCGGGGCGGCCCGCCTGCCCGCTGAACGTCTTGCCCGACTCGGTGAGGAACCCGCTGTCCATCAGCTGCTCGACGAGCGAGGACACGGCGGCCCGGGTCAGTCCGACCCGGGCGGCCACTCCGGCCCGGGTCGCCTCGCCCCGCTCGCCCTCGTCCCGTACGGCGCGGAGTACCAGGCTCAGATTGTGCCGTCGCACGGTGTCCTTGTCGGCCTTGGGCCCCAGCGGAGTGAGGATGCTCTTCATATCGTCGCCGAGCCTATGTGATGCGGGGCTCCCGGCGGGGGTGCGGGGACGGGCGGTACCGCGCCGGCGGAGGGGGAGACGTCACGGAAGGGGGCGGTTCCGGCCGTCCGGCCCGAACCGCCCCCCTCTGATCGGCTCAGGGCTTGGCGCCCCGGTCCTTCAGCATGTTCGCCATCAGGCCGATCTCCGACTGCTGGCCGCTGACCATGCCCGCCGCCAGGTCCCGGATGGCGTCCGTCTTCGCCGCACCGGCGGCCGCCTGCGCCATGTCCGCACCGGCGCGGTGGTGCACGGTCATCAGCCGCAGGAACAGCACCTCGGCCTTCTCGCCCTTCGCGGCCGTGAGGGCGGCCAGCTCCGCGTCGGTGGCCATGCCCGGCATCAGCGAACCGTCGTCGGTCGGGGTGAGGGTGTGCCCCATCCACTCCATCGGCGGCCCGGCCGCGCTCTTCGGCAGCCCCCACAGCTCCAGCCAGCCCAGCATCATGCCGCGCTGGTTGGCCTGGGTGTTGATGATGTCGTACGCGAGACGCCGCACGTCCTCGTCGTCGGTGCGGTCCCGCACGATGAACGACATCTCGACCGCCTGCTGGTGGTGGATGGCCATGTCCCGGGCGAAGCCCGCGTCCACGGAGTCCTCCGCCGGAGCGGACCGTGCCGCCGAGGACGCCCCGGAAGGGGAGGCCGCGGAGGGGTGTACGACCATCAGCGCCACCAGCCCCAGCGCCAGGAGCAGCACGGCGGCCCCCGCGAGGACCATCCGACGCATGGAGCCGGACGGGGTCAGGGCGGTCACTTGTCCAGTCCGCCGGTGCAGGCGGCCCCCGGCTCAGGGGTCTGCGGGCCCTGCACGTACTTGGTGAAGAACTGCGCGACCCGGTCGTCCGTGGCGTTCTTGATCGTCACCTGCTTGCCCCACGCGCTGAGCATCAGCGGGTCCTTCTGGTCCTTGACCGGACTCATCAGGGAGTACGGAGTCGACTTGACCTTCTTGGTGAGCGCCTCGATGTCGGAGTCCGAGGCCTTGTCGTTGTACGTGACCCAGACCGCGCCGTGCTCCAGCGAGTGCACGGCGTTCTCCTTCGGTATCTCGTCGGTGTAGACGTCGGCGTTGCAGTTCATCCAGACCTGGTTGTGGTCGCCGCCGACGGGCGGGTTCATCGGGTAGTCGACCTTGGTCGTCACGTGCTCCCGCCCCAGGTCGTCCCAGCTGCGCTCGCCGGTGACCGGCGAGGTCTTGGCCTGATTCTCCTTCTCCTCCTTCTCGTTCGCCTGCGACATCAGATAGCCGCCCCCGGCGACCAGCGCGGCGACCACGGCCACCGACGCGCTGATGGTGACGATGCGGACCCGCCGCTCGCGGGCGCGCTCCTTGCGTCGCGCCTCCTCGAGCTTGGCGCGACGCGCTGAGGCCGGGTTGTTCTGGTTCTTGGCGGAAGCCATGGGGAGTCCTCGTCGTTCAACCGATGCATACGGGCGATGCATGAAAGGGAAGGGGTGCGGGGCAGGCGGAGAACCGCTCCCGGTGACCGGCGCCGGGGCGCGGCGGGAGAGCGGACCCGGCCTCTAGATCCGCTGGACCTGAAGACGTAGTTGATCGACGGAACGCACACCGTCGTGCGCGGGACCCCGGATGGCCGCCGCGCCGGTGAGCGGGGTGGCGGGGACGAAGGTCACGGGCGAGGGAACGGTGACGGGGGCGGAGGACGCCGGAACCACGACGGCCGCCGTGTGCGTCGAGCCGCCGTGGCACGACGTCCCGAGGCCGCGGTCCGCGGGAGAGGCCAGGACGACCGGTTCGAAGGCGGCGTCGGGCGTCGGGGTGAAAGCCCGGACGGCACTCGCCCCGGCAGGGCCCGCGGCCACCGGGGCGCCGACGGCCGAGGTGGTGACCGAGCAGCAGAAGAGCATGGCCAGGAGGAAGAACACCCAGCCCAGAGCGAGGGGCGTGCGGGAGCGGTACCGCTGCCGGTCCGCCCGCGTACTCACCCTGGTCATCGCCCGTCATCGTAGTAGGTGCATGAAGATTCAAAGAATATGGGTCGCGCTGTCCGCGGGACAGTGTGCCCGAGTCGCCGTCGCTCGAACAGAGCCCCATGGATCTACGGGTGATCGTCAGGTGATTTACGGGTGTAATACCTGCTAGCGTATATGAGTGACCGATACACCTACCCGTTCGGGGCGGCCCTCCGTCCGGGCCCTCCCGCTGGCCTCGGCCCTCCGGCTCTCGCGGCCGTCGGACACCTGGTTCAAGCCCGCCCTCAGCGTGGTCGTCGCCTCCGCCGCGCCCCAGTTGACGCTCCTGGCCATCGGTCGGCTGGACCTCGTGATGTACACGATGGCCGGTTCGCTCTGCGCGCTCTACGGGCACGGTCTGCCGTACGCCCGGCGGGCCGGGGCCGTCGCGGGCGTGGTGCTCGGCATGACGGCCTCGCTCGCCGTCTCCCTGGTCACCGCGTCGCTCACCGGATCGACCGCCGTGCTCATCGCGGTCGGGGCGTTGCTCGCCGCCGCCCAGAAGGTGCTGTGCGACGCCACCCGGATCGGACCGCCCGGCCATGTGATCTTCACCTTCGTCAGCTCCGCCGCCCTCTTCGCCCCGCAGCGCCCGGAGCAGATCCCCGGCCACCTCGCCCTGACCCTCGGCGCGGGCGCGTTCGCCTGGCTGGTCGCCGTCGCCCCCGCCCTGGTCCGTCGCGAGGGCCCCGAACGCCGGGCCGTCGCGCGCGCCCTGGAGGCCGCGGCCGCGTGTGCCGCCGACCCCGGCCCCCGTGCCCGCAACGCGGCCGCCGCCGCCGTGCACGCCGCCTGGCAGTGTCTGCTCGCCTCCGGCAGCCCCACCCCCGTACGCCGGTCGCTGGAACGCCTGGTGGTGCACGCCGAGGCGGCCTTCGCGGCCCCGTGCTCCGGGGGCGGAACCGTGGATCCGGACCGGCTGCGCGCCTGGGCCGCCCTGACCCGGGCCCGCGGCCCCGTGCCCACGCCGCCGGCGGCCCCCGGCACCGCCGACGAGTTGAACGGGATCGACGCCGAGCGTGCCGCCCGGCGGGCCCCCGAGGGGCGCCGCGCGGCCCGTCGCGCCCTGCTCGGCCGTCTCGGCCCGGGGTCGCCGCTGCTGCCGGTCGCCGTCCGCACCCTGGCGGGCTGCGCGCTCGCCGGATACCTCTGCGTCGCGCTCGGCGTCGGACGCCCCTACTGGGCGATCGTCACGGCCGCCTCCCTCTACCAGGCCAACATCACCCTGTCGTGGAACCGGGCCCTCCAGCGCACTCTCGGCAACCTCCTGGGCGTGCTCGTCTTCGCCGCGGCCCTGCCCGTGTCCCGGATCAGCCCGCTCGCCCTCGTCTGCTGCTGCCTCTTCTTCAGCTTCGCCGCCGAGGCCCTCATCACCCGCAACTACTGGCTCGGCTCCGTCGCGGTGACCCCGATGGCCCTGCTGGTCCTGGAGTTCGGCGGCGCCCATCCCGCCGGGGAGCTCATCGGCGACCGGGTCCTGGACACCGTCCTCGGAGCGGTCGTCGGCTTTCTGGCCGCGACGTTGGTCACCAACCGGCGGGCGGCGGGGCGCGTCGAGCGGGCGCTCGACGGCCTGGACCGGGCCCGCGCCGACGCCGAACGGACCGGAGCCGACCCCGGGGCGGCGCCCGCGACACGGGACCGGGCGCGCCGGACGCTCACCGCGAGCCTCGTCGAACTGCGCGAGGCCGGCGACACCGCCGCGGGCGAGTGGTGGCAGCGCGCCCTGCCCGAGCAGCGCCTCCTCGCGGCCGAGCGGGCCGGACACCGTACGCTCGCCGCGACAGACATACGGCGGGGGCCCGGGGGCGACACGTCTCCCGCGGCCCACGCCCCTTCGATCGGAGCGGAGTGACCGACGACATCGTTGCCTCGGTGGTCCGGCAGTGGCAGGCCGTCAACCCCGGGCTCGACACCGGACCGATGGAGATCATCGGCCGGATCAACCGCTGCGCCGCCCTGCTCCAGCAGGCGGAGGACGCGCCCTTGCGTTCCGCCGGACTGACCCGCGCCGAATTCGACCTCCTCGGCGCCGTACGCAGGACGGACCGGGAGCTCACCCCCGGTGAGCTGGCCCGCGAGACCTTCTCCTCCGGAGCGGCCGTCACCAAGCGGCTGCGCGCCCTCCAGGACCGCGCCCTGGTCGAGCGCCGTGGCGACGCCCGCGACCGGAGGGTCGCCCATGTCCGGCTCACCGACGACGGACGGGCCCTGGTCGACCGGATCCTGCCCGAGCAGCTCGCCTACGAACGCGCGGTGCTCGCCGGTCTGGACGGCGGCGCGCGCGACGAACTCGGCTCCAGGCTGGGCGAGTTGCTCGTCCAGTTGGAGGGGCGGCTCGGCGGAGCCCGGCGCTGACCCGGCGGCCCGGCCCAGGGGCTTCGCAGCCGCGTCAGCGCGGCGATTTCGCGCGTCACTCAATCGCCGGTCAGGAATCTGCACCTTTCGATCCGGTTCGATCACCTGTGCCGTTGTCCTGTTCCGCCCTACGAAAGTCGCCTACGTGAGGGCGATTTACCCTGGAAATCACCCTTAACTGGTAGTGAATGCTCGGATTCTCGGGCCCGGGGAGCCTCCCTCGGGGGAGCGATTTCAGCCACAATCACTCACCGCGCACGCCCCGCAGCGCAGCGTGCAAAAACTGGCGAGTGTATTCCTCTCGGAGAGCTTCCGCAGGGGGTTGGGTGAATATGCCGAAGCACTGTTCTGATCTGGCTAAGCTCACGCGCAGTGAAGTCGAGTTGAGATGAATTCGAGCACTTGTTCCTGAGTCTCCGCTCACGTGCGCATACATCCCGGAATCAACCGCCAGAGGGTTTTAGATGGTCCGTGTTGAATCACCGCCGACCGACAGAGAAGTTCCCGTCGTCCGCGTAGTCCTGCTGCCCGTGGCCCTGCTCCTCGGCGCCACCGCCGCCGGCTCGGCCGTGGTCGCACAGGCCGCGCGGATACCAGTCGCCGTGTGCGGCGCGATCGCCACGCTCGTGGTCGCCGTACTCACCGTGGCGCTGCACCGCCGCCGACGCGCCATGCGCGTCCAGCGCGCGGAGTACGAACAGCGCATCGCCTACCTGGAACACCGCATCCTCTCGCACGACGCCGAGACGGTACGGCTCACCAAGGAAGTCATGCCCGCCGCCATCCGCCGGCTGCGCGTGGGCAACTCGCCCGAAGAGGTGATGCGCGACGTCGTCGACGCGGACGCCGCCAACCGGCATCTGCCCAAGGCGCTGCGCGAGCAGGTCTACCAGGTCCTCGAAGTCATCGACAACGAGGAGGCGCGGCGTGACTCCGCTCAGCGCGCCTTCGTCAGCGTCGCCCGCCGCGTCCAGGCGATCGTGAACCGCCAGGCCAGCGAACTGCGGGAGATGGAGAACCACTACGGGCGCAACCCCGAGGTCTTCGACGACCTGCTGCGCATCGACCACGGCACCGCGCTGATCGGCCGCCTCGCCGACTCCATCGCCGTGCTCGGCGGCGCCCGCCCGAGCCGCCAGTGGCCCAAGCCCGTACCGCTGTTCAGCGTGTTGCGCGGGGCGATGTCCCGCATCCTGGAGTACCAGCGCGTCGATCTGCACTCGATCGCCAAGGTCGCCATCGTCGGCACCTCGGTCGAACCGCTCATCCACGCCTGCGCCGAACTCCTCGACAACGCGACCCGCTACTCGCCGCCCCAGACCCGGGTGCACGTCACCGCGGTCGAGGTGCAGACCGGCATCGCCATCGAGATCGAGGACGGCGGCGTCAGCCTCAGCGAGGAGGCCCGCGCCCGCGCCGAGAACATGCTCGCCCAGGCGCAGGCCGGCATCAACATGAACGACCTCGGGGAGTCCCCGCGCCTCGGCATGGCCGTCGTCGGCCGGCTCTCCCGGATGTACCAGCTCCAGGTGTCGCTGCGTCAGTCGGCGTACGGCGGCGTCCGCGCCGTCCTCATCGTGCCGCGCGACATGATCACCACCGGGCCCGCCCCGGGCATCGCCCACGGCATCGGCGCCACCTCGCGGCCCACCAGCTCCCTGGACATGTCGCAGCTCCAGCACGTGGTGCCGCCGCCCGGCAAGCGCAAGTCCAAGCCCGCCGCCACCGGCCCCGTGCCGTCCGTGGCCGCACCGGTCTCCACCGGAGCCCCCGCGGTCACGTCGCACCAGGCCCCTCCCGCGGCAGCCATGGAGGACGACCTTCCCGTGGTCACCGAGTGGACCGAGAACGGGCTGCCGCAGCGCCGCAGCCGGGGCCGCGCCCCGCTCGGCTCGCACAACCTCCCGCAGCAGCCCCCACCACCCCCCGCCCCCGCCAACGGGTTCCACCCCGGCGCGGACGAGGGCGCGGACGGCGGACGCGGCGAGGAGAAGCCCCCCGGCCTCTGGCTGGAGGCCTTCACCAAGGCCGTCAACGGCGTACCGCAGGAACGAAAGCACGGCGAAGACACCGATGACGCGTGGGACAAGGGAGACCTGAAGTGATCCAGCAGCGGGGAAACATGGACTGGATGCTCAAGGAACTGGCCGACGACGTTCCGAGCATTCACCAGATCGTGGTGCTCTCGTCGGACGGCCTGCGCATCGCGATGCACGGCGGCGACCCCGACGTCGCCGACCGGCTCGCGGCGGCCTGCGCCGGGCTGCAGAGCCTGGCCGCCGCCGTGGCCACCGAGATCCCGTACAGCGACGGCCTCATGAAGCTCGTGGTCATCGAGGTGACGGGCGGGTTCTTCTACCTGATGGCGGCCGGGACCGGCGCCTATCTCGCGGTCCTGGCCGGCGAGACCGTCGACGCCGGACTCGTCGGGGCCCGGATGCGGGACATGGTCGTGCGGATCGGAGCCCACCTGACCAGCCCGCCCCGCCACGGCGGGCAGTCCGGATGAGTGGTCCTCGACGAGAACGCCGGAAGGCCGATCCGGACCTGCACGATCCGGAACGGCTGTACGTGATCACCGGCGATCTCGACGACAGTGAACGGTCCGCGCTCGACCTGGTCACGATGGTCGTCGCGAAGGCGGAACCCTCGCCGACCTTCCAGCCCGAGCAGGCGGCCATCCTGCGGCTCTGCCAGGCGCCGTTGTCCGTCGCCGAGATCTCGGCCTACCTCAGCCTGCCGTTCAGCGTGGTCACCTCGCTCCTGAGCGATCTCCTCGCGACCGATCTCATCCAGTCGCGTGCGCCGATCGTCCGTGCCACGCTCCCCGACAGGTCCCTTCTCGAAGCGGTGATGCATGGACTTCAGAAGCTCTGACACGATCACCGGACCCCGCAGCGAGGACGTCCTTCCCACCACGGCCACCGCCGCGGTGAAGGTCGTGATCGTCGGCGGGTTCGGCGTCGGCAAGACGACCATGGTCGGCTCGGTGAGCGAGATCCGGCCGCTGACGACCGAAGAGACCATGACCCAGGCCGGCGTCGGTGTGGACGACAACGCCGGGGTGGAGACGAAGACCGCCACCACGGTCGCCATGGACTTCGGACGGATCAGTCTCAGCGAGGAACTGATCCTCTATCTCTTCGGCACCCCCGGCCAGGAACGCTTCTGGTTCCTCTGGAACGGCCTCTTCGAGGGCGCCCTCGGCGCGGTCGTCCTCATCGACACGAGACGGCTCGAAGTCAGCTTCGACGTCATCGGCCGGCTGGAGGAGCGCGGAGTGCCCTTCGTGGTGGCCGTGAACACCTTCCCCGACGCGCCGCACCACCCGGTCGAGGCCCTGCGCAGAGCCCTCGACCTGCCGGACGAGGTCCCGATGATCGACTGCGACGCCCGGCTGCGGGCATCGAGCCGCGATGTGTTGATGACCCTGATGCGCTATCTGCACAGCCTGGCCGTCCCCCTCGCCTGACACCGAACCTCCCTCGGGACAACCCCGGTCCAGCAGATCCACGACCGGATCCACGACCGGATCCACGACCGGATCCACGACCGGATCCACGACCGGATTTACGACCGGGGGCGCGCGCCATCCCGCGGCGCGCCTGCCCCCGGTCCGGCCCCGGCCCCGGCCGCGAACCGTCGACCCGTCCCGCCCACTCGCGCACCAGCCCTGGAATCCTGATCCCTGGAGCCCCTGTGACAACCCCCTTCCACCACGAACCCGGCGCCGTGCCCCCGCCCCAGTGCCCGGCCCACAACCTCGACATCGGCCCCGGCGGACTGCGCCGGCTCCACGGCCCCGAGGCGGAGAACGACCCGGCGGGCCTCTACGACAAGCTCCGCGCCGAACACGGCACGGTTGCCCCGATCCTGCTCCACGGCGACGTTCCCGCCTGGCTCGTGCTCGGCCACAGCGAGAATCTCCACGTCACCCGTACGCCCTCCCAGTTCTCCCGGGACTCGCGGCGCTGGCGGGCCCTCCAGGACGGCAGCGTCGCCCCGGACCACCCGCTCGCCCCGATCTTCACCTGGCAGCCCGTCTGCGTGTTCGCCGACGGCGCCAAGCACGAACGGCAGCGCGGCGCGGTCACCGACAGCATGGAGCGCATCGACACCCGCGGGGTGCGCCGCCACATCAACCGCTTCAGTAACCGCCTCGTCAACGACTTCTGCGAGAAGGGCACCGCCGACCTGGTCAGCCAGTTCGCGGAGCATCTGCCGATGATGGTGGTGTGCGCGATCTTCGGCATGCCGGAGGAGTACGACGAGCGTCTCGTCCAGGCGGCCCGGGACATGACGCGCGGCACCGAGACCGCCGTGGCCAGCAACGCCCACATCGTGTCCGTGCTGACGCGCCTGGTCGAGCGCCGCCGTGCCGAATCCGCGCCGGACCTGACCTCCTGGCTCGTCGACCACCCCGCGTCGATGGCCGACACCGAGGTCATCGAGCATCTGCGCCTGATCATGATCGCCGCCTACGAGTCCACCGCCAACCTCATCGCCAACGTGCTGCGCATGGTCCTGATCGACCCGCGTTTCCGTGCCCGACTCAGCGGCGGGCACATGACCGTCCCCGAGGCGGTCGAGCAGACCCTGTGGGACGAGCCGCCGTTCACCGCCGTGTTCGGCCGCTGGGCGGTCGGTGACACGGAGCTGGGCGGCCAGCAGATCAAGGCGGGCGACGCCCTGCTCGTCGGCATCGCCCCGGCCAACACCGACCCCACCGTCCGCCCGGACCTGGCCGCCGACATGAGCGGCAACCGCGCCCACCTCGCTTTCAGCGGCGGTCCCCACGAGTGCCCGGGGCAGGACATCGGCCGCGCCATCGCCGACGTCGGGATCGACGCCCTCCTGATGCGCCTGCCCGACCTGGAGCTCGGTGTCGGGGAGAGCGAGCTGCGCTGGGTCGGCAACATCATGTCCCGTCACCTGGTCGAGCTGCCGGTGAAGTTCGCCCCCAGCCCCCAGCAGAAGCTGGACGCCGACCCGCTCTCGGTGATGGCCCGCGCCGCCCGCCCGGCCGACGCCTGGGAGATCTCCTCCCCGGCCAGGCAGGTCCCCGAGCCCCGGCACGAGGCGGCCGTGGCGCAGCCCGCCCACGCCCCGGGCGTCACACCCGCTCCCGCCCCGGGCGTCACACCCGCCCACGCCCCGGCCGCACCTCTCGTGCCCGAACCGGCCCTTTCCCCCGAACCGGCCCTTTCCCCCGAACCGGCCCCTTCCCCCGACCCCGCTCCGGTGGCGACGATCCCGCAGCAGCGCCGGCCGGCCGCCCCCGCCCGGCTCTGGCAGGCCGTCGTCCGCTGGTGGAGCGGCTACTGACACGCCGTCGACCCCGCTCAGGCCGCGGCGGCCCCGGATCACGCCCACGGGCCCGGGGCCGCCGCGTCGCGTTCGGGGGCCATGGGCGCGGGCAGCGCCGGGGAGCCCGGAGCTGCCCGTACCATCGAGCAGCGTGAAGCTGACAATTCTTGGCGGTGGCGGATTCCGGGTGCCTCTCGTGTACGGGGCCCTCCTCGGCGATCACGCCGAGGGCCGCGTCTCCCGGGTCACGCTGTACGACACCGACGCCGACCGGCTCACCGCCGTCGCCCGCGTCCTGGAGGAACAGGGGCGGGGCATCGCGGACGCCCCCGCGGTCGTCGCCACCACGGAGCTCGACGAGGCACTGCGCGGCGCCGACTTCGTCTTCTCCGCCATCCGGGTCGGCGGGCTGGCCGGACGCGCCGCCGACGAACGGGTGGCCCTCGACGAAGGCGTCCTCGGCCAGGAGACCGTCGGCGCCGGAGGCATCGCGTACGGGCTGCGCACCGTCCCCGTCGCCCTCGACCTCGCCCGCCGTGTCGCCCGGCTCGCCCCGCACGCCTGGGTCATCAACTTCACCAACCCGGCGGGCCTCGTCACCGAGGCCATGTCCCGGCACCTGGGCGACCGGGTCATCGGGATCTGTGACTCGCCGGTCGGTCTCGGGCGGCGCATCGCCCGCGTCCTGGGCGCCGACCCGGACCGGGCCTGGATCGACTACGCCGGGCTCAACCACCTCGGGTGGGTGCGGGGGCTGTACGTGGACGGGCGGGACGAACTGCCCCGGCTGCTCGCCGACCCGAAGCTGTTGGCGTCCTTCGAGGAGGGCCGCCTCTTCGGCGCGGAGCTGCTGCGGTCGCTGGGTGCGATCCCCAACGAATACCTGCACTACTACTACTTCAACCGGGAAGCCGTACGCGCGTACCAGGAGGCCGAACAGACCCGGGGCGCCTTCCTCCGGGACCAGCAGGAGGGCTTCTACGCCCGCATGCGGGAGCCCGGCACCCCTGCCCTGGCCACCTGGGACCGCACCCGCGCCGAACGCGAGGCGACGTACATGGCGGAGAACCGCGAGGTCGCCGGGGCGGGGGAGAGGGAGGAGAGCGATCTGGAGTCCGGCGGCTACGAACAGGTCGCGCTCGCCCTGATGCGGGCCGTCGCCCGCAACGAACGCACCTCGTTGATCCTCAACGTCCGCAACCGCGGGGCCCTTTCGGTCCTGGACGCGGACGCCGTCGTCGAGGTGCCCTGCCTCGTCGACGCCAACGGGGCCCACCCGGTGGCCGTCTCCCCCCTCCCGGACCACGCGGTCGGCCTCGTCACCGCCGTGAAGGCAGTGGAACGGGCGGTGCTGGAGGCCGCGGAGAGCGGGTCCCGCACGGCGGCAGTCCAGGCGTTCGCGCTGCACCCGCTGGTCGACTCCGTGGCAGTGGCCCGGCGGCTGCTCGACCGGTACGCCGAGGTGCACCCCGGTCTCGCGTACCTCGGAGGGCCCTGACCACCCCGCGGGGCCCTCGTCGGAACGGTACGGGCCCGACCTGACCGGGCCCGGCTCGTTCCGACGCGGGCCCCGCCGCCCGGTCGCCAGGAAGCTACGGCGCTGACACGACGCTCGGCCTGCCGGCCGTGGCCCAGCTCGGCGTCACCCCGGTCACCTGGCAGACCATCAGGAAGAGCGGAATGGGCGGGGTGTACGGGGTGAGGCCGTCCGGAGAGTGGATCAGCCGGGGCCGCCCGCCGGGCACGTCGGCGTCACGCGCGTACGTCACCTGCTCGGGCCAGTCGAGATCCAGGTCGGAGCCGGCCGGGACGATCCACCACCAGCGGTCCGCGTCGGCGAAGACGCATCCGGTGCGCGGCAGATGGGACATGAGGCGGAAGCCGTGCCGGGCGGGCACCCCGACCGCGTCACATCCCAGGGTGGTCGACATCGAGGCCGGCAGAACCAGCCGCACCCGGCCGCCGCCACGGGCCTGCTCGGGCGTCCGGGCCCGGTGTGCCGAGCGCAGCCTGGCCAGCGCGTTCTTCAGCATGGCCGCTCCGTGCCGGACGGCTGCCCCGCGTCGGCCGCCAGCTCCGCCCAGACGATGCGTCCGGAGGCGTTCTGGGCGTCGTGCGAACCCCAGGCGCTGCTCATCGCGTCGACCAGGAGCAGACCGCGGCCGTGCTCGTCGTCGGACGAGCGGCGCAGCCGCGGACCGTCGGGCTGGTGCCCCTGGTCCTGCACGGCTATCCGCAGGCGTCTGCCGAGCCGGCTCAGCTCGCACACCACCCGGGTGCTCGCGGTGTGCACGACGGCGTTGGTCACCAGCTCGGAGACGATGAGGACAGCCGCGTCACCGGTGTCAGGGCCCAGCTTCCAGGCGTCCGTCCGGGCTCGCGTCAGCTCGCGCGCACCGGCCACCGACTCGGGGTGCGCCGGCAGCGCGAAGCAGTAACGGAGCGCCTCCGTCCCGGGACTGAAGTCCATGAGCCGGGGGATGAGCGCACTGCCAGGTGCCACGACCGATTCCTCACAGTGGGGGCTGCGTCACGCTTCGTTCCCCGGGTGTTCGGGGGTGGACGTGACTGAGCGAACTGGTTCGGGGGTCAACTCTCCCCCTGACGATGACACTTGGCAAGAGGCACTCTGAAATTTCCAGAGTGACTGTGTCGTTGGGGGCGCACGCATGGCACACTGCTCGCAAAACAGCGCATGGGGAGGTCTGAAGTGAGCGAACCGCGGTCCGCCCCGACCGTGGGCCAGGTCGTTCTCGGCAAGCGCCTGCAAGATCTGCGCGAGCGTGTCGGCCTGACCCGTGACCAGGCGGCGAAGGTGCTCAGGGTCGCCCCGGCGACGATACGCAGAATGGAGACGGCCGAAGTCGGGCTGAAGATCCCCTACGTCCAGCTGCTGCTGAAGGCGTACGGCATCGCCGACGAGGAGGCCGACGCCTTCGTCGACCTGGCCGAGGAGGCGAACAAGCCGGGCTGGTGGCAGCGTTTCCACGATGTCCTGCCCGACTGGTTCAGCATGTACGTCAGCCTGGAGGGCGCGGCGAGCCTGCTGCGCATGTACGAGCCGCACTTCGTGCCCGGACTCCTCCAGACCGAGGACTACGCACGTTCCGTGATGCGGACCGGAGCGGTCGGCCAGACCCGGCCCGAGGACATCGAGCGCCATGTGGCGCTGCGGATGGAGCGCCAGTCCCTGCTGGCCAAGGAGGACGCCCCCCGACTGTGGGTGATCATGGACGAGACCGTCCTGCGGCGACCCGTCGGCAGCGCGCAGGCGATGCGCGGGCAGATCGACAAGCTGCTCGAAGCCACGGAGCTCCCCCACGTCACGCTGCAGATCGCGGAGTTCGCCACCGGCCACCACCCGGGAACCTATGGGCCGTTCGTTCTCTTCCGGTTCGCTATCCCCGAACTCCCCGACATGGTCTACAGCGAGTACCTGACCGGAGCCGTCTACTTCGACGCCCGACCCGAGGTGGCCTCCTATCTCGAAGTCATGGACCGCATGGCGGCTCAGGCCGCGACTGCACAACGCACGAAGGAAATCCTCCGGGACTTCCGCAAGGAGCTGTGATGAACCACATATACAACGGCATGCCCGCCGGTGACCTCGGCTCCGAAGGCTGGTACAAGCCGTGGAGCGGCGGGAACGGCGGCAACTGCGTCGAGGCCATGAAGCTCGCCGACGGGCGGGTCGCCGTACGCCAGTCCGCCGACCCGGACGGCCCCGCGCTCATCTACTCCAACGGCGAGATCGCCGCGTTCATCCAGGGAGCCAAGGCAGGCCAGGCCGACTTCCTTCTCACCTGAGACCCCCCTCCTCTCTGTACGGAGACCCGACCACGGAGCGCGCCATGACCGGGCAAGAACCCCACTCCATCGAGATCGACACCAGCAAGCCGCATCCGGCCCGGATGTACGACTGGTTCCTCGGCGGCAAGGACAACTACCCGGTCGACGAACAGATGGCGCGACAGCTGCTCGCCCTGGACGCACGGGGCCGTGACATGGCGCGGGTCAACCGGGCGTTCATGCACCGGGCCACCCGCCGGCTCGCCGAGAGCGGGGTGCGCCAGTTCCTGGACATCGGCACGGGCATACCCACCGAGCCGAACCTCCACCAGATCGCCCAGCGGACCGCCCCCGACGCGCGCGTCGTCTACTGCGACAACGACCCCATCGTGCTCGCCCACGCGGCGGCGCTGCTCCGCTCCACGCCCGAGGGCGCCACCGAGTACATCCAGGCCGACGCCCGCAGGCCGGAGACCATCCTGGCGGAGGCCGGCAAAGTCCTGGACTTCGACGAGCCGATCGCCCTGTCGATGCTGGCGCTGCTGCACTTCATCGACGACGAGGACGGCGCGGGCGAACTGGTCGACAAGCTGGTCGGGCAGCTTCCCTCCGGCAGCTATCTCGTGCTCTCGCACACCACCGGCGACTTCAACCCGGAGGGCGCCGCGCAGGCACGGGCCATGTACAAGGCGCGCGGGATGACACTGCGTCCCCGCAGCCGCGCCGAACTCACGGCGTTCTTCCACGGTCTCGAACTCGTCGAGCCGGGCGTCTCGCTCTCCGCCGACTGGCATCCGGAGCTCGGAGAGGTCATCGACGTCCCCGGCGACGAGCCGATCCCCGGTTACGCCGGCGTGGCCCGCAAACCCTGAGCCCGCTGCCACGCGTCACAATGGACCCATGTCACGACGTACCTCCCGGCCGCGGGGGCCCGCCGCCGCGCGGATCACCCCCGCCTCCCCGTGCCCCTGCGGCCTGCCCGCCGCCTACGGGGAGTGCTGCGGCCGCTTCCACTACGCCGGCGCCGCCGCGCCGACCTGCGAGGCCCTGATGCGCTCCCGGTACGCGGCCTTCGTCGTCCGGGACGCGGCGTACCTGCTGCGCACCTGGCACCCCGGGACCCGGCCGCCCGGGGTCGAATTCGACCCCGCGATGCGCTGGACGGGGCTGGACATCCTGGACACCACCGAGGGCAGCGCCTTCCACTCCACCGGAACGGTCACCTTCCGCGCCCACTACACCGACGACGGTCGCCCCGACTCCCTCCACGAGAAGAGCCGCTTCGTCCGGCACGAGGGCGCCTGGGTCTACACGACGGCGGTCTTCGTCGACTGAGCCCGCCCGTACGGCCGTGGCCCGGTCTTCGTCGACCGAGCCCGCCCGTACGGCCGCGACCGGGGCCGCGACCGGGCGCGGGCCCGGACCTCAGACCGGGGCCCCCACCCGCCTCGCCCCCCCGGGGCCGGTCGCCGGGGACAGCTCCTGGGCCAGGTCCTCCGCCAGCAGCCGTTTGGCGATCATGTCCACGGTGGCCCGGAGCTGACGGTCGTCGGGGCGGGCGCCGTCCTCGGCCAGGCGCTCGTTGAGCCAGCGGCCCCAGGCGTCGGAGATCACCGCGGCCTCGCGCCGGCCCGCCGCCGTGTGCGAGAAGATCCGGCCGTCGCCCGTCAGATAGCCCTCCTCGATCATCCGGTCGAAGACGGGCACCAGCACCTCCGGCGGGATGCGGTGCCGGGCCGCGATCAGCCCGAGGCCCGCGTGGCCGACCATCCTGGTGAAGAGGTCCACCTGCATCACCGCCCAGGCGCCCGCCAGGTCGAGGCGGGTGTCGGATGCCGCGGTGATCTGCCGGGCGGTGTCCGGGCCCGCGCCGTGCAGGATCGTGGCCACGGAGTACTCCAGGACCTTCGCCGAGTCCCCGCTGCCCGGCTGGGCGAAGCCCTCGCCCATGTCCGTCGACCCGAGCCGGGCCGAGTCCCGCAGCTTCACCTCCTTCAGGAACAGCGCGACGACGAAGCCGATCAGCGCGATGGGCACCGTCCACAGGAACACGGTGTGCAGGGTGTCCGCGTAGGCCAAGGCCAGCGGTTCCGACTGGGCGGCGGGCAGCGCGTGCAGCGCCTGCGGGTTCTGCGAGGCGCGGGCCAGGGTCGCCGGGTCGCCGCCCGCCGCCACCGCCCGCGCGACGCCGTCGGTGAGGTTCGGCTTCAGCGCGTTGGCGTAGATGGTGCCGAACACCGCCGTGCCGAAGGCGCTGCCCAGGGTGCGGAAGAACGTCACGCCCGACGTGGCCGTGCCCAGGTCCTCGTAGTCGACGGTGTTCTGCACGGCGATCGTCAGCACCTGCATGGCCAGACCGATGCCGAGCCCCAGCACCACCATGTAGAGCGACTCCAACCAGACGCCGGTCCCCGGCCCCATCCGGGACAGCAGGAACAGTCCGGCCGCCATGACCAGCGTCCCCACGATCGGGAACACCCGGTAGCGGCCCGTCTTGCTCACCACGTTGCCGCTGAAGATCGAGGCGGCCAGCAGACCGACGACCAGCGGCAGCGTCCGCACCCCCGAGAGCGTCGCCGAGTCCCCGTCCACGTACTGGAGATAGGTCGGCAGGAAGATCATCGAGCCGAGCATCGCGAAGCCCACGATGAAACTGAGGATCGAGCAGACCGTGAACACCGGGTTGCGGAACAGCCGCATCGGCAGCATCGGTTCCTTCGCCCGCGTCTCCACCACGCAGAACAACGCCAGCGCGATCAGACCGCCGGCGAACAGCCCGATGATCATGGGCGAGCCCCAGGCGTACTCGTTCCCGCCCCAGCTCGTCGCCAGGATCAGCGCGCTCGCCCCGACGGAGACCAGCGCGATCCCGGCGTAGTCGATGACCGGCCTGCCGGAGGCCTTCACCGACGGAATGTTCCGGGCGGCGGCGATCACCACCACGATGGCGATCGGCACGTTGACGTAGAACGCCCAGCGCCAGGTCAGATGGTCGGTGAAGAGCCCGCCGAGCAGCGGCCCGATCACCGTCGAGATGCCGAACACCGCCCCGATCGCGCCCTGGTACTTGCCCCGTTCGCGCAGCGGGATCACGTCCGCGATCAGCGCCATCGACGTGACCATGAGGCCGCCCGCGCCGATGCCCTGCATGCCGCGCCAGATGATCAGCAGCAGCATGTCCGACGCGAGGCCGCACAGGAACGAACCCGTGACGAAGATGATCGCCGAGACCTGGAAGACCAGCTTCCGCCCGAACAGGTCGCCGAACTTGCCGACCAGGACGGTGGCCACCGTCTCCGCCAGCAGATAGGCGGTGACCACCCACGACATGTGCGCGGCCCCGCCCAGCTCCGAGACGATCGTCGGCAGGGCCGTGCCTACGATCGTCTGGTCCAGGGCCGCGAGCAGCATGCCCAGCACGATCGTCGCGAAGACGATGTTCCGCCGCCGCCGGTCGAGGACGGGCGGCGGCGCGGCGGCACTCTGCGCGGCGGGAGCTTGCTCGCTGGCAGTGGTCACCTCTGCACCCTCACACCGGCTCATGACCCCCGCATGCCGGGGCGGGCCGGACGGGGGTGGTCAGCGGGGCAGCGAGGCGATCGGCGTCTTCAGCCGCGCCACGAACGCCTCGCGGACGTCCTCGCCGACCCGGTCGAGCGACAGATACGGGTTGAGGTCCTCCAGCTCGACGAGCAGCAGCGCGCCGTCCGCCGTCCGGCAGGCGTCGACCCGCTGGATCCCGTGGGTGAGGGAGTTCCAGGCGATGAAGCGCCGGGCGAACTCCAGGTCCGCCGCGCTCGCCGCGTACGGCTCCAGCACCCAGCGCCGTTCCGGGTCCGGCGCGTACAGCGCGTACTGGAAGTCGTGGTCGATGAAGTAGAAGGACACCTCGTGGCGGAAGTCGACGCGGGGCTGGACGAGGAGCGAGCCCTCGGCCGCCCGATCCAGCTCGGTGGCCGCCTCCGCCGCGGTGACGAAACGCAGCCCGACCGAGTCCGCCCCCAGCTTCGGCTTGACCACGTAGGCGGGGGCGTCGGGGAGCTTCGGCAGCTCCGCCGCCCGGTCCACCGTGGGGATGACCGGCAGGCCGGCCCGGCCCATCTCGACCAGATACTCCTTGCCCGCCATGTCACCACGTCCGTCCAGCGGGTTGTAGACCGGCGTCCGCAGCTCCCTGGCCCGGGAGCGGTACGCGTCGTACGCCTCCCGGTGGTGCAGCACCGGCCCGCTGTTGCGGATGAGTACCGTGTCGAAGCCCTCCAGCAGCGCGGCCGCGTCCCGGGGGTGGCAGAGAGCGACGTCGAACGACTCGCGCAGCCGGGAGCCGAGGTAGATGTCCTCGTCGCAGTAGCGGCGGCCGCGGGCCTCGTACGCGAGATCGGTGACGAGGAGGAGGGACGGGCGGCGTGCGCCGGCGGGTGACGCGGCGGTCATGAGGTTCTCCCGGGGTCAGGACGCGGACGGACGATCACTATCGCCGACGCCCGGCAGGCCCCGCGGTCAGACAGCGTCCGTGGAGCCGCCCCGTACGGCCGCCACCCACTCGACGAGCAGCCGCTCGTACTCCCGGCGACCCTCGGGCGACACCACACCGCCGTCCGCGACCAGAGCGCGGATCTCCGCGTTCAGCTCAACCATCGGGCGGGCAGGCGTCGGCTCGGTCGAAGTGGAGGTCATGTGAAGAGGCTAGTGGCAGGGGAGCCGGAGAGGCACCGGTCAAACGTGTGGGGCCCACCACGGGAACCGTTTGCCGTCGGCCCCGAGGCGGCGCCGACCCGCTGTCGTCCCGTCTCGCGACGCTCTCCACACCGTCGTCACCGATCGCCGCGCATCGTCACGACCGGACGATCCGAACCCTGTTGCCGCACGTCGGCGGTGTGCGGCGCGGCCTCGGCGCTGTTGCGTACACGTCCCGACGCGCTCGGTGACGATCTCCGTCCGGCCTGGCCCGACGGAGAATTCCGCGGCTCCGTTCCCCATCGGTGTACGTCTTCAGGGCGACGAGGATCACACGGATTCTGGGCGGATGAGGACCGGATCAGGACAGGATCAGGGCCGGATCAGGCCGCCACCCCGGCCTCTGCCTCCGCCTCAGCGGATGTGCCGGCCCGAGATCGCCCGCGCGATGACGAGGCGCTGGATCTCGCTGGTGCCCTCGAAGATGGTGTAGATCTTCGCGTCGCGGTACATCCGCTCCACCGGATGTTCCCGGCTGTAGCCGGCTCCGCCGAGGACCTGGACCGCCTTCTCCGTGGCGGCGCCCCGCAAGGCCGGTCCGCGGCAGGTTACGGCGAGAGGGGCGGGTGGGCGGTGAGGGCTGAGAGGCGGTCAGAAGGGTGAGCCCGGGAGCACGGCGAGTCCGGGGTGGTGCGCGGCCAGCGTCTTGTTGGCGCGGGCCAGGTCGGACAGAGCCTGCTCGCGGTCGGCCTGGTCCTCGACGCCGAGCCGGGGGCCGCGGAACCTGCGTACCTCCCGGGCCGCGCAGTCGGCGTCGAACTCCGCCCGGAGGATGTGCGGCGGAATGCACGAACCGATCAGCGCGGCGACCCGGTCCGGGATCGGCACGGGGACGAGGAGGTGCGAGGCGGTCATGGGACGTTCCCTCTCGGATGGTTGGCCAGGAGGCGGCGCACGGGCCTGTCACCTGATGGGCGGCAGGTTCCTTCCTGTGTACGGGACGCGGTTCCGGGTTTCTCGTCGGATACGTCTCCGTGTCGCAACCGTTTGGGACTGACCGTCTATTTCGTCTTACGCGCCGGTAAGTTGACCTGCCGCGCCGGACGTGATCCGGATCAGGGGGATGTGCCCGTGGCGCGGGAGCGCAGCCGCAACGCGCGCAGCACCGCCTCGGTGGCGAAGCGGCTCTCGGGATCGACGAGTTGGTCTCCGAAGATGGTCTCCAGGCTCCGCATGCGGTAGCGCACGGTCTGCGGGTGGACATCCAGCAGTGCGCCCATCTGGGCCGCGGTGCCCCGGGTGTCGAGCCAGATCCGCAGCGTCTCGACCAGCCGGTTCCGGCGGGTGGCGCTGATCCCCGCGACGGCGGCCAGCTCCCGCTGGGCGAGCTGGTCCAGCAGGGCGGGGTCGGACAGCAGCCACAGGGTGGTGAGGTGGTCCTCGCAGCGGATCAGCGGTGCGTCGTCGATCACGCCGGAGTCGACGAGCTCCAGGACCCGGCGGGCCCAGCGGATCGACTCGCAGGCCAGCGCCGTGGGTACGGTCAGACCGATCGCCGCGCGGCCGGCCGGCAGGGCCTGCTCCAGCATGGATCTTCGTGCGTCGTCCAGTGCTCCGGGGATGAGCAGATGGGGCTGCGGGGCGCTGAGATCGACGAGGAGGTCGCGGTCCGCGCGGAGCCGGTCCAGCTCCGCCGGGGCACGGACGGCGATCAGCGTGACCTGTTCCGGCAGCGCCCACCCGACCTGCTCGCACAGGTCCGCGATGGCGCTGCCGGGGGCCGGGCGCCCGGCGAGGATGAGGTGGAGCAGGCGGCGGCGCAACGCCTCGCTGTGCTCGCCCGACTGGGACCGCACCTCCTGGAATCCCTCCCGGGAAAGCGATTCCAGTTCGTCGACGTAGGCGAAGAGCGCGTCGGCGAAGCTGAGCATCAGGGTGGGGGACAGGTGGTAGCTCTGCCCGACCTTCTTCGCCCGCCGGAGGGCCACCCGGGCGCCCAGCCGGTAGGCCCCCTGGAGGGTGTCCATGCTCCGGCCCTCGTACGCCTCGAACCGTCCGAAGCGCCGGCACATGTCGTCGCGGAGCGTGGTGGGGGAGGAGGGCTCGGCCACCAGATCGACGAAGGAGGCGAGGCTCTGCTCCACGCCCACCCGGATGGCCTGCCCGTTCGGGCCGTCGAGCAGTCGGGCGTATTCCGGATAGGCCCGGGTGACCTCCACGCCGATTTCCTTGATGAGGCTGGGCAGTTCGGGCCGCATGATCGCCGCGAATTCCTGGGGGAGCGGCCCCAGCGGGTCTTCGGTATCCAACGGCTGTATGAGATGTGGCATGACAGGTCCCCTTGCTCTCGGCGCCCGGTGGTGGGGTGAGGCGGTGGGGGGAAAGCGCTCCCACGAACCGACAGGTGCGTACCAAGTTCGCGACGAAGATAGACCAACGAACAGGCACTGCACACCACTTGGGCAAGATCGAAGTGCAGGGGGCACACATCCCGGCCGCGCTGTGAGACTTCCGTGCAGGTCGGGCGGTGTTACGCGCTTTCGGACAATGAATTTCGGCCGCGTGCTCCGGCGATGACAACAAAGCCCTTCCGCTGCCGGAGATGTTCTCGGCGTGATGTCCGTGGTGTCGGTCGATCCTTGTGGCGAACCGGCGCGCAAGCGGCTCACCACGGCGAATGTGGGCGGGTGGCCGGTCTTCGGTGAGCCTTTTCGGCCGAGTGGCTGATTTACGCGCCATCCGAGAGTAAGTGGAGGCGGGACGTCCGCCGCCCCGTCTCCGTGGAGCCGCGTGCGCACGGCGCGCGGGGTTCCGGCCGCCGCTGCGCAATTCCCTGCCCCCGGGTGCGCATTCCTTGACAAGGGGACGGTGTCCCGATGCTCATTTCCGGATCAAAAAGAGTGCGATGCAAAGAATCTTAGACGGACGGATTGTGTCGCCCGGTTTCCCGCGAGTAACATCACGCCTCGATCAATTCGGTCACGAAATCTGCCCGAAATTTGATGCTCCGATCCTCCGCCCCCGGGCCCACCCGGCTCCCACACCGTCGAGAAGTCGTCGCGGTGCGGGCTCGCATTGCGGAACCGCTCGACTTCGTGCACGAGGCCGCGCCACGGCGGCCGACAGAGGGGACGACATGAGATCCGTTTCCAATCGAACCCGCGTAGGTCTGCTCGCGGCGTTCACGGCATTCAGCGCTCTGCTCTCCACCGGCTCGGCCGCCGCCGCCACCCAGCTCAACGGCGACTGGGCGCCCTTCGACCGCTGCCCGGTCGACGCGGCCCCCATGCTGGCCGCGGACGGCCTCAACACCATCGCGACCTGCATAGCGTCGAGCTCGGCCACCGGAACCATCACGCTGGGCAAGACGAAGGTCTCCACCGGCGACACCGATCTGCAGCTCGGAGTCATCCAGCGCCCCGACGGCGCCGCATCCCTGGTGGCCCCTCCGGAGGGGGCGCTGACCGCGGATCCGGCGGAGATCCCCGGCGGGCTGATCGGACTCATGTGTCCCAGCGGAATTCCGCTCGTATCGGCAATCTGCCGTCAGTTGACGGACAACAATCTCAACCGGGTGACGGCCACCATCGAACCGGCCGGAGCGCCCCGCGACTTCAATATGAGCGCGGCATTCTCCACCGGTGAGCCCATTCTCACCATCCCGGTCCGCATCCACCTCAGGAATCCGTTCCTCGGTGACAAGTGCTACATCGGGACCACGTCCAACCCGGTGCTGCTGAAGCCCCGGAACGTGACGGCTCCGAGCCTCTCGCTGCAGCGGTTCTCGGCCGACGGCACCCCGAACGACGACGAGGGCGAGATGGGGCGCTACACCTTCGACGGCGCCGATCAGGGTGACCCCACGTTCGGCGTCCCCGGGGCCAGCGGCTGCGGTGCCGGGCTCCTGGACTGGGCGGTGAACCTCAAGACCGGTCTCCCGTCCGCCGCAGGAAAGAACAGCGTGACGCTCGACGCCACCACGACGTACTTCGGCAGCCCCTACGACCCCGCCGGCCTCGCGCCGAACGAGGGCAGGAAGCTGTCCGAGTTCTGGCACTCCGCGAAGCGGTAGCCCCGGTCCCGGTCCGCCGGACCGCCCTGACGCCGCGTACCGAGGAGGTGATGCGCTACCTCCCCCGTTCCCTGTCCGCGCACCTCGACACGAGCCGGTGCCGTGGACCCGCCGAGTGCCGCACCGTCCGGCACGGCGAGCAACCGAGCAAGCGCCTCTCCAGTCACGTTCAGTCCAATCCCCAACGGGACGAGAAAAGGGAGTACCCCCATGTTCAAGCGAACCGGTGTCCTGACCGCGATCGGTGCCGCCGCGGCATCCGTCGTCCTGGCCGCCCCGTCGGCCGTCGCCGCGCCGACCAGCTGGACGATCAGCCCGACCGGTGCCTTCAAGGGCACCGCCGGAGTGACCGTCCTGACCGACAACAACGGCAACAAGATCCAGTGCGCGACCTCCACCGCCTCGGGATCGGCGCCGACCTCCCCGGTCGCCGGGAGCCCGGCCAAGCTCGCGTCGATCTCGGCGATCTCGTTCAACTCGCCGTGCACCGGGCCGTTCAGCTCGACGTGGACGGTGGCCACCACACCGCCGTGGGAGATCTGGGGCCTGGACTACGCGGCGGGCGCCGGCACCAACTCCACGGGCCAGGTGACCGGTGAGATCAGAACGATCAAGGCGAAGGTGTCCGGGAACAGCGTCCTCGGCCCGTGCACCTTCGACGTGACCGGCAAGGTCGCGGCCAAGTACAACAACCCGACCCTGAACGGGAGCAACGGCACCCTCAACACCGCGGGCGGCGGGCTCACCCTCGCCATCGCCAACAAGGTCGGCGGCGGCTGCGGCATCGTCGGCACCACCGCCAGCTTCCAGGGCCTGTACACCATCGTGAACACGGCATCGGGCAAGTCCCCGGTCATCAGCGGGTGACCCACCGCCGATGACGTCCCGTACGTGAGCGTCGTGCCCGGCCGTGCGCACCCGACGGCCGGGCACGACGGCGAGCGGGGAGCTCCACCGGCGTCGGCCGGGGCCGCACGTACCGCTTCATCCGCGTCGGCCGGTGCGGTGGAGCCGCACGTACCGCCTCACCCGCGTCGGCCAAAGTCGCACGCGCCGCTCCACCGCACCGGCCCGGCACGCCCCGTTTCGCGCACCCGCCGACAAGGGCGCGGCCGGGGATTGTCATCGGCTGCCAAAGCCCGAGCCCCCGTGATCCGAAGGGGAGCCCGGCCCTTCCCAGGCGTCGTCGGCGTGCGTACCGTACCCGTCGGTAGGGGGCCGCACCCCCGCCCGGACGACGTACGGCCGAGCCCGGACGACGTACAGCCGAGCCCGCCCCACGTACCGCCGAAGCCCGCCCGACGTCCGTTCGAACTCCGCTCGACGTCCGCCCGCAGGGGCCGTTGCCGAGAAGCGGACCCGCTTTCCGTAGCCGGCCCCCGGCCCACGCGCGCCGGAAGGACACATCCCTATGACCGTCGATGCACGCGCCGCAGCGAGACGACCGATCCACTGGGCCGTGGGCGGGGCGCTCGTCGTCGCCACCGCGCTCGTCCCGAGCGCCGAGTCGGCCGCCGCGGAACAGACCTCGGAGGTCGCCCTCCGCTACGCCTGCCCGTTCCCCTCCGGGCCCGAGGAAGTGGACGTCGTCGTCTCGGCGGTGCTCCCCACCTCGGTCCGCACGGGCGAGGAGATCCGCCCGTCCCAGGTCTCCGTCGAGGTGAACCTGGAGCCCACGGCGCTCGCCCGGTTCGGGGAGCTGGACGCCGCCACCCTGTCGGCCGTCGCGCGGCTCACCGTCCGCAACACCGTCGGCGACCGGTCCGCCGACGCCTCCTGGCAGGATCTGACCGCTCCGCCCGTCGCCCTGCCCGGGCCCGACGGGGGCGGCCTGGCCCTGACCGCGACCGGTGACGTGCCGACGGTCTCCTTCGGCAGCCCCGGCCGCGCGACGCTGGCCCCCACCGAGCTCGCCCTCTCGCTGTCCTCGCTCACCGGCGCCGGCGAGCCGACCACGCCCCCCGGGCTCGACGTCACCTGCGAACCGGCCCCGGGCCAGGAACCCGAACTCGCCGCCATCACCGTCCGCGGCTACAGCGACCCCACGGCCCCCGCTCCGCAGCCGTCGGCGAGCGACCCCGCACCGGACCCGGCCCCCACCCGGCCGGCCGAGGGCCTGTCGCCCGGCGCCCGGGAGAAGATCGACGCCCTCACCGACGAACGGCTCGAAGCCCTGGACGGCGAGGACCCGGGCAGCTGCCCGATCGAGATCCCGCCCGAGTGGGTGATGACCACCGCCGAGACCTACGCCGCCGGCTTCGCCAACGCCGCCAAGCTGGACGGCGCGGCGGCGCTGGGGCCCGCGTTCATGAAGGTGGTGCTCAACAAGCGCTACATCAACGACTCCTGCGCCTCGACCGTCGACGTCAGCTCGGAGGTGAACTTCGACTACCAGGGGCGCCGGCAACTCCCCCCGACGAAGGCCACGTTCCTCAGCTACGGCTTCATGCCGACGACCGCGACCATGACGCTGGAGCAGGTCGGCCCGCCGGCCGCGATCCACACCCACACGGTCACCAACACGCCCACCTACCCGGAGGAGACGACCGTCACGGCCCAGCTCGTGATGCGGCTCTCCGACGTCGAGGTGAACGGCGTCCCCCTGGATGTGGGCCCCGACTGCCGCACGGCACGCCCCTTCGAGCAGGTGCTGAGAGGGTACGGCCAGAGCTATCCGCCGGCCGGCTACCTCGTGGCGACCGGCGGCAGCCTGACCGGGTACGCCCACATCCCGCCGTTCGAGGGCTGCGGCGTGGGCGAGGACCTCGACCCGATCTTCACCTCGGCCATCTCCAGCCCGGGCAAGAAGGCCGACAACTACACGAAGATGACGCAGGCGCCCCTGTGCGTGGCCACGAACCCGGAAGGGCCGGACTGCCCGCCGAGGGTGCCCGACCCCGAGCGCTGACCCGAACACCCCCGAGCGCTGAAGAACCCGAACACCCCCGAGCACTGACCCGAACACCCCCGAGCCCTTCCGGTTTCCCGACCGGAAGGGCTCTTTCCCGCCCACCGGACGCCGTGTGATTCCTCATCATCCGACAGGTTTGACACGCGTATTACTCACCCGTCAACAATTCTTCGCCCCGCGTGAATTCTCGCCGAGGAAAGTCTGTACCCAGTATTGCGAAGTCAGGTTACCGGCCCGTAGCGTCCCAGACGTGCCGATCGAAACCGACTGCGTGCCTGTTCGGCAGGCACACCCGGGCCCGGTTCGCTCCGCTCCGGTCCAGGGGCGCCCCGGATCAACCGCCCACTGTTTGCGCAGATTCCGACAAGGACGGGAACCGGCCTTGTCATCGAATGACAACTGATCCATTCTCAGCCCCGCGTTCGCCGATCTTCGCTGTTCAACGGCTTGCCCTGGCGGTTTCGGCGGACATAACGTGCGCCCCCTGGTGCATGTGTGACGAGCCGCCATCGCTTTTCTCAGAGCCGGAGCGCCAATCGATGAACACGTTCACCGCCACTTCGAGGGAGGGCCGATGGGAATCGAAGTAGTCGTCGAGGGCCTGACGAAGTCCTTCGGCAAGCAGAACATCTGGCAGGACGTCAGCCTCACCCTGCCCGCCGGTGAAGTGAGCGTCATGCTCGGCCCTTCCGGGACCGGAAAGACCGTCTTCCTGAAATCCATCATCGGGCTGCTCAAGCCCGAACAGGGACGCGTCCTCATCGACGGCGTCGACATGGTGAACAGCTCCGAGCGCGACATCATGGAGACCCGGAAACTCTTCGGCCTCATGTTCCAGGACGGCGCCCTCTTCGGCTCGATGTCGCTCTTCGACAACATCGCCTTCCCGTTGCGCGAGCACACCCGCAAGAAGGAATCCGAGATCCGCCGCATCGTCATGGAGCGCATCGACGTCGTCGGGCTCCTCGGCGCCGAGGGAAAGCTGCCGGGCGAGATATCCGGCGGCATGCGCAAGCGTGCCGGCCTCGCCCGCGCCCTGGTCCTGGACCCGCAGATCATCCTCTGCGACGAGCCGGACTCCGGCCTCGACCCGGTCCGCACCGCCTACCTGTCGCAGCTCCTCATCGACCTCAACGCGCAGATCGACGCGACGATGCTCATCGTCACCCACAACCTCGACATCGCGGCGACCGTCCCCGACAACATGGGGATGCTGTTCTGCCGCAACCTCGTCACCTTTGGCCCGCGCGAGGTCCTCCTCACCAGCGACACCCCGGTCGTCTCCCAGTTCCTCGCCGGACGCCGCGAAGGCCCCATCGGCATGTCCGAGGAGAAGGACGCCGCCACCCTCGCCGCCGAGCAGCTGGCCGACACCGCCCCGCCGCGCACCGGGCCCCGCACCGTCGTCCCCCAGCTGGAGCCCTCGCCCGGGATGCCCGTACGCCAGGGCGCGCTGCGCCGCCGGGAGCGGGTCATGGCGATGATGGGCCGGCTGCCGGAGGCCGCCCGTACGGCGATCCTCGACAGCTACGCCCCGGCCGCGGGAGGTGCGCGCGCGTGACCGCCCCGATGCCGGTGCGGCCGCCCGAGCCGCCCGAGAAGCCCCCGCCGCCCCCCGAGCCCGGGACGACCAACCCGTCCGCGCCCGAGCAGCGGCGGCCCTCCCGGCTCCTCGCCCCGCTCCGCGAGACCGGGAAGCTCTTCGCCCTCGCCGTCGCGGTGGCCCGGGCGATCTTCCGCCGCCCCTTCCAGGTGCGTGAGTTCATCGAGCAGTTCTGGTTCGTCGCGAGCGTCACGATCCTGCCCGCCGCCCTCGTCTCCATCCCCTTCGGCGCGGTCATCGCCCTCCAGGTCGGCTCCCTCACCCAGCAGCTCGGCGCCCAGTCCTTCACCGGCGGCGCCAGCGTCCTCGCGGTGATCCAGCAGGCGAGCCCGATCATCGTGGCGCTGCTGATCTCCGGGGCCGCCGGATCCGCGATCTGCGCCGACCTCGGCTCCCGCAAGATCCGCGAGGAACTCGACGCGATGGAGGTCATGGGCGTCTCGCCCATCCAGCGCCTCGTCGTCCCCCGGGTGCTCGCCACCATGCTCGTCGCCGTCCTGCTCAACGGCCTGATCTCCGTGGTCGGCACCCTCGGCGGCTACTTCTTCAACGTGATCATGCAGGACGGCACCCCGGGCGCGTACCTCGCGAGCTTCTCCGCCCTCGCCCAGCTCCCCGACCTCTACATCAGCGAGTTCAAGGCCCTGATCTTCGGCTTCATCGCGGGCATCGTCGCCGCCTACCGGGGCCTCAACCCACGCGGCGGCCCCAAGGGCGTCGGCGACGCGGTCAACCAGTCCGTCGTCATCACCTTCATGCTGCTGTTCTTCGTGAACATGGTCCTCACGGCGATCTACCTCCAGATCGTCCCCGCGAAGGGGAGCTGACCCATGGCGATGCTCAGCTGGCTCGACCGATCGGGCGACCAACTCACCTTCTACGTCAAGGCGCTCGTCTGGATCCCGCGCACCCTGCGCCGCTATCTGCGCGAGGTGCAGCGGCTGCTGGCCGAGGTCGCCTTCGGCAGCGGCGGACTCGGCGTCATCGGCGGCACCATCGGCGTGATGGTCGCCATGACCCTGTTCACCGGCACCGTCGTCGGACTCCAGGGCTACGCGGCCCTCAACCAGATCGGCACCTCGGCGTTCACCGGGTTCATCTCCGCCTACTTCAACACCCGGGAGATCGCCCCCCTGGTCGCCGGCCTGGCCCTCTCCGCTACCGTCGGCGCGGGCTTCACCGCCCAGCTCGGCGCGATGCGGATCAACGAGGAGGTCGACGCCCTGGAAGCGATGGGCGTCCGCTCCATGCCCTACCTCGTCACCACCCGGATCATCGCCGGAGTCGTCGCGATCATCCCGCTGTACGCGATCGGGCTGCTCTCCTCGTACGTCGCCTCCCGCTGGATCACGATCTTCTTCAACGGGCAGTCCGCGGGCACCTACGACCACTACTTCAACCTCTTCCTCTCCCCCGAGGACGTGCTGCTGTCGGTGCTCAAGGTGCTGATCTTCAGCGTGCTGGTGATCCTCGCCCACTGCTACTACGGCTTCCACGCCACCGGCGGCCCGGCCGGAGTGGGCGTGGCGGTCGGCCGGTCGGTGCGCAACGCCATCGTCCTCATCAGCGTCACCGACTTCTTCCTCTCGCTCGCCATCTGGGGCGCCACGACGACGGTGAAGGTGGCCGGCTGATGCGCACCTCCAGCACCTCCAGCACCTCCAGCACCTCCAGCGCCACCAGCACCTCCAGCGCCACCCGCACGGTCCGCCGACGCCTGGCCGGAGTCGCCTTCCTGGTGGTGCCCGCCGTCCTGGTGTGGGTCTCGGTCTCCGTGTACGAGAAGGACTTCACCGACGACGCCACGGTCACCGTCCGCACCGGCGCGGTCGGCAACGAGATGCACGACAACGCCGACGTGAAGCTGCGCGGCGTCGTCATCGGACAGGTCCGCTCCATCGCCACCGACGGCGACGGCGCCCGCCTCACCCTGGCCATCGACCGGGACAAGCTCCATCAGGTGCCCGCCGACGTCACCGCCCAGATGCTGCCCACCACTCTCTTCGGCGCGCGGTTCGTCGCGCTCGTCCCGCCCCGCATCCCCACGGGCACCACCCTGCGGGCCGGGGCGGTCATCCCGCAGGACCGCTCCAGCAACGCCATCGAGCTGGAACAGGTCCTGGACAACGTCCTGCCGCTGCTGACCGCCGTGAAGCCCGAGAAGCTCTCCGCCACCCTCAACGCCGTCTCCCAGGCGCTGGAGGGGCGGGGGACACGCCTCGGCGAGACGCTGACCACGCTGGACGGCCACCTGAAGAAGTTCAACCCCCAACTCCCCACCCTCAACGCCGACATCAAGGAACTCGTCAAGGTGAGCACGCTGTACGCGGACGCCGCGCCGGACGTTCTCGACGCGCTGACCGACGCCACGGTCACCAGCTCCACCCTCGCCGACCAGGAAGCGAGGCTCGCCGGGCTCTACGGCACCACCACGGCCGCCGCGCAGGACACGACCTCCTTCCTCCGGGAGAACAAGGACAACCTCATCCGGCTCTCCGCCGCCGGCCGCCCCTCCCTCGAACTCCTCGCCGAATACGCCGAGTCGTTCCCCTGCACGCTGCGCACCATGGCCGGCTTCGTGCCCGCCATGGACAAGGCGCTGGGCAAGGGAACCGACCGACCGGGGCTGCATGTGTCGATCAAGTCCGTGCCCTCCAAGGGCAAATACCTCCCCGGCAAGGACGCCCCGGTCTACGGCGCGAGCGGCGGGCCCGCCTGCTACTCGGTGCCGTACGTCGGCAAGCACGCCCCGACCGCCGACACCCGCCGCGCCACCGACGTCACCGCGCCCCCGGCGGACCAGGGCGGCGACGCGGACACCGGGCTCGGACTGCCCAACTCGCCCCAGGAGTCCCGGCTCGTCAACGAACTGGTCGCACCCTCGCTGAAGGCCAGGCCCGGAGACCTGGCCGACTGGAGCAGCGTCCTCATCGGCCCGGCCTTCCGCGGTGCGGAGGTGAAGCTCAAGTGAAACGCCGCTCGCTCGCGGGACCGGTCGTCAAGTCCCTCGTCTTCATCGTCGTCACCGTGCTGGCCACCACCGTCCTCGGGCTCTCCATCGCCAACACCGGCGTCGGGGACACCACCACGTACCGGGCCCGGTTCACCGACGCCACCGGCCTCATCCCCGGCGACAGCGTCCGGATCGCCGGAGTGAAGGTCGGCCAGGTCGAATCCGTGAAGGTCGCCGACCGCCGGGTCGCCGAGGTCGCCTTCGCCGTACGCAAGGGGCGCAGCCTCCCCGCCTCGGTGACGGCGTCCATCAAATACCTCAACATGGTCGGCCAGCGGTACGTCGACCTCGACCGGGGCCCCGGGCCCGTCGGCCGGGCCTTCGCGCCCGGCGACACCATCCCGCTGTCCCGCACCACCCCGGCGCTCGACCTCACCGAGCTCTTCAACGGCTTCCAGCCCCTCTTCGAAGGGCTGTCGCCGCCCGACGTCAACCAGCTCGCCGGCTCCATCGTCCAGGTGCTCCAGGGCGAGGGCGGCACCGTCGACAGCATCCTGCGGCACGTCGGCTCGCTCACCACCACCGTCGCCGCGAAGGACCAGGTGATCGGCGAGGTGATCAAGAACCTCAACACGGTCCTCAAGACGGTCAACGACCGGGAGGCCGGCTTCGACGACCTCGTCGTCACCCTGGAGAAGCTCGTCACCGGATTCTCCGGCGACCGCGAACCCCTGGGCGAGGCCATCACCGCGATGGGCGCGCTCACCACCGTCACCGCCGACCTCTTCCAGGACGGCAGGAAGCCGCTCAAGGAAGGCATCCGTCAACTCGGGCGTCTCAGCGGCCAGTTGGAGCAGGGCGCTCCGCAGATCGAGAACTTCCTGGAGAAGACCCCGGCCAAGATGGCGGCCATCAGCCGGCTGACGTCCTACGGATCGTGGCTCAACCTCTACCTCTGCGAAGCGAAGGTCAGCGGCGTCACCCACGACGACGGCAGCAAGCCGCCGGGCGGCATCGCGATCACCCAACCGAGGTGCCTGGCATGAGCATCACCCCCATCCGGGAACGCAACCCGGTCGCCGTCGCCGTCGTCGGGCTCCTCGTCCTGACCCTGCTCGGCCTCGCCGCCTGGCGCGTCGACTCCCTGCCCTTCGTCCAGGACGGCACCTCCTACAGCGCCGACTTCACCGAATCCGCCGGGCTCACCGACGGCGACGAGGTGCGGATCGCCGGAGTGAAGGTCGGTGAGGTCACCGGCGTCTGGCTCGACGGCGCGAAGGTCCGCGTCGACTTCCGGGTGAGAGGCGCCTGGATCGGCGACTCCTCCACCGTGGGCATCGCCGTCAAGACCCTGCTCGGCGAGAAGTACCTCGCCGTCGACCCCCTCGGCGACGCCCCGCAGGACCCCGGCTCCCGCATCGCCGCGAGCCGCACCACCTCCCCGTACGACGTCACCCAGGCGTTCAACGGCCTCGGCGAGACCATCGGGGAGATCGACACCGAACAGCTCGCCAAAAGCTTCGAGACGATCTCCGCCACGTTCAAGGACTCCCCGCCGCACGTCCGCAGCGCCGCGGACGGGCTCTCCGCCCTCTCCCGTACGGTCTCCGAACGCGACGCCCAGCTCGCCACCCTGCTCCGCAACAGCAAGAAGCTCACCAAGACCCTCGCCGGGAAGAAGAGCAGTTTCGAAACGCTCCTGGAGGACGGGAACCTGCTGCTCGGCGAGATCCAGGCTCGCCGCGACTCCATCCACCTGCTGCTCACCGGCACCCGCGACCTCGGCACCCAGCTCACCGGACTCGTCCGGGACAACGACAAGCAGCTCGGGCCGACCCTGGAGTCCCTCGGCCGGGTCACCGCCGTCCTGGTCAAGAACCGCAAGAGCCTCGACAAGGTCCTCGCCATGACCGGCTCCTACAGCCGGCTCGTCGGCAACACCCTCGGCAGCGGGCGCTGGTTCGACAACTACGTCTGCGGAGTCGTGCCCAAGAACTACCTCCCCGCCGGCACACCCCCGGCGACCGGCTGTATGCCTCCCCGGCAGCAAGGGGGCCGCTGACATGAGACGCACCCGCATCACCGGCATCACCGCCGGACTCGCCCTCGTCGCCGTCGCGGCCGCCACCGGCGTGAGCGCCCTGGAGGAGGACGGGAAGACCACCGTCACGGCCTACTTCGAACGCGCCACCGGCGTCTACGCCGGATCCGACCTGCGGATCCTCGGCGTCAAGGTCGGCACCGTCGCCTCCGTCGAGCCGCGCGGCGAGGAGGTGAAGGTCGTGCTGCGCCTCGACCGGGGCATCGACGTCCCCGAGGACGCCCACGCCGTCGTCGTCGCCCCCAGCCTCGTCGCCGACCGCTACGTCCAGCTCGCCCCGGCCTACGACGGCGGCCCCCGGCTCGCCGACGACGCGGTCCTGCCCGCAGCCCGCAACGCCACCCCCGTCGAGGTCGACGAGCTGTACGCCTCCATCACCGAACTCTCCACCGCCCTCGGCCCGAACGGCGCCAACGCCGACGGCGCGCTCGCCCGGCTCCTGGACACCGGGGCGAAGAACCTCGACGGCAACGGCAAGGCCATCGGGGACTCCATCGAGCAGTTCGGCAAGGCCACCAAGACGCTCGACAAGTCCAGCGGCGACCTGTTCGACACCCTGGCCCACCTCCAGTCCTTCACCACCATGCTCAAGAAGAACGACGGCAACGTCCGCAGCGCCGAGCAGCAGCTGAACACGGTCACCTCCTTCCTCGCCGACGACAAGAAGAACCTCAGCGCGGCCCTCAAGGAACTCGGCACCGCACTCGGCCAGGTCAAGACGTTCATCGCCAAGAACCGCGGCGCGCTCAAGAAGAACGTCGAGGCGCTGGTGCCCGTCACCCAGGCGCTCGTCGACCAGCGCGCCTCGCTCGCCGAGGCGATGGACACCCTCCCGCTAGCCGCGGGCAACGTCCTGAACGCCTACGACCCCGCCAACCGCACCCTCAACGGGCGCACCAACCTCAACGAACTGTCCATGGGGGGACCGCTCGTCGACCCCGGGGCCGCCTCCGCCGCCGGCCGGCTCACCGGTCTCGCCCCGGTCGACGCGACCCGCCGCAAGGCCCTGCCCGTCCTGCCGCTCCCGGAGGTCGGCACGGTCTACGGCACCCCCGAGAAGCAGCCCGGCAAGCAGACCGGCGAACAGCCCGGCAAGCAGAAGGGGGCGCGACGATGAGCGACGACGACCGGCGCAGACCCGTCGTACGGGCCGCCGTCGCGGCCGTGTCCCTCCTCGCCACCGGTGCGCTGATCGCCCTGGTCGTGGTCCGCCCCGACGGCCCCTCCTTCACCGGTATCGAGCAGATCCCGCTGCCCGGCGGCGCGGACCTCGGAGACCGGCCGTACGAGGTCACCGCCGAGTTCGGCGACGTCCTCAGCCTCGCGCCGCAGTCCTCGGTCAAGGTCAACGACGTGGCCGTGGGGCGCGTCACGAAGATCGCGCTGGCCCCGGACGGCTGGCGGGCCCGGGTCACCATGCGGGTCAACGGGAAGATCAAGCTCCCCGCGAACTCCTACGCCCGTCTCGAACAGTCCAGCCTCCTCGGCGAGAAGTTCATCCAGCTCGCCCCGCCCCCCGAGGGCACCGCACGCGGGTCGCTCGCCTCCGGCGGCCGCATCCCGCACTCCCGCACCAACCGGAACCCGGAGGTCGAAGAGGTCTTCGGGGCCCTGTCCCTGCTCCTCAACGGGGGCGGCGTCAACCAGCTCAAGACCATCACCACCGAACTCAACAAGGCGCTCGCCGGGCAGGAACCGCAGATCCGCTCCCTGCTCAACCGGGTCGACACCCTCGTGACCAACCTGGACGGGAACAAGGGCGACATCACCAGGGCCCTGGACGGCGTCAACCGCCTCGCCGCCACACTCGCCACCCGCAAGCAGGACGTCGGCACGGTCCTCACCGGGCTCAGTCCCGGACTCAAGGTCCTGGAGAGACAGCGCGGTTCGCTGCTGACCATGCTGCGCTCCCTCGACACCCTCTCCACCGTGGCCGTCGACACGATCAACCGGAGCAAAGCCGACATGATCGCCGACCTCAAGGCGCTCGCCCCGACCCTCAAGGCGCTCGCCGACTCCGGCCAGGACCTCCCCGACTCCCTCCAGGTGCTGCTGACCTACCCCTTCACGGACGAGGTGCTGCGCGGCGTCAAGGGCGACTACCTCAACGTCTACCTGGACGTGACGGCCCTGCCCGGTACGCAGATCATCCCCGCCCTCACCCCCGATCCCCCCGGGATCCCGCCGCTGCCCCCGGCCGAGGGCGAGGGCGCGGCGGCCCGGGGTGCGCTGCCCCTGCCCCTGCCGTTGCCCGCCGTGTCGGGAACGCCGAAGACCGGGGCGCCGAGAACCGGGGCACCGAGAACCGGGGCGCCGAAGACCGACGCGCCCGACGCGCCGAAGGCCTCGGGGGCCTCGAACCCCGCGAAGGGGGCGACACCGTGATCACCCTCGCCATCCGGCTGAAGAACCTCGCCTTCCTCGTCATCGCCACGCTGGCCCTCGGTTACCTGGGGGTGCGGTACGCCGATCTCGGCCACTACGTCGGACTGCGCAGCTACTACACCGTCACGGTCCAGCTCCCGCAGACGGGCGGCCTGTACACCCACTCCAACGTCACCTACCGGGGCGTCTCCGTGGGCCGCGTCGGCCCCATCGAGCTGACCGAGGACGGCGTCGAGGCCGAACTGCGGATCGAGAAGGACGCGCCGTCGATCCCGGACAGCCTCACCGCCGTCGTCGCGAACCTGTCGGCGGTCGGCGAGCAGTACGTCGATCTGCGGCCCACCCGCGGGGAGGGGCCGTTCCTGGGCAATGGCTCGGTCATCGACGAGGCCGACACCACCATCCCCGCACCCCCCACTGACGTCCTCACCAGCGTCGACGACCTGGCGAGCAGCGTGGACCCGGAGAGCCTGCGGACCGTCGTCGAGGAGTTCGGGGCCGCCTTCGAGGGGCGCGGCGACGACCTCCAGGTCCTGCTGGACACCAGCGGTGACTTCGTCAAGGCCGCCGACAAGGCCCTGCCGGTCACCACCCGGCTGATGGCCGACGGCGAGCGCGTCCTGCGCACCCAGGCCGAACAGGGGCAGGCCCTCAAGGGCTTCGCCTCGGGGGCCAGGGAACTGGCCGCCGAACTCAAGGGCTCCGACGCCGACCTGCGCCGCCTCATCGCGACCGCCCCGGACGCCGCCGTCCAGATCAGCGGGCTGCTGCGCGACCTGGATCCCGCCTTCGGCGTCGTCGTGGCCAACCTCCTCACCACCTCGGAGGTCGCCGTCACCCGCCAACGGGGCCTGGAGGAACTTCTCGTGAAGCTGCCCGCCGTCGCCGCCGCCGGAGCGAGCGCGGTCGACGACGACGGCGCCCGGTTCGGGATGTCCGTCACCTTCTTCGAACCGCTGCCCTGCACCGCGGGCTACGGCGGCACGGTCTACCGCAACGGCCTCAACACCTCGGACGGGCCCGCCGTGAACACCGCCGCCCGCTGCACCTCCTCGCCCGGCACCGGCATCAACGTCCGGGGCAGCGCCAACGCCCCCAAGGGCGGCCCGGTGCCGAAGCCGGCCGTTCCGGGCTCGATGAAGCTGCCGGGAACCGTGGACACCGGGTCCGCGAGCGCACAGCCGCCGACCGAGGGCATGGCCGGGCTGCTGGGCCTGGGAGGCGGCTCATGACCCCCCGCACCCGACGCCGGGCCGGCTGGGCCGTCCTGCTCGTCGCCGCACTGCTCTGCGGCCTGGGAGCCTGGTCGTACGGGCAGGCGCGCGGCGACCGCTCCCTGTCCTACGCGAAGGCCCGCGACACGGCCCTGGCCGAGGGCAGAGCGCACCTGGCGACGCTGAACAGCCTCGACGGCGAGGACGCGAAGCGGGTCGAGCACGGGTTGCGGGCCTGGCTGGACTCCTCCACGGGCCCGCTGCACGACCAGCTGGCGCGGTCCCGGAAAGCGGACGCGAAGTCCCTGACGGCCGCGGGCGACACGGCCCGGGGCAAGGTCACCTCGGCGGCGCTGACCGCACTGGACGAGCGCACGGGCACGGCGGAGCTGATCGCCACCGTGGACGTCGAGGTCACCCCGCGCTCCGGCGCGGCCGGCACCCAGCGCAAGCGGTTCGGGGCGACCCTCGCCCGTACGGCCGACGGCTGGAAGGTCAAGGCGCTCACAGCGATCGGAACGGGCGGCGGCCGATGAGACCGCGAGGAGGAACGGCGACGATGAAGAGCGACACGGTCCTTGATCCCGACGCGGACCAGGAAGCGGAAACGGGGACGGACGAGCCGGACGGACCGGCGGAGGTACACCTCCGCCGGTGGCCACGCGTCCTCGGCGCACTCCTGACGGTCGCCCTGATCGCCACGGGCGGCGCCCTGTACGCCGAGGGACGCCACCTGAGGGACACCCCGGCCACGGCGAACCTCGCGCTCACCGACGCGGAGGCGACCGCCCGCGTCACCGGTGACGTCAGCAGCGCGCTCGGGAAGATCTTCTCGTACGGTCCCGGGGCCACCACCGTCACCAGGGCGGCGGCGGAAGAGGTCCTGGCGGGCAAGGCGCTCCAGCAGTACGCGACGCTGTTCGGCCAGGTCGAGCGGCAGTCCGCCGACCAGAAACTGACGCTCACCACCGAGGTCGTCCGGGCCGGGGTGACCCGGCTGACCGGCGGCAGCGCCCACCTCCTGGTCTTCCTCGACCAGGTCTACGAGCGCCGGGGCCGCGCCCCCACCACCGCCTCCGCACAGCTCACGGTGACCGCGCGACTGCGCGACGGACGCTGGTGGATCGTCGAGATCGGCTCCACATGACGGCGGGCCGGAGGCGATGGCGCACCGGTCCGGTTCGGCAGGCAGGGGAGAGGCAGCACATGGCACGGCAGCGGACGGCACAGCAGGCCCCAGCAGGGCAGGACTCGGCACAGGAGAGCCCCGCGCCGACAGGGACGGAACGGGCGCAGGCGGTACGGGCAGGGGCGCGGAACCCGTTGGTGATCGCCGCACTGGCCCTGGCGGTCTGCGCGGCCGGAGCGGCGGGCTGGGGCGGCTGGCTGCGCTACGAGGCCACCCACGACGACGCGGCGTCCTTCGCGCAGGCGCGGGACGACGCACTGGCGGCGGGCGAGCAGGCGGTGCAGAACATGAACACCCTGGACCACCGCTCCCTGGAGAAGGGGCTCGACAGCTGGGAGCAGTCCACCACGGGCGATCTGCACAGCCAACTCGTCGACGGACGTGACGCGTTCGCCGAGCAGATCGCCGCCGCCAAGACGGTGAGCACCGCGAAGGTCCTCTCCGGCGCGGTGACGGAGCTGGACCAACGGGCGGGCCGGGCAGGGGTGATGGTGGCGCTACGGATCACCGTGACCGCGCCGAAGGGCGAACCGGCGGTGAAAGAGAGCCGATTGCTCGGGAGCCTCACCCGCACCACGGACGGGTGGAAGCTCAGCGCGCTCGGGCAGGCGCCCGTCGGCGGCACGGGCGGCTGACCTCACCCCCCACCCGCCCGCACTCGCCTGCCCCACGCGCCCCGGAGAGGACCCCGCCCATGTCGACGACCCGTCACCTCGTGAACCGCCGCCGCAGACTGGCCACGGCACCACCGCGCACACCGGGGGCCGAGACCGACCCGGCACCCGAACAGACCACCGCCACCACAGCCACCACCGCTGCCGAACCGCCGCAGACAGCGGAGAGCACCGCCACCGATCTCATTACCGACCCCGACCCCGACCCCGACGCCACCGCCGGGTCCGACGCCGCTCCCGACGCCCCGGCGGACGCCCCCCGTGCCACGGCGTCCCGCCTGCGCGTCGGACTCCCCGCTGTGCTCTGCGCCCTCACCGTCCTCCTCGGAGCCTTCGCCGCCTGGGCGTTCACCTCGGCCGGCAGCCTCCGCGACGAGCCGGCCCGGCAGAACACCGCGCTCACCGACATCGGCCGGACCAGTGAGGTGAAGAGCCGGATCAGCGAGGCGGTCGGCGCGGTGTTCAGTTACGACTACGCCTCGCCCGCCCGGTCCGAGCGCGCCGCGAGCACCTATCTGACCGGCCGGGCCGTGCGCCAGCACAAGGACATGCTCGCCGACGTACGGGAGCAGGCCCCGAAGCAGAAGCTCGTCCTGACCACCACCGTGACCGGGGGCGGGGTCGAGTTCCTCGACGGCGACCGCGCCCGGCTGCTGATCTTCGCCGACCAGAGCAACACCCGTACCGGCAAGGACGAGGAGACGACGTACGCGGCGGCCATGTTCGCCGTGGACGCCGTCCGCCGCGGGGACACCTGGCTGATCGCCGCCATCGACACGTTCACCCGCTGAGCCCCGGAGAGGGAGTGGAGACCAGATGAGCTTCAACCGCACCGTGCGCCGACGGCTCGGCACCACGGCCACCGCGGTCGCCGCGATGACCGCGCTCACCGCCTCCCAGGCCCCGGGGGTCGCGCTGCCCGAGCCCCGGCCGGGGAAGGCGGCGGCATCGGACGACGTCGTGTGGAGCGATGTGCCGGGCGACGACGTCTACCACACCGAGTTGCCTCCGCTGCGGTCCCCGAAGCCGCCCGCTCCCCCGAAGCCCGGGACGAAGCCCGATCCGCTCGTGGCCCGCGCCTGGTCCCAGGCGGGCATCCCGGCGACCGTGCTGGCCGCCTACCGCAAGGCCGAGAGCACGCTGCGCCGCGGCGACCCGGGCTGCGGGCTGCCGTGGCAGCTGCTCGCGGCGATCGGCAAGGTCGAGTCGGGCCAGGCGTCCGGCGGCAGGGTCGACGCCCGGGGCACGACGCTCACCCCGATCCTCGGCCCCGCGCTCGACGGCAACGGCTTCGCCCTGATCCGGGACACCGACGACGGGGCGTACGACGGCGACCGCGCCTACGACCGGGCCGTCGGGCCCATGCAGTTCATCCCCTCGACCTGGGCGGCCTGGGGCGCGGACGGAAACGGCGACGGCCGCCGGGACCCGGACAACATCTACGACGCGGCGCTCGCCGCCGGGCGCTACCTCTGTGCCGGGTCCCGCGATCTGACCCGCCGCGCCGACCTGGACCGGGCGATCCTCAGCTACAACCGGTCCGACACGTATCTGCGGACCGTGCTGTCCTGGCTGGAGTTCTACCGTGGTGGAAGCCATGCGGTCGCCGACGGCCAGGGCGTCCTCCCGGCCGGCCCCGGCCCCGGCGGGAAGACCCCGCCCAAGGCGCCGGTCGGTGGACCCGGTGCTCCGGCCCGTCCCGGCAAGGGCGACGGAGGCGTCGTCGTCGGCCCGCAGCCCACCCGGCCGCCCAGCCCGACGCCCACTCCCCGCCCCACGGGCCCCGGCTCACCGAGCCCGAGCCCCGACCCGACGGACCCCGACCCGACGGACCCCGGCCCGACGGACCCCGGCCCCACCGACCCAGGACCGAGCCCCAGCCCCGACCCGACCGGCCCGACCGACCCGGGTCCCACCGATCCGGGCCCGAGTCCCACCCCCGACCCGACGGACCCCGGCCCCACCCCCTCGCCCGACCCCGGCGAGACCGGACCGGGCTGCCCCGACGCCACCCCGTCGCCGTCCCCGTCCGAACCTTCGCCGGCCGAGCCGGCCCCGGCAGGGGCGCACGGTTCCGCCGACCCCTGCGAACCGGAGGGGAACCCGGGCTCCTGACTCGAACCAGTAGGGCCCCTCGTACGGGGTGACTCCCGGCCCCCGCCCCCCGCGTTCGCGTTCGCCGTGGCGGGGACGGGGGATCACTCCCGTCGGGGATGGTCGCCCGGCCCGTGGGCCCTGCCGGTCAGAGGGGTGGGCGAGAGATCCGTCCGTTCCTCGCCCGGCTCCAACAAGGTGTCCGCGGGACCGACGATGAGCGGATCAGGCGCACCCACCGCCTTCTCATCCTTGCTGTCGTAGTCGAAACGCCACAGAAGGCTGCGCATCGCCTCCAGTCGGCCGCGCTTCTTGTCGTTGTTCTTGACCACGGTCCACGGCGCGCACTCGGTGTCCGTGGCCCGGAACATCTCGACCTTCGCGGTGGTGTACTCGTCCCAGAGGTCCAAGGAGGCCACGTCGGTCGGCGACAGCTTCCACTGGCGTACCGGGTCGACCTGCCGGATCGCGAAGCGGGTCCGCTGCTCGGCGCGGGAGACCGAGAACCAGAACTTCACCAGCAGGACACCGTCATCCACCAGCATCCGCTCGAACTGCGGGGCCTGCTTCAGGAAGTGCTCGTACTGCCGCGGTGTGCAGAAGTCCATCACGCGTTCCACCCCGGCCCGGTTGTACCAGGAGCGGTCGAAGAAGACGATCTCGCCGGCGGTCGGAAGATGCGCCACATACCGCTGGAAGTACCACTGCCCGCTCTCCCGCTCGGTGGGCTTCTCCAGGGCGACCACGCGCGCCCCACGGGGGTTGAGCCGCTCGGTGAACCGCTGGATCGTCCCGCCCTTGCCCGCCGCGTCGCGGCCCTCGCACAGGACCACCAGCCGCTGCCCGCTCTCGCGGACCCACCGCTGGAGCTTCAGCAGCTCGATCTGGAGGAACCGTTTCTCCTTTTCGTACTCCCTGCGGCGCACCCGCCGGTCGTACGGATAGTTCTCCCGCCACGTCTCCAGAGGACGGCCCTGCTCGTCGAGGAGCACGGGCTGCTCGGGACGCCGGCCGTCGACGGTCAGCCCCTTCAGCAGCTCCGCGGGGTCGGTGCTCCGGCCGTCGTCGGTCATGGTCGTGTTCCCCGTTCGCTTCGCATGGTCCGGTGCGGCGGGAGAGGGCCCACCCGCCGCGGATGAGCCCTCTCCCGCACGAGCATGTTCCCCGACAGCCGCCGGGCATGTCCGAGCGGGCCCGGTGAGGGGTCAGCCGCCTGACAGCACCTCGGACAGGTCGAAGGAGACGACCTCCTCCAACTGCCCGTACGTACAGCCGGCGGGGGACCGGTCCGGCCGCCACCGGCGGAACTGGGTGGTGTGCCGGAACCGGTCGCCCTCCATGTGGTCGTAGGCCACCTCGCACACCCGCTCCGGGCGCAGCGGCACCCAGGACTGGTCCTTCTTGCCCGACCAGCGGTTCTGCGTCCCCGGCAGCCGGGACTGCTCGTGCGCCGCCGCGTCCGCCCAGGCGCCCCACGGATGCTCGGCGAACTCGACGCGCAGCGGGGCGAGTTCCTCGGCCAGCTCGGCGCGCCGCTTCATCGGGAAGGCCGCGCAGACCCCGACGTGGTGGAGCACGCCGTCGGCGTCGTACAGGCCGAGGAGGAGCGAGCCGACCACCGGGCCGCTCTTGTGCTCGCGATAGCCCGCCACCACGACGTCGGCGGTCCGCTCGTGCTTGATCTTGTACATCGCCCGGGCGTCCGGCCGGTAGGGGAGATCGAGCGGTTTCGCCACGATCCCGTCGAGCCCGGCCCCCTCGTACCGTGCGAACCACTCCCGGGCGACCTCGATGTCCGTGGTGGCCGGGGCGAGGAAGACGGGCGCGGACGCTTCCGAGAGCGCGGCCCTCAGCACCTCCCGCCGGTCCGCCTGCCGAGTGGGGAGGAGGGAGGTGTCGTCGACGGCGAGGACATCGAAGGCGATCAGGCTCGCCGGGGTCTGCTCGGCGAGCAGCCGCACCCGGGAGTCCGCCGGGTGGATGCGCTCGCTGAGCCGGTCGAAGTCGAGCCGCCCCTCGTGGGCGATGACGATCTCCCCGTCGATCACACAGCGCGGCGGGAGGTTCTCCCGTACGACGTCGACCAGGTCGGGGAAGTAGCGGGTCAGGGACTTGCCCGTGCGGCTGCCGATCTCCACCTCGTCCCCGTCCCGGTACACGATCGCCCGGAAGCCGTCCCACTTCGCCTCGTAGCTCATGCCCGGCGGGATCTTGGAGACCGACTTGGCGAGCATCGGCTTCACGGGCGGCATCACCGGCAGGTCCATGGGCCGATTCTGGACCGCGACCCCGCCCGTGTCTCCCGATGTGCGGCATATGTGCGACCGGCCTACGGTGGCCGTCATGGGAGCAGCGGTGGAGTTGGACGCGGGCGGACGGGCCGTGAGGCTGTCCAACCCGGACAAGGTGTACTTCCCGGAGAAGGGCTACACCAAGAGGGACGTGGCCGAGTACTTCCTGGCGGTGGGGCCGGGGATCACCCGGGCCCTGAACCGTCGGCCGACCACGCTCCAGCGCTTCGTCGACGGGGTGGAGGGCGACTTCTTCTACCAGAAACGCGCCCCGAAGAACCTCCCCGAGTGGATCCCCACCGCCCGGATCGCCTTCCCCAGCGGCCGGCCCGCCGACGAGATCTGCCCCACCGAGGTCGCCGCCGTGATCTGGGCCGCCAACCTCGGCACCCTCACCTTCCACCCCTGGCCCGTCCGCGCCGGGGACACCGACCACCCGGACGAACTCCGCATCGACCTGGACCCGCAGCCCGGCACCGACTACGCCGACGCCGTCACCGCCGCCCATGAGCTGCGCTCCGTCCTGGAGGACCACGGCGTACGCGGCTGGCCCAAGACCTCCGGCGGCCGGGGCATCCACGTCTTCGTGCCCATCGAGCCCGCCTGGACCTTCACCGAGGTGCGGCGCGCCACCATCGCCGCCGGGCGGGAGCTGGAGCGGCGGATGCCCGAGCGGGTGACGACCGCCTGGTGGAAGGAGGAGCGCGGCGAGCGGATCTTCGTCGACTTCAACCAGACCGCCCGCGACCGCACCATCGCCTCCGCCTACTCCGTACGCCCCTTCCCGCACGCCCCGGTCTCCGCGCCGCTGCGCTGGGAGGAGATCGACGACGCCGAACCGCGCGACTTCGACATCGTCACCCTCCCGGCGCGCTACGCCGAACTCGGCGACGTCCACGCCGACATGGACCAGGAGGCGTTCCGGCTCGACGCCCTGCTGGAGCTGGCCGACCGGGACGAGAAGGAGCGCGGGCTCGGCGACATGCCCTATCCGCCGGAGTACCCGAAGATGCCCGGCGAACCCAAGCGCGTCCAGCCCAGCCGCGCCCGCCACGACGAGGACGGTGACGACCGCGGCGGCGACGGCGGGCCGGCGTGAGCGGGAGCGGCGACCGGCACGGTGCGCACGGGCGGCCGCTCACCCTCCGCGAGCGCTGGGAGGCGTACAAGAACAGCCCGTTCCTCCCCGCGACCGTCCTCGTCCTGATCGTCGCCGCCGCGGCCGGTCTCTTCGCCGGCTCCTACACGTACGCGATGGCCGACCCCACCCCGCACCGCATCCCCGCCGCCCTGGTCACCCGGCCGGAGGCGACGCGCGGCGAGGCGTTCGTCGCGGGCATGGAGAAGGCCCTCGACGCCTCCCTCGAACTGCGCGACTACCCCGACGTCGCCGACGCCCGCCGTGCCCTGGACGAGCAGAAGATCTTCGCCATCGTGCGCGCGTCCGACGGGGGAGTGGCGCTCGACGTGGCCGGAGCCTCCGGCGCGTCCGTGGCCGAGCTGCTCGGCAAGGCGGGCCTGGAGGTGGGCGGGGCCACCGGGGTCGAGGTCACGGTCCGGGACATCAAGCCGCTCCAGCGGGGCGACCCGCGCGGACTCGCCCTGTTCTACATCTCGCTGGCCGCCGTGATCATGGGCTTCCTCGGCGCGATCCAGCTCAGCGTGCACGCCCACGGCCTGAACCCGGCCGAGCGGATCGCCTTCACCGTCGCCTACGCCCTGCTCGGCGGGTTCGCCATCGCGGCGGCCGTGGACTGGTGGCTCGGGGCGGTGGACCTGCCGTTCGTCCAGTCCTGGCTGATCCTGGCGTTCACGATGTTCACCTCCGGCATGGTCTTCACCATGTTCAACACGTTGATGGGCCGCTGGGCGATGATCCCCACCTGGGGCGTCATGGTGCTGCTCGGCAACCCGTCCTCCGGCGGCGCGGTGTCCTGGCCGCTGCTGCCCTCGGCGCTCGGGCACATCGGCCGCTGGCTGCCGCCGGGCGCCTCCGTCAACGCCCAGCACACCGCCGTCTACTACCAGGGCCACCAGTTCGTCTTCCCGTACCTGGTCCTCGCCGGCTGGGCGCTGGTCTCCTGCACGGTGTTCTGGGTGTGGCGCCACCGGCACCCCGGTGGCCGCGCCCGCACGCCGGAGCATGCGGACGCGGCCACCTGAGCGGGCCCCGCGGTCTACAGCTCCTTGATCCGGATGTCGCGGTACGAGATGACGTCGGTGACGCCGTGCACCTGGAGCCCGATGTGACCGGAGGCGAACCGCCGGCCGTCGGTGCCCGGGTCGTCGCCCCGCGGCGGCTCGAAGAGCTGACCGCCGGTGTTGTCGAACTCGTTGATCAGGACACCGTTGCGGTAGATCTCGTAGTGCTGGTCCACCACCTTGATCTCGTAGTCGTTCCAGGTGCCCTTCGGTGTGACGCCTGCGCCGCCGAGGCCCACCCGGTCGAAGCCGTACACCGAACCGGTCTTGTACATGTCGCCGTCCGGCCGGTCGTTGACCTGGATCTCATGGCCGTACTTGATGGCGACCCACTCCGGACGCGACTCCTCCGGGTGGTCGTGGACGTTCGGGAAGCGGACGAAGACCCCGCCGTTGGCGTTGCCCGAGCCCGGGGCGTCGTCCCGCCACTGGAGCTTGAGCGAGTAGTCGCCGTAGGCCCGGTTCGGCAGCCACAGCATGCCCATCCCGCCCACCGTGGTGGAGCTGGTGATGGAGCCCTCCTCCTCGTTCAGCTCGAACTTGCCGCCACCCACGTGGCTCCACTTGGCGAGCGAGGCCGCCGTGCCGTCGAAGAGCTTGGTGTAGCCCTCGACCTGGCCCGGCTTCCCGATGCCCGACTGCTTGGCGGCCTGGTTGATCGCCCTGCGCTCGCGCTGGTCGATGACGCCGTCGGTCTTCAGCCTGTCGAGCACCGTCGTCACGTGCTTGAGGAACAGCGCGTGGGAGGACCAGTCCTTCTCGTCCTCGATCAGCTCGTTGATCGTGCAGCGGTTACGGGTGATCCGGTTCGGCACACCCGTGTCGATGGTGCCGACGAAGACGGTGTGCCGCTCGTCGAACTCCGCGCAGTTCGGCGCGGGAACCCCACCGCCCTGGGCGATGGTGAACGACACCTTCCTCGCCTCGGAGGTGTTGCCCGCCTTGTCCGTCGCCCGGTGGGCGATGGAGTGGTAGCCGACCCGGTCGACGATCACCGGGGTGGTGTACGCCAGGTAGGGGCCGCCGTCGAGGCTGTACTCGACCTTGTCCACGCCCGAGTCGTCGTCGGTCGCCGAGACGGTCGCCCTGGCGCTGGTGATGAACGCCCCGTCGCTGTTCTTGTCGCCCTCGACCTTCACCGAGGTCTCCGGAGCCGCCTGGTCCTGGGACGGCGGCTCGACCACGGTGAAGTCGACGGCCTTCTCGTCCGCCACGTTGCCCGACCGGTCGGTGGCCCGGTAGCGGACCTGGTGCTCGCCCAGCTCGTGGACCATCACCGGTGCGGTGTACGGCTGCCACGCGCCCTCCGCGCCGAGCGCGTACTCGATGGTGTTGACGCCGGACCCGGTGTCGGACGCGGTCACGGTGACCGTGGCCATGCCCAGGTACGCGCCCGCGTCGTCCTTCTCGCCCGAGACGGTCGCCGAGGTCTCCGGCGGCGTCTTGTCGTCGGTCGGCGGCGCGGCGACCGCGAAGTCGACGGACTTCTCCGCCGCCACGTTGCCCGCCTTGTCGGTGGCCCGGTAGCGGACCGTGTGGTCGCCGACCTCGTTCACCACGACGGGCGCGGTGTAGGGCTGCCACGCGCCGTCCGCCCCGAGGGCGAACTCGACGGTGTCGACGCCGGAGCCCGCGTCGGTGGCCTCGACGGCGACGGTGGCCTGGCCGATGTACGCGCCGTCGCCGTTCTGGTCGCCGTCGATCTTCGCCGAGGTCGCGGGGGCCTCGGTGTCCTCGCCGCTGCCCTCGGTGACGGTCAGGATGCCCTGCATCATGCCGTGGCCGGGGATCGTGCAGTGGTAGAAGTACCGGCCGGGCGACAGCGTGACCTCCACGCTGTGCTTGCCGCCCTCGGCGTCGCCCGGGTTGGCCAGGATGTTCAGCTGGACGTCGTTGTTGAACTCCGGGTCCGACACGCCGAACGTCAGCGTGTGCGGCATGCTCGTCGTGTTCCCGGTGGCCGTGCTGTTCTCGAAGACGATGGTCGCCTTGCCGGCCACCGCAGTCTTCGGCGCGGACAGATAGCGGTCGATCGGGTCGCCTGCGGTCCAGGTCAGCACCTGGTCGGCAGCGGCCGCCGGGGGAGCGTCGTCCCCCTTGCCGTACGCGGCCGTCGAGGTCAGTCCGAGGACCATGAGGAGGGAGGCCAGCAGGGCCACCCAGAAGCTCGGCGGACGGTGCCGCCCGCGTGCGAGGTGCGGATGGTGTCTCACTTCGCTGCCGCCTTTCCGACGAGATCCTTGGCGGCCGGGGTCGCGGCGCCGCCCTTGTACGTCACGCGCCAGAGCGCGGACTTGGGGTCGGAGGTGAAGAATCCGCGCCCGTAGTCCAGGACGTACAGCGAGCCGTCCGGCGCGAACTTCCAGTCCATCAGGTTGCGGATGCCGTTTGCCCCGACCGGGATGATCTTCTTCAACGACTCGGCGTGCGTGGGCAGTCCGCCCTTGCCGACCGTCCTCGGGTCGGTGAGCACGGCGTGCCGGGGCTGGGTGGCGTCGTAGAAGTCGCCGACGAACCACTTGCCGTCCCAGTAGGCGGGCCACTTGGCGGTGGACTCGCTCTGGGCGTCGTAGCGGTAGACCGGGCCGTTCATCGTGGCCTGCCCGCCGCCCTTGAGCCAGGGCAGCAGTTCCTTGCCCTCCTCCGTCTTGTAGCTCGGTACGCCGTTCTCGTCGCGCGGGTAGTCGACCCCGCCGCCCTGCGGGGAGTACCAGATGGTGTTCGGGGTCACCGGCGGGATCTTGACCAGGCCGTCGTTGTGCGGCGACTCGTTCTTCGGCGCGTCGCAGTCGTACCAGCCCAGCGGCTTGCTCGGGTCGGGCAGATTACGGTCCCGGTAGGGCTGGTTGTTGCCCATGCAGTACGGCCAGCCGTGGTTGCCCGCCTTGGTGATCGCGGCGAACGTGTCGTACTTCGCCGGGCCCCAGGTGGTGGACGGGGCGCCCGCGTCGGGGCCGACCCACCCCGCGTACAGCGTGTCCGTCGCGGTGTCGATCGAGATCCGGGCCGGGTTGCGCACGCCCATCACGTAGATCTCGCCGCGGGTCTTCCCGCCGCCCTCGTCCGGCTCCTCGCCGGTGAAGAGGTTGCCGGCCGGCAGGGTGTACGTGCCGTCGTCCTCCGGGTGGATCCGCAGGATCTTCCCGTTGAGGTTGTTGGTGTTGCCCGCGGTGCGCCGCGCGTCGGCGAAGCCGACGCCCTTGTAGTTCGGCTCCGGGTTGTTGCCGGAGTAACCGCCGCTGAAACCGGAGGAGTTGTTGTCACCGGTCGCGATGTACAGGTTGTCCTCGGAGTCCCAGGCCATGCCACCGCCCGCGTGGCAGCAGCTGTTGATCTGCACCGGCCAGCCGAGCAGCACCTTCTCCGAGGCCAGGTCCAGCTTGTCGGTCGCGGAGTCGAAGGTGAAGCGGGAGACCTGACGGGTCGCCATGCGCTTGTCGCGGTCGATCTTCGCGTGCGGGGTGTAGTGCAGATACACCCACCCGTTGGACGCGAAGTCCGGGTCCAGCTCGATGCCGAGCAACCCCTCCTCGACCTTGACCAGTTCGTCGCCGCCGCCCTTGTTGCCGAAGACGTCCAGCGCACCCGCCAGGGTGACCTTCTTGGTCTCCGGGTCGTAGACGTGGATCTCGCCCTTGCCCTTGCCGATGTCCGGGTCGTTCCAGTCGGTGACGACCGGGACGGAGCTGTCGGCCCCGCCGCGCCCGATGTAGAAGACCCGCCCGTCCGGTGCGGTCACCAGGCCGTGCGGCTCGCCGATCTGGTCGTTCTGGCCCGGCTGGTTGGGCTGGGTGACGCGCTCGGCGGTGTAGTTGGAGGTGATCGTCGCCTTGCAGTCGGCCTGCGAGGTCCGGTTCGTCCAGGCGAGGGCGCCGCGCAGATGGTCGCGGAAGTCGGTCTCCGCGAAGCTGTTCGCCGTACCGCCCATGGCCGTGTAGAAGGACCGGCCGCCGTCGTAGTCGCGGCACCAGGAGACCGGGTGGTCCCAGCCGTTGGCGCTCGCACCCGGCTTGTACGTCAACTCCCGCACGCGCGCCACGGTGTGTACCTCACCGGACGGGTTCTTCGTCCAGTTCAGCCACTTGTCGGGGCGCTTCCACTCCAACGGGAGGTTCTTGGTGGCCGGGTGGACCCGGTCGCCGATCTCCACGGTCGCACGCTGCGTGGAAGCCGGGCTGTTCGCCGCGGGGCGCGCTCCGACCAGACCGGTGAACCAGTCCGAGTACGGTTCGGTCCGCGCCGCGTCATGGATGCCGAGGAAACCGCCGCCCGCCTCCATGTAGGCCTCCAGGCCCGCTTCCTGCTCCGGGTCGAGGACGTCGCCCCCGCCGGTCAGGAAGACGACGGCGTGGAACGAGCCGAGCCGCTTGCCGTTGGTGAAGACCCTCGGGTCGGCCGTGGCCACGGTGGCGAACCGTCCGGCCTCCGGGCCGCTCAGCCCGATCTTCTCGATCGCCGCTATACCGGCGTCCGTGTACGGTGCCTCGTCGCCGGCCGAGGCGTGGAAGACCAGCACCTTGACCTGCTTGGCGGAACCGGGCGGAGTCGGCAGGGACAACGTTGTCGCCATCTTCTCGACCAGGGCCCGGTCCGGCGACTGGTCCGCGCTGGCCGGGCCGCCACCGCCCAGCATGGACACGGTCAGTGCGCCGGCCGCCACGGCCGCCGCGAGGCCGCGTCGTGATCTGGACCGGTGATGTGATGCGCGCTGCATGTGGTCACCCACCCCTCTGTGGTCACTGCACCTCTCGGTGACTGTGGCTTGCTCACTCTTCGTCAGTACCTCTTGATTCACTGTGACAGCGCACGAAGCTAGACCTCTTTTCGCGGTACGCCAATAGGTATGGCAGCAATCGTGTGAACTTTGTCCTGGGTGTGGATAAACCGAGATGCCCCGGCTACGGTGTGGCCCGTTCCGGCCATTCTTGTGGGCGGCTTCACCGGTTTCCTTATCGCAGTGGGGAGTTCGACATGGACCGAAGGACCTTCAGCCGACGGATGCTGGTCGGTGGTGCGGCCGCGGCCGCGACTGGGGTGACATCGTTGTCGCTCGGAGCGGTGGAGGCGAGCTCGGCCGAGAATCCGCCCCGTACGGCCCCGGCCGGCGGGGTGGTGCGACGGCTGAGGATGTACGCCGAGAAGTTGCCGAACGGCGAGCTGGGCTACGGCTTCGAGAAGGGCAAGGCCTCGATCCCCGGCCCCCTCATCGAGCTGAACGAGGGCGACACGGTCCACATCGAGTTCGAGAACCTCACCGACGTCGACGCCAGCCTCCACGTCCACGGCGTCGACTACGACATCGCCAACGACGGCACCCGGATGAACAGGAGCCACGTCGAGCCCGGCGGCACCCGTACGTACACCTGGCGCACCCACGCCCCGCGCCTCCGCAAGGACGGCACGTACGAGCCGGGCAGCGCGGGCTACTGGCACTACCACGACCACGTCGTCGGCACGGACCACGGCACCGGCGGCATCCGCAAGGGGCTGTACGGGCCGGTCGTCGTGCGCCGCAAGGGCGACATCCTGCCTGACCAGACCTGCACGGTCGTCTTCAACGACATGATGATCAACAACAAGACGGCCCACAACAGCGTCAACTTCGAGGCCACGGTGGGTGACCGGCTCGAATTCGTGATGATCACGCACGGTGAGTACTACCACACCTTCCATATCCACGGTCACCGCTGGGCGGACAACCGGACCGGCATCCTCACCGGCCCCGACGACCCGAGCCGGGTCATCGACAACAAGATCTGCGGCCCCGCGGACTCCTTCGGACTCCAGATCATCGCGGGCGAACGCGTGGGCGCGGGCGCCTGGATGTACCACTGCCATGTCCAGAGCCACTCCGACATGGGGATGGCCGGGCTCCTGCTGATCAAGAAGCCCGACGGCACCATTCCGGGGTACGAACCCCACCACGCGGCGGGCGGCGCGGAGAAGAAGGCCGAGGAGAAGAGCGGCACGCAGAGCGCCGAGGAGAAGGCCGGTGCGAATAGCGCCGAGGGGAAGTCCGGGACGGGCGCCGGGGAGCACCAGCACTGACCCCGCCCGTGCCCCCGTCCGCCACGGGGGCCCGCGGAGGGGGCGGGCCCGGTCAGGGACGCCGGGCCAGACCCGGTCCGGGACGGCGGGCGGCCCCGGTCACGGCGGTGGGCCGGACCTGGTCAGGGACGGCGGGCGGCTCCGGTCACGGACGGCGGGCGTCGTCCGCGAGCCGCCGCTGCTCCTCCTCGACGATGCGCCGGGCCAGTTCGGCGTCGGAGACGTCCACCGCGTCCGGGGTGGTCTCCGCGAGATCGCTGCGCCGGGCATACGCGTCGAAGAGCCGGTCCTTGCGGGCCAGCAGCTCCACCAGGCGCTGGTCGACGCTGTCCGTGGCCAGCAGCCGGTGCACCTGGACCGTGCGCACCTGGCCCATCCGGTGCGCGCGGGCCACGGCCTGGTGCTCCAGCGTGGGTTTGATCTGCGGCTCGCACAGGATGACCACGGAGGCGGCCTGCATGTTCAGACCGGTCCCCCCGGCCTGGATCTGGCTCAGCAGCACCGCGTGCCCGTCCACGGCGGAGAAGGCGTCGACGAGCTCCTGCCGCCGGGCCGGCGGGACGCTCCCGGAGAGGGGCCCGAAGGCGTCCGGGCCCAGGGCCTCGCCGACGGCCGCGAGGACCTCGCGGAAGTAGGAGAAGACGACCACCTTCAGGCCGGTCTCCCGCGCCTCGTCCACCAGCTCGCGCAGCCGCTCCAGCTTGGCGGACGCCTCGGGCGCGGCATAGGCGGCCCGGCACATCCGCATGAACCGCCCCGAGGCGACCGCCTCCCGGTAGGCGTCCCGGTCCTCGGCGCTGAACTCCTCCCACTCGTCCACGTGGACCAGCGCGGGGAGTTCGGCCAGCACGTCGACCTGGTTGCGGCGCAGGTAGGCGGGGGCGACGGCCCGGCGGAAGGCCCGCGAACCGGCCGCGCCGTGCGTACCGCTGACCGACGGCGCGAGTTCGGGGCGGAGCTGGTGTACGAGGCTGCGGAACTCCTCGACCCGGTTCTCCATCGGGGTGCCCGTGAGGAACAGCACCCGCTCCACGTGCTCCGCCCAGCCGGCGACCGCCCGTGACCGTCGGGCCGTGGGGTTCTTCACGAAGTGGGCCTCGTCCACGACCAGCATCCCGGGCCGCACCGAGGCCGCCGCCCCGGGCAGCAGGTGCAGCGCGTCGAACGTGGTCACCGCCACCCCGCCGTTCTCCCGCCAGTCCGCGAACGCCTCGGTCCGCTCCGCACCGTGCACCGGCACGGCGCGCAGGGTGGAGCGGGCCCGGATCTCCCGCGTCCAGTTGATCAGCACGCTCGCCGGGCAGACCACGAGGAAGTGGCTCTCGCCGTGTGCGGCGAGATGGGCGAGCGCCGCGATGGCCTGCACGGTCTTGCCGAGCCCCATCTCGTCCCCGATGACGACCCGCTTCTGTGCCAGCGCGAAGCGCGCCCCGAACGCCTGGTAGCCGCGCAGGGACACCCGCAGATGCGTGTCGTCCAGGCGCAGCGCGCGTACCCGGTCCGCGATCCCGGCGGGCAGGAACCCCTCGGCGGCGTCCCGGTCCGGGCCGCTGCCGGACAGCTCGGCGAGCAGGCTGTAGTACTCGGCGGAGCGCAGCTCGAAGTCCACCCAGGCCTCGGCGGGCGACGCCGGTGACCGCAGCAGGTCGGCCGACGCCTGGGCGAAGAGCACCGGCAGCTCCCGCTCCACGGCGTCCGTCACGGCCGCGTGCACCGCGCCGACGGCCTCGCGCGCCCGCGCCCGCGCCTGACGCCCCGTGAACAGCATGCGCAGCCGGCTCCCGGCCGGTGCGGCCGCCGTCACCGGGGGGCCGAGCCGCTCGGCGAGCCGGCGGGCCGCGTCCACCGCCCGCCGCGCGTCCGTACCGGCCTCGGCCAGCCGGTGCAGGGCGACGACCAGTGCGGTGCTGGTGTCGTCCGGGGCGTCCACGTCGATCCGCACCGAGACGGTGTCCCGCACGGCGTGGGCGAGCTGCGCGGCGGCGGCCAGCGCCTGATCGGCGGTGTGCGCGCCGACGCCGGGGAGCTGCCGGAGCTTGTAGCGGTCCGTGCCGTGGACCTGCCCGACCGTGCCGAACCCGGCCTGCTCCAGCGCCCCGAGCCGCAGCCGTCCCTCGGTGACGTCCTTGAGCCGGGACACCGGGATGGCGGCCAGCTCCCGGCCCACCAGGGAGTCGAGCAGCGGATCGAGCACGGAACGTACGGCGTCCACCGCGGCTTTCCGGTCCGCCGGCACGGCACGGGCGCTCTCCAGGAGCCGCTCCGCCCGCGCGAGCAGCTCCCGGACCGCGCCGCCCGTCGGCACCGGGCTCGCGGCGGTCCCGTGCGCGAGTGTCCCGAGGGCCGTGCCGCCCGCCGCCCCGCTCTGCTTCATATGCGTCCTTCTGTTCCCGGAGCGAGTGCCTCACCGCTCCGGGACGGGTGTCTCACCGCCCCGGGACCCGCTCCGTCGGCTTTCCCGCCATCGTGCCACGCACCTCCGACAGGCCCCGGGCGTGCACTGCTGCCGCTCACCCCCGCCCGACACGGGACGCGTCGGGCGGCAGGGCGCTGACGTACGGCGCCGAACGACCACCGCCCCCGACGGCCCGGGCGACGCGCCGGTCCAACGCTTAGCCCCGGCCCCCCGGTGCTGTCTACGCTGAACCGCGTGACAGAAGCGATCACCGTCGGCCCCGGCTCCCACCGGGCCGCCCGGAGCCGGGGCCCCGCGGCTCCGGGCGGTGTATCGCACCCCGGTCGGCCTCGCGCGGACTGCGGTCGTCGGTGCCCGGTGCAAGACTCGGAACGAGAGGAACCACCTGGCAGCACCGGACGAGCCAGACCACCCGGACCGACTGAGGAGCACGCCATGATCAGCCCCACCTTCCTCGACGGAGCGCCCAACTGGGTCGATCTCGGCACCCCCGACCTCGACGGGGCCTCCGCCTTCTACCGGGAGCTGTTCGGGTGGGGTCTGGTCCCCGGAGGCCCCGAGGTCGGTGGCTACGGAATGCTCACCCTGGACGGCCGTTACGTCGGCGGTGTGATGACGGTGTCGGAGGAGGAATCGCCCAGCGCCTGGTCGGTCTCCTTCCAGTCGCCCGACATCGCCGCCACCGCCGCGGCGGTGGAGCGGGCGGGCGGCGGCGCCGCCTTCGAGCCGATGGACGTCCTGGACCTCGGCAGCATGGGCGGCTTCACGGATCCGGCCGGGGCGTATTTCGGCGCCTGGCAGCCGAAGAAGCACTCCGGCTTCGGCGTCGCCCAGGAGCCCGGCTCGTTCCTCTGGGCCGAGCTGTACACCTCCGACGTCCCGGCGGCGGCCGCCTTCTTCGGAACGGTCTTCGGCTGGGGGACCGACCAGTTGAAGGTGGAGGGCACCGACTACACCTACACCACCGTCCACCCGGCCGGCGCCGGCCCGGACGCGTCGTTCGGCGGCCTGGTCCGGATGGGCGACGTCCCGTCCGAGGCCGCCCGGGGCCCGCACTGGCTGCCGTACTTCGCCGTGGCCGACGTCGACGCCACGGTGGCCGGGGCGAAGCGGCTCGGCGGCACGGAGACCCTGGCCGCCATGGACGTGCCCGGCGTCGGCAAGATGGCCAACGTCGCCGATCCGTACGGGGCGGTCTTCGCGGTCATGAGGCCCGAGCCGAGGCAGTAGCCAGGGGCGGGGCCGCGGCCCCGAGGGCTCCGGCGCGCACTCGTGGCCGCGGCCGGAGCACATTGATGAATCGTTGATCAGTTGTTTATCGCCACTGGGCACCGTGTGCACCATGCTGATCAACACCGTGACCGACGACGCGCTCGCCTGGCAGGAGTCCGCGTTGTGCGCGCAGGCCGGGCCCGAGTTCTTCTTCCCGGCCCCGGGCAGTTCGACCCGCGAGGCCAAGCAGCTGTGCAACGCCTGCGAAGGCCGACTGGCCTGCCTGGAGTACGCCCTCGCCAACGACGAGCGGTTCGGCGTCTGGGGCGGCCTGTCGGAGAAGGAGCGCGAGCGGCTGCGCAGAGAAGGCCGCGACCGGGGCTGAACGCCCCCGGCCACACCGTAAAACCCCTGAGGTGTTGCGCACCGGGTGGACCGGACCGTGGCGCACCCAGCTGCGGATGCTCCGCCAGCACTCCTCGGACGACGTGCGCGACATGGCGTACGCCGGGGTCACCGCCGAGGAGTGAGGCCCGGGCTCGGATCGAAGCACCTGCCGGGGGCTGGGATCAGGCGCGGCCGCGCGCCACCATACGGGCCTTGCGGGCGGCGAGCTTCTCGTCGAACTTCGACGCCTCGCTGTCCAGCCCGCCCATGTACAGACCGAGCTCCTCCTGGGCCTTCGCACCCTCCGGGCCGAGCCCGTCGATGTCCATCACCTTCAGGAAGCGCAGCACGGGCTGGATCACGTCGTCGTGGTGGATGCGCATGTTGTAGATCTCGCCGATCGCCATCTGCGCGGCGGCCCGCTCGAAGCCGGGCATGCCGTGCCCGGGCATCCGGAAGTTGACGACGACGTCGCGCACGGCCTGCATGGTCAGGTCCGGGGCCAGCTCGAAGGCGGCGCCCAGGAGGTTGCGGTAGAAGACCATGTGCAGGTTCTCGTCGGTCGCGATCCGGGCCAGCATCCGGTCGCAGACCGGGTCGCCGGACTGGTGGCCGGTGTTGCGGTGCGAGACGCGGGTGGCCAGCTCCTGGAAGGCGACGTACGCGACGGAGTGCAGCATCGAGTGCCGGTTGTCCGACTCGAAGCCCTCCGCCATGTGCGCCATGCGGAACTGCTCCAGCTTGTCCGGGTCCACGGCGCGCGAGGTGAGCAGATAGTCGCGCATCACGATGCCGTGGCGGCCCTCCTCGGCGGTCCAGCGGTGCACCCAGGTGCCCCACGCGCCGTCGCGGCCGAAGAGGGAGGCGATCTCGTGGTGGTAGCTGGGGAGGTTGTCCTCGGTGAGGAGGTTCACCACGAGGGCGATCTTGCCGATGTCGGTGACCTTCGACTGGTCGGCCGACCACGCCTCGCCGTCCTCGAAGATACCGGGGAAGTTCCGGCCGTCGGAGAAGGGGACGTACTCGTGGGGCATCCAGTCCTTGGCGACCTTGAGATGGCGGTTGAGTTCCTTCTCCACCACCTCTTCCAGCGCGTACAGCAGTTGGGCGTCGGTCCACGCCTTCGAACTGCCGAGGTGGGGAGAGGCGATCGTCACGGGGAGCTCCTGGGGACGGGAGAATTACCTACGGCTTCGTAGGTTACGTGACCGTAGGTTAAGGCGACCGTAAGGTGAAAGCCAAGCCCGTCCCCGGGAACGGCCGGATACACGGAGTCATCCGGCCAGGTGAGAGGGTGTGCGAGAGCCCTCCCGCAGCCCTTCCGGGCCCTGGCTCACCGTTGCGGAACGGGTTGCTCCACCCCTGGGTCCTGGGGCCGTTTCACCCCGGCGCCCGGGCGTGGTGCCACCCCCGGGTCCCGCCGCAGATAGTGGCCGGTGACGGACGTCGGATGAGCGAGCAGATCGGCGGGCGTTCCCTCGAAGACCAGCTCCCCGCCGCCCTTGCCGCCGTCCGGACCGAGGTCGATCACCCAGTCCGCCCGCTTGACGACATCCAGGTTGTGCTCCACGCAGATCACCGTGTTCCCCGCGTCGACCAGCCGGTCCAGCAGATCCACCAGCGGGCCCGTGTCCGCCAGGTGCAGCCCGGTCGTCGGCTCGTCCAGCACGTACACGCTGGAGGTGCGGTGCAGCTGGGTGGCGAGCTTGATCCGCTGACGCTCACCGCCCGAGAGGGAGGAGAGCGGCTGCCCCAGGGTGAGGTAGGTGAGGCCGACCGCGTCGAGGGTGCGCAGCTTCCGCAGCAGCACCGGATCCTCGAACAGCCCGGCCGCCCGCGCCGCCGTCATGTCCAGGACGTCCACGATCGACCGGCCGGCGACCCGGTGCTTCAGCACATCGTCGTGGAACCGGCGGCCCTCGCACTCCGGGCAGGTCGTGGTGACCGGATCCATGAACGCCAGATCGGTCGAGATCTCGCCCCGGCCCGAGCAGCCCGCGCAGGCCCCGGTGGAGTTGAAGCTGAACAGCCCCGCGTCCACGCCGTTCTCCCGGGCGAACACCTTGCGGATGGCGTCCAGCGCGCCGATGTACGAGGCGGGGGTGGAGCGCGACGAGGCCGTGATCGCGCTCTGGTCGATCACCACCGCCTCCGGGTACGCCGCCGTGAACACCCGCGACACCAGGGTCGACTTCCCGGATCCCGCCACCCCCGTCACCGCGGTCAGCACCCCGGTGGGGAACGACACGTCCAGGCCCTTGAGGTTGTGCAGGTCGGCCCCGTGCACCGGGAGCCGGCCGGTGGGGGAGCGGACGGTCTCCTTGAGCGGGGCGCGGCCGCGCAACGAACGGCCGGTGAGCGTGTCGGCTTCGCGCAGCCGCTCGAAGGTCCCCTCGAAGACGATGTGTCCGCCGTCCGCCCCGGCCCGCGGCCCCATGTCGACAATGTGGTCGGCGACGGCCATCACGTCCGGGTCGTGCTCGACGACCAGCACCGTGTTGCCCTTGTCGCGCAGCCGCACCAGCAGATCGCCCAGCCGCCCGACGTCGCGCGGATGCAGGCCGACGCTGGGCTCGTCGAAGACGAACGTCAGCCCGGTGAGCGAACTGCCCAGGTGCCGCACCATCTTGAGCCGCTGGCCCTCGCCCCCCGACAGGGTCGTGGTCTCCCGGTCCAGGCTCAGATACCCGAGCCCGATGCCGACCAGCCGCTCCAGCCGTTCCCGGGCCGCGGCGGCGATGGGCCCGCCGACCGGATCGACGATCCGCTCCAGGACGCCGACGAGTTCGGAGACCTCCATCCGCCCGTAGTCGGCGGGCGAGAGCCCGTCGACCCGGGTGGCGAGCGCCGCCGCGTTCAGCCGTGCCCCGCCGCAGGCCCCGCACACCCGCTCCACGGTGAACCGGGCGGCCGCCTCGCGCCGCTTCTCGGACAGCGAGGCGGTGTCGCGCTTGAGGTACAGGCGCTCGAAGCGCGTCACCACACCCTCGAACTTCATGTCGGCCGCGCCGGTCCTCATGTCGAGGCGGACGGTGAACCCCGAACCGTGCAGCAGGGTCCGCCGCTCCTCCTCGCCGAACTCGGACAGGGGCAGATCGTTGTCGAACCGCCCCGACCCCCCGTAAAGATTCCACTCCCAGCTGCCCACCGTCAGGCCGGGCAGCAGCAGCGCCCCCTCGTTCAGCGACTTCGACCAGTCGATCGCCCGGTCGAGATCCAGCTGGACCGTGCGCCCCACCCCGTCGCACTCCGGGCACATCCCACTGGGGTCGTTGAACGAGTACGCGGTCGCCCCGCCCGCGCTCGGGGTTCCGCAGCGGGAGAACAGCACCCGGATCACCGACCAGATGTCGGTCGCCGTGCCGACCGTGGAGCGGACGTTGCCGCCCAGCGGCTTCTGGTCGATCACGATGGCCACCGACAGGTCCTCGACGGACTCGACGTGCGGCCGCTCGTACTTCGGCAGCCGGTTACGGAGGAACGAGGTGAAGGTCTCGTTCAGCTGCCGCTGCGACTCCACGGCGATCGTGTCGAAGACGACCGACGACTTGCCCGAACCGGACACACCGGTGAAGACGGTGATGCGGCCCTTGGGGATGCGGAGGGAGACGTCGCGCAGGTTGTTCTCGCGCGCGCCGGTGATGACGATGTCGCGGTGCGCGGAGCCGGGGGTGTACGGCTCCGCGTCGCGCTCGGGGAAGCGATCCATGAGCGCGACGCTAGGCGGGATACCCGACAGCTTCTGTCTCCTTTTCCTGGACGATCCGAGGACGGATCCCGAGGACGGATCCCGAGGACGGATCCCGAGGACGGATCCCGAGGACGGATCCCGAGGACGGATCCCGGGGACGGCGATCCGTGGACGCGCTCGGACGGTGACCGTGCACCGCACCGCACCGCACTGCGCCGGACGCCGGACCGGACGCCGGACCGGACGCCGGACCGGGTGGCGACATTCGTTCAAGACCGAGGGGCGGCGGCGCGGTCATCCTTGCCCGCATGGGTATCCATGACAGCACGCACGTGCACGGAATACACGTCGTCCACGGCGGCCCGCAGGACGCGCCGCCGCTCGTACTCATCCACGGATCGGGTGCCTCGGGCAGCTCCTGGGGCCCGGTGGTGCCGGCACTGGCCGGCCGGCACCACGTCATCCGGGTCGATCTGCCGGGCCACGGCCAGTCCCCGCCCGCGGCGTCGTACGACGTGGCCGAGCAGGCGGCGGGCCTGGCCGCGACGCTCGACGAACTCGGGCCGCGTCCCGTGACCGTGGCCGGACACTCCAGCGGCGGGTACATCGCCACCGCCCTCGCCGAACAGCGCCCGGACCTGGTGGCATCCCTCGCGCTGATCAGCAGCGGCCCGAGCCTCGACGCGCTCCTCCCGCAGCCCGCTCTCCTTCGGGCGCTCACCGCCCCGCCGCTCGGCCCGCTCCTGTGGCGCGTCCGTTCCGACGCGATGCTCCGCCGGGGGGTGACCGCGGTCTGCAACCGCCCGGTGAGCGTCCCGGACGATCTGGTCGCCGACGTCCGGGGCATCAGTTACCGCACCCTCAGGACGGTGCTGCGCCACTACAGCGCGTACATCGCCGAGCGGAGCGTACCCAGGCGTCTCGGCACACTCGATGTCCCGGCTCTCGTGATCTTCGGCACCGCCGACCCCCGCTGGGACCCGGAATCGGCGCACCTGTACGAAGCGGCACCGAACACGCGAGTCGAGCGGCTGCCCGGTGTCGGGCACTTCCCGATGCTCGAAGCGCCCCTGGAGACGGGCGAGTTGCTGCTGGACTTCATGGCGACGGTCGGCTGACCCTCCAACCCGGCGCCGTGAGGCTCACCGAATCACCACCCGACCGGTCGTCGGTGGAAGGCGCGGTGCCCCGGCACGCGGGTCGGCTCGAGCCGTGAGCGGCGACCGTGCGAGAGGCGCGGCCGCGCGGGTTCGTTCCGGCCGCGGCCCCGCCTGCCGGGCTCTGGGCCGTGGCCGCGCCGTCATCGCCCACGCACCGCCTCAGCCGCCCTCGCGCACCGCCCGGGCCGTCGTGTCCGACAGCCCGCCGTCGAGCCGGAGCCAGCGGGTGATCCCGATCGACTCCAGGAACGGCACGTCGTGGCTCGCCACGATCAACGCCCCCTCGTAGGCCCCCAGCGCCTCGGTCAGCCGCCGTACGCTCGCCAGATCCAGGCTGTTCGTCGGCTCGTCGAGCAGCAGCAGCCGGGGCGGCGGATCGGCCAGGAGCAGCATCGCCAGCGTCGCCCGGAACCTCTCGCCGCCCGAAAGGGTCCCCGCCGGGCGGTCCGCCGCCGCCCCCTTGAACAGGAAACGGGCCAGCCGCGCCCGCACGGCGTTGTCCGTGCGGGCGGGAGCCGACCGTGCCACGTTCCGCACCACCGACGACGCGTCGTCCAGCACGTCCAGCCGCTGCGGCACGAACCCGGTCGCGACCAAGGGGGTCGCCTCGCCCGAGACGGGCGTCAGCTGCCCCGCGATCAACCGGAGCAGCGCGGTCTTGCCCGCCCCGTTGCGACCGGTCAGCGCGATCCGCTCGGGACCCCGCACCATCAACTCGCCCCGCAGCGGCGGGCCGTAGGGCGGCACCGGATCGCGCAGCAGCAGCACCTCGCTGCCCGGATGGACCCGGGTCCCCGGCAGCTCGACCCGGATCTCCTCGTCCTCCCGCACCGCCAGCTCCGCCTCGTCGAGACGCTCCCTGGCCGCGGCCAGCCGCTCCGTGTGCAGGATGCGGTGCTTGCCGGCCGACTCCTGCGCGAAGCGCTTGCGCTGCCCCATGACGACCTTGGGCTCGCGCTTGCTGTCCCACATCTTCTGCCCGTAGCGCTTGCGCCGGGCCAACTTCATGTGGGCGTCGGCCAGTTCACGCTTCTGACGCTGTACGTCCGACTCGGCGACGCGCACCATGCGCCGCGCCGCCTCCTGCTGGAGGGCGAGTGCCTCCTCGTACGCCGACAGGTTCCCGCCGTGCCAGGTGACCGAACCCTCGCGCAGGTCCGCGATCCGGTCCACCCGTTCCAGCAACTCCCGGTCGTGGCTGACGACGAGCAGCGCACCGGTCCAGGCGTCGACCGCGTCGTAGAGCCGCCGCCGGGCGTACACGTCCAGGTTGTTCGTCGGCTCGTCCAGCAACAGCACCCCGGGCCGCTCCAGCAGCAGCGCGGCAAGCCGCAGCAGGACGCACTCGCCGCCGGACATCTCCCCGATGGCGCGGTCGAGCCCGATGTGGCCGAGCCCGAGCCCGTCCAGGGTGGCGAGGGAGCGTTCCTCGATGTCCCAGTCGTCGCCGATCACCGCGAAGTGCTCGGGCCGGACGTCGCCCGACTCGACCGCGTCGAGCGCGGCGCGCCGGTCGGCGACGCCGAGCACCTCGTCGACCCGCAGCGCGGTGTCCAGGATCAGGTTCTGGGGAAGGTAGCCGAGTTCGCCACGGGTCCTGATCACGCCGGACCGCGGGGCGAGGTCACCGGCGATCAGACGCAGCAGAGTCGATTTGCCGCAGCCGTTGAGGCCGATGAGACCGGTGCGGCCCGGCCCCACGGCCAGATCGAGACCGGTGAAGACCTCGCTGCCGTCGGGCCAGGAGAAGGCGAGGGAGGTACAGCTGATGTGGGTGTCGGTGGTGGACATACGGATCTCCCGTTGTGCGTCGGGAACGACAGGGACGGCAGGCGGAAGCTGAGATCGCACACGGGCGCTCCGGGCCGCGGCAAGGCGCGGCGGGCGCTGCACGGTGTGCACAGGACCTCAGATCAGCAACGTCCCACTCCGATCGACGACAACAGGAACCGTCACGAAGGTAGGGCCGGGGGCGCGGGCCCGGCAACCGGATTTACGACGTCAGCGAGGACCGCCGAGCAGATCGGTCAGACCCCGGTCCAGGTCCAGATACCGGTGCTCGTCGCCCATCGGCACGAGCTCCTGCGCCCGCTGGAGGAAACGCCGCAGCTCCTCGGTGCGCACATGGACCATGGCGATGCCCTCGGGGGCGTGGAACTCCAGCACGGTCCGCTCGTACCCGAACGGCCGTACGCGTACGTCTCCCTGCCCGGCGGGGGAGTCCACCCCGGTGGTCAGCAGCTCGCGGGAGAACTCCCAGGACACCTCGGTGCCTTCCAGGGTCGCCGGGGCCGGGAACGCCATGCGTACCGCGAACGGGTACTGGCGGTCGTACTGAAGAGTGGCGGGCAGGGTCTCCATCCGCGGTGCGGACGCGACCATGCGGGCCTGCACGGACTGCTCGATAACGCTGGACAAACCTGCTCCCTCTCGCGCGGCCGGATGAACGGTTCCCGGCATTGGAGTAGACGACGGAACTCCTGGTTTCGTGCACCGGCGCGCGGCGTGAGCTGCGTCACCGGCTCCCGGCGGTCCCGCCCGGAATTGGCGCACCCCCGCTCTCCTGCCCGCTCGGCGGCGACGCACCCTGGACGGGCCGGAACCCGTCGGCTAGCTTCCAGCGCCATGAAGGCCATGGGGAACACGAGACGGCTGATGGCACTGGTGACCGGCGGCGCGGCCCTGGCCGCCGCACTGGTCGCACCGGGCGCACACGCGGCGTCGACGGAAGGCACGCCCGGGACGCCTCCCGGGACGGCCGCGTCCCGGGAGGCGAGCGCCCGCGGCCCTCTGCCCGGCTGGCAGCTCACCGAGACCGCCGCCGACGCCCGCTTCCGGGGGCTGGCCGCGGTCAGCCGCACCACCGCTTGGGTCGCCGGGTCGAAGGGCACGGTCCTGCGCACCGGCGACGGCGGCCGTACCTGGCGCGACGTGTCACCGCCGGGCGCCGCCGAGTTGGAGCTGCGGGACATCGAGGCGTTCGACGGCCGCCGGGCCGTCGCCCTGGCCATCGGCGAGGGCGAGGCCTCCCGGGTGCTGCGCACCGACGACGGCGGGGCCACCTGGACCGAGTCCTTCCGCAACACCGACCCCCGCGCCTTCTTCAACTGCCTGACGTTCTTCGACAGCCGGCACGGACTCGCGGCGGGCGACCCGGTGGACGGGAAGTTCCGGGTCCTGTCCACGGCGGACGGCGGCCGCTCCTGGCGGGTCCTGCCCGACGCCGGGATGCCCGCCGCCCAGCCGGGCGAGGCGGGCTTCGCGGCGAGCGGCCAGTGCCTGGTCAGCTCCGGCCCCAAGGACGTCTGGCTGACCACCGGGGGAGCGGCGACCGCCCGGGTCCTGCACTCCCGGGACCGGGGCCTGACCTGGACGGCGAGCGCGTCGACCATCCCGGCGGGCGACCCGGCCCGCGGAGTCTTCGCCGTCGCCTTCCGCGACCGGGGGCACGGCATCGCCGTCGGCGGGGACTACCGCCCCGACCAGGCCTCGCCGAAGGCCGCCGCCGTCACCGGGGACGGCGGCCGGAACTGGCGGGCGTCCGCCACCCCGCCGCCCGCCTACCGCTCCGGCGTCGCCTGGCTGCCCCACAGCCGCTCCGTCGCCCTGACCGTCGGCCCGACGGGCACCGACCTCACCCTGGACGGCGGACGCACCTGGCGGACGGTCGACCCCGGTTCGTACGACACCGTCGACTGCACGCCCGACCTGGGCTGCTGGGCGGCGGGCGAGAAGGGGCGAGTGGCCCGGCTGGGGTTCTGAACGGTCCTACGAGGCGCCGTCGAGCACCTCCCGCAGCCGCTGCCCGAACTCGTCCGGCTTCCCCGGATAGCCGAACTCCCCGTCGAGGAAGCCGCCGTGATGGCTCGGGAAGACGGACACCCGCTGCCCGAGCAGTTCGGCCGTCGCGGCGGACGTCCGCCCCGTCTGGACGCTCCGCGACTCCTCGCCCACGGCGATCACCACGCGGGTGGCGGCCGCGGCGAGGGCGTCGACGTCCGGCCGGTAGCCGCTGATCGCCCACGACCGGTCGGACAGCAGCGGGTCGTCGCGTGAGCCGTCGTCCTCGGCGGGCATGCCGAACGCGGCGGGATCGGGCGCGGGCTGTGCGAAGTACGCGTCGGTGAACTCGCCCTCCCACGAGGTCATCGCAACGAACGCGGCCATCCCGGCCCCCCACCCGCGCTTCTCGTACGCGTCCCGGACCCCGGCCCGCGCCCGGACGGCCGCCGGACCGTCCGGGGTGAGCGTGATGAGCGGCGGCTCGTGTGCGACGAGGGTGGTCACGTCACCGGGGTGACGCGCCACGAGGGCGAGAGCGGTGACCGCCCCGCCGCTGCTGGCGAACATCTCGACCGGCCCGGCCCCGAGCGCCTCGATGAGGGCGTGCACGTCGTCCGCCTGGGTCTCGGGCGTGTGGTCGGTCCGCCCGTCCTTGCGGGTGCTGCGGCCGAGCCCCCGGGGGTCGTAGGTCACCACGGTCCGCCCCGGGAAGCGTGCCGCGAGCGCGACGAATCCGGTGGCGTCCATGGGCTGCCCGATCATGAACAACGGCGGGCGGCCGTCAGCGGTCGGCAGCGGCCCGCGAACGTCGTGGACGAGGTCGGCGCCGGCTGTTTCGAGTGTGTACGTTTCCATACCCGTGCAGACCGGCCCCGTCCCGGAAACTCATCGGCCGCGTCCGGACCGGGAGTGGGCGGGGCCCGCGAACTACGCCAACGGCTGCTGGTACAGAGCGAGTCCGGGCGCCGTCTTGGTGGCGATGAACTCGGTGATCCGGTAGGCGCACACACCGTGCTCGGCGAACGGGTCGCCCGCCGCGATCTCCTCGATCTCCGCCCGGTCCTCGCCGACGGCCAGGATCACTCCGCCGTCCCGGGGGTTCTTGCGCCCCGAGGCGATGAAGACGCCCGCCGCGTAACTCTCGTCGAGCCAGGCGATGTGCTCCCGCATCAGGGCGTCGACGCGTTCGACCGGAGCCGTGTAGGTCAATTCGAGTACGAACATGATCGTCAGGCTACGGGATTCCGGCCGCCCGTCCCGGGGTTCCGCGACGGGCGGCCGGCGGACACCGCGTAACGGACCGGGGCCCGTCACCGCATAAGCTTCCGGACATGACGACCTCCCCCACCCCCGCCCACGAGACCCCTGCCGACGAAGCCGAGGGCCGGGAGATCCAGGACCGGCTGCGCGGCCGGGTGATCCTGGACGAGACGGGGCCCGAGCCCGGAACCGGGCTGGTCACCGGGGTGGACGTGGCCTACGACGACGTGAAGGACGTCGTCGTCGCGGCGGCCGTGGTGCTGGACGCCGTGACCCTGGAGACGATCGACGAGGCCACCGCCGTCGGCCGGATCACCTTCCCGTACGTCCCCGGACTGCTGGCCTTCCGGGAGATCCCGACGGCGCTGGAGGCCCTGGAGGGGCTGAGCGTCGACCCGGGCCTCGTCATCTGCGACGGCTATGGTCTGGCGCACCCGCGCCGCTTCGGACTCGCCAGCCACCTGGGCGTGCTGACCGGGCTGCCGGTGATCGGCGTCGGCAAGAACCCGTTCACGTTCACGTACGAGGCCCCCGGCCCCCGGCGCGGTGACTTCTCGCCGCTGCTGGACGGCGAGGAGGTGGTCGGCAGGGCGCTGCGCACCCAGGAGAACACCAACCCGGTGTTCGTCTCGGTGGGTCACCGCGTCAGCCTCGACAACGCCTGCGCCCACACGCTCCGCCTCGCCGGCCGGTTCCGCCAGCCGGAGAGCACCCGCCGGGCGGACGCCCTGTGCCGGCAGACCCTGCGGGAAGCGACCGCCTGACGCGGGCCCCGCGGCCCCGGGCGGGCGGCCCGCCTCGATGGGCGGGGCCGCGCGGAGATAGCGTGCGTCGTCATGATGCGTGTGTGGTTGTCGCCGATCCTGTTGGTGCTCAGCGGTGCCGCCGTCGCGACGGGGCCCGCCCGCAGCGGCGACCCCGTCCTGGCGGCCGCACTTCTCGTGCTGTTCCTGCTGTTCGCCGGGGTGACCTCGCCCCTGGTCTTCCCGAGGCCGGTCCCCGCCGCCGAGGCCCGGCGGCGCAGCGCCGTCGACGGCCGCCCGGTCGTCTACTGGCGTCCGGGCTGCACGTACTGTCTGCGGCTCCGCCTCCGGCTGGGTCGCGACGCCTCCCGGCTGCACTGGGTCGACATCTGGCGCGATCCGGCGGGAGCGGCCGAGGTGCGGGCGGCCAACGGCGGCGACGAGACCGTGCCGACCGTCCTCGTGGCGGAGCGGCCGCACACCAATCCCGACCCGTCGTGGGTACGCGAACAGCTGCCGCCCGCCGCGTGACGGTCCCGGGCGTGGAACAGTCCTGCAACTGAGTACCCGTACGGATGGCGTAGATCAGCACAGCTGGGCAGGCTAGAACGCATGAACGCCTCTCGCGCAGCAGTCCGCACCGCGCCCTTCGACCCCGTTCAGCGCCGTACGGCCCTCGGCATGCTCCTCGGGAGCGCCGCGGGCCTCGTCTGGCTGGGCGCGATGCTCTACACGCTGGCCGACTGGATCTTCTAGACGCCCCCGGTCGCCCCGGTCGCCCCCCGGGCGTCGGCTACCGCACCGCCGCCACCCGGAACCGCAGTCCCGCCGCGGTCAGCCTCTCCAGGAGCGCGTCGCCCATGGCCACCGCCGTGGTCACCTGCCCGGAGGTCTCCGGCAGCTCGTCCAGGGCCAGGCACACCGCCGACTCGGCGAGGATCTTCGCCGTCTCGCCGTAACCCGGGTCGCCGCCCGACACCTCGGTGAAGACGCGCCGCCCGCCGCCCTCGCCGACGAAGCGGACGCTGAACCAGCTCCGCTCGCGGCGTTCCTCGTCCGGCCCCTGCCCCGGCTCGTAACGCCCCATCAGCCACTCCCGGGCGCCCTCCACCTGCGCGGCGGCCACCAGCGCGCCGATCGCCAGCGGGGCGCCGAGTGCCATCGGCAGGGTCTTGACCGAGGCGAAGTGCCGGTAGCGGAAGTCGGGGCCGTACCGCTCCAGGGACCGTGCCGAGCGGCCCACGATCGTCGGGTCCACCGTCGGCAGCGGAAGTGCCCAGGTGCCGACGGCTCCGCTGAAGTGCGGGGAGCCCGCCGGAGTGCGGACGCGCCGGCCCACCAGGCGCGGTTCGTGCAGCCGGCGCTCCCGGGCGGCGGCCAGCAGCTGCGGGCCCCGGCCCATCGCGGTCAGCGCCGAGGCGAACGTCCCGCCGGAGAACACCGCGTCGGTACGGACGAAGCCGTCGACGGCCAGGGGGACGTCCTCGGGCAGCTGCTTGACGGTGAAGTACGCCCCCAGGTCGTGGGGGACGGAGTCGAAGCCGCAGGCGTGCACGATGCGCGCCCCCGTCTCACGGGCCCGTGCGTCGTGCTCCAGGTAGGTCCGGTCGATGAACTCCGCCTCGCCCGTGAGGTCCGCGTAGTCCGTTCCGGCCTCCGCGCACGCGGCGACGAGCTTCTCGCCGTAACGGATGTACGGCCCCACCGTCGTGGCCACCACCCGGGTGGAGGCGGCCAGCTCGGCCAGGGCTTCCGCGTCGTCCGCGTCGGTCTCCAGCAGCGGCAGGTCCGCGCAGCCGGGGGCGATCGCGGTGAGCCGCTCACGCAGCCCCTCCAGCTTGGCCCGGCTGCGACCGGCCAGCGCCCAGCGCAGGCCGGCGGGGGCGTGGGCCGCCAGGTACTCGGCCGTGAGCGTCCCCACGAAGCCGGTGGCACCGAAGAGGACGACGTCCAAGGGACGTGTCGCGTCGTTCTGCCTGTTCACGAGTACCTCCGCTGCGAGCCGGGTGCCGACGTGGCAGGCAGAGGCTAGCGGAGAGCGATGTGGCGCCGCCCGGCCGGGCCGGATGCGAGAGGATCGAGGGAAAGAACTAAGCGCTTGCTCGGCCCGAGGGGTTGTGCGGAGCGGGGCGCGTTCTTAGCATCACTGATGTTACATCGGTTGTGTCACACCTCTTGGGGGGTCACAGATGGCGAAAGGTCCAAGGCCCGGGCACGGTCCGCTGACCGGTGTCCGCGTCGTCGAGCTGGCGGGCATCGGACCCGGACCGTTCGCCGCGATGCTGCTGGCGGACCTCGGGGCCGACGTCGTACGCGTGGACCGTCCCGGCGGCGCCGGGCTCGGCATCGATCCCGCCTCCGACCTCACCAACCGCAACAAGCGCTCCGTCCTCCTGGACCTCAAGAGCGACGAGGGGCCGGCCCGCGTCCTGGACCTCGTCGAACGCGCCGACATCCTGGTCGAGGGCTACCGCCCCGGCGTCGCCGAACGCCTCGGCGTCGGACCCGGGGCCTGCCTCGCCCGCAACCCGAAACTCGTCTACGGCCGGATGACCGGCTGGGGCCAGGACGGGCCGCTCGCCGAGCGCGCCGGACACGACATCGCCTACCTGGCCCTCACCGGCACCCTGTCCATGATCGGCAAGCCGGACGAGCCGCCCGTGGTCCCCGCCAACCTGCTCGGCGACTACGCGGGCGGCTCGCTCTACCTCGTCATCGGCGTCCTCGCCGCCCTCCAGCACGCCCGCGCCCACGGCGAGGGGCAGGTCGTCGACGCCGCCATCGTGGACGGCGCCGCCCATCTCGCCACGATGATCCACGGCATGCTGGCCGCCGGGAGCTGGCAGGACCGGCGCGGCACGAACCTCCTCGACGGCGGCTGCCCCTTCTACGGCACCTACGCCACGTCCGACGGCGGCCACATGGCGGTCGGCCCGCTGGAGGAGAAGTTCTACACGGAGTTCGCAGGCCTCCTCGGCATCGCGGACGCCTTCCCCGACCGCTGGGACCTCGCCCGCTGGGACGAGCTGCGCGCCGCCGTCACCGAGCGCTTCTCGACCCGTACGCGCGCCGAGTGGACCGAGGTGTTCGACGGCACCGACGCCTGTGTGGCCCCCGTGCTCTCGCTCACCGAGGCGCCGCACCACCCGCACCTCGCCGCCCGCTCCACCTTCGTCGAGCACAGCGGCCTCACCCAGCCCGCCCCCGCCCCGCGCTTCTCGGCCACCCCCGTCTCCGTACGCGGCGGGCCCGCCCTGCCCGGCGCCGACACGGCCGCCGTCGCCGCCGACTGGGGCGTACCGGGGCTCCGGCCCGACCCTCACGACTAGGAGACCCTGTGCAACGCCAGATCTTCACCGAGGAGCACGAAGCCTTCCGCGAGACCGTCCGGGCCTTCCTCGCCAAGGAGGTCCTCCCGTACTACGAGCAGTGGGAGCAGGACGGCATCGTCTCCCGCGACGCCTGGCTCGCCGCCGGGCGCGCGGGACTGCTGGGCCTCGCCGTCCCCGAGGAGTACGGAGGCGGCGGCAGCGACGACTTCCGCTACAGCGCCGTCCTCGCCGAGGAGTTCACCCGGGCCGGGGCCCCCGGGCTCGCGATCGGCCTGCACAACGACATCATCGGCCCCTACCTCACCGGCCTGGCCACCGACGAGCAGAAGCGGCGCTGGCTCCCCGGATTCTGCTCCGGCGAGACCATCACCGCGATCGCGATGACCGAGCCCGGCGCGGGCTCCGACCTCCAGGCCATCCGCACCACCGCCGAGGACAAGGGCGACCACTGGCTGCTCAACGGCTCCAAGACCTTCATCTCCAACGGCATCCTCGCCGACCTGGTCGTCGTCGTCGCGAAGACCACCCCTGACGGCGGGGCCAAGGGCCTCTCGCTGATCGTCGTCGAACGCGGCGCGGAGGGCTTCGAGCGTGGCCGCAACCTCGACAAGATCGGCCAGAAGTCCCAGGACACCGCCGAACTGTTCTTCGACGACGTCCGCGTCCCCAAGGAGAACCTCCTCGGGACACGCGACGGCGCGTTCATCCACCTGATGACCAACCTGGCCCAGGAACGCATGGGCATAGCGGTGGCCGGGATCGCCGCCGCCGAACACCTGCTGGAGATCACCACCCGGTACGTGAAGGAGCGCGAGGCCTTCGGACGCCCGCTCTCCAAGCTCCAGCACATCCGCTTCGAGATCGCCGAGATGGCCACCGAGTGCGCCGTCACCCGGACCTTCCTCGACCGGTGCATCGTCGACCACTCCGACGGCGTCCTGGACGCCGTCCACGCCTCCATGGCCAAGTGGTGGGCCACCGAACTGCAGAAGCGCGTCGCCGACCGCTGCCTCCAACTCCACGGAGGCTACGGCTACATGAGTGAGTACAAGGTCGCCAAGGCGTTCACCGACGGCCGCGTCCAGACCATCTACGGCGGCACGACCGAGATCATGAAGGAGATCATCGGCCGCTCGCTGCTCGCCTGAGCCGCCCCGCACCGGGCGGCCCGAGCCGCCCCTCACCCGGGCCGGCAACCACCCTCGAAAGGCAGCTGTCTTGAGTACCGAAGCATTCGTCTACGACGCGATCCGCACCCCCCGCGGCCGCGGCAAGGCCAACGGGGCCCTGCACGGGACCAAGCCGATCGACCTGGTCGTCGGCCTCATCCACGAGATCCGGGGCCGCTTCCCGGACCTCGACCCGGCCGCCATCGACGACATCGTCCTCGGCGTGGTCAGCCCGCTCGGAGACCAGGGCTCCGACATCGCCCGTATCGCCGCCATCGCGGCCGGCCTGCCCGACTCCGTCGCCGGGGTCCAGGAGAACCGCTTCTGTGCCTCGGGCCTGGAGGCGGTCAACCTGGCCGCCGCCAAGGTCCGCTCCGGCTGGGAGGACCTCGTCCTCGCCGGTGGCGTCGAGTCGATGTCCCGGGTGCCGATGGGCTCCGACGGCGGGGCCTGGGCCATGGACCCGATGACCAGCTTCGAGACCGGCTTCGCCCCGCAGGGCATCGGCGCCGACCTCATCGCCACCATCGAGGGCTTCAGCCGCCGCGACGTCGACGAGTACGCCGCGCTCTCCCAGGAACGCGCCGCCGCCGCCTGGAAGGACGGCCGCTTCGCCCGCTCCGTCGTCCCCGTCAGGGACCGCAACGGCCTCCTCGTCCTCGACCACGACGAACACCCGCGCCCCGGCACCACCGCCGACTCCCTCGCCGCGCTCAAGCCCTCGTTCGCGGGCATCGGCGAGATGGGCGGCTTCGACGCGGTGGCCCTCCAGAAGTACCACTGGGTCGAGAAGATCGACCACGTCCACCACGCGGGCAACTCCTCCGGCATCGTGGACGGCGCGTCGCTCGTCGCCATCGGCTCCCAGGAGGTCGGCGAGCGCTACGGCATGACCCCGCGCGCCCGTATCGTCTCCGCCGCCGTCTCCGGCTCCGAGCCCACCATCATGCTCACCGGCCCCGCCCCCGCCACCCGCAAAGCACTCGCCAAGGCCGGGCTGACCATCGACGACATCGACCTCGTCGAGATCAACGAAGCCTTCGCCGGAGTCGTCCTGCGCTTCGTCAAGGACATGGGCCTGACCCTGGAGAAGGTCAACGTCAACGGCGGCGCGATCGCGCTGGGCCACCCCCTCGGCGCGACCGGCGCGATGATCCTCGGCACCGTCATCGACGAACTGGAGCGCCGCGACCAGCGGTTCGGCCTGGTCACCCTCTGCGTCGGCGGCGGCATGGGCGTCGCCACCGTCGTCGAACGCATCTGACCTGGCCCTACCCGCTTACGGAGAAGACACCGACATGACCGAGAGCACGACCATCCGCTGGGAACAGGACGAGACCGGCGTCGTCACCCTCGTCCTCGACGCCCCGAACCAGTCGGCCAACACGATGAACCAGGCCTTCAAGGACTCCATCGCGGCCGTCGCCGACCGCGCCGAGGCCGAGAAGGACTCCATCCGCGGCATCATCTACACCTCCGCCAAGAAGACCTTCTTCGCCGGCGGCGACCTCAAGGAGATGGTCAAGGCCGGCCCGGAGAACGCCCAGGACGCCTTCGACGCCGGCAACGCCATCAAGGCCTCGCTCCGCCGCATCGAGACCCTCGGCAAGCCCGTCGTCGCCGCCATCAACGGCGCGGCCCTCGGCGGCGGTTACGAGATCGCGCTCGCCTGCCACCACCGCGTCGCCCTCGACGTCCCCGGCTCCCGCATCGGCTTGCCCGAGGTCACCCTCGGCCTGCTCCCGGCGGGCGGCGGCGTCACCCGGACCGTACGCCTCATGGGCATTGCCGACGCCCTGCTCAAGGTGCTGCTCCAGGGCACCCAGTACACGCCGCGGCGCGCCCTGGAGAACGGGCTCGTCCACGAAGTCGCCGCCACCCGCGAGGAGATGACCGAGAAGGCCCGCGCCTTCATCGACGCCCATCCCGAGTCCCGGCAGCCCTGGGACGTCAAGGGCTACAAGATCCCCGGCGGCACCCCGTCCAACCCGCGCTTCGCCGCCAACCTGCCGGCCTTCCCGGCCAACCTGAAGAAGCAGCTCGCGGGCGCGCCGATGCCCGCCCCGCGCAACATCCTCGCGGCGGCCGTCGAGGGCTCCCAGGTCGACTTCGACACCGCCCTGACCATCGAGGCCCGGTACTTCACCGAGCTGGTCACCGGCCAGGTCTCCAAGAACATGATCCAGGCGTTCTTCTTCGACCTCCAGGCCGTCAACTCCGGCGCCAACCGACCGAGGGGCATCCCCGAGCGCCCCGTCCGCAAGGTCGCCGTCCTCGGCGCGGGCATGATGGGCGCGGGCATCGCCTACTCCTGCGCCAGGGCCGGGATCGAGGTCGTCCTCAAGGACGTCTCCACCGAGGCGGCCGCCAAGGGCAAGGCGTACAGCGAGAAACTGCTCGCCAAGGTGCTCTCCCGGGGCCGTACGACCGAGGCGAAGCGCGACGAGCTGTTGGCCCGGATCACCCCCACAGGTGACGCGGCCGACCTCGCGGGCTGCGACGCGGTGATCGAGGCCGTCTTCGAGGACACCGCCCTCAAGCACAAGGTGTTCCAGGAGATCCAGGGCGTCATCGAGCCGGACGCGCTGCTCTGCTCCAACACCTCCACCCTCCCGATCACGGTCCTCGCCGAAGGCGTCTCGCGCCCCGTCGACTTCATCGGACTGCACTTCTTCTCGCCCGTCGACAAGATGCCGCTCGTCGAGATCATCAAGGGCGAGCGCACCGGCGACGAGGCGCTCGCCCGCGCCTTCGACCTCGTACGACGCATCAAGAAGACGCCGATCGTCGTCAACGACTCCCGCGGCTTCTTCACCTCGCGCGTCATCGGCCAGTTCATCAACGAGGGCGTCGCCATGGTCGGCGAGGGCGTCGAGCCCGCCTCCATCGAGCAGGCCGCCGCCCAGTCCGGCTACCCGGCCAAGGTGCTCTCCCTGATGGACGAGCTGACCCTGACCCTGCCGCGCAAGATCCGCGACGAGACGAAGCGCGCGGTCCAGGAGGCCGGCGGCAGCTGGCCCGGCCACCCCTCCGACGAGGTCATCGACCGCATGGTCGACGAGTTCGGCCGCCCGGGGCGCAGCGGGGGAGCGGGCTTCTACGACTACGACGAGGACGGCAGGCGGGCCGGTCTCTGGCCCGGACTGCGCGAACACTTCGCGAAGCCCGACGCCGACGTGCCCTTCGAGGACATGAAGGAGCGGATGCTCTTCTCCGAGGCCCTGGACAGTGTCCGCTGCCTGGAGGAGAACGTCCTGATCTCCGTCGCCGACGCCAACATCGGCTCCATCATGGGCATCGGCTTCCCGCCGTGGACCGGCGGCGTCCTCCAGTACATCAACGGGTACGAGGGCGGCCTGCCCGGCTTCGTGGCCCGCGCCCGGGAACTCGCCGAGCGCTACGGCGACCGCTTCCTGCCGCCCGCGCTGCTGGTGGAGAAGGCGGAGAAGGGTGAGACCTTCCACGACTGAGGCGCCCGTGCACCGCGTTCACCGTCACTCGGCGGTGAACGCGGCCCGCAGCTCCTCCTTCAACGATCGCTGAAACGCCGTCACCAGCGCCTGCACCACGATCGGTTGCATATCGGCGGACAGCGACTTCATCGCCGCCACGTGCTCCGGGTCGCCCTCACGCTCCCGATAAGGGCTCCACACCTCGTCGCGGAAGAGCCGGGTCATCTCCTGGGCGGCCGAGCGGGTGTGCTCCAGCAGAACGGTCCGCGCCGCCAGGATCGTCTCGTGCGCGATCGGCACGTCCAGCAGCTCCACCCCGAGCCGCAGCAGCCCCGGATCCACCCGGTACGCCCCGCCGTCCTCCTGCGGCCGGATCAGCACCCCCATCGCCGCCAGCCGCTCCACATCCGCCTCCGACAGCGCCCGCCCGGCCCGCCGCTCCAGCTCGGCCCGGGGCAGATCCTCGGTCCGGTCCGGCGCCCAGGACGCGACCAGCGCCCGGTGGATCGCCAGATCGTGGGCGCTCAGGTCGGGCGGCAGCTGTTCCAGATAGCGCTCGATCGCCGCCAGCGTCATGCCCTGCTGCTGGAGCTCCTCGATCAGCGCGAGCCGCGAGAGATGATCCGGCCCGTAGTGTCCGACCCGGCGGGCTCCGATGACCGGGGGCGGCAGCAGGCCCCGGGTGCTGTAGAACCGCACGGTGCGCACGGTGACCCCGGCGCGCGCCGCCAGCTCGTCCACCGTGAGCGTCGGCTCGCCGGTCCCCGTCGCCATCTCTGCTCCCCGCCGGTCTGTTCCGCGTATCGGACAGTGCTGGTGTCTCACCAGCACTGTGAAAGTGTCCGCCACCGGGAAGGCCCCGTCCACCCCGTGGCCCGGGAGGCGCCGTAGTTCCGGGCTTGAGGTTGCCGCTGCGGCAGCTCCTAACGTCGTGGCCAGGGCCGGAGACACTGGCCCTGTGAGGTAGCTGTTCCAGGAAGGACGGCAGATCCATGGACGCCATCAACCGACCGGAGAACCTGTTCGAGGGCATGCGGCCCGAACGGTACGAAGACGGCATGCGCGACTTCCCGGCGCTGACCGAGCAGGCCGGGCGACGCGCCTCGGCGATGAGTGAGGCCGAGATCGAGGCCGGGCAGCGTGAGCGCACGGCCCAGATGATCCGGCTGGCCGAGCTGCTGATGGCCGGTACGCCTCATGACGCCGACGCGGTCCAGGCGGAGATCGACGCCCAGTACCGGGCCCTGTCCGCAGTGCGTACGGTCACCGCCGAGGAGTACCGGGCGATCGGGCGCTCCTGCGTGGACAACGAGGAGTGGCGCGCCGCTTACGACGCGATCACGCCGGGGCTGCCCGAATACCAGCGGGACGCCATCGTGACCTACGCGACGACCCGGCTGCGCTGATCCGGTCGGGGCCGCCGCCGACTCCCCGCACGGGTCATCCCCAAGCCCGTTGTCAGCGGCGGCCCGTGCGGTACGCGGCGCTCGGCGCGGTGGCCGCCAAGGCGGGCGAGCCGGGGGCCTCGGTCCATATGCCCCGGATCGGCTGCGGGCTCGCGGGCGGCACGTGGGCCGGGATCGAGCCGCTGACCGAGCGACGCCTGATATCCGCGGGCATACCGGTGACGGTGTACGACCACGGCTGACCGGCCCGTCGGCGGTCTCCGACCCCGCCCGGGGGTTCTCCCGGGGGCGAGGGATCATGGAGGAGAGGAACAGGGCACGGGTAGCGCACGGCAGGCCCGCCGGGACCGCGGGAGCACGGATGAGCAGCGCGACCGACGCGAAGAACCCCGAGCCGCCCCCGCCGGGCGGGGTGCTCTGGAGCCTGTCCGGTGACATCCGCGCCCTGCTGATGCTGCCCGCGGCCCTCACGCTCCAGGTCGCCCACCCGGCCGTCGGCGCCGGCGTCGACGAGCACTCCGTCTTCCGTACGGACCCCTGGGGGCGCGGCGAACGCTCGCTGCGCTCGCTCCAGCTCTGGGTCTACGGCGGCGCGGAGGCCGCCGAGGAGGGCCGCAGGCTGCGGGTGCTGCACCGCACCGTCCAGGGGACCGACACCCGAGGCCGCCGCTACCACGCTCTGACGCCCGCCAACTACGCCTGGGTGCACGCCACCGGCTTCCCCGTGTACCAGCACGCGGCCCGGTATCTGATCCGCCCCATGAGTCCCGCCCAGGAGCGCGCCCTGTACGCGGAGTGGCTCCAGGTCGGCCGGATCCTGGGCATCCACGACCGGGACATGCCCCAGACCGTCGAGGACTTCTGGCCGTACTGGGAGAAGATGCTCGCCGGGGAGATCGAGGCGACCCCCGTCGTCCGGGAGCTCGTCGCCACCGACCAGTCCGTCCCGCCGCCGGACCGGGGGCCGTGGCCCCTCCGACTGCTGCTGCGGGCGCTGTGGCCGGTGCTGCTGCCGCCGCTGGCCCGCTTCCGCCGCTTCGTCACCATCGGGCTCATGCCGCCCGACGCCCGCCTGGCCATCGGACTGCCGTGGACCCCGGACCAGGAGAAGCGGCTGCGCCGCATGTGCGCGGTGCTGCGCGTCGTCGTCCCCGTCCTCCCGGAGCGGCTGCGCTATCTGCCCCGGGCGCGAGCGGCCCGCGCCGCGTCGCGTACGGCGGGGCACGGGACCCGCGCCGCCGAGGCGCGTCGGACCGGCTGAGCGCCCGCCGTTCCGCCGCCCCGGGACACGTCAGCGGTGATCGTGACCCGCGTGTTCCCGGTCGGCTCCATCGCCGTGGTCGCCGTGGTCGAGCACGGCGTTCGGCGCCGCGATCTTCACGTCCTGACCGGCCGCCGGCGCGCTGCGGACGGAGAATCCGCGGTGCACACGAACTCCACAGCGTCGGCTCGGATGATCTCCCGACCGGACGTCATGAGGCCCTGCACGGGGCGGAGCAGGAGGCGCCCTGCCCGGGCGCCTCTGTCACACGATCGCCGTTCGGTCGTCGCGGACGGCCCGTACGACACGTACGACAGCGGTGATCAACCCCTGTCGCCCAGGAGTTGAGCGGGGTAACGTCCGCACATTGCCGACAGCCGGACGGGCGTCACGGCGCCCGCCCGCATGCTCCGGAGGCCGCTGATGACCCCTCGCGTCGCTCGTGCGCTCCGCATGCTCAGCCCGCATCCGTGGCTCGCGCCGGTCGCCGGTCCCGCCCGGCCGCAGTCGGCACCCGCCCGCCGCAGGGCGAGAGCGATGCGCCGGACAGCCGTGGCGGCGACACTCGCCGGGCTGGCCCTCCCGTTCGCCATCGCGCCCGCCGAGGCCGCGCACCGCCCGCCGCGCACCGGGTTCGAGACGAGCGAGGGGGCCCGCTGGACCGGCGAGGCGGAGGAGCGGGCCTTCCTCGCCGCGGTGGACCGGGGGAGCGGCCGGGTCTCCGTGGACCACGTCGGAACGACCGGTCAGGGCCGCCCCCTGCGGCTCGTACGCGTCGGCCAGGAAGGCCCCGGGGCCGCCACCACCACGGTGCTCCTGGTCTGCAGCCAGCACGGGGACGAGCCCGCCGGGCGCGAGGCCTGTCTGACCGCCATCCGTGACCTGGCGTTCGCCGAGGACCCGGCGACCCGCGCCTTCCTGGCCCGTACGACCCTGCTGGTGCTGCCCACGGCCAACCCCGACGGACGCGCCGCCGACACCCGCGGCAACGCCGACGGGGTCGACGTCAACCGCGACCACATCGCCCTGGAGACCGCCGAGGCGCGGGCCGTCGCCACCGTCGTACGCGACGAACGGCCCCAGCTGATCTACGACTTGCACGAGTACGGCGCGACCCCGCCGTACTACGACAAGGACCTGTTCGCGCTGTGGCCGCGGAACCTCAACGTCGACGACCGGGTCCACGACGTCTCGCGCACCCTCTCCGAGCGGTACGTCCGCCCCGCCGCGACGGCGGGCGGCTACAGCAACGGCCACTACGGCATCTGGACCGACCCGGCCACCGGGGAGCCCGTCAAACAGGTCGCCGGCGACGGCCAGGAACGCATCCTGCGCAACACCTCCGGCCTCAAGCACGCGGTCGGCCTGCTCATCGAGTCCCGCACCGACGCGCTGAGCGACGCGGAGAAGGCTGATCAGGCGCTCAACCACCGGCGCCGGGTCCACTCCCAGCAGACCGCGCTCGGCGGTCTCTTCGCCTTCACCGACGAGCAGCGCGTCCGGCTCCGGACGGCCACCGCCCTCGCCCGCCTGTCCGGCCTCGCCGACCGGGGACCGGTGTATCTAGGCGGCGCCGACAACGACCCGGCCGAGCCGGCGGAGATCCTCGCCGACCCGCCGTGCGGCTACCGGCTGGACGCGGCCCAGTACGCGGCGGTCAAGGACGAGCTGGCCCTGCACGGCGTCACGGCCCGACCGGAGGAGGGTGGCGCGTTCGTGCCCTTGCGCCAGTCGGCTCGACGCCTGATTCCGCTGCTTCTCGATCAGCGGGCGACATATCACCTCGCAAACGGTCAAGCCAGAACGGCTTGTTGATCCCTGGAGATCCTGGGCAGGTGTGGTACTGCCTACGGAGAGCGTTTTTCAGACTCGGTGAAAGGTGCCATCAGTGCCCCAGGACGACCAGACAACGGACGGGCGGGAAGGGCTGTCGGTCACGGCGGACCTTCCTCCCGAACCGCTCAGTACCAGGACGCCGACCACCGACCGGGTGGTGTTCGGAGTCACGGCGGTCCTCACCCTCGCCTTCGTCGTCTGGGGCGCGATCGCCACCGACTCCCTGGAGACCGTTTCCGGCAAGCTGCTCACCGGGCTGATCCACAACGGTGGCTGGGCCTTCATACTGGCCGCGTCCGCCTTCGTCATCTTCGCCCTGTGGCTGGCCGTCAGCCGGTACGGGAAGATCTGCCTCGGCCAGGAGGGCGAGAAGCCGGAGTTCCGGACCATCTCCTGGATCGCGATGATGTTCAGCGCCGGTATGGGCATCGGGCTGATGTTCTGGGGCGTCGCCGAGCCCCTCGCACACTTCCGCACCCCGCCGCCGGGCACCGACCCCGCCGACTCGGCCGAGGCCATGCAGACGGCGATGGCCACCACGCTCTTCCACTGGACGCTGCACCCCTGGGCCATCTACGCCGTGGTCGGCCTCGCCATCGCCTACAGCGCCTACCGGATGCGCAGGCGGCAGACGATCAGCGCGGTCTTCGAACCGCTGATCGGCAAGCGTCATGCCTACGGCGGCGTCGGCCGCGTCATCGACATCCTGGCCATCTTCGCCACCCTGTTCGGCTCCGCGGCCTCCCTGGGCCTCGGCGCGCTCCAGATCGGCAGCGGCATCCAGGAGCTGGACTGGCTGGAGAAGGCGGGCACCGGACTTCTCGTCACCGTCATCGCCGTGCTGACCGTCGCCTTCGTCGCCTCCGCGGTCTCCGGCATCGAGAAGGGCATCCAGTGGCTGTCCAACATCAACATGGTGCTGGCCCTCCTCCTCATCGTGTTCGTCTTCATCGCCGGTCCCACGATCTTCGTGCTCGACCTGGTGCCCACCTCCCTCGGCGCGTACATCACCGACCTGGGGCAGCTCGCCGGACGCACCGAGGCGACCGGCGGCGGTGACGTGGCCGACTGGCTCGGCAGCTGGACCGTCTTCTACTGGGCCTGGTGGATCTCCTGGACGCCCTTCGTCGGCATGTTCATCGCCAGGATCAGCCGCGGCCGCACGATCCGTCAGTTCGTCGGCGGCGTCATCCTGGTGCCCAGCACCGTCAGCCTGATCTGGTTCGCCGTCTTCGGCGGATCGGCCATGAAGCTGGACGAGGCCGGGAAGCTCGGTGGCGCCGACACCCCGGAGGCGCAGCTGTTCGGCGTCCTCCAGGAGTTCCCGATCGCCACGTTCACGAGCATTCTGGTGATGGTCCTCGTCGGCATCTTCTTCGTCTCCGGAGCCGATGCCGCCTCCATCGTCATGGGCACCCTCTCCCAGAAGGGCGTCCTCGAACCGAGCAAGCTGGTCGTGATCTTCTGGGGTGTCGTGACCGGGGCCGTGGCCGCGATCATGCTGCTCATCGGCGACGGCAAGGAGAACGCGCTCCAAGGGCTGCAGAACCTCACCATCCTGGTGGCCGCACCCTTCGCCCTCGTCATGATCGGCATGTGCGTGGCCCTGATGCGGGACCTGCGCAAGGACCCGCAGATCGTCCGCCAGGAGTTCGGCGTGGAGGCGGTCGAGTCCGCGGTGATCGAGGGCCACGCCAAGTACGACGGCGACTTCGAGATCCGCATCGGCCCCGGGACCACGACCATCGTGGACGAGCGCCACAGGCCCGACACCACCGGATCGGGCTCCACGGCCACGGAGAAGCGCCCCTCCGACTGACCGGGGGCCTCCGTCCCCTCCGTACCCGTACCGGAGCCCGCGAGCGCCGACAGGCCGCGGGCTCCGGTACGTCGTGTCCCTCGCGCCGCCGGGCGGGCCCGGCCGCGGCAGGCATCCGCGCACCACCGGGCAGTTCCGCTCCCGGCGGGCCCGCATGCAGCAACCGGCGGGCCCGCGCGCGCACCACCACCCTCCGGGCCCGTGCCCGGGGCCCCGGTCAGCCCACCAGCGCCGCCGCCGCCCGCGCACACCCCCAGGCCACGGTCACGCCCGCGCCGCCGTGCCCGTAGTTGTGCACCAGCAGACCGCCGCCCGGCAGCGCCTCCGCCTCGATCCGCACCCCGGCCTCCCGCGCCGGGCGCAGCCCCACCCGGTGCCCGAGCACCCGGGCCCCGGCGATCTCCGGCCGGATCCGCGCACACCGCGCCACGATGTCCCGCGCCGTCCCCGGGTCGGGCTCCGTGCGCGGATCGTCCACCTCGGCCGTACCGCCCAGCACCAGCCGGCCCGGCTGCGGGAAGAAGTACGTCGTCGCGGCCGACGCCGGATCCGCCTCGGTGTACCACTCCTCGATCCCCGGGTTCTCCACCGCGACCAGCTGCCCCCGCACCGGCCGCACCCCGGCGTCGGGCACCAGCTCGCGCGCCCCGAGCCCCGTGCAGTTCACCACCACCGGGCTCCGCTCCGCCGCCTCGCCGAACCCCGTCACCGCCCGCCGCTCCACGGTGCCGCCCGCGGCCGCGAGCCGCCGCTCCAGCCACGCCAGATGGACGGGCATGTCCAGCAGCGGCAAGGTCACCCGCAGCCCTTCAGGCACTTCCACGGCGTCCTTCAGCCCGGCCGACCAGTCGCCCAGCGCCGCGAGCCGCTCCCCGCCGTGCAGCCCCGCCACCCGCCGTACGCCGGTCTCCTCCGCGGCGCCCGACAGCTCCTCGTAGACCGCCAGCGTCGCCAGCGACCAGTCGCCCACCCGCTCCGCCGGCTCGATCCGGTACGGCCACCACAGGGCCCCGGCCACCGCCGACGTCGTCGCCCCGGCCGGATCGCGCGACCAGACCCGCACCCGCGGCCCGCGCTCCGCCAGCGTCACGGCGGTGGTCAGACCGACGACCCCGCCGCCCACCACGATCACATCCGCCATCACGGTCACTCCTGTCACAGTGCCACCGGTGCACCCGGTCGCTTCGTGGACGCTAACGGAGCCCGAATCCGGAGGCCAGGGGCACAGGGCGATGGGCATGGAGCGCCGGAGACTAGGATCGGCACCCTGATGACTGCCACTCTCGTCGCCAAGGACCTCGCCGCCGGACACGGCGACCGCACGCTCTTCGCCGGGCTCGACCTCGTCGTCGCCCCGGGTGACGTGATCGGTCTCGTCGGAGTCAACGGCGCCGGCAAATCCTCCCTGCTCCGGCTGCTCGCCGGGCTCGACCACCCGGAGGAGGGCGAGCTGCGGCTCTCCCCGCCCACCGCCACCGTCGGCCACCTCCCGCAGGAGCCCGAGCGCCGCGACGGTGAGACGGTGTCCGCGTTCCTGGCCCGCCGCACCGGCGTCGCCGACGCCCAGCGCACGATGGACGAGGCGACCGAGGCCCTGGTCGCGGGCGCCCCGGGCGCGGACGACGCCTACTCCGAGTCCCTGGAGCGCTGGCTCGCCCTCGGCGGCGCGGACCTGGAGGAACGGGCCGAGCAGGTCGCCGCCGAGCTGGGCCTGACCGTGGGGCTCGACCGGCCCATGACCGCGCTCTCCGGCGGGCAGGCCGCACGCGCCGGACTCGCCTCGCTGCTCCTGTCCCGCTACGACGTCTTCCTGCTGGACGAGCCCACCAACGACCTCGACCTCGACGGCCTGGAGCGCCTGGAGCGCTTCGTGTCCGGTCTGCGCGCGGGCACCGTCGTCATCAGCCACGACCGCGAGTTCCTGATGCGCACGGTCACCAAGGTGCTGGAGCTGGACCTCGCCCAGCAGCAGATCAACCTGTACGGCGGCGGCTACGCGGCCTACCTGGAGGAGCGGGAGACCGCCCGCCGGCACGCCCGCGAGGGCTACGAGGAGTACGCCGACAAGAAGGCGTCCCTCGAAGCACGCGGCCATATGCAGCGCTCCTGGATGGACAAGGGCGTCAAGAACGCCCGCCGCAAGGCGACCGACGGCGACAAGCTCGGCCGCAACGCCCGCAGCGAGGCCAGCGAGAAGCAGGCCGCGAAGGCCCGCCAGACCCAGCGCATGATCGAACGCCTCGACGCCGTCGAGGAACCGCGCAAGGAGTGGGAGCTGCGCATGGAGATCGCCTCCGCCCCGCGCTCCGGATCCGTCGTCGCGACCCTGCGCGACGCCCGCGTGGTGCGCGGCGACTTCTCCTTCGGCCCTGCCTCGCTCCAGATCGACTGGGCGGACCGGGTCGCCATCACCGGGGCCAACGGCGCCGGCAAGTCCACCCTGCTGGCCGCCCTGCTGGAGCGGCTGCCGCTGGACTCCGGGAACGCCACCCTCGGTTCGGGCGTCGTCGTCGGAGAGGTGGACCAGGCCCGCAAGCTGTTCCTGGGCGCGCAGTCGCTGCTGGACGCGTTCTGCGCCGCCGTGCCCGACACGGAACCGGCGGAAGTCCGCACCCTGCTCGCCAAGTTCGGCCTCCGCGCCGACCACGTGACGCGCCCGGCGACCAGCCTGTCCCCGGGCGAGCGCACCCGCGCCGCCCTCGCCCTGCTCCAGGGCCGGGGCGTCAACCTCCTGGTGCTCGACGAGCCGACGAACCACCTGGATCTGCCCGCCATCGAGCAGCTGGAGGCGGCCCTGGAGACGTACACGGGCACTTTGCTGCTGGTCACCCACGACCGGCGGATGCTGGAGGCGGTCCGCACGACCCGCCGCATCGAGGTGGCCGACGGCCAGGTCAAGGAAGTCTGAGCGGAGTCACGGGGTGGGGGCGGGCCGCACACGGCGGCCCGCCCCCACCCCTGTCCGTCTCAGCGGCCCCGGCCGCCGCCCTGCTTCGGATCGGTCAGCCCGGCCCGTCGCAGCGCGTCCGCCATGGCGCTGTTCGCCGGAGCCGGGGCCCCCTGGCCCTGCCGGGACGCACCGCCACCACCGCGCCGGTCCCGGCCGCCGCCGCCCTGCCTGCCCTGGCCGCTGCCGGACGGCTGACCCTGGCCCTGCCCCTGGCGCTGCTTCGGGGGACGGCCGCCGCGCTCGCCGCGGCCCTGCTGCTCGCCGCCGGAACCGCCGCCCGCGCCCGGCTCGTCGTCCAGACGCAGCGTCAGCGAGATCCGCTTGCGCGGCCCGTCGACGTCCATGACCTTGACCTTCACGATGTCCCCGGGCTTCACGACGTCGCGCGGATCCTTCACGAACGTCTTCGACAGCGCCGAGACGTGCACCAGACCGTCCTGGTGGACGCCGACGTCGACGAACGCGCCGAACGCCGCCACGTTGGTGACGACGCCCTCCAGCACCATGCCGGGCTCCAGGTCGCCGAGCTTCTCGACGCCCTCCTTGAAGGTCGCCGTCCGGAACGCCGGACGCGGGTCGCGCCCCGGCTTCTCCAGTTCCTTGAGGATGTCCGTCACGGTCGGCAGCCCGAACATGTCGTCCACGAAGTCCGCGGCGCGCAGGGCGCGTAGGGCCTCCGCGTTACCGATCAGCGAGGCCACCTCGCCGCCCGCCGTCTTCCCCATCCGCCGCACCACCGGGTAGGCCTCGGGGTGCACGCTGGAGCCGTCGAGCGGATCGTCGCCGTCGCGGATCCGCAGGAAGCCCGCGCACTGCTCGTACGCCTTCGGGCCGAGCCGCGCGACGTCCTTGAGGGCCTTGCGCGACCGGAAGGGCCCGTTGGAGTCCCGGTGGGCGACGATGTTCTCGGCGAGCCCCGAGCTGATCCCCGACACCCGTGACAGCAGGGGCGCGGACGCGGTGTTGACGTCCACACCGACCCCGTTGACACAGTCCTCGACGACCGCGTCCAGCGAACGCGACAGCTTCACCTCGGACAGGTCGTGCTGGTACTGCCCGACGCCGATCGACTTCGGGTCGATCTTCACCAGCTCGGCCAGCGGGTCCTGGAGCCGCCGGGCGATGGAGACGGCGCCGCGCAACGACACGTCCATGTCGGGCAGTTCCTGCGAGGCGAACGCGGAGGCGGAGTACACCGAGGCGCCCGCCTCCGAGACCATCACCTTCGTGAGCTTCAACTCCGGGTGCTTGTCGATCAGTTCACCGGCGAGCTTGTCCGTCTCACGGGACGCCGTGCCGTTGCCGATCGCGACCAGGTCGACCGCGTGCTCCTTCGCGAGGTGCGCGAGCTTCGCCAGCGCCTGGTCCCACTTGTTCGCGGGCACGTGCGGGTGGATCACATCGGTGGCCACGACCTTGCCGGTGGCGTCGACGACCGCGACCTTCACCCCCGTACGGAATCCGGGGTCCAGGCCCAGCGTGGCCCGCGTCCCGGCCGGGGCGGCGAGCAGCAGATCGCGCAGGTTCGAGGCGAAGACCCGCACCGCCTCGTCCTCCGCCGTCGTGCGCAGCCGCAACCGCAGGTCGATGCCCAGGTGCACCTGGATCCGAGTCCGCCACGCCCAACGCACGGTGTCGCCGAGCCACTTGTCGCCCGGGCGGCCCCGGTCGGCGATCCCGAAGCGACGGGCGATCATGCTCTCGTACGCGGACGGGCCCGGCCGCTCGGCGGCCTCCGGCTCCTCCGGTTCCAGGACCAGGTCGAGGACGTTCTCCTTCTCGCCGCGCAGCATCGCGAGCACCCGGTGCGAAGGCAGCGCGGTGAACGGCTCCGTGAAGGCGAAGTAGTCGGCGAACTTCGCGCCCGCCTCCTCCTGGCCCTCGCGCACCTTCGCCGCCAGCCGGCCGCGCGTCCACATGCGCTCGCGTAGCTCGCCGGTCAGGTCGGCGTCCTCGGAGAACCGCTCGGTCAGGATCGACCGGGCCCCGTCCAGGGCGGCCGCCGCGTCCGCGACGCCCTTGTCACCGTCCACGAACGCGGCGGCCGCCGCGAGCGGATCGACCGACGGGTCACCGAGCAGGCCGTCCGCCAGCGGTTCGAGCCCCGCCTCCCGGGCGATCTGCGCCTTCGTCCGCCGCTTCGGCTTGAACGGCAGGTAGATGTCCTCCAGACGCGCCTTGGTCTCGGCGGCCCGGATGCTCGCCTCCAGCGCGGCGTCGAGCTTGCCCTGCTCGCGTACGGATTCGAGGATCGACGTACGCCGCTCCTCCAGCTCCCGCAGATAGCGCAGCCGCTCCTCCAGCGTGCGCAGCTGCGCATCGTCGAGGGATTCGGTCGCCTCCTTGCGGTAGCGCGCGATGAACGGCACGGTCGATCCGCCGTCGAGCAGCTCGACGGCCGCCCTGACCTGTCGCTCCCGTACGCCGAGCTCCTCGGCGATCCTGCCTTCGATGGACGTCGTCACGGTTTTCCCGACTCGCCTTCTCGTACTGGCTGTGCTGGCCGTGCTCGTGTCGCGATGAGCACGTTCTTGCTTGCCGGGGGTGTCCCCCCTGGCCTGCATTGTGCCGGGTGGCCGGGCGTCGTGTCGCGTGACCTCGACGCACACGCCCGGAGCCCCCGGCGTGTGCGAGGGCCCCGAGCGGTGCGGGGTCAGCCCTGGCCGGTCGCCGAGGCCGGGAAAGCCCCCGCGGCGGCGGCCGTGAAGAGGAAGCCGCGTCCCAGTTCGGTGAGCCGCTCCACACCTTCCGCGCCCAGGTGTTCGTACGGGGCGGTGTCCATGCGGTCCGTCGCCTCCTCGACCTCCGCGCGCAGCGCCGTGCCCGCCTCGGTCAGCGCCAACTCCTCGCCGTCGGCCAGCAGCCCGCGCTCCCGCAGCCGGCCGGACGCGGCCTCCCAGTCGGTGCGCCGCCAGCCACGGGTGGACAGGAGCCAGCCGATCGCCATGCCCTTGCCGGTGGCCGTGTGGCTGACGAGCGACTCCAGCGGGTCCAGACCGGCCGCGAGCAGGGCGGCGAGATGCGCGTCGCCCCGGTGCTCGCGCAGCAGGGTCGCGGCGTGCCAGAACGCCAGGTGCGGCTCCTCCGGCACCGGCAGATCCGCGTGCGCGGCGTAGAGCGGGCGGGCGTGCGGCGTGCAGGCCTCGGTGGCGCGCAGCGCGAGCCGGGCCGCCTCCGCCATCGCCTCGGAGGCGATGACCTCCTCGCCGAGCAGCCGGCGCAGCGTCGTGTCCGCCGCCCGCAGCCGGGCCCCGAGGACCACGTCGGGGGAGGCGGTCTCCCAGACGGCGGGCACATGGCGGGCCACCAGCGCGGGGTTGAAGTTGTAGAAGGTGGCGCTGACGGTCCCCGCCCCGACCGCGCCGAGTGCGGCGGCCCGGGTCGCGAAGTAGACGGCGCTCTGGTCCTCGATGCCTATCTTCGCCATCTCCGCGCCCAGGTCGGGGGAGAAGAAGAGGCAGGAGTGCAAGGGGTTGACGGCGTTGTGGCAGCGGCGCTCCGCGCGGGCCGGGAGAGTACTCATACCGCCACGTTACCGACTGGTCGGTACGGAGCGGAACCCCGGGGGAGCCCAACGATCCACCAGGACGGGCCCAACGACAGGGCCAGGGCGGTTCCAGGACAGCTCCAGGACAGCTCCAGGACAGCTCCAGGGGAGGTCCAGGGCAGGTCCGGCGCGGGCCGAGGCCGGTCGGTGGCAGGAAACGTGGGGTACTCGTCATTGCGGCCATCGCCGCCCACCGCCCAGGATGGCGGATGTGCAGCAGCGAACCGTGCTCGTCGTCCTCTTCGACGGCATCCAGAGTCTCGACGTCACCGGCCCGGTGGAGGTCTTCGCCGGAGCCTCCCGGGCTCCGGGCGTCTCCTACGACCTGTGGACCGCCTCGCTCGACGGCGGCCCCGTCCGCTCCACCAGCGGCCTGACCCTGATGCCCGACAGCAGCCTCGCCGACGCGCCCGTACCGCACACCCTGCTGGTGCCCGGCGGGCACGGCACCCGGGGTTCCCACCCGGAGCTGACCGGCTGGCTGCGCGAGCACGCGCCGCGGGCGGAGCGGCTCGTCTCCGTGTGCACGGGCGCGCTGCTGCTGGCCGAGGCGGGCCTGCTGGACGGCCACCGGGTCACCACCCACTGGAACCACTGCGAGCAGTTGGCCCGCGACTACCCGGCCGTCCACGTCGATCCCGACCCGATCTTCGTACGGGACGGGAGGCTGGCCACCTCGGCGGGCGTCACCGCGGGCATCGACCTCGCCCTCGCGCTCGTCGAGGAGGACCACGGGCGGGACCTCGCGCTGGACATCGCCCGGCACCTCGTGGTGTTCCTGCGCCGCCCCGGCAACCAGGCCCAGTTCAGCGCCCAGCTCTCCGCCCAGACAGCACGGAGCGAACCGCTGCGCGAGGTCCAGCACTGGATCACCCAGCACCCCGGCGCCGACCTCGGGGTCGCCGCCCTCGCGGCCCGCGCCCGGCTCTCGCCCCGGCACTTCGCCCGCGCGTTCCGGGCGGAGACCGGAACGACCCCGGGGCGGTACGTCGAGCGAGTCCGCCTGGAGCACGCCCGCCGGCTCCTGGAGGACACCGCCGACGGTGTCGAGCGGGTCGCCCGCGCCAGTGGCTACGGCACCCCGGAAGCCATGCGCCGTGCCTTCGTGAAGACCCTCGCGACGGCGCCGGCCGAATACCGCCGCCGCTTCCGCACCCCCGCGTCCAGCAGCTGAACCGCACCGTCCGACCGAGTGACCGACCGAACCGAGAGGCAGCTCCCGTGCAGATCGCCATCCTGCTCTTCGACCGTTTCACCGCCCTGGACGCGGTGGGCCCGTACGAGATCCTCAGCCGTGCGCCCGGCGCCGAGCCCGTCTTCGTCGCGACACGGACCGGCCCCGTCCGCAATGACAGCGGGAGCCTCTCGCTCGTCGCGGAGAAGACCCTCGCCGAGGTGCCCTCCCCGGACCTGGTGATCGTCCCGGGCGGCCCCGGCCAGAGCGACCAGATGGAGAACGAGGCCCTGCTCGGCTGGCTGCGCTCGGCCGACGCCACCAGCACCTGGACGACCTCCGTCTGCACCGGGTCGCTACTGCTGGCCGCCGCCGGGCTCCTGAAGGACAGGCGGGCCACCTCGCACTGGCTGGCGCTGGAGACGCTGAGGGAGTTCGGCGTCGAGCCCACCGGGGAACGCGTCGTCCTGGACGGCAAGTACGTCACCGCCGCCGGGGTCTCCTCCGGCATCGACATGGGGCTGACCCTGCTCGGCCGGATCGCGGGCGACGACGTGGCACGCTCGGTGCAGCTGCTCACGGAGTACGACCCGCAGCCGCCCTACGACTGCGGATCGCCGGAGAAGGCCCCCGCCGCCCTCGTCGAGGAATGGCGGGCCAGGAGCCGCCACATCACCCGGTAGGTCCCGCGCTCCAGGTGAACCGGGGCGCGCGCCGCTCCAGAAAGGCGGCGGCGCCCTCCGCCGTGTCACCGCTGCCCCGCGCCTCAGCGGCCCAGTGGGCGTCCCGGTCCGTCCGGCCCGCGGCGAACTCCTTCGCCGCGGCCTGGGTGAGCAGGGACCGGGACGCCAGGACCCGTACGTACTCCTCGACCCGCCCGTCCAGGCCGCCGGTGGGCAGCACCTCGTCGACCAGGCCGGTGCGCAGCGCCCGTTCCGTGCCGATCAGCTCGCCGGAGAACAGCAGGTGCTTGGCCGTGGCCGGACCGACGAGGGCGACCAGTCGGCGGGTCGAGGAGGCCGGGTAGACGATGCCGAGCTTGGCCGGGGTGACCCCGAAGGAGGCCCCCTCCTCCGCGAACCGCAGATCGCAGGCGGCGGCGAGCTGGCCGCCGCCGCCCACGCAGTAGCCGCGCACCGCGGCCAGTGTCGGCAGGGGGAACGCGGCGAGCGCCTCCTCGGCCGCCACCGCCAGGCCCTGGGCGGTGTCCGCATCCTCCCGCAGCGTGGAGATGTCGGCGCCGGCGCAGAAGGTGTCCCCGGCTCCGGTCAGCACCAGCGCCCGGACCGCCGGATCTGCCGCGAGCCGCTCCAGCAGCTCCGGCAGACTCCGCCACATCGCGGTGGTCATCGCGTTGCGTTTGGCGGGGTTCGCGATCACGACCGTGGCGACGCCGCGCTCGACGGTCGTGATCAGGCGGGGGTCCATAGGGTCCATGCGCCGGATGCTATCCGGAAGGTTCGAACCTATGATCAAGAAGGGGTCGCGGGGCGGGCGCGCACCGTTAGGAGTCGTCGATGAACGAATCCACCGCCGAGGGCCGGAAGCTCAGCCGCAGTTTCGGCTGGCTCGCGCTGCTCGGCACGCTGCTGGTGATCGCGGGCGTCATCGGTCTCGTCTACACCGGCGTCGCCACGCTCACCTCGATGCTGCTCTTCGGCTGGCTGCTGCTCGTCGGCGGCCTGGTCGGGCTGCTGCACGCGATCGAGTCACGCGGGACGAACTACTTCTGGCTGGGCGTGGTGGTCGCGGCCCTCAACATCGCCGCGGGCGTCGTCGTCATCAAGCACCCCGAGGGCACGGCCGAGGCGCTGACCATGTTCGCCGCCCTGCTCTTCCTGACCGGCGGCGTCTTCCGGCTGGTCGGCAGCGTCGTGGTGCGCGGTCCGCAGATGGGCTGGACGCTGCTGCAGGGCGCCTTCGGGCTGCTGCTGGGCCTGCTGGTGCTGTTCGACTGGCCGCACAGCAGCCTCTACGTCCTCGGCTGCTTCTTCTCGCTGGCCCTGCTGTTCGACGGGCTCGGCCTGATCGCCATCGGCGTGGGCGGCCGACGCATCGTGAGCATGGTCTCGGAGCGGCTCGATGAAACCGCCCCGCCCCCGGACGAGCCGATCACGTCACCAGAAGACGAGCGGAAGTAGTCCCCGGGCCGCCAAGATCACGCATGTTTGGTCAAATAGCGCCGATACCTGGCTACTTCCGATCAGTGGCACGGGCCCGACCAGGCCATTCCCAACACTCTTTACTCGACGGTCAGTGCAGTGCGAGTGAGAGCTGGTGCCGGACGATGGAGAGCCTCGGGAGTGCCCCCGCCGACCCCCTGTCGTACGAGGGGGTGTGGCGCTTCACCGCCTTGGCCGTGGACGCGTCCGTGCCGAGCGCCCGGCACGCCGTACGCGACCTCCTCGACCGGCAGGGCGTGCCGATCGAGGACGACATCCTCCAGGGGCTCCTGCTGATCGTCTCGGAGCTGGTCACCAACGCCGTCAAACACGCGGCGCTCCTCTCGCCCGAACTGGCCGTCGAGGTGGCCATCGCCGCCGACTGGGTCAGGGTCTCGGTCGAGGACAACCACCCTTACCGCCCCACAGCGCTGGAGACGGACTACGCGCAGACCGGCGGCCGGGGTCTGCTGCTGGTCAAGGTGATCACCGCGGAGGCGGGCGGCACCTGCGACGTCGAGCACACCGCGAGCGGCGGCAAGATCATCTGGGCGGCGCTGCCGTTGAAGACGCAGCTCTGACCGCCCCGTACGAATACGAGCGAGGGTTCACCAGCCCGCGGACGGGCCCGTCAGCTCACGGATCGCCGGCCGTGCCGCGTCCAGCACCGTCATGAACCACGCCGAGAACGGCGCCCGCGCGTGGTGCTCCGCCAGCTCCGCCGCCGTCACGAAGGCCGTCTCCCCGACCTCCTCGGGGTCCGGCTCCGGCGCCGTCTGCGCCATCCCCACGAACAGGTGGTTGAACTCCTGCTCCACCAGCCCCGACACGGGGTCCGGGTGGTTGTAGCGGACCGTTCCGGCCTCGGCCAGCAGCGAGGGGGAGAGCCCCAGCTCCTCGTACGTACGCCGGGCGGCGGCCGCGAACGGGGCCTCGCCCGGGTAGGGGTGTCCGCAGCAGGTGTTCGACCAGACACCGGGGGAGTGGTACTTGCCGAGTGCCCGGCGCTGGAGCAGGAGCCGCCCCTGCTCGTCGAAGAGGAACACGGAGAACGCGCGGTGCAGCTGCCCGGGGGCCTGGTGGGCCGCCAGCTTCTCCGCGGTGCCGATCGTGGTGCCGTTCTCGTCGACCAGTTCGAGCATGATCGCTTCTGCGGTGCCGTTCGACGAGCTGTGCGTCGCGGTGGCTGGTGTGGTCGGCATACCCATCCTTCGCTTTGGTCCCCGGCCTCGTGCGCCGGGCCCCTGGAGTCCGGTCAAGTCTGCCGTACAAAAGCCGCTTGTCCGCACTGCGGGTCCGGGCATGTCCGCCCCGCCGCGCCCCGGGAGCGCGGCGGAGCGGACGGAGCGTCAGACCCCGAAGGCCGCCGGATAGCGGATCATGCCCGCCGGAACAGGGACGGAGTCGTCCAGTACCAGGGCCATCATCGCCTCGTCAGGCACCTCGAAACCCGGCCGGATCCCGTAGCGCGAGGCCGGCACGAAACCGAAGCGCGGATAGTACTCGGGATGACCGAGCACCAGCACCAGGGCCTCCCCGCGCACCCGGGCGGCATCCAGCACCGCCCGCACCACGGCCTGCCCCGCACCCTGCCGCTGGTACGCGGGAGAGGTGGCCACCGGGGCCAGGGCGAGCGCCGGGGCGTCGCCGACCCGGCAGCGGGTGAGCAGCGCGTACGCCGCCGGTGAACCGTCCGGGGCCTCGGCGACACGGCCGAGCTCCGGCAGCCAGGCCTCGGAGTCGGCCCGCAGGGCGTCCACGAGGTCCGCCTCGCCCCGGGTGGGGAACGCGGCCGTGTTGACCGCGTGCACGGCCGCACGGTCCGCCGGTGTCTCCGGACGGGTGGTCCACCGGGGATCGGCGGGGCGCAGCACGTACGCGGCGTAGCCGTACTCCGTGCCGTGCTCCCGCCGCACCGCCAGCTCCTCACGGGTGGCCGCGAGCGCCCACTCCATACCGGGAGTGCCGGGGTCGGCGCTCCCGACCCGTTCGGCGAGCGGTACGTAGTACTCGTCCCAGTCGCTCTCGGGCTGGAGCAGCACGGCGTCGACCGTGCAGCCGGCGGCGACGGCCGCCGCGGTGGTCTCCGGCAGGGTGCGCGGGGAGCCGTTGCGGTCCCAGAAGCCGCGCGCCCCGGCGGACGGCGCGTCCGTGGTCCAGACGCACTCGGAGATCATCATCGCGCCGCCCGGCGCCAGCAGGCGCTGCCAGTCCCGGACGGCGGTGTCGAACCCGATGAAGTACGCGGAGCCCTCGGCCCAGATCAGGTCGAAGGACCCCGCGGGGAACCCGGGCCCGGTGAGGTCGCCCATGTCCGCCTTGACGGTACGGACGCGATCGCCGAGGCCACGGGCCCCGGCCGCCTCGCGCAGCTCGTCCAGGAACGGCTGGTGCAGGTCGACCGCGGTCACCTCGGCGCCCGCCTCGGCGGCGAGCAGCAGAGCCGCCCGGCCGGGACCGCAGCCCAGGTCGAGGACGCGCGGGCGGTCGGGCAGCGGGCCGGCGAGAGCGAGCAGCCGACGCGTGGTCGCGTCGGAGCCGGGGCTCTGCCGGGGAAGACGGTGGTGCAGGGTGAAGAACGCCTCGGTGCGCGAGGCGTCGTCAGTGTGGTCGGTCAACGTGGGAACCCTTGGGTGTGAGGGCTCCGACCCGATCCGGGAAGAGAGTGGACCTAGCCGGAAACCCGGGAGATGAGGAAGGACCGATTGCCGCGCCGTGAAGGCGTCGTCGCGACCGTCATCAACCTCAGCTCCTCTCGAAAGGGTCCCGGTGTCACCGGGTTCCGCTCCACCGTGAGACTCGAACGTCTCAGCGAAACCCACCCTAGCACCAGCGCGGCCCGCACTCGGGACGCCTCAGTGGCAGAGCCGCGCCTCGTGCACCGCGTGACCGCTCGGCTCCAGCTGGAAGGTGCAGTGCTCCACGTCGAAGTGGTCCCCGAGGCAGCCCTGCAGCTCGTGCAGCACCTTCTCGTGCCCTATCGAGTCGAGCATCTCCTGGCGCACCACCACATGGGCGGAGAGCACGGGCATACCCGAGGTGATCGTCCAGGCGTGCAGGTCGTGGACGCCCAGGACCCCGGGAAGCTCCGTGATGTGGGCCCGCACCTCCGCCATGTCCACACCCTTGGGCGCCGCCTCCAGCAGCACGTTCAGGGTCTCCCGCAGCAGCTTCACGGTCCGGGGGACGATCATCAGGCCGATCACCAGGGAGGCGATCGGGTCGGCGGGCTGCCAGCCGGTCGCCATGATGACGCCTGCCGAGATGATCACGGCGAGCGAGCCCAGGGTGTCGGCCATCACCTCCAGATAGGCGCCCCGTACGTTCAGGCTCTCCTTCTGCCCGCGCATCAGCAGGGAGAGGGAGACGACGTTGGCCACCAGGCCGACGGCGGCGAACGCGATGGCCATGCCGCCCTTCGTCTCGGCCGGGGTGATGAACCGTTCGACCGCCTCGAAGACCAGATAGCCGCCGACCCCCAGCAGCAGCAGACAGTTCGCGAGCGCCGCCAGGATCTCCGCGCGGGCGAAGCCGAAGGTGCGGTTCGGCCCGGCCGGACGGTTGGCGAAGTGGATGGCGAGCAGCGCCATCCCGAGCCCCAGGGCGTCGGTGGCCATGTGGGCGGCGTCCGCGATCAGGGCCAGCGAGTCGGAGAGCACCCCGCCGACGATCTCCATGACCATCACGCTCAGCGTGATTCCCAGGGCCACCCGGAGCCTGCCCCGGTACGCGGCGGCCGCCGTGCCCGTGGGGGGCGGCCCGCCGTGTGTATGCCCGTGATCGTGTCCAGCCCCCATGCGAAACGCCTCCAGGTCCCTGCGACGCGCCGGGCGAAACCGCCTCGACGTGGCCAGTGAACTACGGGTGGGGGGTATCGGGCAACACGGGACTGAACACCGTTGTCATTGGCTCTGACCTGCGGAAACGTTCCGCAGGTCAGGGCGTTGACACGATCACCGACGCCCCTCGTGACCGATCACGAACGCGCCTCGGGGTGGCGCAGGCACCAGCCCTCCCAGGCCGACTCCACCATCTCGCGGACGCCCCGTCGTGCCGTCCAGCCCAGCTCCTCGGTGATCCGCGCGGACGACGCCACCGCCGTCGGCGCGTCACCGGCCCGGCGCGGTTCGACCACCGGCTTCGGACCGTGACCCGTCACCTCGCCGATCACCTCGGCCAGCTGCCGGACCGAGACGCCCTCGCCCCGGCCCACGTTGAGCGTCAGCTCACCGGCGCCCGCCCCGTCCAGCCGCCGGGCGACGGCGAGATGCGCCTCCGCCAGATCGGCGACATGGATGTAGTCACGGACACAGGTGCCGTCCGGCGTCGGGTAGTCGTCACCGAAGATCCGCGGGGCCTCGCCGCGCGTCAGCCGCTCGAACATCATCGGCACGATGTTGAAGACCCCGGTGTCCGCGAGTTCCGGCGCGGCGGCGCCCGCCACGTTGAAGTACCGCAGACAGGCGGTCGAGAGCCCGTGGGCCTTCCCGGTGGCCCGCACCAGCCACTCACCGGCGAGCTTGGTCTCGCCGTACGGGTTGATCGGGAGACAGGGGGTCTCCTCCGTGATGAGGTCCACGTCCGGTACGCCGTAGACGGCCGCCGAGGACGAGAAGAGGAAGCGCGGCACCCCCGCCGCGACCACGGCCTCCAGCAGCACGGCAAGTCCGGCCACGTTCTCCCGGTAGTACAGCAGGGGCCTCTCCACGGACTCGCCGACCTGCTTCTTCGCCGCGAGATGCACCACACCGCTCACCGCGTGGTCGGCCAGCACCCGGTCCAGCAGGGCCCGGTCGGAGGCCGAGCCCTCCACCAGCGTGACGGCGTCCGGCAGCCGGTCCACGACGCCGCTGGAGCGGTCGTCGAGCACCACGACCCGCTCGCCCGCCGCCACCATGGCCCGTGCCACGTGTGCCCCGATGTATCCCGCCCCACCTGTGATCAGCCATGTCATGACCGACACCCTAAGCCGCCCACCCACCGGCGGTTTGTGGCCCGGGCCCCCGATCGATGATGATGATCGCCAACGCCGCCCCCGGCCCGCGGGTCCACCCGTACGGCGCGCAAACGGGCGGTGAACTCGGTCTTCCGTTCATCCGATAGCCTCAGCCGACACGCCGCCGGCCCCCTCGTGGCCGTGCCGCCGTGTGTCGTCCACGTCAGTGCCAAGGAGTGAGTTCGTCTGTCGACCGCCATTCTCACCGGTACGCCGGTACCCGGGTCGTCGCTCGCGGACGATCTGCGGTCCCTGGGCTTCGACGTGCAGACCGCCGCCGACGCCGCTGACGCCGCGGCCCTCCTCGCCGCCGTCCCGGCGGGCCGCCGGGTCGCCCTCGTCGACCCGCGTTTCGTGGGCCACGTCCACGCGCTGCGGCTCGGGCTGACCGACCCGCGCTTCCCCGCCGCCACCGTCCCCGGCGCGCTCACCGCCCAGCCCGAGGCGCGCGGAGCCCTACTGCGCGCCCTGGACCGCACCACCGCCGCCGTCGGCGCGGGCGCCCCGGTCGTCGCGCCGGAGGCCGACCCCGCGCCCGAGGACCGCACCGTCCCCGGCCGGATCGCCGTCGCGCTGGAGGCCGAGGGCACCGCCGTACAGCGCCCCGCCCTCGGCTCGCTCGTCGCGGCCGTCCCCACGGACCCGGAGCAGCGGGCCGCCGCCGAGGCGGGCCTCGCCTCGGTCGACGACGAGGCGGTGCGGCTGCGCAACGCGGTCAAGGCCCACGACGGGTTCTTCACCACGTACTGCATCAGCCCCTACTCCCGCTACATCGCGCGCTGGTGCGCCCGCCGCGACCTCACCCCGAACCAGGTCACCACCGCCTCCCTGATCACCGCGCTCATCGCGGCGGGCGCGGCGGCCACCGGCACCCGGGGCGGCTACGTCGCCGCCGGGATCCTGCTCCTGGTCTCCTTCGTGCTGGACTGCACGGACGGGCAGCTCGCCCGCTACTCGCTGCGGTACTCCACGATGGGCGCCTGGCTGGACGCCACCTTCGACCGGGCCAAGGAGTACGCGTACTACGCCGGGCTCGCCATCGGCGCCGTGCGCGGCGGCGACGACGTGTGGGCCCTGGCGCTCGGCGCGATGGTCCTCCAGGCCTGCCGCCACGTCGTGGACTTCTCGTTCAACGAGGCCAACCACGACGCGGTCGCCAACACGAGCCCCACCGCAGCCCTCTCCGACAAGCTCGACAACGTCGGCTGGACGGTCTGGGTACGGCGGATGATCGTGCTGCCGATCGGCGAGCGCTGGGCCATGATCGCCGTGCTCACCGCGCTCACCACCCCGCGCATCGTCTTCTACGCCCTGCTCGTCGGCTGCTCCCTGGCCGCCTGCTACACCACGGCGGGCCGCCTGCTGCGCTCGCTGACCCGCAGGGCCGGCCGCACCGACCGCGCCGCGCGGGCGCTGGCGGACCTCGCCGACTCGGGGCCCCTCGCCCAGGGCGTCGCGAGGGTCGCGCCGGGGCTCCCGGGCGCGTTCACGGCTCCGGCCGTCGCCCTGCTCGGCACGCTGATCATGATCGGCGGCGCCCTCCTCCTCCCGTACGGCAGCCGGCTCACCGTCGCCGCGGCTGCGGTGTACGTGGTCCTCTCCGGCCTCGCCGTCGCCCGCCCGCTCAAGGGCGCGCTGGACTGGCTCGCGCCGCCGTTCTTCCGGGCCGCGGAGTACGTCACGATCCTGGTGCTGGCGGCCCGCAGCGACGTCCCGCACGCCGTTCCGGCGGCCTTCGGGCTCGTCTCGGCCGTCGCCTACCATCACTACGACACGGTGTACCGCATTCGCGGAGGCACCGGCGCGCCGCCCCAGTGGCTGGTGCGGACGATCGGTGGACACGAGGGCCGCACCGCGCTGGTGGCCGTACTCGCCGCCGTACTCACCCACACCTCAGGTTTCACCACGGCCCTGACCGCGCTCGCGGTCGCCGTGGCTCTGGTGGTGCTCGTGGAGTCCATCCGCTTCTGGGTGTCCTCCTCGGCCCCCGCCGTACACGACGAAGGAGAACTCGCATGATCGGCCTCGTACTGGCAGCCGGTGCAGGACGACGTCTGCGCCCCTACACGGACACGCTTCCCAAGGCGCTCGTCCCTGTCGACGGCGACAAGACGGTCCTCGACCTCACGCTGGCCAACTTCGCGGCGGTCGGGCTCACCGAGGTCGCGATCGTCGTCGGCTACCGCAAGGAAGCCGTCTACGCCCGCAAGGCCGAGCTGGAGGCGACGTACGGCGTCACCCTCACGCTCATCGACAACGACAAGGCCGAGGAGTGGAACAACGCCTACTCCCTCTGGTGCGCCCGTGACGTCATCAAGCGCGGTGTGATCCTCGCCAACGGCGACACCGTGCACCCGGTCTCCGTCGAGAAGACCCTCCTGGACGCCCGCGGCAAGGGCCAGAAGATCATCCTCGCCCTGGACACCGAGAAGGTCCTCGCCGACGAGGAGATGAAGGTCATCACGGCGGAGGGCAAGGGCGTCCAGCGCATCACGAAGCTGATGGACCCGGCCACCGCGACCGGCGAGTACATCGGCGTCACCCTCATCGAGGCCGAGGCCGCCGAGGAGCTGGCGGACGCGCTGAAGACCACCTTCGAGCGCGACCCCGACCTCTACTACGAGGACGGCTACCAGGAGCTGGTCAACCGCGGCTTCACCGTCGACGTGGCCCCCATCGGCACCGTGACCTGGGTCGAGATCGACAACCACGACGACCTCAAGAAGGGCCGTGAGATCGCGTGCCAGTACTGACCCGGCTCATTCCGTCCCCGGTCGTCGTCGACATCCGGCGCGGCGCCATGGACGATCTGGCGGGTCTCCTGGCCGATCAGCGCATCTCCTCCTCGGGCAAGCTCGCCATCGCGATCAGCGACGGCTCCGGGCGCGCCCTGCGGCAGAGGCTCGCCCCGGTCCTGCCGGGAGCCGACTGGTATCCGGTGTCCGACGGCACGATCGACTCGGCGGTGAAGCTCGCCGACGGCATCAAGGGCAACCGGTACGACGCCGTCGTCGGCCTCGGCGGCGGCAAGATCATCGACGTGGCGAAGTACGCCGCGGCGCGGGTCGGGCTGCCCATGGTCGCCGTCGCGACGAACCTCTCGCACGACGGCCTGTGCTCACCGGTCGCGACGCTCGACAACGACAACGGGCGTGGCTCCTACGGGGTCCCCACCCCGATCGCCGTGGTCATCGACCTCGACGTGATCCGTGAGGCGCCCGCCCGCTACGTCCGCTCCGGCATCGGCGACGCGATCTCGAACATCTCCTGCGTCGCCGACTGGGAGCTGGCCCACGAGGTCAACGGCGAGGAGATCGACGGCCTGGCGGCCGCGATGGCCCGCCAGGCGGGCGAGGCCGTGCTGCGCCACCCCGGCGGGGTCGGCGACGACGCCTTCCTGAAGGTGCTGGCCGAGGGGCTCGTGCTGACCGGCATCTCGATGTCGGTCGCGGGCGACTCCCGCCCGGCCTCCGGCGCCTGCCACGAGATCAACCACGCCTTCGACCTGCTCTACCCCCAGCGCGCGGCCAGCCACGGCGAGCAGGTCGGCCTCGGCGCCTGCTTCGCCATGCATCTGCGCGGTGCCCGCCAGGAGTCGCTCCTGATGGCATCGATACTGCGCCGCCACGGTCTGCCGGTCCTGCCGGAGGAGATCGGGTTCAGCGTCGACGAGTTCGTGAAGGCCGTCGACTACGCGCCGCAGACGCGTCCGGGACGCTTCACCGTCCTGGAGCACCTCAACCTGTCCACCGACCAGATCAGGGACGCGTACGCCGACTATGCGACGACCATCAGTAGCTGAACTCCGTCCGGTCGTTCACCCCCCGGGGGTGAAGGACCGGCGCAGCGGCGAGCACTGGGCCGGGCGCATGTACATGCGCGAGGTCTCGCTGCGCGTGGACCGCTACCTGGTCAACACCCGCGTCTCGCCGAACCAGGTCACGTACGTGATGACGCTGGCCGGGGCGCTGGCCGCCCCGGCGCTGCTGGTGCCCGGCATCTGGGGCGCGGTGCTCGGCGTGGTGATGGTCCAGCTCTACCTGCTGTTCGACTGCGTGGACGGCGAGCTGGCCCGCTGGAAGAAGCAGTACTCGCTCAGCGGGGTCTATCTGGACCGGGTCGCCGCCTATCTCTGCGACGCGGCGGTGCTCGTCGGCCTCGGCCTGCGCGCCGCCGACATCTGGGGCGAGGGCCGGATCGACTGGCTCTGGGCCTTCCTCGGAACCCTCGCCGCGCTCGGCGCGATCCTCATCAAGGCCGAGACGGACCTGGTCGGCGTGGCCCGCCACCAGGGCGGGCTGCCACCGGTCAAGGAGGCGGCGTCCGAGCCGCGCTCCTCCGGCATGGCGCTGGCCCGCCGGGCGGCCGGGGCGCTCAAGTTCCACCGGCTGATCCTCGGCATCGAGGCCTCGCTGGTGATCCTCCTGGTGGCCGTGGTCGACGCGATCGGGGGCGACCTCTTCTACACCCGCCTGACCGTCGCGGTGATGGCCGGCATCGCGCTGCTGCAGACCCTGCTGCACCTGGTGTCCGTCCTGGCGTCCAGCAGGCTGAAGTGACCTTTCCCATGAAACTGGGCGCGGTGGTCATCACCATGGGCAACCGCCCGCAGGAGCTCCGCGCCCTCCTCGACTCGGTCACCGCCCAGCACGGTGACCGGATCGAGGTCGTGGTGGTCGGCAACGGAGCCCCGGTCCCCGAGGTGCCCGCCGGGGTGCGCACGGTGGAACTGCCCGAGAACCTGGGCATCCCCGGCGGCCGCAACGTCGGCATCGAGGCGTTCGGCCCCTGCGGGGCGGACGTGGACGCGCTGCTCTTCCTGGACGACGACGGGCTGCTCCCGAACCGGGACACCGCCGAGCTGTGCCGACAGGCCTTCGCGGCGGACCCGAAGCTCGGGATCATCACCTTCCGGATCACCGACCCGGACACGGGCGCCACCCAGCGGCGGCACGTGCCCCGGCTGCGGGCCGCCGACCCGATGCGCTCCTCGCGCGTGACCACGTTCCTGGGCGGCGCCAACGCCGTACGCACCCGGGTCATCGCCGAGGTCGGTCCACTGCCGGAGGACTTCTTCTACGCCCACGAGGAGACGGACCTGGCCTGGCGGGCGCTGGACGCGGGGTGGATGATCGACTACCGCGCGGACATGGTGCTGAACCACCCCACCACCGCCCCCTCCCGGCACGCGGTCTACCACCGCATGGTCGCCCGCAACCGGGTCTGGCTCGCCCGCCGGAACCTGCCCGCCCCCCTGGTCCCCCTCTACCTGGGGGTCTGGCTGCTGCTGACCCTGGTCAGACGTCCTTCGGCGCCCGCGCTGAAGGCCTGGTTCGGCGGATTCCGGGAAGGCTGGTCGACCCCCTGCGGGCCCCGGCGCCCGATGAAGTGGCGTACGGTGTGGCGGCTGACGAGGCTGGGCCGACCTCCGGTCATCTGAGAGGCTTTCCTCTGAGAGCATGAGGCGTATTTTCTTTCCGGAACCTGTCCGCCTGAGCCGCGCCCGCGACTGGCTGCGCGTGAAGACGAGAGTTTCAACTTGTGAGTGACACGACCCACGACGGTGGGGTAGCCCTCGGGACCCCGCCGTCCGCCGACGAGGGCCTCGACGCGGCCCAGCTGGCCGCCAAGTACGGCCTGACCGTGAGCGGCGCCAGGCCGGGGCTGTTCGCATACCTGCGACAGCTCTGGGGACGACGCCACTTCATCCTGGCCTTCTCCCGGGCGAAGCTGACCGCGCAGTACAGCCAGGCCAAACTGGGCCAGCTGTGGCAAGTGGTCACGCCTCTGCTGAACGCCGCGGTCTATTACCTGATCTTCGGGCTGATCCTGGGAACCAGGGAGGGGATCTCCCACGACGTCTTCGTGCCGTTCCTGGTCACCGGTGTCTTCGTCTTCACCTTCACCCAGAGCTCGGTGATGGCGGGCGTCCGCGCGATCTCCGGCAACCTCGGACTGGTCCGGGCCCTCCACTTCCCCCGGGCCTCGCTGCCCATCTCCTTCTCGCTCCAGCAGCTCCAGCAGCTGCTGTTCTCGATGATCGTGCTGGTCGCGGTCGCCGTCATCTTCGGCAGCTACCCCTCGCTGTCGTGGCTGCTGGTGATCCCCGCCCTGATTCTCCAGTTCTTCTTCAACACGGGCCTGGCCCTCGTCATGGCGCGGCTCGGCTCCAAGACCCCCGACCTCGCGCAGTTGATGCCGTTCGTCATGCGGACCTGGATGTACGCCTCGGGCGTCATGTTCTCCATCCCCGTGATGCTCAAGGACAAGCCGGCCTGGATCGCGGACGTCCTGCAGTACAACCCGGCGGCGATCTACATGGACCTGGTCCGCTTCGCCCTGATCGACGGGTACGGCTCCGAGAACCTGCCGGACCACGTCTGGGCCGTCGGCGTCGGCTGGGCCGTGCTGCTGGGCGTCGTGGGATTCGTGTACTTCTGGAAGGCAGAGGAACGGTACGGCCGTGGCTGAGGACAACGCACAGGGGCGCATCCCCACGGTGATCGCCGACGACGTGCACATCGTGTACCGGGTCAACGGCACGGGCGGCGGCCGGGGCAGCGCCACCGCCGCGCTGAGCCGCATGATGCGGCGGGGCAAGGGCGAGCCGCGCGGCGTCCGGAAGGTGCACGCGGTGCGCGGTGTCTCCTTCACCGCCTACCGCGGCGAGGCCATCGGTCTCATCGGCACCAACGGCTCCGGCAAGTCGACGCTGTTGCGCGCCATCGCCGGCCTGCTGCCGACCGAATCCGGCCAGGTGTACACGGACGGCCAGCCCTCGCTGCTCGGGGTGAACGCCGCGCTGATGAGCGATCTGACCGGTGAGCGCAACGTCGTGCTCGGCGGACTGGCGATGGGCATGAGCCAGGACGAGATCCGACAGCGCTACCAGGACATCGTGGAGTTCTCCGGCATCAACGAGAAGGGCGACTTCATCACCCTGCCGATGCGGACGTACTCCTCCGGCATGGCGGCGCGGCTGCGCTTCTCGATCGCCGCGGCCAAGAACCACGACGTCCTCATGATCGACGAGGCACTGGCCACCGGAGACCGCAAGTTCCGCGTCCGCTCCGAGGAGCGGATCCGCGAGCTGCGCAAGGAAGCGGGCACCGTCTTCCTGGTCAGCCACAACAACAAGTCGATCAGGGACACCTGCGACCGCGCGCTGTGGCTGGAGAAGGGCGAACTCCTGATGGACGGTCCCACCGAGGAAGTCCTCAAGGCGTACGAGCGCGAAACGGGCAAGTAGCCAGAATGTTCGCCGCGGCCCCCGCCGGACCGGTCCGGCGGGGGCCGCGTGGTGCCCGGCACCGTGCCGACCGTCCGTAGTACAGGCCCGGCGGTGATCTCCTCCCGGCGGATGACGTCAATTCGGCCACGCGCGGGGAAGGTTGACGGGAACGGCCGAGAAGCCGCGGGGGGCCCTCCACCCCGCCGACCCCCTGTGAGCTGTACAACGTAAGCTATAGCGGTGCTGATTCATGGCAAGTAGGGCGATACGCCCCGGCACCGGCCGCTCTGCCGCAGTGCACTCGGAAGACCGAGCGGCGTGTCCGAAAAGGGTTGTTTTGGATCAGCAGTGTAGAACGGGAGATGTGACGGCAATGACGGAAGATCTCCAGCTCCGGCGTGGTCTCGCCGTCCCCCCGCCGGGCGGCCCGCGGTGACCTCGACCCCCGAGACGCGCATCGATGACGCCACCCTCGGCAAGGCCGCGGACGAGAACTTCCCCGTGGCGCCCTTCTTCCTGCCCCGCGCCTGGCGCGACGACCTGATGGCGGTCTACGGCTTCGCCCGGCTCGTCGACGACATCGGCGACGGCGACCTCGCCCCCGGCGGCGTCGACGCCCGCCGGCTCGGTCTGGAGCCGGAGCAGAGCGACGACCGCCTCGCCATGCTCGACGCCTTCGAGACCGACCTCCACCGCGTCTTCGCCACCACCGGTGAGGAACCGCACCACCCGCTGCTGCGCGACCTTCGCCCCACCGTGCGGCGCCGGGCGCTCACCCCCGAGCCCTTCCTCGGCCTGATCGAGGCCAACCGCCAGGACCAGAGGATCCGCCGCTACGGCACCTACGCCGACCTCGCCGCCTACTGCGAACTCTCGGCCAACCCGGTCGGCCGCCTGGTCCTCGCCCTCACCGGCACCACGAGCCCGGAACGCGTCCGCCGCTCCGACGCGGTCTGCACCGCGCTCCAGATCGTCGAACATCTGCAGGACGTGGCCGAGGACCTGGAACGTGACCGGATCTATCTGCCCGCCGAGGACATGGAACGCTTCCGGGTCACCGAGTCCGACCTGGCCGCACCCTCCGCCGGAGCCTCGGTGCGGGCCCTGATCGCGTACGAGGCCCAGCGTGCGAGCGAGCTGCTGAACGAAGGCCCCCCGCTGGTGGGCAGCGTCGACGGACGGCTCAAGCTGCTCCTCGCCGGATTCGTCGCGGGCGGGCGCAGCGCGCTCACGGCGATCTCGGCCGCCGGGTTCGACGTACTGCCCGGACCGCCCAAGCCCACCAAGCCCAGCCTGCTGCGCGAAGTGGGATTCGTCTTGCGAAGAGCGCGTGGAGAGAGGTGAGCCGGACCGTGGAGGGACAGACGACGTACATGTCGCCGCCGGTGCAGGCCGCATACAGTTACTGCGAGGCCGTCACCGGACAGCAGGCCCGTAACTTCGCCTACGGCATCAGGCTGCTGCCGTACGAGAAGCGGCAGGCCATGTCGGCGCTGTACGCCTTCTCCCGTCGTGTCGACGACATCGGCGACGGGGAGCTGGACCCGGAGACCAAGCGGACCCGGCTGGAGAGCACCCGCGAACTGCTGGAGCGGATCCGCAAGGACGCGGTCGACGAGGACGACACCGACCCGGTGGCCGTCGCGCTCGCCGACGCCGCCCAGCGGTTCCCGCTGCCGCTCGGCGGGCTCGACGAGCTGATCGACGGCGTCCTGATGGACGTCCGGGGCGCGACCTACGAGAGCTGGGACGACCTGAAGGCCTACTGCCGGTGCGTCGCCGGAGCCATCGGACGCCTCAGCCTCGGCGTCTTCGGCACCGCGCCCGGCGCCCGCGGGGCCGAGCGCGCCGCGGAGTACGCCGACACGCTCGGCCTCGCCCTCCAGCTCACCAACATCCTGCGCGACGTCCGCGAGGACGCCGGCAACGGGCGCAGCTACCTGCCCGCCGACGACCTGGCCAAATTCGGCTGCTCGGCAGGGTTCCACCGGACCACCCCGCCCCCCGGCTCCGACTTCGCGGGCCTCATCCACTTCGAGGTCCGGCGCGCCCGAGCCCTGTTCGCCGAGGGGTACCGGCTGCTGCCGATGCTCGACCGCCGCAGCGGCGCCTGCGTCGCGGCGATGGCCGGGATCTACCGCCGCCTCCTCGACCGGATCGAGCGCGACCCCGAGGCCGTGCTCCGCGGACGGGTCTCGCTGCCCGGCCACGAGAAGGCCTACGTCGCGGTGCGCGGCCTGTCCGGACTGGACGCCCGCCACATCTCGAAGCTCACCGCCAGGGGGCGGGACTGATGCGTCTCCGTGGCCCCGGCTCCCGGGCAACCTTCCAGTGGCCCGGCGCGTCACCGACTGCGACGATCTCCAGGATGAGGACCCGGCAGAGCGCACCGACCCGACGAGAGGGGCACGCATGAACGACGAGAGCCCACGCCCCGTCGCCGTCGTCGTCGGCGGCGGACTCGCCGGCGTCACGGCGGCGCTCCGCCTCGCCGACGCCGGACTCGACGTGACCCTCCTGGAAGGGCGGCCCCGCCTCGGCGGCCTCGCCTTCTCCTTCCAGCGCGGCGACCTCACCGTCGACAACGGCCAGCACGTCTATCTGCGCTGCTGCACCGGCTACCGCTGGTTCCTCGACCGGATCGACGCCGCCCACCTGGCACCGGTCCAGGACCGCCTCGACGTGCCCGTGCTGGACGTCGGCCGGGCCGCGGGACCGCGCCTGGGACGGCTGCGGCGCACCGGTCTGCCCGTACCGCTGCACCTCGCCGGCGGACTCGCCGCCTATCCCCACCTCTCGCTCGCCGAGAAGGCGGGCGTGGGTCGCGCCGCCCTCGCGCTCGGCCGCCTGGACCCCGCCGACCCCGAGCTCGACCGCGTCGACTTCGCGACCTGGCTGCGGCGGCACGGCCAGTCGGAGCGCACGATCGAGGCCCTCTGGGACCTCGTCGGCGTCGCCACCCTGAACGCCACCGCCCCGAACGCCTCCATGGCCCTCGCGGCGAAGGTCTTCAAGACCGGCCTGCTCTCCGAGCCCGGAGCCGCCGACATCGGCTGGGCCACCGTGCCGCTCGGCGAGCTGCACGACACCCTCGCCCGCAAGGCACTGGACACCGCGGGCGTCCGCACCGAACTGCGCGCCAAGGCCGGCTCCCTCACCCGCACCGAGGACGGCCGCTGGATCGTCGAGACGGCGGGGGAGCGGATCACCGCCGACACGGTCGTCCTGGCCGTGCCGCAGACCGAGACCCACGACCTGCTGCCCACGGGCGCGCTGGACGAACCGGACCTGCTGCTCGACATCGATTACGCGCCCATCCTGAACGTGCACGTGATCTACGACCGCAAGGTGCTGCGCAGGCCGTTCTTCGCCGCGATCGGTTCCCCGGTCCAGTGGGTCTTCGACCGCACCCACTCCTCGGGGCTGACGGGCCCCGGGCAGTATCTGGCGGTCTCGCAGTCGGCCGCCCAGGACGAGATCGACCTGCCCGTCGCCGAACTGCGCTCCCGCTACCTGCCCGAGCTGGAACGGCTGCTCCCCGCCGCCCGCGGCGCGGGCATCCGCGACTTCTTCGTCACCCGGGAGCGCACCGCCACCTTCGCGCCCGCCCCGGGCGTCGGGTGGCTGCGCCCCGGCCCCCGCACCCGGCTGTCCGGACTTCAGCTGGCGGGGGCCTGGACCGACACCGGCTGGCCCGCGACGATGGAGGGTGCCGTGCGCAGCGGCGCCGGCGCCGCCGACGCGGCGCTCCACGACCTCGGCCGCCCCCCAGGACATCCGCTGCAGGAGGCGGCATGAGCAGTACCACCGGAACAAGAGGAGAGTCTGTGACCCCGGCGAATCCGGCTTTCGACACCGTGGCGGACACCGCGGACGTCACCGCGCTTCTGGAGCGCGGACGAGCCCTGTCAGCGCCGGTCCTGCGGGCTGCCGTGGGCCGGCTCGCGCCGCCCATGGACACCGTCGCCGCCTACCACTTCGGCTGGATCGACGCGGAGGGGCGGCCCTCGGACGGCGACGGGGGCAAGGCCGTGCGCCCCGCGCTCGCCCTGCTGTCCGCCGAGGCGGCGGGGGCCCCCGCCGAGGCCGGCATCCCCGGCGCGGTGGCCGTCGAACTCGTGCACAACTTCTCGCTGCTGCACGACGACCTGATGGACGGCGACGAGCAGCGCCGCCACCGTGACACCGTGTGGAAGGTGCACGGCCCCGCCCAGGCGATCCTCGTCGGCGACGCGCTCTTCGCGCTCGCCTACGACCTGCTGCTGGAGCTCGGCACCGTCGAGGCGGGCCGCGCGGCCCGCCGGCTGACCACCGCCACCCGCAAGCTCATCGACGGGCAGGCCCAGGACATCTCCTACGAGCACCGCGAGCGGGTCACCGTCGAGGAATGCCTGGAGATGGAGGGCAACAAGACCGGCGCCCTGCTGGCCTGCGCCGTCTCCATCGGCGCGGTGCTCGGCGGCGCCGACGACCGCACCGCCGACACCCTGGAGTCCTACGGCTACCACCTCGGCCTCGCCTTCCAGGCCGTCGACGACCTCCTCGGCATCTGGGGCGACCCGGAGGCCACCGGCAAGCAGACCTGGAGCGACCTGCGCCAGCGCAAGAAGTCCCTGCCCGTCGTCGCGGCGCTCGCCGCGGGCGGCGAGGCCTCCGACCGGCTGGGCGAACTGCTCGCCGCCGACGCCAAGAGCAACGACTTCGACAGCTTCTCCGAAGAGGAGTTCGCCGCCCGCGCGGCACTCATCGAGGAGGCGGGCGGCCGCGAGTGGACCGCCCAGGAAGCCCGTCGTCAGCACGGAAACGCCATCGAGGCCCTGCACGCCGTCGACATGCCCCACCGGGTGAGGGAACAGCTCACCGAGCTTGCCGACTTCGTGGTGGTACGAAAGAGATGACAACGCTTCGCATATGACTCGCAGTCGCCGGCCGGCGCCCCTCGCCGGGCGCCGGCCGACGGTGACCCCAGCACAGCAGAGAACCGACTGCACGTAAGGGGAAGCTCATGACAGCGACGACCGACGGATCGACCGGGACCGCGAACCCCGAGGCCACGGCCCACGATCCGACCGACACCACAACCGCCGCGGACGACGTGACCGTCGCCGCGCGCCGGGCCGCGGAACGCTCGGTGGAGCACCTCCTCGGGAGACAGGACGAGCAGGGCTGGTGGAAGGGCGACCTCGCCACCAACGTCACGATGGACGCCGAGGACCTGCTCCTGCGTCAGTTCCTCTCCATCCAGGACCCCGAGACCACCCGGGCGGCCGCCCTCTTCATCCGTGGCGAACAGCTCGGCGACGGCACCTGGAACACCTTCTACGGCGGACCGGGCGACCTCTCCGCCACGATCGAGGCGTACGTCGCGCTGCGGCTGGCCGGGGACCGCCCCGACGAACCGCACATGGCCCGCGCCTCCGGCTGGATCAGAGAACAGGGCGGCATCGCGGCCGCCCGCGTCTTCACCCGCATCTGGCTGGCGCTGTTCGGCTGGTGGAAGTGGGACGACCTCCCCGAGCTGCCGCCCGAGCTGATGTTCTTCCCCAAGTGGGTCCCGCTGAACATCTACGACTTCGGCTGCTGGGCCCGGCAGACCATCGTGCCGCTCACCATCGTCTCCGCCAAACGCCCGGTGCGTCCGGCGCCCTTCGCCCTGGACGAGCTGCACACCGACCCGGCCCACCCCAACCCGCCCAGGAAGCTTGCCCCGCCCGCCAGTTGGGACGGAATCTTCCAGCGCCTCGACAAAGGGCTGCACCTCTACCACAAGGTCGCCCCGCGCCCACTGCGCCGCATCGCGATGAACCTGGCCGCCCGCTGGATCATCGAGCGCCAGGAGAACGACGGTTGCTGGGGCGGGATCCAGCCGCCCGCCGTCTACTCCGTCATCGCCCTGCACCTGCTGGGCTACGACCTCGACCACCCGGTGATGAAGGCGGGCCTGGCCTCGCTCGACCGGTTCGCCGTCCGGCGCGAGGACGGCGCCCGCATGGTCGAGGCATGCCAGTCGCCCGTCTGGGACACCTGCCTCGCCACCATCGCACTGGCCGACGCCGGACTGAGACCCGACCACCCCGCCTTGGTGAAGGCCGCCGACTGGATGCTGGCCGAGGAGATCACCAGACCCGGCGACTGGTCGGTGCGGAAGCCCGGACTCGCCCCAGGAGGCTGGGCGTTCGAGTTCCACAACGACAACTACCCGGACATCGACGACACCGCGGAAGTCGTCCTGGCGCTGCGCCGGGTGCGCCACCCCGACCCCGCCCGCATGCAGGCGGCCATCGACCGCGGCGTCCGCTGGAGCCTCGGGATGCAGTCCCGCAACGGCGCCTGGGGCGCGTTCGACGCCGACAACACCAGCCCCTTCCCCAACCGCCTGCCCTTCTGCGACTTCGGCGAGGTCATCGACCCGCCGTCGGCCGACGTCACCGGCCATGTCGTGGAGATGCTCGCCGTCGAAGGGCTCGTGAACCACCCCCGTACCCGCGCGGGCATCGCGTGGCTGCTCGCCGAACAGGAGGCGTGCGGAGCATGGTTCGGCCGCTGGGGGGTCAACTACGTATACGGCACCGGGTCCGTGGTGCCCGCCCTGATCGCCGCCGGACTGCCCGCCGGGCATCCCGCGGTCCGCCGGGCCGTCGCCTGGCTCGAGTCCGTCCAGAACGACGACGGCGGCTGGGGCGAGGACCTGCGCTCCTACCAGGAGGAGAAGTGGATCGGGCACGGTGAGTCCACCGCCTCCCAGACCGCCTGGGCGCTCCTCGCGCTCCTCGCCGCCGGCCGTCGTGACACCCGCCCGGTCGCCCGCGGCGTCACCTGGCTGACCGAGGCGCAGCAGGCCGACGGCTCCTGGGACGAGCCGTATTTCACCGGGACCGGCTTCCCCTGGGACTTCTCCATCAACTACCACCTCTACCGCCAGGTCTTCCCTCTCACCGCTCTTGGGCGCTATGTGTACGGCGACCCGTTCGCCGACCGCGCGACCGCGGCCGAGGGGGCCTGATGGGCGATCCGAGACGGCCGGGGAGTCCCGCGACGCCCCTGCTGGTCGCCTGCGCGCTGGGCATCGAGCAGGTGGCCCTGCGCAGCGGCAGGGGTGCCCCGGGCCCGGTCCGGGTCCTGCGCACCGGCATGGGCCCCCGGGCGGCGGAGGCGGCCGTGGCGCGTCTCCTGGGCCCCGGCGGGGTCCCCGACGCCGCCGTCATCGCCTCCGGCTTCTGCGCCGGCCTCGCCCCGGGGATGCACCCGGGGGACCTGGTCGTCGCCGAGGAGACCCGGGACGCGGACGGCACCACACCCTGCACGGGCACCGGCGTCCTGGTCGCCGCGCTGGCCAGGGCCGTTCCGGGCGGTACCGTCCACACCGGCCCGCTGACCGGCTCCGACCACGTCGTACGGGGCTCCGAACGGGCCGCGCTGCGAGCCGGCGGGGCCATCGCGGTGGACATGGAGTCCGCCGCGACGCTGCGTACCGCCCTGTGTCACGGGCCGCGCCCGGTTGCGGCCGTCCGGGTGGTCGTGGACGCTCCAGAGCATGAGCTCGTCCGTATCGGCACCGTACGCGGTGGAATATCGGCGTTCCGCGTTCTTCGTGCCGTCCTTCCGGCTTTCTACGAATGGCACCGATCCTTAACGCTCCCCAGGAGGTGAGCCAGATGGCCATGCCGCTCCGTCAGTCCATCAAGGTCGCGACGTATCTCCTCGAACAGAAGCTCCGCAAGCGTGAGAAGTTCCCCCTGATCGTCGAGCTGGAGCCGTTGTTCGCCTGCAACCTCGCCTGCGAGGGGTGCGGGAAGATCCAGCACCCGGCCGGTGTCCTGAAGCAGCGCATGCCGGTCGCCCAGGCGGTGGGCGCGGTGCTCGAATCCGGCGCTCCCATGGTGTCCATCGCCGGTGGCGAACCGTTGATGCACCCCCAGATCGACGAGATCGTGCGCCAGCTCGTCGCCAGGAAGAAATACGTCTTCCTCTGCACCAACGCGATGCTGATGCGGAAGAAGCTCGACAAGTTCACCCCGTCCCCGTACTTCGCCTTCGCCGTGCACATCGACGGACTGCGCGAGCGGCACGACGAGTCGGTCGCCAAGGAAGGCGTCTTCGACGAGGCCGTCGCCGCGATGAAGGAGGCCAAGCGGCGCGGCTTCCGGGTCACCACCAACTCCACCTTCTTCAACACCGACACCCCGCAGACCATCATCGAGGTCCTCAACTACCTCAACGACGACCTGCACGTCGACGAGATGATGATCTCTCCCGCCTACGCCTACGAGAAGGCCCCCGACCAGGAGCACTTCCTCGGCGTCGAGCAGACCCGCGAGCTGTTCAAGAAGGCCTTCGCGGGCGGCAACCGGGCCCGCTGGCGGCTCAACCACTCACCGCTCTTCCTGGACTTCCTGGAGGGCAAGGCGGACTTCCCGTGCACCGCGTGGGCGATCCCCAACTACTCGCTCTTCGGCTGGCAGCGCCCCTGCTACCTGATGAACGACGGCTACGTACCGACGTACCGTCAGCTCATCGAGGAGACCGACTGGGAGAAGTACGGCCGGGGAAAGGACCCTCGCTGCGCCAACTGCATGGCGCACTGCGGCTACGAGCCCACGGCGGTGCTCGCCACGATGGGGTCCCTGAAGGAATCCCTGCGCGCGGCGAGGGAGACCATCAGCAGCAACCGCTGAGGCGGTGTCCGACGAGGTACGGCCGGCCGCCACGGTTCTCCCGGGGCGGCCGGCCCTCATGGCGCAGCACACCCGAAGGGAAGAGCGGGCGATGACGGACGGCGGATCCCAGGGCTTCGACCTGGCTCGGCTCCTCGCCGAGCGCGGGGCCGAACGGTACGACCTGCACGCACGCCACCTCAACCACCAACTGCCGCGCATGCTGCACACCATCGGCTTCGACAAGGTCTACGAGCGGGCCGAGGGCGCGTACTTCTGGGACGCGGAGGGAAACGACTACCTCGATATGCTCGCCGGGTTCGGCGTCATGGGCCTCGGCCGTCACCACCCCGTCGTCCGCCAGGCCCTGCACGACGTCCTGGACGCCCAGCTCGCCGACCTCACCCGCTTCGACTGCCAGCCGCTGCCCGGACTGCTCGCCGAGAAGCTCCTCGCCCACAGCCCGCACCTGGACCGCGTCTTCTTCGGGAACAGCGGCACGGAGGCGGTCGAGACGGCGCTGAAATTCGCCCGCTACGCCACCGGGAGGCCCAGGGTCCTCTACTGCGACCACGCCTTCCACGGGCTCACCACCGGCTCCCTCTCGGTCAACGGGGAGAGCGGCTTCCGCGACGGCTTCGCCCCCCTGCTGCCGGACACGGCCGTCCCGCTGGGCGACCTGGAAGCGCTGCGGCGGGAGCTGAGGCGGGGTGACGTCGCGGCCCTGGTCGTGGAGCCGATCCAGGGGAAGGGCGTGCACGCCGCGCCGCCGGGCTATCTGCGCGGGGCGCAGGAACTGCTGCACCGGCACAAGGCGCTCCTGATCGTCGACGAGGTACAGACGGGCCTCGGCCGGACCGGGGACTTCTACGCCTACCAGCACGAGGAGGGGGTGGAGCCCGATCTGGTGTGCGTCGCCAAGGCGCTCTCCGGCGGTTATGTGCCCGTCGGCGCGACCCTCGGCAAGGACTGGATCTTCCGCAAGGTCTACTCCTCGATGGACCGGGTCCTCGTCCACTCCGCGAGCTTCGGCTCCAACGCCCAGGCGATGGCGGCCGGGCTCGCCGTCCTGACGGTGATGGAGGACGAGGAGACCGTCGCCAACGCCCGGCGCACCGGCGACCTGCTGCGCGAGCGGCTGGCCGCCCTGGTGGACCGCTACGAGCTGCTGCACGAGGTCCGCGGGCGCGGGCTGATGATCGGCATCGAGTTCGGCAGGCCGTCCTCGCTCAGGCTCCGCAGCCGCTGGACCATGCTCCAGGCGGCCCGCAAGGGCCTCTTCGCGCAGATGGTCGTGGTGCCGCTGCTCCAGAGGCACCGGATCCTCACCCAGGTCTCCGGCGACCACCTCGAAGTGATCAAGCTGATCCCGCCGCTGGTCATCGGGGACGCCGAGGTGGACCGTTTCGTGGCGGCCTTCACGTCCGTGATGGACGACGCGCACAGCGGGGGCGGACTGATGTGGGACTTCGGCCGGACGCTGGTCAAGCAGGCCGTGGCCCATCGCTGACCGGCTTCCGCGATGGGACGATGAGAATTGCCTCTGAGGCAAGTTATTTGCCTCAGAGGAAAGATCCTGGCCCAATGGAGCCATGAACCCTCCGGACGAAGGGGCGCCGGACGAGCTCCCCGGCGTCGCACCCCGACTGCGCGACCTGCGCCGCGACCGCGGCCTCACCCTGGAGACCGCCGCCGGCCGGGCCGGGCTCTCCCCGGCCCATCTCTCCCGCCTGGAGACCGGCCGCAGGCAGCCCTCGCTGCCGATGCTGCTGGGCCTGGCCCGTATCTACGGTACGACGGTCTCCGAGCTGCTCGGCGAGCAGCCTCCCGAACGGGACGCGATCGTCCGCGGCGGCGGCTTCGAGGGGGCGGAGGCCGACGGCTGGATGTACCGGCAGGCAGGCGGATCCGGTCGCGCGATGCAGGCGCTGCGGGTGCGCGTTCCGCACGGGGCCCAGGGCGACCTGGTCCGGGTCCATCCCGGCGAGGAGTGGCTGTACGTCCTGGAGGGGCGGCTGCGGATCGGGCTCGGCGACACCGTCCACGACCTCGAACCCGGCGACAGCGCCCACTTCGACTCGCTCACCCCGCACCGGATCGCGGCCGTCGACCGCTGCGGCGCGGAGCTGCTCTTCGTCCACTCCCTGCTCCAGAGCCCCGCCGCCGAGCTGTGCCTCGGCAACGCCCTCCACGCGCGCTGAACCGGCCGTCCCGGCCGGCTCCCTCCTTCGCTCCACCGGCCGCGAGGCCGACAGAGAGGACCGTCATGTCCGATTCCGAGCACTACGACCCGCTGGGCCCCGGCCGCCGCCCGAACGAGGACCCGCAGGAGAAGCGGATGCCGCGCGGTGTCATCATCCGCCTCTTCGCCTACCTGGTGGCGGGCCACGTCATCGCGGGCTTCCTCTACCTGCTCTTCGTGGTGGCCGGGAGCAAGTGACGCCGGGCGGACGACCGACCACCCCCGGACGGATCGCCTCCCGTCCGGGTCAGCCCTGGTCGAGCAGGCGCTCGCGCAGCCGCTCCCGGGTCTCGGGGGAGACCTTCAGCCCCTCCGACAGGTAGCGGTCCGTCGTTCCCCAGTTCTCCTCGATGGCCGTGAAGGCCGCCGCGAGGTAGGCGGGCCGCGCCCCGAACAGCGGGTCCAGCAGCTCCAGCACCTCGGGCGACATGCCGGTGCCGGACGCGTCGGAGCGCTTCACGGCGTAGCGGCGGTGGAGGTCGTTGGACTTGAGGTAGTCCTCCTCGACCGCCTCCGGCTCGACGCCGACCGCCAGCAGGGTGACCGCGATCGAGAGACCGGCCCTGTCCTTGCCCGCCGCGCAGTGCATCAGGGCGGGGACGCTGTCCTCGGCCAGGGAGTGCAGCACCCGGCTGTGCTCGGCGGTGCGGTCCAGAATCGTCGCGCGGTACATCCGGATCATGCGGTCGACGCCCTGGCCGTTCGCGAGGGCCGAGCGCAGCTGCTCGATGTTTCCGTCGCCCACCAGCCGCCAGAACTCGGCGCCGTCGGCCGGGTCCGAGAGCGGAATGCTGACATTGCGGACACCGGCCAGCTCGATGTCGTAGCCGTCGAGCCGGTGGTCGGCGGAGTGGCGGAAGTCGAAGATCGTGTGCAGCCCGAGCCCGCCGAGGAAGGCCGCGTCCTCGGCCGTGGCGTGCGCCAGGTGGCCGCTCCGGTAGAGCCGCCCGAAGGCGGTGCGCCGGCCGTCCGCGGTGGGGAGCCCGCCCACGTCGCGGAAGTTGCGGACTCCGGTCAGCGCGGTCTCTGTCGGCGGGACCTGCGGCACCTGCTGCGTCACGGTGGCTCCTGGGATCTCTGGCGTCGGCGCGGCTCGCCGGCGAGGGCGCTCCCGTGACGATACGACATCGATTCGACGGAAAATCATCACGGTCGAGAGCTCCGGTGCGGGGTGCCGAGACGTCCAGGCTGACCCGGCGTCAGGGGGGAGGTTGACCCAATGTCCGTATTGGTGCATTTCGCAGAACATGCCCCGCTAATGGGGGAGATGGGATTTCGGAGGTGAGCGGGATCATATCCGTGACGGTCCGTGGTGGGCGCGCCCCAAGGCATTCCCGTTGCCCGCACGGAAATCCAAGATCCGTAATCCACGGAGTGTGACGGGAATTCCGGGGCGATAGTGAACCGATGATTCCGGCGAGCAACCGATGGCTTGTTCAGCTCGTCCTGACTCGTTTACGGTCGCCGCAATCCGGACGGACCGCCTAATCCTGCCGCCGCCCGGAATTCGCACCCACCCACTCACGCGTGGCAGGAGCGGGGGAACCAGGTAAGCCGCCGATCCGGAGCGATCCGGACCGGCTCGGGGTGAAGTCGCCGCAACGCGACCGGGCATCTCCAGCCCGAACCCGACAGCTCACCTCGCAGGCGCCGGAGAGGAACTTCCCATGCCCGCAAAGGGTAAGCACCGTCGTCCGAAGTCCGGCCCGATCTCCCGCGGCGTCCTCGTCGCAGGGACCGGAGGCGCCGCACTCGTCCTCCCGCTCATCGGGGCCACCGTCGCGAACGCGGCGGACCAGGCCGCTCCGGCCGCGAAGTCCGCCGCCGCCTCGGTCGCCGCCGCGCACAGCGCCCCGGCCGCCGCCCCCGCCGCGTCGAAGGCCACCCCGAAGACGTACGCCGTCGTCTCCGGCGACTACCTGGCGAAGATCGCGGCCGAGCACCAGCTCAAGGGCGGGTGGGAGAAGCTGTACCAGGACAACCGCTCCACCGTCGGCGAGAACCCCGGCCTGATCCACCCGGGCATGAAGCTGACCCTCGGCGCCCAGGGCTCCGCCCCGGCCGAGAAGTCCGCGGCTCCCGAGGCCGCCCCGAAGAAGGCCGCGCCGAAGGAGGCCCCGAAGGCGGACACCGTCTCCGCCGACGACTCCGAGGGCTCCGGCAGCTCCTCGCGGACCGGCTCCTCCGAGGCCACCGGCTCCGGCTGGTCCGCCCCGCTGGCCAGCGCCAACGTCACCACCCAGTACCGGGCTTCCGGCGCCAGCTGGTCCAGCGGCTACCACACCGGCTCGGACTTCCAGGCCGCCTCCGGCACCCCCGTACTCGCCATCGGCCCGGGCACCGTGGTCTCGGCCGGCAACAGCGGCTCCTACGGCAACGAGGTCGTCATCCAGCACGAGGACGGCATGTACTCCCAGTACGCCCACCAGTCCTCGCTCAACGTCTCCGTCGGCCAGACCGTCACCGGCGGCCAGCAGATCGGCCTCTCCGGCTCCACCGGCAACTCCACCGGCCCGCACCTGCACTTCGAGGTCCGCACCGGCCCGAGCTACGGCTCGGACATCGACCCGATCGCGTACCTGCGTCAGCACGGCGTCTCTGTCTGACGTCTTCGTCCGACGGCTCCGTCCGACCGGACGCGGCGAGAAGTGATCGAGGGGCGGTGCGCGGCGGCGCACCGCCCCTCCACTTATTCCGGCTTACCAAAAACTGACCGGGTGGTCTATCTCACCACCCGTCAACCCCGTATTACGGTCGCGTAGGTCACATCGCACGATGCAGGATAAGTGCTTGTGGCAGACGATTCGAGAAACAACCAGCAGCACACCATCGGGTCGTACGCGGCGATTGGCGACAGTTTCACCGAGGGCGTCGGCGATCCCGGCCCCGACGGGACGTATCTCGGCTGGGCGGACCGCTTCGCGGTGCTCCTCGCCGACCGGCTCCCGGCCCCCGAGGGGGCGACCGGCCCCCTGGACTCCCCGCACGGGGACTTCCGCTACGCCAATCTCGCCGTACGAGGACGTCTCCTCGACCAGATCGTCGAGGAGCAGATCCCGCGCGCCAAGGAACTGGCCCCCGACCTGGTCAGCTTCTGCGCGGGCGGCAACGACATCATCCGGCCCGGCACCGACCCCGACGACCTCGCCGAGCGCTTCGAGCGGGCGGTCGCCGACCTGAGCAACGCCGTCGGCACGGTCATGGTCACCACCGGCTTCGACACCCGGGGCGTTCCGGTGCTGCGCCACATGCGCGGCAAGATCGCCACGTACAACGTCCATCTGCGGGCCATCGCCGACCGCTACCACTGCCCCGTGCTGGACCTGTGGTCGCTGCGTTCCGTGCAGGACCGGCGCGCGTGGGACAACGACCGGCTGCACCTGTCGCCCGAGGGCCACACCCGCGTGGCGCTGCGCGCCGCCCAGGTCCTCGGCCACGACGTGCCCGCCGACCCCGACCAGCCCTGGCCGCCGCAGGCCCAGCGCCGCCCCTTCGACGCACGGCGCGACAACATCCAGTGGGCCCGCGAATACCTCGTGCCCTGGATCGGCCGCCGACTGCGCGGAGAGTCCTCCGGCGACCACGTCGAGGCGAAGCGCCCGGACCTCCTGCCGCTGTAGCCGTCGAGCCGGTCAGGGCCCCAGCAGGGGAAGCGCACGCCGGGACGGGCCCGGCACCACGAGCCCGTCCGGCGGCGTGCCCCCGCCCGGGGGGTGCCCTGCCGGTATCCGCTCCAGGACACCGCCCGCGAACACGTCGTACAGCGGCAGCGACTCCAGATGCACATAGCCGATGTGGCAGTCGCACACGGCGAGCGGACAGACCCGCGGGCCGAGCGCCCGGCGGTAGCTGCCGTCGTAGAGATTGCCCAGCTCCGCCTTGACGAAGTGACAGCGCCGCACCGTGCCGTCGCCGTCCACCGAGATCACCGACTCGCCCGTCCGGCAGGGCAGCCCCGCCGAACGGTGCGGATCACGGCTGAAGGGGAACAGCGGATCCAGCTCCGTCCACCGCGCCGCCTCCTCGTCGGTGTAGGTGTGCCCCTCGGCGGCGTTCACCCAGAGATAGACCTCCTCCGGCAGCGCCGCCCGCAGCCGCCTCGCCTCGTCGAGGTGCTCGTCGAACCCCACCACGCCCACGCTGTAGCGGATCCCCTTCGCGGACAGCTCCCGGCACTTGCCCAGGAACCGCTCGTACGGTGTCTGCCCCGGGTGGTACGTGCACCAGAGCGCGATCCGCTCCGGATCGGCGTCGGCCAGCCAGTCGGTGCGGCCGCTCAGGTTCGTCTGGATCGCCACCCGCCCGACGTGCGGCAGCCGTGAAAGATCGGTCAGCGCCCGGCGGTACCAGGAGCGCACCAGGCCCTCGCCCCACGGGGTGAACAGCACGGACAGCCGGTCGCCGGTCCGCTCCGCGGCCCAGCCGGTGAACCGCTCCAGCGACTCCCGGTCCGCCGTGAGCTGCGCGCGGCTGTCCCGCCGCTTGGCGAACGGGCAGTACGGACAGTCGTAGTCGCAGGAGGCGAGCGGGCCCCGGTAGAGGATCGTCAGGTCCATGGCCCCGTCACTTCCGCTCGTACGCGGCCATCGCGGCCCGCACCCCGGGGGAGAACAGCGCGGGACCCAGCGCGTCGGAGTGGGCGAGGCCCGACGGGGACAGCCTCAGCAGACCGTCCGGCGCCGACGCGTCCAGCCAGCCACGGGCCGCGAACCCCGCCAGCTCGGCCGGGAAATCCGCGCCCGGATCCGTGCCGAACCGCGCCCGGTACTCCGCCACCGGCAGCCCCGCCGCCTGGAGAAGCGACTGCAGCAGATGCCGCCGTCGCGCCTCGTCCGCGTCGACGTACCGGCCGACCTCGGCCCGGGAGAAGTCCTCGGCGAAGGTGAACCGGTCGATGATCGACCGGATCTCCCGCATGTCCACCGCGTAGTCGAAGGAGTAGTGCAGGGCCGCCGTGTACGAACGGGCACCGCAGCCGAGGCCGATCATGCCGTCGGTCTGGCAGGCGTAGTCCTCGGGACCCTCCTGCTCCCGCGGTCCGTCGGACCGCCGGAACATCCGCATCGACACCTGCTCGTAGCCGTGCGCCAGCAGGTGGTCCCGCCCCACCGCGTACAGCCGCAGCCGCTGCTCGTCCCAGGCGGCCTGCTCCAGGGCCTCCGCCTCGGCGCCGGTGGCCGCGCCCAGGCGGTGCAGACCGGTGAGCGGGCGGACGTACAACGGATACAGATACAGCTCCTCCGGGCGCCAGGCCAGCGCCGCGTCCAGCGAGACGAGCCAGCTGCGCTCGGTCTGCCCGTCGATGCCGTAGATCAGGTCGATGTTCAGCACCGGGATCCGGGCCTCGCGGATCCGGCCGAGCGCCGCCTCCACATCGGCGCGGCGCTGCGGGCGGACGGCAGCCCGCGCCTCCTCGTCCACGAAACTCTGCACACCGATGCTGATCCGCGTCGTGCCCCGGTCGGCCAGCACCGCCAGCCGGTCCGCCGTCGCCGTGGACGGGGAGGTCTCCACCGACAGCGGCACCGAGCGCAGGTCGGCGCCCATCCGCTTCTCCGCCATGTCGCAGAGCCGCTCCAGCTCACCCGCGGTCAGGAACGTCGGCGTGCCGCCCCCGAACGCCGCCGCGGCGAACCGCACCGGCTCCTCGTCGCCCAGCGCGTCCCGCACGGCGACGGCCTGCCGCTCCAACGCGTCCAGATAGCGCGTCGTCAGCTCCTCGGGCGCGCCGATCCGGGTGAAGAGGTTGCAGAAACCGCAGCGGACCTCGCAGAACGGTATGTGGAGGTAGAGGGAGAGCGCGTCCTTGGGCTCCGCCGCCCACAGTGACCGCAGTGACGGGCGGTCTTTCAGCGGCCGGTAGGCCGTCTTGTGCGGATAGGCGTAGACGTAACTCTCGTACGGCCGGACGGCGGTGGCCGCTTCGGCGGCGACGGTGGTGGTCATCGGGCGGCCCCCGGGGCGAGCGGTGCGGGTGGTTCGAGGAAGAAGTGGGCGTACGGGACGGTCCAGACGGCCGGGTGGCCGAGCCGGTGACCGGTGTAGCCGTCGTCGCCGTAGGCCGTGCCGTGGTCCGAACAGACGATGGCGAAGCACCGGCGACGGCTGCTCGCCGCGGCGAAGAGCCGGCCGATGTGCCGGTCCACGTACTCCAGGGCCGCCGCGTGCGTGGCCCGGGAGTCACCCGCCTCACGGGTCGCCCCGGGCAGATGGAACCAGTTCGGCTGATGCAGGGCGGACACGTTGACGAAGAGGAACAGCCGCTGCTCCCGGGGGAGCGCCGCGACGACCTGCTCCGCCCTGGCCACCTGCTCCTCGAACGAGGTGGGCGAGGCGACGCCGAAGCCGGGTTCCCAGTGACTCTCCTGGAACATCCCGGGCAGCACCGAGCCGAGCGGTCCCCGGCGGTTGAAGAAGCCGACCCCGCCGACGCACACCGTGCGGTAGCCCTCGGCGGCCAGCCCCGACACCAGATCGGGCGTGTCGAACACGAACGTGCCGTCCGCCGTCGTCTCACTGCCCGCGAACCGCGCCGCGAACAACCGGGGATGCGGTCCCGGGGAGGCGGGCGTCGGCAGGAACCCGGCGAACATCGCCTGGTGCGAGGCGTAGGTGAAGCTGCCCGGAGCATGCCGCTCCTCCCAGACGCCGCCGGGCAGATGCCGGGCGAGGTTGGGGAGCCGCCCGGCGGCCGCCAGCTCGACGGCGACGTCGTGGCGCAGAGTGTCCAGGGTGACCAGCAGCAGATCGTGGCTGCCCACGACCTCGCCCATGTCGGGCCGGCCACCATCGACGGGCAGCGGGGACATGTCGGGGTCAGGAAGGGGTGACGGCACGGTGGTTCCTTGCTCGGTCCAGTACGGCGGCGACCTGCGCCGCATAGGTGTTCAGGCCCTCGGCGCCGCTGCCCGGCAGACCGGTCAGTCCGGGCAGCAGATCGCCGAAGGCGTTGACCTCGCAGACGGCGAAACGCCGCCAGCCGGCCGTGGGCAGGAGGTCGACACCCACGCAGGGCGTCCCGGGGAAGCAGGCCGCCGCCCGCTCGCACATCACCAGCGCCTCGCGCCAGCAGCCGCCGGCGGCCGCCACGGCGGCCCGGACCTCGTCGAGGTCGCCGCGCGCTCCGCCCAGATGCAGATTGGTCATGGGGCTCGTGCTCGTCCGCACCACGGCGTGCGTCGCCCGGCCGCCTACCACCACGATCCGCAGATCCGCGGCCCGACCACGCTGGGACGCCTTCGGCAGCCAGCGCTCGATGTGCAGCCCGTCCGGGGCCAGCGCGTCCACGACGGCGCCGACCTCCGCCTCCGAGGTGTAGCGCCGCACCCGCAGCGAGTTGAACAGCCGACCCGACGCGTCCCGCTCCACGGAGGTGCTCGCCCGGACCCGGCCGGGACCTGCCGTCTCCACCGCCAGCACCCCGGAGGCGGAGGAGCCGTGCGCGAGCTTCACGAACGCCCGGGGCATCCGGTGCTCGCGCAGCAACTCCCGTACGTCGGACCAGTCGCGCACCGGGGCCGCCCCCGGGCCGGACGTCGGCGAGGCGGGCACGGGGACCCCCGCGCGGTCGAGAACCCCGTGGCACAGCCGCTTGTCGAAGAGCACGGCGATGTCACCGGGGGAGCCCAGCACCTCCGCGCCGGCGGCCGAGGCCACGCCCGCCACGGCGTCCACCGCCGCCGTGAAGCGCGCGTACCACCGGGCCGAACCCTCCACCCGGGTCGGGTCGTCGACCCCGCGGAGCAGCCGCTCCACTTCGGCGTCCTCACCGGGCGAATCGATCCGTACGCTCTCGCCCGCCGCGAACACCGCCTCGCCGCGCAGCACCCGGAGCCAGGGCACCACCCGGGCCGACGGCAGCCCGGCGGAGCGCACGGCCTCCTCGAAGAAGGCGACCCGGCGGTTGTCCGGATTGCCGACGACCGCGAAGCGCGGCACCGGGCCGTCCCCGCCGCTACTCGCTGACCGCGACATAGCGTTCCGGTTCGTAGTCCTCGTCGTCCGGGTCCCCGTAGTCCTCCTCGGCCTCGCCGGCCTCGACGACGGCCGGGGCACACGCGGTCCTGACGCGGTCCAGCACCGGCTCGGTGAGGTAGTGGTGGCGCAGGTCGAGCGTGGCCAGGTGGTTCAGGGGCTGCCCGTTGAGCAGGGCCTCGCCGCCCGTGTCGCTCAGGGTGCCCATCGACAGCGCCAGGGTCTCCAACTGGGCGACGACCGGCGCGGAACCGACCGCGGCGGCGATCTCGTCCTGTATCTCGCTGTTCTGCAGCCCCAGATGGCGCAGCCGGGGGAACACGCCCCCTGACAGGACCGGCCGGACGTCGTCGACGGTGGCGTCGCCGCCGTACCACGAACTGCCGAACCACAGGTCCAGCCTTTCCAGCGCGGGCAGTTGGCTCGCGGAGACCGCCCGCACCACCTCGCCCGGCAGGCCGCCGGACTCGAAGCGCAGCGACTTCAGCGACGCATGGCGCAGGGGGCGCAGCCCCAGCCCCTCCCGGCCGCAGCCACGCACGGCGAACTCCTCCAGCAGCGGCAGTGCTTCGAGCACCGGGGTGATGTCGCACATCTGCAACCAGGAGACATGGCACTCCTCATCCGTGACGTCGGCGAGGAAGAGCCCGCGCAGCCCGGGGAAGCGGTCCGCGTGGGCGACGATCAGCTCCATCACCGGGGCGAACGGCGTGTGGCCGTCATGCCACCAGGGGCCGACGACGAGCGCCCGGACCCGGGCCGTGTCCACTGTGTCCAGGAACTCCTGCCACCAGCCGGCGAAGTCCCTGTCCTCGCCGTAGTCGCCCTCCAGCCGCCAGGCCACGGTCTCGGCGGCGGGCAGGAACCCGGACGACGGCGCCGGGGTGTGGACGGGCAGCCCGTGGAAACGGTCGAGGTGCTGAATGCCGATATACGTCATGGCGCCTACTCCGAGACGGCGGTGTAGCGGCCCTCGGCACCCCGGTCGCCCCAGGGCTCGCACTTCTCGGAGAGGTCGACCCGCACGCCGTGCGGCTCCAGGGCGGAACGGACCCGCTCCGCCATCGCATCGGTGAGGAAGTGGTGGTGGAGATCGAGGAGTTCCAGATGGGTCAGCGGCTGCCCTTCGAGGAGGGCGGCCGCGCCTTCGTCGCCCAGCGTCCCGTTCGACAGGTCGAGCACGCGCAGTTGGGCGACGACCGGAGCCGAGGCGATGGCCGAAGCGATCTCGTTCTCGATCTCGCTGTTGCGCACTCCCAGGTGGTTCAGCCGGGGGAAACGGGTGCCGGCGAGCAGCGGAGCGAGGTCGGTGAGGTCGGTGTCGCCCTCGTAGGCGGACACACCGAGCCAGAGGTCGAGCCGCTCCAGCGCGGGCAGTTCGCTGTCCAGCACACCCCGCACCACTTCGGCGGGAAGGCCGCCCGCCTGCACGGTCAGCGACCGTAGCCGGTCGTGCTTGGTCGGCGGGAACACCAGCTCGGAGCCGCCGCGCACGCCGAACTCCGTCAGCGCGGGGAAGGCGGCCAGCAGCACGGTCACGTCCGACTGCTGGATCCAGGTGATCTCGGCCTCCTCCGCCTCCAGATCCCCGACGAACACCGCCTCCAGCGAGGTGAGCCGGTCGGCGGCGGCGATCACCAGGCCGATCGGCACGGAGGAGGTCTCCTCGTACGCCTCGCCCCACTGGCCGATGACCAGGGCCCGGACGCCGGCCGGGTCGACCTTGTCCAGGAAGTCGGCGAACTCCTCCTCCCAGGGCCGGTCGTCGTCGTACGGGTCGACGGAGACGCGCCAGGCCACGGCGTGCGCGGCGGGCCGGGGGCCCCCGTCGGACGTGTGCTGGAAGTCGACGACCGGAAGGCCGCCGAACTCGTGCAGATGCTGCGCACCGTACATGGCCCTGAACTCCTGATCCTGGGGACTGCTGATGTCCGCAAGGTTTATCAAGCCGCACTGACAACGCCGCGACCGGGACCCGGCCGGGGCCGTCGCGGCGGTCCGTTGTCAGACCCTGCCCGTAGCGTTTTTCCCATGGTCGGCACAGCGGGTGCCGCGACCGAGGGGAGACGTCTGTGTACCGGCAGGGCGATGTACTGATCATGGAGTTGGAGGAGTCGGCGGTGCCCGCTCCCTTCCTGGAGGCCCCGGGGGAACTGCGTGACGGGCGGGGGCGGCTGGTGCTCGCGCTGGGAGAGGTCACCGGACACGCGCACGCCGTGCAGGGTCCCGGCCGGCTGATCCGGGAAGCGGGTCAGTTCGGCCCGATGCTGCTCCATCTCCCCGAGGGCGGGCGGGTGGTGCACGAGGAGCACGCGGTGGTCCCGCTCCCCGAGGGTTGGTTCCGCGTCGTGCGGCAGCGGGAGTACGCACCCGGCGCGATCCGCATCGTGGCGGACTGACCGCTCCGCCATGCCGGAGCAAGCACAGCTTTCCAGAACGAGCACAGCAGGGGACGGGGACAACCGATGCAGAACGTGAATTCCTGGCGGAGCGTGGCGGCGGCGACCGGCCGGGCGGACCGGGCGGCGGCCGAGGCCGGTGTGCGGCGCGCCTATCGCACCGCGGGCCTGGCCGAGCCGGACCGGATCATCTGGGCCGCATCGCCGCGGGCCGCTGTCGAGACGGTGGAGAAGCTGGCCGACGCCGGACGGTCGGTGCGCGAGGAGGTCCGCACCCGCCCATGGGCCGAGGAACGCCGCCGGATGTACGACGAGCTGGGCCCGGCGGGCTGGTCGGCGCTGTGGTCCGCCACCGGGGCCCAGCTGTGGGAGACCACGGGTGCACTCGCCGAGCGGATACGGACCGGTGTCGTCGCGGACCTGGCGCCGCGGCCCGCGGACGAGGGCGCCGTGCGGCTGGTGCTCCTGGACGCCGTGCTCGGCCAGCACGACGCCGCCTGGCTCGCCGCCTTCGACGGGCGGGGCGACCGGCTGACGGGCCTCGCGGAGGTGGCCCGCAACGCCGGCTGGTGGTGGCCCTACGAACACGCCGCGGTCATCAGCGAGCGGCCCGACGTCCTCCACCGCGACGAGGCGGGCCGGCTCGACCACGGCGAGGGACCGGCCCTCGCCTACGGGGACGGCTTCGCCCTCCACGCCTGGCGCGGCATGCCCGTTCCCGCCACGTTCCTGGCCGAGCTGTCCTCCCTCACCCCCGAGCGGATCCGCGCCGAGGAGAACGCGGAGCTGCGCCGCGTGATGCTGGAGTACTACGGCTACGACCGCTATCTCACCGAGTCGGGCGCCGAACCTGTCCACCGCGACGAGACGGGCATCCTCTGGCGGATCTCCCTCGCGGGCGACGAGGACGTGGTGATGGTCGAGGTGGTCAACTCCACCCCCGAGCCGGACGGCACGTACCGCACCTACTGGCTGCGCGTGCCGCCCGCCACCCGGACCGCGAAGGACGGGGTCGCCTGGACGTTCGGACTGGACGGAGCGGCCTACGCACCGGTGCGTCAGACCTGACCCGAGGAGCTGGTGCGCCGGGCGTTCGGGCGGGGCCGTCAGCCCGCCGCGGGAAGGATCCGTGCCGTGGGGTTTCGGCGGTCGGCGGACCGACCGGTCAGCTCCGCCCGGCCGATGCCCACCAGCCCACGTGCGGGCGCCTTCGAGTCCCCAAGGGGCTTTCGGTCTGCCCGACCGCCGCGCGCAACAGCTCCTCACGCCGCTCCGCCACGTTCAACCGGACTCCAGCCACCGGGCCACCCTCGCCCCCTGCCCCATACGCCAGGTCAGCGACGGTGGGACGGCGTCCGACGGACGCATCGGCGGACGCGGCGCACCGGAATCCTCCGGACGGCCCTGACGTTGCATCCTGCATGACGCGAATCGAACCGGCACAGGAAGCACTGCTCCGTCTCTTCGGTGAGCACGACGGCGGAGTCCTGGTCACTCTGAAACAGGACGGCCGCCCCCAGCTGTCCAACGTCAATCACGCCTTCTATCCCGAGGAGCGGGTGGTCCGGGTCTCGATCACCGAGGACCGCGCAAAGACCCGTAACCTGCGGCGCGACCCCCGGGCGAGCTACCACGTCACCAGTGACGACCGCTGGGCCTGGACCGTCGCCGACGGGACCGCCGAACTGACCCCGCCCGCCGCGGCGCCCGACGACGCCACCGTGGAGGAGCTGATCAAGCTCTACCGGGACGTCAGGGGCGAGCACCCCGACTGGGACGACTACCGGCGGGCCATGGTCGAGGACCGCAGGGTGCTGCTCACCCTGCGCATCGACCATGTCTACGGGCAACCGCGTGGCTGACGTCGCCGCCGGCCGGGCCGGTTGCCCCGTTCAGCATCTTCTGGGCTCGCCCTGTCGTACAGGCCGACCATAATGAGACGACACCGACTCCCCCAGGAGATGTTGTGACCGGCGCTGACTACCTGCTTCCGTTCCGCACGAAACTGCGCTCGATGCGCACCGAGTCCTTCGGGGCCGATCCGGCCGGAGCGCGGATGGAGCGCATCCGCCGCTCGCCTCATTTCGTCGACGGAGTGTTCCAGAACCCGGTGGGGGCGCGGACCAGGCCGTCCGGGTCCACCGTCGAGTTCGCCAAGATCTACTTCCACAAGGAGCAGCGGGCCCGCAGGACGCCGACGGGCACCGTGCCCGTCCATGCCACGACCCTCGCCGATCTGGCCGTACCCCCCGCCACCGGGCTCCGGCTGACCTGGATGGGCCATTCCAGCGTGCTGGCGGAGATCGACGGGCGGCGGATCCTGTTCGACCCGGTCTGGGGCGAGCGCTGTTCCCCGTTCCCCTTCGCCGGGCCCAAGCGCCTGCACCCCGCTCCGCTGTCGCTGGCCGCGCTCGGACCCGTCGACGTGGTCGTCATCTCCCACGACCACTACGACCACCTCGACCTGCCGACGATCCGCGCACTGGCCCGCACCGACACGGTCTTCGCCGTGCCCCTCGGCGTCGGAGCCCATCTGGAGCGCTGGGGCGTCCCCACGAGCCGGATGCGCGAGCTCGACTGGAACGAGACCGCGACCGTCGCCGGAATCAGCCTCACCGCCACCCCCGCACGCCACTTCTGCGGCCGCGGACTGCGCAACCAGCAGCACACGCTCTGGGCGTCGTGGGCCGTCGCGGGTCCGGAGCACCGGATCTACCACAGCGGGGACACCGGCTACTTCCCCGGCTTCCGGGACATCGGGGCCGAGCACGGGCCCTTCGACGCCACCATGATCCAGATCGGCGCGTACTCGGAGTACTGGCCGGACATCCACATGACCCCCGCCGAAGGCATGCGCGCCCACCTGGACCTCCAGGGCGGTCGCCCGCACGGCGTACTGCTGCCGATCCACTGGGGCACCTTCAATCTGGCCCCGCACCCCTGGGCGGAGCCGGGCGAGTGGACGAAGGACGCCGGCGAGGAGGCCGGGCAGTCGGTGGCGTTCCCCCGGCCGGGCGAGCCGTTCGAGCCGGCGGGGAAGCTGCCGACCGAGCCGTGGTGGCGTGCGGTGTCCCAGCCGATCGCGACCCCGTGGCGCCGTCCGAAGGTGACGGATGCGCCACCGGTGCATCGGGAGGAGGTCGACCTCGCGGGTGAGCGGTGATGAAGGACGAGGCTGGTCTCGAACAGCTCCCTCAGCTGTTGAGTGATCTGCCGCGCGAACAGAGGGCCGGTCCACGGGCAGCTGTGGATGCGCTCTCCTGAGGCGGACGGCCGACTGTGCCGCGACAGTGTGAGCCGCTGCCCTCCACGCAGGGGACAGCGCGGATCTCGGTGAAAACCCGCACGCTCTGATGCGCCTGAGCCGCGGCTGGGGCGCTGTGCGCGGGGCGCGTGATCGTTTACGAGTCCGCGAACAGGGTGTCCGCTGTCCGGTGCGACTCCTCCAGCGCACCGAACCTCGCCTCTGTGGCATCTATGCGTTCGAGCGCATCATGCGGGACAGTGCAAAGACCCGGCCCCCTGAGCGGCCGGTGAGACGCCTGGGTGCCGGGCCCTGAGTAGTAGCCGGGGGGTGCGGTGCCCGTTGCCCCTTCACGGGGTCCGGTCCACATTCTGTGGAGCTCTTACGGTCCGTAACCTGTCGGGGCGGGATGGCCCTTCGTGGCTCGCTGACAGGTCTGTTTGGGATCATGCCCCTATGGACTTCGACCTCGCCCCGCCGGCCGGCGTCGGCCCGTTGCGCATCGGTATGACTCGACATGCGGCCAGTACGGCGCTGGACTCGCTCAGGGATCTTTCTGAGATCTCGGAGTCCGATCGGCCGGGGCAGCACGTCTTTCGTCCCAGTGGGCTGATGATCAGCATCCACTGCGTGCGCGACATGCTTGAAGCCACCGAGTTGGGAAGGCCGTCGTCCCGGACGGACCGCGTCCTGCTCCAGGGTGTGGACGTATTCGCGCTTCCGGCCCGCGAGGTTGTCCGGCGCGTCGGGGAGTTCGCCTCGATCGTGGAGGATCCTGACGACGATGCTTCCTTCATTGCCCGGGACTTGCTGGTGAGCTTCTGGCGTCCGTTCGCAGCCGATGACGAGCCGGACGAAGAGCAGGGCTACTACTTCAGCTCGGTCCTGCTGGCTCGGCCCGGCTATGACGACACCCCTGCTCAAGCTGCGGAGCGGCTCCAGCAGAGCTCGTGACCGTTCCGTCAGGATGCCTGCAGGACTCGTTACCGCAAGAGGCCGAAGCCGATCCGGCCGTACACTTGGCAGGGCCGTGCACCCGCCTCGACCAGCTTCCGCAGCCTGGGCGCCGAGCCCTGGCAGTCCGGCATCTGGCACCGAATCGAACTACCTCGCCGTCGTCCTCCACCGACTCTGCCCTGATTCCGGATCCGCCGGGAAGAGCAGTTTTTCCAGCCTGAGCCGTACCTTGCGCGCCGTCAGAACCATCAAGCCGAACGCGAACGGTGCCGGCAGGTTCCAGACGATCTCGTGAGACCCAAGAGCCGCAGATTTACGACACGGCTACGTTGCGAGAGTCGGCGCTTCACTGCTCGTCCAGGGACGACTGCCGGGCAAGGAACTCCTCGAACGCCGCACTCTGCTTCGGATCCATGAAGCCTTGGCGGACATTGCGGGCCTTCTCCTGGAGCCAGTGAGCTTCGTCGGGGGCCAACAGCTCGGCGACCACCACGCCTTCGCGGGCAACCGCCGTACGCCCTCCCGCACGACGACGAAAGAGCGTGAACGCGCCGAATTCCTTGGGATGGGCCAGTTCCGGCTCCTCCGCCGCAGGCTGGTCCTCGTCCTCAGCTCCGCTCGTAGGGTGCGCGGTGGGGGCCCAGTGCTCCCAGAGCGCCAGCGTGGCCGCGGGCACCAGCACCGCGCGTTCCGGCTGTTCACGCCCTTCCCACATGAACGTGACAGAGACGGGTTCGCCGACCGCTTCGGCCAATCCGAGCACCCTCTCCATCTCATCGTTGATCGGGTAACCGGCCACTACATCGATCTGTATGCCCATGGAGCCTGAGGCTACTGGTCACCTCTGACATGCCGAGCCCGCAGCTCCTGCGGCTCGTCGAGAAATCTCACCGACCGAGCGCCTGCCCGCAGTAATACGGCGACGGAGAGCAATCGCTCCACACCGGGTGACGGCACGGGCGGGGGGGCCCGAGGTCCGATCGGTTGGGTTGGCCGCGAGGTGCACGGCCGACGCAGGCGCGGACACTCAGGTCGGTGGCGGAGGTGATTGCCGCTGAACCCGATCGTTGCAACTCGCCCGCGGCGGGTCTGGGACCGGCCTCGGGCCGGACCGTAATTCGTTTGCCCTGGCCGCAGGTCTGCTGCACGGTGGCCGGACATCACGAGTCGTGGTGCCCGGCATGTCGAGGAGGCAGCGGCGGCAATGGAGATTCGCCCCACGACCAATGAGGACTTCGACGTCTTCGTCGACACGGTCCATGCGGCGTTCGGGCGGTTTCCGGAGACCCCGGTCGAGGGCGGCGGGTTGTGGTGGTCGGCGCTCGAAATGGACCGCTGCCTGCTGGCCTTGACGCCGGATGGGCGGCCCGTCGGCACCGCGGCCGCGCATTCCTTCGAGCTCACGCTGCCCGGTGAAACCCTGGTACCGGCCTCCGGGGTGACCGCCGTCGGCGTGCTGCCCTCGCACCGGCGCCAGGGCGTGCTCAGCGCGATGATGCGGCATCAGCTCGCCGAATTGCGGACCCGCGGGGAGTTCCTTTCCGTGCTGCTGGCCTCCGAGGCCCAGATCTACGGCAGGTTCGGTTACGGACCGGCGACCTACACGGCACGGCTGGCGGTGCCGCGCCACAAGGCCGCCCTCGCCGCTCCCCGGGCGCGCGGAACGGCCGACGTTCCGTCGACCGGCTCGAACAACGACTCGGTCGAGGTGCTGCGTCGTGCCGAGTGCGGAGAGATCCTCGAAGAGGTCTACGACCGGTATCGCCGCGCCCAGCCCGGCGCACTGTCCCGACCGCACCGCTGGTGGGCCTTGCGCGCGGGCCAGCCGCCGGTATCGCCGGCGCCGCGCTACGTCGCCGTCCACCGGGACGCCGACGGCGTCCCGGATGGATATGCCAGCTACTCGATCGAGTCCGACACCCTGACAGTCGACGAGACCATCGTCACCGACGACGCCGTCTTCACGGCACTGGCCCGGTTCGTACTCGGACATGACCTGGTCTCCCGGATCGTGTTCAAGCACGTCCCGCCCGAACACCCGCTGCGCTGGCAGTTCGCGGACTTACGCGCCGGCGAGGTGAGCGGCGACACCGACTGGCTCTGGGTGCGGCTGCTGGACGTCCCGCGTGCACTGGCCGCGCGCGGCTGGTTCACCGACGGCGAGCTCGTCCTCGACATCGACGACCCGTTCCTCGGCGAACACGACCGCTACCTGCTGACCATCCGGGACAGAAAGGCCGACTGTGTCCCCACGGACCGGGAGCCCGAGCTGTCCCTGGACGTGCGCGACCTGGGCTCGGTCTACCTCGGCGGCACCGCCCCGAGCACGCTCGTGCGTGCCGGACACATCAAGGCTCACCGACCGGGCGCGGCCACCGTTGCTGACGCCCTCTTCCGCGCCGAGCGCTCCCCGCACTGCCTGCACTGGTTCTGACCACGCACACGCCGACCCTGGTCCGAGCACTGAAATCCCCGTGCCGCATCAAGCAACGTTTGCCCTGCGACGGCGGCACGCAGGCGCCGTCGTCGGGATGGGCTTCCGCCAGATGATGAAGCGACGGATCAGACTGCCCCGCTTCCTTGTGACCGACGTGGTCGGTGCCATCGAGGGTGAAGCAGCGCAGGGCCCGTGAACCGGTGGCAGGTCCCGGTGACACGGGCGAGGACGATGTCCCCGACTTTCGACTTCGACGGGGCGACCGGAGCAACGACCACGTGCTGCCGACTGCGTGTCAGCGGGACCAGCGAGGAGCCGCTGGGCCGGAACTTCACTGCGGCCCGTCGGCGACCCTGCCTGCCACGGCATTCCCTGCTCCTTGATCACGACGACTACCTGGTCCGCGATGGACGATCGGATGCAGGGCGGACTGCTGCGAGCTGACAACATGGCCACATGAATGCAGTGGATCCGGGCGAGTTCGGTGTGCGCCGCGCGAGTGAGTCGGAGGCGGACACGCTGATCGGGATCGACGCGATTGCGGTCGAAGGTAACGGCGAACGGCGGGCGAGCATCCGAAGGTGGTGTCGGCAGGGCCTGGCGGTCGTAGCGGAGGGTGCGTCCGGCCCGCTCGGCTATTGCGTGGTTGAGTACACGTTCTTCGAGCAGGGCTTCGTGACGATGCTGATGGTGACTCCCTCCGCCCGCGGCAGAGGCGTTGGCCATCGGTTGCTGAACGCCGCGGCAGCCTCGTGCACCACCCCGAAGCTCTTCACCTCGACGAACGTGTCCAACCAGCCGATGCAGCGGCTGCTGCAACGAAACGGATGGAGCCCGGTCGGCCTTCTCCACGGCCTCGATGAGGGAGATCCCGAGCTGTTCTACCTCTGTCGGCAGCACACCAGGACGATGCACCCGTGACCTGTTGCGCTCCCCAGCGAGTGCCGTCGAGGTCGAGGAGCCGGCCGGCCTCGGCCCCGTACCGGTGGCGCGGAGCGGTCTCGGCCTGGCTGGGGAGCGCCGGCCACGCGCGGCACGGACGCCTCCGGTCCGCGCCGCTGATGGCTGAGGGCCGCCGCCGGCTCGTCCTGCGGCGGCGCCGTCTTGGTCAGGCGAGCCGGGAAGAGGCGTACGCCTCGATGGCGGTCCGCTGGTATGCGGCCAGGCCCGGGGCGATCGCCTCGTACGCGGCGCGCCACTGCTCGTTGTCCACGCAGGAGCGCCCGATCGCACGGAACTCGTCGGCGGACACCGGGTGCAGTGCCGTGAGTGCCCGGTACTGACCTTCGATCTCGGTCTGTACGGGCTCGGCGTCTGCCGGGGAGCCGGCGGCCATGTGCTCGGCCAGCCGGATCATCAGCGCCGTGCGCTCGCGCTGCCCGGCCTCGGTCTCCGCCGGGGTCATGGTGGCGGCCCGTCGGCCGGCCTCCTCGGCGAGGCCGGGAAAGTCGCGCAGGTTCTCCTCGTACCGGGAGGGCTGAACGCCCTCGAACAGGTTCTCCGGCCGGCTGATGGCGGTCATGGCGGTACCGTCCTTTCTGGACTGCTCCAGCTCGGCGATCGTGCGGGAGACGGTCGCGGCCAGGCTGTCCAGCCGCTCCCGTTCGGTGAGCAGCCGTCGATGGTGTCCGCGCAGGGCCTCCACCGTGTCCACCTGGTCGGCGAGGACCCTGCCGATCTCCGGCAGTCCGACGTCCAACGCCCGCAGCACGAGGATCTGCTGCAGCAGCAGGAGCTGGTGCTCCTCGTAGTAGCGGTGGCCGTTGGAGCCGATCCTGGCCGGTGGCAGCAGACCGATCTCGTCGTAGTGCCGCAGGGTCCGGGCGGTCACCCCCGACATCCGGGCGACCTCGGAGATCGGCCAGTCCATCGCCACTTCCTCACTCCCTCACGAGCGCCTCACGGGGCCGGTTCCTCCGGCCCTGGTCATGACCGTAGAAGCTGCCGTTGCGGCAACTGCAAGCCCGCGTCCGCGCCGGTCGGAAGACCGGCTCGCCGGGGCGTGGCGGCCGGTTTCAGCACCGGCCCTCCTCGACGGTGATGGAGAGGCTCACCGTGATGTTCTCCAGCGCCGACTCGGGCTCCGGCGGCGACACGCTCAGACAGAACGTGGCGTCGACGTCCTTCGCCGTGACCTCGAACAGGTCGACGGACGGGTCCGGGTCCTCGTCGTAGGGGTCGTTCGCGTCGTCGACGTACACGATGCCGCCGGTCGAGGGGGCTTCGCCGCTCTCCTCCAGCGCGTCGCGGATCAGACGGTCGTAACCGCCGGTCCAGGTGCTGAAGGTGTGCCGCTCCGACTCCAGGTCCCGGACGGCCGTGTGCACGGCGTCGCGCAGCTCGCCCTCGCTCCACGAAGAACTCGCGTGGAGGTAGTACATGCCCCCGGCGGCGAACAGCAGGGATCCGATGATGAGGGCGACACCGACCGGATTATTCGGGTTGTAGACGTATCGATTTGTCCCCGAGTTCGAGCGGACGAATATCGGTTCGTCGTCATGGTCCTTGCTCATGTACGGGAGCGTAGAGCCTCCGTCTGGATCATGGATGGCTCGTCGCCGACGAGCTACGGCCCTCCGGACGGCCGTTGCGTTTTCGGCATGCACCCGACACCGCCCGCGACGCAACGATCGGCGGCCGGTGAGCGTCTCATCGGGTGTGATGGATCTTCCCGAGACCACGAACCCCGTCGACACCCAGGACGAGCACGAGCACGAGGACGAGCGCGTGCGGTCCGGCCCGCTGTGGCGTCATGCGCTGTGGGCGGCGCTCGTCACCGCCGCCGGAGTGACGCTGGGATGGTTGGGCGCCCTGTTCCGCATCGGCCCGGAGGAGTACGGCCTGCCGCCCGCCGCTCCGGGAGCGCTCTGGCCCTATCTGCTCGCCTGGGCCGTGATCGGTCTGGTGCTGGGCGCCATCCTGCGGTTCGTGGCGGCCAAGGTGCCGGTCTACTCCCCGTCGGAGGTCCTCCTCGGCACCGTCATGATCGGCACCCGGCTGTCTCTGGGGTGGCGGCCGGAGCCCCTCGAAGTCACGGGCCTCGCCGCGGCCGCGCTGCTCCTGGTGGCCGTCTGGTGCGCCGTGGCCCTGCGTGGGGCGGCCGTCGTACGACGGTCCCAGGACGCTCCCGGTGTCTCCTAGAGTCCCGCGCGCCGGACCGCGGGGTGTCTCGCGGCGGGCCGCGCGGCGCCCCGTACGACACGCCGCACACTCCGGCGCCGGTGACGGGAGACACGCCGGAGCGCGGGGCACACTGAGGCAGCCCCGGAACCCCCGTACGAAGGAGCGTGCAGTGGCACTCACCCGTGAAGAGCGCGAACAGTTCCTCGCCGAACCCCATGTCGCCGCCCTGGCCGTCGCGTCGCGGGACAGCGACCGGGCCCCGCTCAGCGTTCCCATCTGGTACCAGTACGTGCCGGGCGGCGACGTGCGCATCCTCACCGGCCGCACCTCCCGCAAGGCCGGACTGATCGACGCGGCGGGCCGGTTCACGCTCCTGGTCGACCGGCTGGAGCCGACCATCCGCTACGTCTCCGTCGAGGGGCCCGTCGTCGACACCCGCCCCGCCACGCGCGCGGACCTGGAGGAGATGTCGGCGCGCTACCTCGCGGCCGAGAAGGTCGCCGGTTACGTGGACTTCGCCTGGGAGAACCACGGCGAGCAGGTGGTGATCACCCTGCGCCCCGAGCGCTGGGTCAGCTCGGACCTCGGCCAGGTCTGAGCCTCGGCCGTGCGGCCCGCGCGGCGGGTTCTCCCGCCGGCCTCGCCCGGACGCGCCTTCGGTACCGACTCGCTTTCGCCGGAGACGAATTCACAAGGCATGCCCGCCGGCTACCTGCAGCACCTGTCCGGTGATCCACCGCGCTTGATGGGAGGCGAGGAACACGACGGCGTCGGCGATGTCCTCCGGCTCGCCCACCCGCCCCAGGGGGATGGCCCGCCGGGCCCCGTCGATCAGCGCCGCGTCCATCCAGCCGGTCTGCACGGGCCCGGGGGCCACGGCGTTGACCCTGATCCCTGAGCGTCCGAGGTCGAGCGCGGCAGCCCTGGTGAACGCCTCCAGTGCCGCTTTGGACGTGCCGTAGCCGATCTGCCCGGGGAAGGCGCGTGCGGCATCGGTGGAGATGTTCACCACGCAGGGCGACCGGTCGGCGCGGGCACGGTGGGCGAGCGCGGACGTGAGCAGCGCCGGAGCGGCGACATTGACCCGGTAGTGGCGCTCCAGACCGGACGCGGTCAACGCGTCGACGGTGTCCGGACTCTCGCAGTGGGCGGCGTTGTTGACCAGCACGTCAACGGGCCCGAGCCGGCCTTCGACCTCGTCGAACAGGCGATCCGCGGCGTCCGGGGCGGAAAGGTCGGCCGCGACGGTGATGGCGTCGCCCAGCTCCCGTACGAGATCCACCGCCTCCTCGGCCGGCGGAATCGCATGCTCCCAGCGCCTTCCCGGAGGAGGTGCCTGCTCCGGGACGTAGTGGTGCACGGCCACGCGGGCACCCTCGGCGGCGAAGGCACGACTGATCGCTCTGCCGATTCCCCCACTCCCCCCGGTCACGAGCACGATGTGTTCGGCGAGACGTGTATCGATCATTCCTCAAGCGTCGGGGACGCGTCGGCCCCCACGCAAGCCGTTTCGAACCCGATGCGTCCGGAGCGCGCTACGCCCGGCCGCTGACGGGACCGGACGGCGACGCCGCGTGAGGCTTTCCAGGGCTGCCGAAAACAAGTCGTGTGCCCCCGTGGGGCGTTGGTAGGAAGGGGTCATGGAAGCCGATGCGCTGGATCCCCTGGACCGTCTGATCGCCGAGCGAGCCTGTGAGCGGCTGGTCGTCGAGTTCGTCCGCACCCTCGATCTGGGTGAACCCGGCGACGTGGCAGAGCTGTTCACCCCCGACGGGGTCTGGGAATGGGCCGAGGGCGACCGGCGGATCGAGGGCCGGGACGCTCTGCGGGGCTACTTCGGCGGGCGTCCCGCCGACCGGCTCTCCCGTCGCCTGTGCACCAACATCCTCGTGAACCTGACGTCCGCGACGTCGGCGAGCGCGAGCACGTTCTTCACGACGTACCGCGTGGACGGCCATGCCGGCGCCATGCTTCCGCCGCGCCTTCCCGTCCAGGTCGGACACTACGAGGACACCTTCCGAAAGGTCGACGGACGGTGGCTCCTCGCCGAGCGGGCCACGTTCCTCGACTTCGGAGGGCCGACCGAACGGCTGGAGCCGGCCGCCCCGGGCTGAGGCGGCCATCGGCCCGCGCCGCTCACCTGCCCGGTGCCCGGCAGGAGGCCTGCCGGGCACCGGGGACGTACGCGCACGAGGCGTTCCGGGGTCAGACCGCCGGGGCCGGGGCCGGGTACGTCGGGTACTCCACTCCGGAGACGTGCTGGACGACCCGGATGACCTGGCACGAGTAGCCGAACTCGTTGTCGTACCAGAGGTAGAGGATCGCGTTGTCGCCGTCGACCTTGGTGGCGCCGGCGTCGACGATCGAGGCGTGGCGCGAGCCGATGAAGTCGCTGGAGACCGCGTCGGGCGCGCTGATGAAGTCGATCTGACGCTTGAGCGGCGAGGTCAGCGACACGTTGCGGAGGTAGTCGAGGACCTCTTCACGGGTGGTCTCGCGCTCCAGCCGCAGGCTGAGGATCGCGATCGAGACGTCCGGCACCGGGACGCGGATGGAGCTGCCGGTGATCGGGGCGTCGAGGTCGGGCAGCGCCTTCGCCACGGCCGAGGCGGCACCGGTCTCGGTGATGACCATGTTGAGCGCCGCCGAACGGCCACGGCGGTCGGAGCTGTGGTAATTGTCCAGCAGGTTCTGGTCGTTGGTGTACGAGTGGACGGTCTCCACGTGCCCGCGCAGCACGCCGTACTCGTCCGCCATCGCCTTCAGCGGCGGCACGATCGCGTTGGTCGTGCAGGACGCGCAGGACAGGATCCGCTCGTCCGGCTTGATCGTGTCGTGGTTGACGCCGTGTACGATGTTCGGGACGTCGCCCTTGCCGGGTGCGGTCAGCACGACCTTGGCGATGCCCGCCCGCAGGTGCTTGGAGAGGCCCTCACGGTCGCGCCACCTGCCGGTGTTGTCGATCAGGATGGCGTCCTTGATGCCGTACGCCGTGTAGTCGACCGCCGTCGGGTCGTCGGAGTAGATCACCTGGATCTCGTTGCCGTTGGCGATGATCTTGCTGTTCGCCTCGTCGACGGTGATCGTGCCCTGGAACTGGCCGTGGATCGAGTCGCGTCGCAGCAGCGAGGCGCGCTTGACGATGTCCTGGCCGGAACCCTTGCGGACGACGATGGCCCGCAGGCGCAGGCCGTTGCCCGAGCCGGCCTTCTCGATGAGCAGGCGGGCCAGGAGCCGGCCGATGCGGCCGAAGCCGTAGAGCACCACGTCACGCGAGGCGCGGCGCTCGATCTTGTTGTCGCCCGTCGCCCCGGCGACGGCCTCCGCGGTGAACTCCTCGACGGAGAGTCCGCGCCCGTCGGCCCGGTACGTCGCGGCCAGCATGCCTATGTCGATCTGGGAGGGGCCGAGATCGAGCGTCGTCAGAGCCTTCAGGAACGGCATCGTCTCGGTGACCGAGAGCTCCTCGCCCGCGATCTGCCGGGCGAAGCGGTGCGTCTTGAGGATGCTGACCACCGACTTGTTCACCAGGGAGCGGCTGTGCAGCAGGACATTGACGTCCTGCTCGCGGTGCAGCTTCCCGATGATCGGGATCATCGACTCCGCGATCTCCTCGCGGTGCATCCAGTTGGTGAACGAGTCGTCATTGACAGTCACAAGTTTATCTTTCGAGCTAGGCGGCGCTCATATGGTAACCGGCCGCGTCCTCGCCCCATCGGGTGGTCCCCTGCCTGCGGGTAAACCCCGCGCAGGCACCCGTCGGGCGGCCCCGGCGGGCCTGAAGTGTCCAGCATCTGGGCGGCCTGGCGACGTCTCGGGACGCATCGGGGCCAAGGCGGCGCAATCGGGCGCGCGTGCGAGACGTCATACCAGAGTGGGACGGATGGCGGGCAAGTTCGACAACTGCCCGTCGCGCATACGTCATTGACGACTACCGTGTGTGCCCGGTGATCAACGGTGGGCTCATGACGTTCGGGCCTGCCCGACCGATGACCCGCGCCTGACCGACCACCGTAGGGGCCACCGCATGGACGCCGGCACGACCGCCGATCCCCGGTGCCCCCTGTACCGAGGACGCTGATGTCTCAACTTCGCGCACCCGACGCGCGACCGGACCGCCGTGAAGGCGGGCGGCACGGCCGCCCCGGCACGCGCGCCCACTCGGCCACTACCAGGCCGCGCGCCGCAGGGCCTCCCCCCGACGCCCGCATACGGCCCCAGCTGCTGCGGACCGCACTGCTCCCCGCCATCGCCGCCGTGCTCAGCGGCGCCGCGGCCGTCATCTTCACCGTCCGCGCGGGCGCCGTCGACGCCTCGTCCAGCCTCTGGGCGGCACTCGGCGGATCCGGCGCGCTCGCCGTCGCAGCCGTCGCGGCCGCCTACCTCGGCGCCAACCGCGTCGCGGGCCAGGTGCTCGACCGGGCCCTCGCGCTCCGGCGCGCCAGCGCCCAGGGCCAGGCCGAGCTGCAACGGGTGATGGAACAGCTGCGCAACGGGGAAGCCGTCGCCGCCCGGCCGCCCGCGCAGCCCCCCGCGCCCGGGGCCGACGCCTTCGACCTGCTCGGACAGGAGATGGCGCGGGCCCAGGAAGCCGCCCTCGCCGCCGTCGTCCAGGCGTCCCAGCTCTTCAGCAGCACCGGCAACGACCAGAAGGTCGAGGTCTTCGTCAACCTCGCGCGACGGCTGCAATCCCTCGTCCACCGCGAGATCCAGATCCTCGACGAGCTGGAGCACGAGGTCGAGGACCCCGACCTCCTCAAGGGACTCTTCCACGTCGACCATCTCGCCACCCGGATCCGCCGCCACGCGGAGAACCTCGCCGTGCTCGGCGGGGCCGTCTCCCGGCGGCAGTGGAGCAACCCGGTCACCATGACCGAGGTGCTCCGCTCGGCCATCGCCGAGGTCGAGCAGTACCCCCGGGTCAAGCTGGTACCGCCGATGGAGGGCACCCTGCGCGGCCACGCCGTCGCCGACGTGATCCACCTGCTGGCCGAGCTGGTCGAGAACGCCACGGTGTTCTCCGCCCCGCACACCCAGGTCCTGCTGCGCGTCCAGCACGTCACGGCCGGCCTCGCCCTGGAGGTGGAGGACCGCGGTCTGGGAATGCCGGACCACGAGCAGAAGCGGATGAACGCCCTGCTCTCCGACCCCGACCAGGTCAACGTCGCCCACCTGCTCCAGGACGGCCGGATCGGGCTGTTCGTCGTCTCGGCCCTGGCCCGCCGCCACGGCATCGCAGTCCGCCTCCAGAGCAACATCTACGGCGGTACGCAGGCGGTGCTGGTACTCCCGCAGTCGCTGCTCGGGACCGACCCCGACGCTCCGCGGTCGCCCGACGCCGTGCCCGTGCCGCCCCCCGGCGCCGTGCACCGGCCCCCCGTGGAGGCCCAGCCCCCCGCCGCCCCGCCGCAGAGCGGTACGGCCCGGCCTTCGCATCCGGCCCGGGCGTCCACGGACGGAGCGCACCAGAGGCCCGGCCAAGGGCAGAACGGCAGCCCGTATTCGGCGGCCGGCGATCACCCGCCGAACGGTCGCCCGCAGCCGCCCGCGGGCGACGCACCGCCCCTCCCGCTGCGCGCCGAACGCGTCGACCGGCCCACGCCCCACGCCTCCCCGCCCGAGCACGACGGCCGGCGCGCCCCGGCGGCCGCCCAGGAGCGCGACGACCGTCCGGCTCCGTCCCGCTCCCGGCCCGAACTGCCCAAGCGGACGAACCAGGAGTCTCTCGTCCCGCAGTTGCGCGAGGCGCCCGCCCCCCGCGTCGAGGACGAACACGCCCTGCACGACCCGGGTCTCATGGCGGCCTTCCGGCGCGGCGTCGATCTCGCCGAGGCCCGGACCGCCCAGGAAGAGAGCCCCGGCGGCGGATACGCGGGCCCCGGCGACACGGGGACCGGGGGACAGACCGCCCTCGACGCCCCGCTGGAGTCCCTCTCGCCCCTACCCGTACGCGGAGCCACCGCCCCGCGCGACCTCCCCGGCCCGGCCGACGCGTCACGGGCTGACCACGCACTGCCCGCTGCCGGTCTGCCCATGCCGGACGGCCACCCGCCCGACGCGTACCCGCCCGACGCGTACCCGCACGACAGCCCCGCGTACCGGCGCGACACCTACGCCGAGAGCGCCCACAACCGCGCTCCGGGCGAGCCCGGAGCGTCCGCGTCCGCCCCCTTCCTGCCGGGCCGGGTCGTCCCGGAACCCCGAAAAGACGCCACCTTCAAGGAGCAGACACCATGACGACCGAAATGCCGTCCGGTCAGGTCTCGGACCTGGACTGGCTGCTGAGCGGACTGGTCCAACGCGTGCCCTACACACGCAGCGCGGTCCTGCTCTCCGCCGACGGGCTGGTGAAATCCGTGCACGGCATGGACCCCGACAGTGCCGACCACATGGCGGCCCTGGCCGCCGGCCTCTACTCGCTGGGGCGCAGTGCCGGGGCCCGCTTCGGCGACAACGGGGACGTACGGCAGGTGGTCGTCGAGCTGGACTCCACCCTTCTGTTCGTCTCCACCGCCGGATCCGGCACCTGTCTCGCCGTCCTCTCGGGACGCGAGGCGGACGCCGCGGTGCTCGGCTACGAGATGGCGATGCTGGTCAAGAGTGTCCGCCCCTATCTGGCGACCCCGCCGCGGCAGCCGACCGGGTCGCCGTTCACCCCGGGGCACTGAGGATGCCGGCTCCGCAGGACGGACCCCTGCTCGACGACGCGGCCGGCCGGCTGATCCGCCCGTACACGATCAGCAACGGCCGCACGCGGCCGTCCACCGCGTTCGACCTGCTGTCCCTGATCATGGCCACGGGCATCGAGCCGGACATTCCGCTCGGCCCGGAGCACACCGTGGCCCTCGGCATGTGCGAAGGGCCGATGTCCGTCGCCGAGATCGCCGCACACCTCCGGCTGCCCGCGGTCGTCGCCAAGGTCATCCTCTCCGACCTGGTCGCCTGCGGCGCGGTCACCGCGCACGCTCCCGCTTTCCAAGACATGCCCACCGACCGATCCCTGCTGGAGGCAGTGCTCGATGGTTTACGACGACAGCTCTGACCGCACCCGAACCTCCGAGTTCTTCCCCGTGGCACTCAAGGTCCTGGTCGCCGGTGGATTCGGAGTCGGCAAAACGACGTTCGTGGGCGCGGTCAGCGAGATCGCGCCGCTGAGCACCGAGGAACTGCTGACCCAGGTCAGTGTGGGGACGGACGATCTGGAGGGCGTCGAGTCCAAGACGGCCACCACCGTCGCCATGGACTTCGGCCGCATCACCCTCTCTGAGCAGCACGTGCTCTATCTGTTCGGCACACCGGGCCAGGAACGCTTCTGGTTCATGTGGGACGAACTCTCCCAGGGCGCGCTCGGGGCCGTGGTGCTGGCCGACACCCGGCGCCTCGCCGAATGCTTCGCCGCCGTGGACTTCTTCGAACGGCGCGGCATCGGTTTCATCGTCGCCGTCAACGAGTTCGACGGCGCCTACCGCTACGAGCCGGACGAGGTCCGCGCCGCGCTCGACCTCGGGCCCGAGGTACCCGTGGTCCTGTGCGACGCCCGGATCGCCAGCTCCGGAACGGGCGCCCTCGTCACCCTCGTACAACACCTCATCAACGCCACCACGGCGCCCGCCCCACTACAGACCTTCGGAGCCCGCCCGTGACATCCTTCGCCGCCGGCCGGATGCTCCTGACGCCCACCGACCGGCACGGCCCGGCCCGCGCGGAGCGGCTGCGCAAGCTGGATCTCGGCGAACGCCCCGACGCCTCCTACGACAACTTCGACGCCTTCGCCGACAAGGTGGCCGAAGTGACCGCCACGCCCTTCTCGATGGTCAACTTCATCGACGAGAACCGGCAGTTCTTCGCGGGACTGCACACTCCGGCGGGCAACCGCGGTGGCCAGGACCTCGGTTCGGCCGCGGCGGGCAGCAACCGCAGCAGCCGGTACATGGCCCGCGACCACGGCTACTGCCCGCACGTCCTCGTCCGGCGCAAGGCCCTCGTCCTGGACGACGTCTGCGACTACCCCCGCTTCGCGGGCAATCCGGTGGTGGACGACATAGGCATCCGCTCCTATCTCGGGGCGCCGCTGATCGACCGCACCGGCATCGCGCTGGGCACCGTCTGTGCCGTCGACACCGTGCCGCGCCCCTGGGGCCGGGCCGGGCTCGACACCATCAAGTCACTCGCCCATGAACTCGTCCGCCAGATCGACGGCCGGGAGGGCCACCACCCCCTCTGACATCCCCCCGCGGGTGGTGCCGTACTCAACTCCCGGGCGACGCACCGACGCTGCGGGTCCTCCGGATGGACGAGCCGTTCGGCGCGCTCGACGCCCTCACCCGCGAGCAGATGAACACCGAGCTGAACCGGATCCGGCGCACCACCGGCACCACGGTCCTCCTGGTCACCCACTCCATCCCGGAGGCAGCCCCACCTGGCCGAACGGGTCGTGGTGATGAGGCCGCGCCCCGGGACCCTCACGGAGATCATCGAGGTGGGCCCGCCCGTCGAGCGCGACTACGACGAGACGCTGGGCCGCCCGGCGTTCCGCGTACATCCGTGATCTGCTGGGCGCGGGGAAACGGAGGCCCGGGATGACCGAACATGCCGCGATCACCGCCGCCGATGTCCGCTCGGCCGCGCTGTCCCTGCCCGACACCACGGAGAAGCTCGCCTGGGGGCAGCCCACCTTCCGGGTGGCGGGCAAGATCTTCGCCTCGCTCGGCGACGACGAGACGGCGATGGGAGTGAAGTGCCCCAGGGAGGACCGTGCCGAGCTGATCGCCGCCGAGCCGGAGAAGTTCTTCGTCCGTGAGGGGCACGACGACCATTACGCCTGGATGCGCGTCCGGCTGTCCGCCCTGGAGGACGCGGATGAACTGGCCGCCATCCTCGCCGACGCCTGGCGGCAGGTCGCCTCGCACCGACTGGTGGCGGCGCACCCGGAGCTGGACGGGCCGGGGGGCGGGGTGGCGAAGGAGGGCGAGGGTGAGGCCGAGGGGTGAGCGTGGTGGGTGACCGGTCGCGGGCGGCCGGGGGTGTGCGGCCGCGTCGGTGGGGTGGGCCGGGCCGGCGGTGCGGGAGTGCGGGCCGGGCCGGCGGTGCGAGTGTGCGGGGACCGGCGGGCGGGCCGACTGCGGGGGCGCGCGGCGGCCCGATCGCGCGGGCTTGCCTCCGCCGGGCTGACGGGGCGGCCCGATCACGGGGGAGTGCCCGGCCTGGCCGGGCTGACGGGGCGGGCGGAGCCAGTGGGTCGGGTTGGTGGGTGGGCTCTGCGGATCAAGGGTGCAGGAACGCGGTGATCCGCTTCCGCAGGCCCTGCGGGTCCAGACCGTGCGCCGCGAGGTGCTCCTCCAGCTGACCGTACCGACGCAGCTCGGCGCGGCCCACCCCCAGCCCGAGCACCCGGTGGGGCAGGTCGATCAGCGCTTCGCCCGCCGCGGTGGCGGAGGTGCCCGCCAGATAGGGCTCCACGATCACCACGTCCGCGGTCGTGGCCGCACCGGCGGCCCGGCGCACCCCCGCCGCGTCGAACGGCCGCACGGTCGTCGCGTACAGCACGGTGACGTCCAGCCCCTCGGTGGCGGCGAGGACGTTGTCGAGCATGGGGCCGACCGCGATCACGGTCCCGCGCCGCCCTTCGCGCACCACGGTGAACCCGGCCGTGCCGCTCACCGGCAGCGCCTCCCGGTTCGCCTGGAGCGAGAGGCGTACGTACACCCGGTCGTCGCCGACGACGGACTCCCGGAGCAGGGCCTCGGCCTCGTCCGGATGGCCCGGCACATGCACGGTCCAGCCGTCGAGCGTGTCCAGGAGGGCCACGTCACCGGGGGACATGTGCGTGAAGCCCCCGGCCGGCCAGTCGTACGAGCCGCCGGCGCTCACCAGGATCCCCCCGACCCCCTGGTGTCCGAAGTCCAGCTTGACCTGCTCGAACGGTCGCTCGACCAGGAAGCTGGCGAAGGTGTGCACGATCGGCCGCATTCCCGTCAGCGCCATCCCCGCACCGGCCCCGACCAGCAGTTGCTCCCGGATTCCGACGTTGATCACCCGGTCCGGGTGGGCGCGCCGGGCCGGGGCGAAGCCGTCGGCGCTGATGTCGGCGAGCACGACGGCCAGCCGGGGCTCCTCGTCCAGGAGCCGCGAAGCGGTGCTGATGAATCGGTCACGCATGGTGTCCATGAAGGGGTCCTTCCCGGGGGCTCCGGTGTGCGCAGCGGTGGTGGTGCGGGGGGCGGTCGGTGCGGTCAGCTCTTGGGTTCGACGCGGGCGACGACGGCCAGGGGTTCACCCGGGTGGGATGTGGTGAACGCCGTGTACAGGGCCTCGTGGTCGCGACCGTCCACGGTCACCGCCGCCCACCCGGCGGACGCGAAGCGGGAAGCGATGCCGCCGGGCCAGCCGTGGGTGGCGGACGCGTTGTCGATCACCAGTGTGTGCAGCTGTTCGAGCCCGGCGGGGCCAGCGTGGGCGATGGCCTCGTGATTGCTGCCTTCGTCCAGCTCGGCGTCGCCGATCAGGACCCACACCCGGGGGTCGGTGAGGCCCTGGGCGCGCAGCCCGAGCACCGTTCCGACGGCGAGCGGCAGCCCGTGACCGAGGGATCCGCTGCCGATCTCCGCCCCCGGCACCAGCAGTCGGTCCGGGTGGTGGCCGAGCGGCGAGTCGTACGCTCCGAAGCCGGGCAGCAGCTCCTCGCCGAAGAAGCCGTGCGCGGCGAGGACGGCGTAGTACGCCATCGGCCCGTGTCCCTTGGACAGCAGGAAGCGGTCCCGCCCGGGGGCGTCGGCCGTGTCCGGTGTGACGCGGAGCACCCTGTCGTAGAGCACCCACAGGGCGTCGAGCGTGGAATGGGCGGCGGGGGCGTGCTTCTCGGCGCCGGTCATCAGGGCGATCAGGCGGTCCAGGTCATGGAATGCGAGGGGGCCGCGTACCGTCGAGGCGGTCGTGTTCGTCATGACACCGAGCGTTCAACATCAACCACGGTTGAGGTCAAGCACGGAATGGTGTTGGTGACCACCTGCTGGAGTGCGGTATTGTTCTCATGCGCGTTCAGCCAGGGGAAACCCCAGGTCAGACGGGCAGCGGGACGTGGCGCAGCTTGGTAGCGCACTTGACTGGGGGTCAAGGGGTCGCAGGTTCAAATCCTGTCGTCCCGACTGGAGACAGTCGCAGATCAGGGCCGGTTTCGGAGCAATCCGAAACCGGCCCTTGATCATTTTTGGGGACCAGTTGGGGACCAGTTGGGGTCCGGCGTCCTTTGCCGTCAGGGGCGGGTGGATGCCGCCGGCGTTGTCGGAGACGCCGGCGGCGGTGACCAGTGCTGCGCGTCCATCATCCCGCAGTGACATACCGGTACACCGTCGACCGGAGCGGGATGTCCTTCGGTAGCACGACGCCAGGCGCACCCGGTGCGTACTACATGGATGATCGCGTCCACGATCCGCCCACGCGCGGCGGCGCCGTCGCCTCTCGCAGTCCGCTGGGACGGCGACGCCGCACCGGCCTATCGGGCCAGCGCCCTGGTGTGGATCTCCGTGACGACCTTGCGGGCGGAGGTGAACGCTCCGTGCTGCCAGGCGACGGTGTTGCTGAGCCAGTCACCGGCGAAATAGACGTTCCCGGTCGGCCGGTTCAGGGTCTGGTACTCGATCCCCGTCTGTGAGGACCATCCTGCCCAGCCGCCCTCGATGAACGGGGTGCGATGCCACGCCACACTGAAGGAGGAGGCCAGCTCGGTGCGGTACTTCTCGCCGTGAATCTTCACCCCCTGGCTGACCGCCCTGCGCTCACGGTCGGCGTGTGACAGCCTGCCGTAGGCGGCAGCGGATTCCAGGGCGTTGTAGTAGCCGATGATGACACCGCGGTTGGCGTGATAGCCGTGCGACGGGTACCAGATGGTGCTCAGGTCGTTGTCGGTCGGTGTGACGCCGCCGTAGATGCGCTCATCCGTCTCCCACCACCGGCTCCGGTACTCCAGGCCGATCTTGCCGGCCTCCCATGGCTGGGGTGACAGGAGCGCGGCCGTGACGTCCGAGCCGAGGTTGTGCTGGACGCGGGCCATCACCATCGGCGGGATGGCCGCGACCACGAAGTCGGCGTGCTCCGTGACGGACCCCCCCTGTGCGTTCACCCAGGTGACCGAGGCGCCGTCCGAGCGGTTGGCCACGGCGGTCGCACGGGCTCCGTACTCGATGCGGCCGCTGCCGATCGCTCTGGCCAGCGCCCTGGGAATGGCGTCCATGCCGCCCACCGGCTGGAACATCATCATGGCCTGCTGGTAGTCGAACTCGAAGGAGAAGCGGAGTCCCAGTCCGCTCGCGATGACATCGGAGAGGGAGGGAGGCGGGGTGAGAACCGTACCGGCCTCCAAAGCGGCTCCGGGCTCGACCGAGTAGCCGCGCCGGCTGCTGCCGGTGTACGCCCAGTTGCCGTCCCGGCCCTTGATGTCGCCGAAGTCCTTAAGGAATTCGAGCAGCCGCTCCTTGTCGGTCGCGGTCAGCGCCTGGTCCAGCGCGCCCTGGTCGGTGGCCTTGGCGAGGAGTTCGGACACATAGCCGTACACGTCGGCCTTCGCGGTCCGCCAGCGTACCGGCTTCCCGGCGAGCGCCGCGCTGTTCTCGTGGTAGATGTACGCGTTGGCGTTCTGATTCGCGAACGCCTCCAGCGGGATGCCCAGTTCACGGCAGTACTCCAGCGTCACGTGCGACTGGGGTATTCGGCCCGGTCCGGCGTTCATGTAGTGGCCGGGAGCGAAATTGGCCGTCTGGGTGCGGCCGTCGAGATCGGTCTCCTTCGTTCCGCCGCGGACCGTCCAGTTGCGGCCGCCCGGACGGTCCTTCGCTTCCAGGACGCGGCAGTTGTATCCGGCCTTGCCCAGTTCGTACGCCGCGGCGAGGCCGGCGATGCCGGCACCGAGGATGATGACCTTCCTGCCGTTCCGCCTGCCGACCGAGGTGAAGTCGCCCTGCCTCGGCGAACGGAATTCACTCGCGTGCACCTGAGGAGCTGGTGCGAACCCGAGTGCCCCCATGGCCGAATACAGCACACCGGCGCCCCCCGATACCCCCACCGATCTCAGGAAATTGCGTCGAGAAGTCTGTGCCACCATTTTCTCCATTCCCCCAGGGCCCGGGATACCTCGTCCGGTGCTGCTTCTCGGTGACGCTCTGGCCGTGTGGGGGGAGGCGTGACAGTGGCCGTGCACCCGGAGAGGCTCCATGGGCTTTGTGTCGTGAACGTGTTTACCGTGCTCATCGCCCCGGGCAAGGCCGCGGCATGTGCCGAGGCCGTGCCGGCCGGGCGATGGTGTGACGAGCGCACCGATCCGTCATGAGGACACCCAACGGATGGTCCGGCCGTCGTATCGCGTCGCGAGGCGACGCGACGCCTGATGGTCCGGCCCGGCACCGGAGGGCGGTGGGCGCAGTCCAGTCCATGCGCCTTCACCCCGCCCTCCCGCCCGCGCGGTCCTTCTCCGCTGCGGACGACGCGCCGGCCGTACCTGTACGCCTCCCCGGCCTGGATCCGGCCGCGGGAGGACGGTCTCAGCGGCTGACCGCCGCGATCGTGCGGTAGTGCGGGGCCCAGGGCCGTATGCGCTCGACGGCCGCCGCTGCCGAGAGAACGTCGGCGTCCGCGAAGCGGCGGCCCGCGATCTGCAGGCCGACGGGCAGGCCGTCGTCGGTGAGCCCCGCCGGCACCGAGATGGCCGGATGCCCCGTGAAGTTGAACACCTGGGTCAGACACCAGCCCAGGATGGGATCCACGTCCTCGCCGTCGACGTTGTCCGGGCCGACGGTCCATCCGTCGTCCGCGTTGTCGCAGCCGGCGATGGCCAGTGTGGGACTGATGACGAGGTCGTAGCGGTCGAAGAGGTCGGCGAAGGCGTCGTAGATCACCGTTCGTACGACCTGGTCACGGCGTCCGTCCATCAGAGTGCGTCCGTCGGTGCGCTCGATCATCGCGCGCAGGGCCCACGGGAAGTCCTCCCACGGTTCGTCGCGCAGGTCGACGCCCTCGGCGGCGAACGCCTCGACGACGGTCGACGCGATGGCGCCCGCGTTGCGCACCCACAGGTCGGTGGCCTCACGGTGCGAGACCGGGAGCACGAACCGCGGCCTGTCCACGTGAACGCCGGCCTCCTCCAGGGCCGCCACCGCGTCATCGACCACCGCGCGCACACCGGCCTCGACCGGGAACCCGCCCAGCGTGGGCAGGTAGGCCACGCGCAGACCGCCCGGATCGCTGCGCGTGGCCGCCAGGAAGTCCGTACCGTCATGGGGGACGCTGCTCGGGTCGCGAGGGTCGTCGCCGACCATGCACGACAGCAGCAGTGCGCAGTCCTCGACCGAACGCGCCAAGGGGCCGTTGCTCATGTACGGGATCTGGCACAGGAACGCGTCAGGACGCACCGCGTCGGCGACACGGCCGAAGCTCGGCTTGAACCCGACCACGCCGCACAGAGCGGCCGGGATCCGCACCGACCCGCCACCGTCCGAGCCCTGCGACAGCGCGCACAGCCCATCGGCCAGCGCGGCGGCGGAACCGCCCGACGAACCACCGGAGTTCATTCCCAGGGCGAACGGCGTACTGGTCGGCCCGAACAGCTTGTTGTCGCAGAGTCCCTTGTGCCCGAACTCGGGCGTGTTGGTCTTCCCCAGCACGATCGCCCCGACGTTCTCGAGCGCGGCGACATGCCGGGCGGTCTGTTCCGGCACGTAATCCCGGAACGCCGTGACCCCATACGTGTTGGGCATGCCGGCCTTGTAGTCGAACAGATCCTTGATGGCGATCGGCACCCCGTGCAGGGGGCCGGCGAGGCGCCCGCGCATGAGCTGCCGCTCCGATTCGGCCGCTGCCGCCAGTGCCTGGTCCGCCGCCACGTGAACGTAGGCGTTGAGCGCGGGATTGCGCTGCTCGATACGGGAGAGGAACGCCGCGGTCAGTTCGCGTGGCGAGATGTCACGCCGGCGGATCCGGCTCGCGAGTTCGGTCGCCGGGGTCAGACATAACTCGGTGATCTCGGACAACGAAGCCCGCGGCTTGTTTTCGGTGCTGCTCATGACCCAACTGTGGTGGCTCGATGCGCGCCATGCCATGTGCAGGGTGGGCAAGCCTCGACGTAAAGCTGCGCACCCTGAGAAGCTTCACCTGTGACTGACGAGGCCGAATTGCTGTGTGTTGCCAGGGATCAACTCCTTGTGTCCAGAGATGTGTTGACGGGGAGGGTCATCGACGGGATCAGACGATTAGGCGTCGGCCGGGAACTGATCGACGAGCCGGGGCTCGCGGAGACGGTGGTGGCCGAGACCCGTGCGGTGCTCCACCAGCTGATCAACGCGCTGACCGACGACGCGGAGCCCCTGTGCCCCCCGGAGACACGCCACATAGCCCGGCTGGCGGCGCGCAACGGCACACCGGAGCGCGACGTGCTGGACGCCTACCGCGTGGGCCATCGCTTCCTGGAGGAGGCGCTGATCGACGCGATACCGGACTCCGCGGACACGTACGCGGCCCTCGGCGCGGTACGGCTCGGCACCAGGCGCCTGTTCGCCGAGATCGAGCACCTCTGCGAGCTGGTGGTCGTCGAGTACCGGGAGGAGGCGGAGGCGATCATGCGTGCCCGGGGCCCGCGTCAGCTCCGCGCGGTCCGGGCGGTGCTGAGCGGGGAGCGTCCCGCGAGTCTGGATTTCTACAACGTGCGCGGTGACCATGTCGCGCTGGCCGCTTCGGGTCCGGAGTCCGAGCGGGTCGTACGGACGCTGGCGCGCGCGGTCAAGGCACCGCACTGCGTGGTCCGGCCGGATGAGGAGCTCAGCTGGATGTGGATCGCCGTCCCCCAGGCGGACGTGGTCATCGCCGCGGCGGAGGCAGCCGCCGAGAGCGGCTGCTGGGTCGGTGTGGGAGAGCCGGCCCGGGGGCCCAAGGGCTTCTGCGATTCACACGCGGAGGCACGCATGGCCCTCCGGGTCGCCGCGTACCAGAAGCGGCCCGTGCTGCGGTTCTCCGCCTCGGCGCCCGAGGCCATAGCACTGGCCGACATCGAGGCGTCGCGGACCCTGATCCGGCGGCAGCTCGGGGACCTGTCGCAGCCGACCCGCCAGGCGGCGACCGCCCGCAGGACGCTCAGCATCTACCTCGGCTGCGGGTCGAACGCCAGGGAGACCGCGCGGCGTCTGCACGTCAGCAGCCGGGCCGTCGCCTACCGGCTCCGGCACGCCGGTGACCTTCTTCCGCCGGGCACGGACGCGGGATCGCTGGAGACCGCCCTCGCGCTGCGCTTGCTGGAGACCCTGGGAGCCGCTGATCCGGACGGCCGGGACCAGCGGCCCTGAGACCGGCGGGCCGTTGCCGGTCCTCCCCGGGGGCGCGGAAGCCGGGACGCGACGGGGCGCCGTCTCGGCGCCGCCCGTGTGCGGCTCCGGGTGGAGCGGGACACCCGGGCAAGACCACCCCCTGGGTCCTGTCGTCGAACTCCCGTCGTCGCCCGGAGGGCGGCCCCGCGAGGTCAGGTGCGTGCTCTCGGCGTGCCGGGCTCACGTCCTCGTACTGGACGTACTTGGGCGGGTGCCCCGTGCGGCGAGAGTACGCACCTGACCTCGCGGGGCAGACGGGAGTTCGACGACAGGGCCTAGCGCACCGTCGGCCGGCTGATGGTCAGGGGCAGCAGCCGAAGCGCGAGCCCGAGTTCGAGGGAGGAGATCCGGGTGTCCGGCGGCAGGAGAGCGCGCGCCGCCTGAAGCCTGTTGGCGACCGTTCGCTCCGTGAGCCCGAGCCTGAAGGCCGCGGACCGGGCGTTCTGTCCGGATGCGAGGTAGACCTCAAGCGTCGTCCGGAGCGACTTGTGCCGGGCGCTCCCGCCCACCAGCTGGCCGAGGCGGCGGTGGACCAGGGCGCGTGTGGCATCGACATCAGCGAGGCCGATGGCCTCCGGTTCGATGTCGGCGAAACGCGCGCTCCTGCGTCCCGTCCAGTCGCACACCCGGAAGGCGGACTGGGCCTCCCGGTGGGACCGCCGGAACCCCGCGACATCCTTGCCCGGCTCACCGGCACCCAGACAGCCGCGCTGCGTCCGTTCCGCCACGGCCTCATGGACGTCCGCCGGACCGACGGAACCGCTGAACCACGCCCATACGATGTTGCGGTCGGTGAACACGGAGATCGCGTTGTTCTTGCACTGGTGCGCGAAGGCCGCCAGGCTCGTCGCCGTCGGGCCCTGCGCCACGACGGCGACATGTTCCGCGCTCAGGTCGTAGGAGGGCAGTTCGGGTACGGGCCCCGCCTCGTCGAGAACCGACCGCACCGCTTGCAGCCGCAGCGCGTTCTCGTCGCTTCCGATCATCTCCGTCTCGTCCAGGTACTCAGTGGTCACGAGGCCGATGAGACATTCCGTCTGGCGCAGTAACTGAAGACAACAGAACTGCAGGACGCTCAAGGCGGAGGAGGGCCCTATTCCCGATTCCCGTGCCGCTTGGAAGAAGGAGTCCTGGACCACGCCGTGCGCTATCCGGTAACTCGATATGACATCCTCCAGCGGCGTATCGTGCAACGCCGCGAGACGGGCGAGATGCCGGGCCCCGTGCGACTGTATGGGGACTCTCTGCCGGTTCCCGAGCCCTCGCAGGAACTGTGCGACGAGCATCTCGGTCTCCAGCCGGACCACCCCCGTCAGCGCTGGATCGGTCGCGAGCGGACTCGTGGGTATTCCGTCGCGCCAGATCGCTATGAGTACTTTGTCGACGAGGACGGACTGATGCTCCAGAAGCCATTCCGTGAAGATGCGGATACTGCTGTCGGGTGCCGTCATATCGATCGCGTCCTTCGATGCTCAGAGTGACCAGACCTGTGTCGCGGAGGTGTCCGCCGGCTGCGGGCCGACGGGGGGCGGGGCTGGAGGGCGGCGCGGTGTTGGGGTGAGCGCGGCCGTGCGGGACGGCTTGCCGGGCGGGGAGTCCGGGCGAGTCCAGACGCGGACGTCCGGCGGGCATCAGCCCGTGGGACGGGGGGAACCGCTCGTGAGGCTCTTCCCGGGGCGGGGTGCGCGACGGCGGGCGTGGGGCCTGCGACGTTGGAGCCCCGGTGGCAGGGCCGCTCGCGGTGACGAGGTCTCCCGCCGCCGAAGGGCGGGAGCCATGCCTCGCTTGTACGTGTGGTTCATACGCCGGCGAGGGGCGGTGGGGCGCAGGGCTCGGCCAATACCCGCCAACTCTTGCTCCCACCCGTCGTTTGGCTGTCAGCATTCCACTTACGGGCGTCAAGTATATGAGCCCGGGTGAATGTACAGGCCGGTCAATAGTATGTCGACTCGACGTCTGTTCCGGGACGCGCATGACTCCCATGAAAACGCCGGGGGTGTGCCCGCCCCGTGAGCCACCGGAGAGCGCGGCCTGCGGCCGGTGCCACACGTGCCGGAGCTTGGCCGAAAAAAACAAATACTGAATGGTCGGTAACACCTGGCGGCGCGGGAGCGGGAAGGCGAGAGGAAGGTGAGGCGCCGGTTCCGCTGGACGCCGTCGTCGGGAGTGGCCGTGCCCCCTTTTCGGACAACGCCCGCGGGCGTTGTCCGAAAAGGGGGCACGGCCGCCCGCGAGGGACCCGGGCGCTTCGGCAGCGCGCCGATTTCCCGGACCGGGAAGATCTCCAGAATATATTTCCCGCTGCTGTCATTGTCCGGGCGCATCGGGCGATGGCAGGCTGACCAATATCGAAAAGGCCCCGCCACCCACACCGTTGCGTCCCGGTCGTCCCCCGTCGATTCTCCCGTTCCTCATGCTCCCCCGCACGCCTCGGTTCGAGCCGAGGCGATGCGCCGTGCCGCGAACCGTCCGCCCGTCATGCGGTGTTCGGCGTCCGGCACTCCTCGCGTACGGAGGGGACATACCCCTCCGTACGACATACAGCAGTCCGGCTCGTCCCAAGGGAGGATCATGACCACCCGTCCCGCTTCCACGGACACGGGCACTGGCCCCGCCGTGCCCCCGTCGACCGACGAGGTCCGACGCCCGCACGTGGCTCCCTCGCTCGTCTGGTCCGACGGGGCCATCTGCGTCATCGACCAACGAGTGCTGCCGCACGAGACCCGCTGGGCGCGCCTGGAAACCGTGGACGAGGTGATCGAAGCCATCCGCTCGCTCGCGGTGCGCGGCGCCCCCGCGATCGGCCTGGCCGGAGCGCTCGGCGTGGCCCTCTCCGCGCGCGCACACACGGCGGACAACGGCACCACCGACATGGCGGCGGTCCGCGCCGACGCCGAAAGGATCGCGACCGCCCGGCCGACCGCGGTGAATCTGGCGTGGGCGGTCGCGCGGGTGCTCGAACGACTGCCGGAGGGGCCCGACGCGGTGCTAAGCGCGGCACAGGAGGCGATCGAGGAGGACATCGCCACGAACCGGAGGGCCGCCGTCGGTGCCGCGGACCTGGTGACGGCGATCCGGCCCGACCGCCCCCTTCGCATCCTCACCCACTGCAATACCGGCCGTCTGGCCACGGCGGCGGTCGGCACCGCGCTCGGCGCGATCCTGGAACTGGCGGCCCGCGGCCGCGTGGCCGAAGTGCTGGTGGACGAGACCCGCCCCCTTCTCCAGGGCGCCCGGCTCACCGCCTGGGAGCTGCGGGAGGCGGGCGTGCCCTACCGGCTGTGCCCCGACTCCGCGGCCGCGGCGGCCATGTCGAGGTCCATGGTGGACTGCGTCCTGGTGGGCGCGGACCGCATCGCCGCGAACGGTGACACGGCTAACAAGATCGGCACGTATGCGCTGGCCGTGGCAGCCGCGCGGCACGGCATTCCGTTCATCGTCGTGGCGCCGGAATCCTCGTGGGACCCCCGACTGCCGGACGGTTCCGGGATCGTCGTCGAGGAACGCGGTGCGGAGGAGGTGACGACCCTGGGCGGCGTCAGGATCGCACCCGACGACGCCCCGGTGTTCAACCCGGCCTTCGACGTCACACCGCGTGAGCTGATCACGGCAATCGTCTCCGAGTCACGGGTCCTGCGGCCGTCGCAGAAGTCGGACGCCGCCCCGGATGGGGAGACGGACGGACGGCAGAGCGGCAGCGGCGCGGAGTCCGGCCACCGGATACGCGCGGCCAGGGCCCTCGCCGACCACTGCCGCCCTCTCTACGTACAGGGCTGGATGCCGGGGACCTCGGGCAACCTCTCGGTGCGGCTGCCCGGACAGCCCTCCCAAGCGCTCATCACGGGCAGCGGTTTCGCCAAGGGCTCCCTCGGACCGGCCGACATGGTGCTGGTGGACGCCGGCACCGGGCGGCCCGTCCTGCCTGTCGGGGACGGACCGCGTCCGTCCGCCGAGACCGCCATCCACGCGGCCGTCTACCGCTCGGTGGATGCGAACGCCGTCGTGCACGTGCACTCACCGTATGCCACGGCCCTGGCCCGGCGGCTGGGCGCGGCCGACCGGCTCTCCTGGCTGGCCCTCAAGGACCTCGAACTGCTCAAGGGGCTAGGTCTCAAGGACTCCACCCACGCCGATCTGCCCATCTTCCCCAACTGGCCGGACGTCGCCCGTATCGCCGACGACGTGGCCGCGTATCTGTCCGACCGCCCCGAGTCGCCGCCGGTGCTTCTCCTGGCGGACCACGGGGTGACGGTCTGGGGCTGCGATCTGCAGCAGGCGCGCAACCGTCTGGAGTGCGTCGAGGCCATGTGCCAACTGCTGTTGCTCACCGGTGAGCCGGACACGACCCGTCCGGCCGCGTAACGCCCCATGCGAAAGGAAGATTCGACGTGACTCTCCTGCAGATCATGCCGGACGACGCACCGGAGACGGTGCTGCTGCGAACCCGTGACGACGAGCGCGTCATCAGCGAACTCGACGCTCACGGCGTCACGTTGCGGCGCTGGCCGCTCCGGACCGGCGACACGCCGGGGCTGGACGATCAGGCCCTGCTGGACCTGTACAGCGACAAGATCGCAGAGGTGTGCGACCGCGATTCCATGAAGCTCGTCGACGTGGCCCGGCTGCATCCCGCCCCCACCGAGGAATGGCGCGAACGGGCAGCGAAGGCCCGTACGACCTTCCTGGAGGAGCACCAGCACAGTGAGGACGAGGTCCGCTTCTTCGCGCACGGCCGCGGCCTGTTCACCCTGCACCTGGACACGCATGTTCTCGCCGTCCTGTGCGAGGCCGGAGACCTGCTGTCGGTGCCTGCCGGTGTGCGCCACTGGTTCGACATGGGGGAGCGCCCCGACTTCGCGGCCATCCGCTTCTTCCAGGAGGAGGACGGCTGGGTGGGGGACTTCACCGGAGCGCCGATCGCCGACCGTTTCCCCCGGCTGGACGAGCTGATGGGAACCGCCCTGTGACCAGTCTCCGCGCGAACGCGGTGGTGCTCGACATCGAGGGCACCACGGGCTCGCTGGCGCATGTGCGGGGCGTGCTGTTCCCCTACGCGCGACAGAGGCTGTCCGGCTGGCTCCACGAGCACCGGGACGACCCCCGCCTGAAGGACCTGCTGGCCGACATACGGCAGGAGTCGGGACGCCCCGGACTCGGCATCGCGGACGCGGCGGCGCAACTGGCAGCCTGGTCGGACGCGGACGTCAAGGCCGCCCCGCTCAAGAGGGTCCAGGGCTGGATCTGGGCCGAAGGCTATGCGGCGGGCTCCTTGCACGGGCATGTGTACCCGGAGGTGCCCGAGGTGCTGCGCAGGTGGCGGGCCGACGGCATCAGCCTCTATACGTACTCCTCCGGATCCGCGGAGGCCCAGCTCGACTGGTTTCGCCACACCGAGTTCGGGGACCTGTCCGTTCTGCTGGACGGCCGCTTCGACCTGGAGACCGCGGGCCCCAAGAATGCCCCGGACTCGTACCGGCGGATCCGGGACATGATCGGGGTTCCGGCCGGGACGTGTGTCTTTCTGAGCGACAGCGGGGCCGAACTGGACGCCGCCACCGCAGCGGGATGGCACAGCGTCGGCGTCCGCAGGGACGACGATCCGCGCGGCTCCGGTGTGCCCGATCACGTCACGGTGCCGGCCCTGACCGCCCTGAGCGTGCGGCCGGCGAAGGACTCCGACCGTACCCCTGAGAAGAACACCGGAAAGGTGCCCTCCGCATGAACACCGCTAGTGATGCCCTCGCTCGTGCCGAGATCGGAGTGATCGGTGGCACCGGGTTCTACGCCCTGCTGTCCGACGCCACGGAAGTCACCGTGTCCACCCCGTACGGAGACCCGGCCGACGCCGTGACGGTGGGCACGGTCGGCGGCCGGCGGGTCGCCTTCCTGCCCCGGCACGGCCGCGACCACTCCCTCCCGCCTCACCGCATCAACTACCGGGCGAACATCTGGGCGTTGCGCTCCCTCGGCGTACGGCAGATCATCGCCCCCTGCGCCGTGGGATCGCTGCGCCGCGAATTCGGGCCGGGCACCGTCGTCGTCCCGGATCAGGTGGTGGACCGTACGGCGGGCCGGCCCGCGACCTTTTTCGACGACGTCGTCTCCCATGTGTCGTTCGCGGACCCCTACTGCGCCGCGGGCCGGGCCGCCGTGCTCAAGGCGGGGGCCGAGAGCGGCGGCGAGCCGCTCGTCGACGGGGAAGCGATGGTCGTGATCGAGGGTCCGCGCTTCTCCAGCCGCGCCGAGTCCCAGTGGTACGCGGCGCAGGGGTGGTCGCTGGTGAACATGACGGGGATGCCGGAGGCGTCCCTCGCCCGCGAACTGGCCCTGTGCTACACGTCGGTGGCGCTGGTGACGGATCTGGACGCGGGACTCGACGCCGAGGAGAGCGTGGCCCAGGAGGACGTCTACGAGGTCTTCTCCCGCAATCTCGGGCGCCTGCGCGATCTGGTCCTGGCCACCGTGGCGGGGCTTCCCGAGGACCGCGTTTGCCACTGCGCACGCGCGCTGGACGGCGTGGACGCGCCTTTCCTCGCCGGCTGAACGAAGCGCCGGGCAGGCGCGTGACCGGGGCGCGTGGGCTCCGGCAGCGGTTCGGTACGCTGCCGGAGCCCACGTCCCCCGCGAACAAGCGGGATGTTCGGCGCCACGAGGAACCGCACGGTCACACGCGGCTGAAGGCCAGAACGGTGTTCTGACCGCCGAAGCCCATCGAGTTGCTCAGCGCGAGGCCGACCTGGTGGGCCGTCGGGGCCGTGACCGCGTTGATGTCGATCTCCGGGTCCAGGTCCGTGAGATTGGCCGTCGGAGGGATGACGCCCTCCTCGACGGTGAGCACCGTGTAGGCGGCTTCGACCGCTCCCGCGGCACCGAGGAGATGTCCGGTGACCCCCTTGGTGGAGCTGACGAACGGCCCGCCGGAAACGACTCTGCGCAGCGTCCTCGCCTCCGCGAGGTCGTTGAGCGGCGTGGACGTGCCGTGCGCGTTGATGTACGAGACGTCGCCCGGCGTGGCGCCGGCGTCGGCCAGTGCCTGGCGCATGGCCTGTTCCAGACCGCGTCCTTCGGGATGGGGTGCGGTGATGTGATGGGCGTCCGCGCTCGTTCCGTGGCCGAGGATCCGGGCGCGGACGCGAGCACTCCTGGCACGCGCGTCCGCGGTGCGTTCGAGGACGAGGAGTCCGGCGCCCTCGCCGGCGACGAAGCCGTCGCGTTCGCGGTCGAAGGGGCGCGAGGCCCCTTCGGGGTGTTCGCTGCGCCGGGACAGGGCTCCCATATTGGCGAAGCCCGACATCGCCAGCGGCGTGATCATCGCCTCGCTGCCTCCGGCCAGGACGACATCGCACCGCCCGAGCGTCAGCAGGTCGCAGGCGGTGGCCACGGCGGTGCTGCCGGAGGCGCAGGCCGTGGCCACCACGAGATTCGGGCCCGTGGCGCCGAACTCGATCGCCACCTGTCCGGCCAGCATGTTCGGCAGATGCATGGCGAGCAGCAGCGGTGTCACGCGCTGGGGCTTCTGGCCGAGGAGCACCTCGTGCTGCTGCTCGTAGGTGTGGATGCCGCCCGCGGCACTTCCCAGGACCACGCCCACCCGGGCGCCGTCCCAGCCGGCGGGGTCCAGACCGGAGTCGGCCAGGGCCTCACGGGCGGCGACCAGGGCGAACTGGACGAAGCGGTCGAGGCGGCGGGCCCTCTGGCCGCCCAGCAGACGATCGGGATCGAAGCCGGGGACCCGGCAGGACAGCTCGACCGGCATGCCCTTCAGTTCGGGGTCGAGGGCGGCCTCGGTCCCTCGGGCCGCGCGCACTGCCGCCCAGTTGTGCCCGACGCCGACCCCGGCCGGGGTGACGAGCCCGAGGCCGGTGACCGCGATGTCGGTCGGCAGCGTCATACCGCGCCCTGGGCTGCCCGGTCCTCCACCAGCCGGCCCACGTCGGCGAGGGTCGCCAGGTCGCGCAGCTCGTGGTCCTGGATGTCCACATCCAGATCGCGTTCGAGGATGACGGTCAGCTCCACCAGGGTGAGGGAGTCGAACTCGACCTCCTCCAGGGTCGCCTCCGGCCGTATCAGATCGGAGGAGACCTTGAGTTCGTCAATCAAGATCTTCTTGAGCGCCTCAAAACCGTTCATGTCAGCTCCTTGACCGTTGTGTCGGTGAAATCGTGAGCGTGCGGCCCGGCCGGGTGGCCCGGATCAGCCGACGCTGTCCAGCGAGGGCCAGACGAGCGTGGCCGCACCCCAGGCGAGCCCGCCGCCGAAGGCCGTGATCAGTACCCGTTGGCCGGGGGTCAGACCGCCGTCGGCGTTGTCCTCGTCGAGCAGTACCGGCACCGATGCGGCGGCGGTGTTGCCCATGTGCGCGATGTTGGAGGCCACCTTCTCGGGCGGAATGCCGAGTGTGCCGCCCAGCGACGCGGTGATCCGGGCATTGGCCTGATGGGCCACCAGCCGGTCGACGTCCGAGAGCTCCCAGCCCGCCCTCGCCGTCGCCTCGCGGCAGGAGGACGCCATGTGCCGTACCGCGTGGCGGAAGATCTCCCGGCCCTGCAACTGCAGGAACCGGGAGTCCCCTTCGGCGGGCACGCGTCGGCGGGCGCCTCCGGCGGGCACGTGCAGGAGCTCGCTTCCGCTGCCGTCGCTGCCGAGCACGAGGGAGGTGATCGCTCCCGGCTCGTCCGGCCGGCCGGCCCTCAGCACGACGGCCCCCGCGCCGTCTCCGAAGATCGCGGCGGTGGTGCGGTCGTCGGGGTCGACGAGACTGGTGAACGCCTCGGCGCCGATCAGCAGAACCCGCTCGGCGATGCCGGCGGCGATGAGACCGGCGGCCGTGCCCAGGCCGTAGACGAACCCCGCGCAGACGGCGGATACATCGAAGGCGGCGACCTGGCCCAGGCCCAGCCGGGACGCCACGGACGGCGCTGTCGCCGGGCAGAGCTCGTCCGGTGTGGACGTCGCCAGCACCAGGGCGTCGGCCGCGTCCGATCCCGAGGACTTCAGCGCGCGACGGCCGGCCTCGACGGCGAGGTCCGAGGTCGACGTACCCGCCGTGACACGGTGGCGACTCGCGATGCCTGTTCGGGAGCGGATCCATTCGTCGCTGGTGTCGAGCCGCGACGCCAGTTGCGCGTTGGTCAGTATGTCGGGCGGTATCCAGGATCCGATGCCGGCCAGAACGGCGGCACGTGGGGATGCGTAGGTCATACCAGATGACTCCGTGGTCCTGAGGGACGAAGAGGAAGTGGCGGCGGGCGGGGAGGACGGCTCCACCGACGTCGGCACAGGGGGGTCGTGGCACTGGACGAGTGGGCCCTCGGTCCGTTGATCGAGGGGGCGTCGACCGCGTGCTCAGGCCTGGAACAAGCCGTGGCCAACGGAAGTCGTGACGCCTCTCGTGCCGGGCGGGGAAAGGTGGACCAGAGCGCCATGATCCTTCCATCGGGCGGCTTGTGCGAGCAAGAACAGGAGTCGGAAATTCCTGGTTCCTTGCTTCGGAGGTGAGGAAATTCTGGTACCCAAACCTTTGGGCTGCCGGGGTACCGGGCAGTAATCCCGGGCCGAGTGGCGAGGGCCGCGATAACCGGAGTCTCTCGTACCGGATTTGCCGGGGGAGAGGAAAGCGGGAAGGCCGTAATGGGGTGGGGAGCAATGGTGGCCGCCTGCCGGGCGGACCAGCTGAGTCGGCCGGTCCGCGGCCGTGCCGGCGTGGCATTTCGCGAACCGCGGGCCAACGGGGATTCACCGTGCGGCTTCCCTCATTAGGAAGCTCTCCCGGAGATCTCTTCGGACTGTTGTCATTGTCTGTGCACGTCGGCCTGTGGCAGCCTCATGGATCACAACGTTGGCGCCATCGGGCCGCGTCCCCTGAACGGAAGGGCGGGGACCCAATTTTGGCGTGGAGGCCGCAGAAACCCTGTCTTCACCCCGCTCATTTCCTCCAGTGCGAATCCGCATGTATCGGCGGTCGGCTGGTTGTAGCCGACGGGTAACTTCACTAGTAGCCCTCAGATTGAGGAACCAAGTGGAATCTGTAACGGAAACCGACTTCGTCCGCGTTCTGCTGAGGCGTGCACACGAGAAGCCGCACGAGCCGGCGTTCACATTCCTTGAGGGCGACCTCGATGTCGTGGGTGCGCTGACGTACGCGGAGCTGCACGACCGGGCCCGAGCTCTGGCCGGCCGGCTGCGGGAGGCCGTTGCGCCCGGCGACCGCGTTCTGCTGCTCTACCCGGCGGGCCTCGACTACATCGTCACATTCTTCGGTTGCCTGTACGCCGGAATCATCGCCGTCCCCCTCTACGTCCCGCAGCAGCGAACGGCTCCGACGGTGGAGGCGATTGCGCGGGACTGCGCGGCCGGCGCGGTGCTGACCACAGGGCAGGGGGTGCGGCGGAAGTCCTTGTTCGCCTCGGACACACGGGTCGCGGGCCTGCCCTGGCTGGCCACGGACGAGCTCGGGGGCGACCTTCCCCCGCTGCCCGAACCTGACATCTCCCCGGACGGCATCGCCTATCTGCAGTACACCTCAGGCTCCACCTCCTCCCCCAAGGGCGTGGTCATCGACCACCGCAACGCCGTGGTCCAGTGCGCCGAGGCAGCCCTTTCCTGGCAGGTCGACGGCACCAGCCGGTGGGTGTCGTGGCTGCCGCACTTCCACGACTACGGGCAGATCGGCTCGGTCCTGCTTCCCGTCTACGCCGGCTGCCACTCCGTACTGATGGCACCGACGACCTTCGTGCGCCGCCCGGTCCGATGGCTTCAGGCGATCTCGCGGTACCACGGAACGCACACCGGGGCGCCGAACTTCGCGTACGACCTCTGCGTCGACGGAACCACCGAGGAGCAGCGGGCGGGACTGGACCTCAGCTCGCTCATCACGGTCGGCAACGGCGCCGAGCCCGTGCAGTCCGACACGCACCGGCGGTTCAGCCGGACGTTCACCGCGTACGGCCTCAAGCCCGAGGCACTGTGCCCCTCCTACGGCCTTGCGGAGGCGACTCTGAAGGTCACCAACAAAGTGCCCGGCGCCGACACCTCGTGGGGGACCTTCGACAAGATCACCATAGGTGCCCCCATCACCGAACTGCCCTCCGACGACGCCGTACGCCCCCTCGTCTCGTGCGGGACGACCGTGCCGGACACCCGGGTCGCCATCGTCGAGCCGGAGACGCGTCGCCGTCTCCCCGACGGCCATGCCGGCGAGGTCTGGGTGAACGGCCCGACCGTGGCCCGCGGTTACTGGGGACGGCCGGAGGAGAGCGAGCAGACCTTCGGAGCCCGCATCGAGGGCGACGACACCGACACGTACCTCCGGACCGGCGATCTGGGCTTCCTCCACCACGGGGAGCTCTACATCTGCGGACGACTCAAGGACCTGGTCATCATCGACGGCGTCAATCACTACCCCCAGGACATCGAACTGACCGTCGAGGAGAGCCACGCCGCCGTCCGGCGTGGCCGCACCGCGGCGTTCAGCGTACGGAAGGACGGACACGAGAGCGTCGTGGTGGTGGCGGAGTGCGCCCCCCGCGCGGAGGGCAGCGCCGAGGAGGTCGCCGTTGTGATCCGTGACGAGGTCTGGCGCCGCCATGAGATCGGCGCCTCGGTCCTCATCACCAGCGCGGGCTCCGTCCCCGTCACCACGAGCGGGAAGATCCAGCGGACGCGGTGCAAGGCCGACGTCCTGGAGGACCGCATCGCCGTTCTCGCCCGTGTCGACGCGGGCGCGGCCGGTTCCGACGGCACACCGTCCGCGCGGCCCGCCCCGGCGCCCGCCGCTTCCGCCGCCGACGCGCTCCGCCTCGGCTGCCGTACGTACATCGAGAGCTGGATCGTCGAACGGGTGCTGGACGGACAGGGGGACGTGGACGCGCGACTGCCGCTGTCCGCCCACGCCGTCACCTCACGGCACATGCTGGAACTGCACCAGGGCCTTGAGGACTGGAGCGGACTCCGGCTGCCACCGGAGTCGATGTGGGAATCGGAGTCGATCGACGCGCTGGCCGGCCTGGTCGCGGACCGGCTGGCCCGTCCCACCGCGGACACCACGGGTGCGGGGGTGAACCGATGAGGATCGCCGCCGTCTCCGCCGCCCTGCCGTCCCGACGCGTCACCAACGACGACATCCTCGACCTGGTCCGTGAGCACAGCACCGCCGGCTTCGAGGGCGATATGGAGGACGCACTCCGGAAGATCAGCTTCTGGCTCGCCTACTCGGGATCCGAGGCCCGCCTGTGGGCCACCGAGCAGGAGCGTCCGATCGACCTGCTGGTACGCGCGGCCGAACAGGCCCTCGACGAGGCGGGAATGGCGCGCGAGAGCATCGATGTCGTCATCTACACCGGCATCGGCAGGGGGTTCCTGGAGCCGGGCGGCGCCTACCACGCGGCAGCGGCCCTGGGCATCAAGCGGGCCCAGTGCTTCGACGTCCTGGACGCGTGCATGAGCTGGACGCGGGCGGTCCAGCTGGCCGAGGGCCTGTTCGCCTCGGGGGCGTGCCGCACGGCGATGCTCGTCAACGCCGAGTTCAACATGCGGCCGGGCGGGGCCGTCTACCCGGACGTGTTCACCCTGCGACACGCTGACGAGATCACCTGGAGCTTTCCCGCCTACACCCTCGGCGAGGCCGCGTCCGCGACGATCCTGACCGCGGAAGGGGAGACTCCCTGGTCCTTCGAGTTCTCGTCTCGCCCGGACCTGGCGGAGCTGTGCAACATCCCCATGGCGGGCTACGCGGACTTCTCCCTGCCGTCGGAGAAGGTGGCCAAGAACGGGGTCGGCCGGTTCACCTCCTTCGGATTCGACCTGCACGAGGCCGCCCGCATCGAGGCCATGGAGGTGTTCAAGCGCCTCGACGCACCGGTGGACGAGGTCACGGCGGTCTTCACGCACGCCTCGTCGAAACGGTTCTGGCAGGAGATGGCGGACACCGTCGGCCTGCGCGACCAGATCTACCACGTCTTCCAGGACACCGGGAACATCGTCTCGGCCTCGGTGCCGACCGCCATCGCCACCGCGGTGGGCGAGGGGCGCCTGAGCCGGGGAGACCGCGCGATCGGCTGGGTCGGAAGCGCCGGCATGTCCTTCAGCGCCTTCTCATTCGTTTACTGACCGGAGGACGAAAAAATGGGCACACCGCTGAAGTCCGTCGGCAACGCGTTGGGGCACGGTTTCGGGTACGCCGTATCGCGCTTCCGGTCCAACCGCGACGAGCTGCGGGCCGAGGAGGCCGAGCGGCTGCTGGACTGCCTCGTGGAGGCAGGGCCGATCTACATGAAGCTGGGCCAGCTGCTCGCCACACGGTCGGACCTGGTCCCCGCCGAGTGGGCCGACAAGCTCCGCACACTCCAGGACGACGCTCCGCACATGGACGCGGCCACCACCCATGCCGTCGTCACACGGGAACTGCGCGCGCCCATGAACAGCGTCTTCCGGGAGTTCGACCTCGAACCGGTGGCCAGCGGTTCGGTCGCCCAGGTGCACCGGGCCCGGCTGCTGGACGGCCAGCAGGTCGCCGTGAAGCTGGTGAAGGAAGGCGTTCCCGAGCACATCGAGCAGAATCTGCGCATCATGGGCCGGGGCGTCCGCCTCGCCGAGAAGGTGGTCCCGGTCGTGGCCGCCTCGGACGGTCTGCGGCGCTTCACCGAGGTCGCCTCGCTGTTCCGCTCCCAGGCCGACATGCTGCAGGAAGCGGTTCGGCAGAAGGAGGTGTACCGGAACTTCCAGGGCCATCCCTACGTACGGGTGCCGCGCGTGATTCCCGATCTGGTGACCCCGCGCATGCTCACCATGGAGTTCATGGAAGGCATCCGCGGGAACGCCGCCCACCAGGTGCGGCTGCCGGCGGCGCAGCTGGCCCGGCGCCTGCAGGACACGATCTACACGATGCTGTACATGCACGGCCTGTCCCACGGAGACCCGCACCCCGGGAACATCCTCTTCTCCGAGGAGGGCGACCTGATCCTGCTCGACTTCGGGATCACGGTCGAACTGACCGAGGACGAGAAGTGGGGCCTGTCGTCCTTCTACTACGCGTGTACCCGCAAGGAGTGGGACATCGCCGTGGAGCGGTTCACCGCCCACTTCGTCACCGGCGGCGAGCAGCTGCGCGAGAACTGGGCCGAGTACCGCTCCGAACTCGTGGCGGCACTGGAGCACCACTTCGACACCGCCTCGAACCGGTGGTCGACGATCAGCTACTTCCGGGACGTCAGCGACATCCTGCGGAAGTACGGCGCCCGGTACACCACCAGTTTCACCAAGGTCGAGCTGGTCTTCCTGTCGTGCGAGGGGTTCGCCACACAGCTGGACCCGGAGATCAACATCTGGGAGAACGCCCGCAAGTTCACGGACCGGTACTCGCCCTACATGAGCAAGGCGGTGCGCGAACGGTTCGACGAGCAGTTCACGCTCCAGATCCCGGGCTCCCTCAAGATGCGGGACCGGGCGGACCGTTCGCTCGTCGCGCCGACCCATATCCACCGCTACTTCTTCCCCAGCACCTACCCGATCTTCGTCAAGGAAGCCCAGGCCGGCCGGGTCCGGGACGTCGACGGCAATGAGTACGTGGACCTCTCCGGCGGGTACGGGCCGCACATCCTCGGCTACTCGCATCCGGTGGTCAACGAGGCGATCACCTCGGGTGTGGCGGCCGGCCTGGTGAACGGGATAGGCCACGAGCCCGAGGTGGAGCTGGCCGAAATGCTCGTCGACGCCTTCCCGGCGGCGGACCGGGCACTGCTGTGCAACTCCGGCACCGAGGCCGTACTCCTGGCGATACGGCTGTGCCGCGCGGCCCGCAAGCGCAAGGTCGTGGCCAAGTTCGAGGGCCACTACCACGGCTTCTCGGACCAGGGCATGGTCAGCTCCTGGTTCCGCTTCACCGGAAACAAGCACGCACCCGAGCCGATAGCCGGAACCCTCGGCTCGAACGCGGACGTCGTGGAGAACACGATGGTGCTCCAGTACGGGGACATAGGCGGTCTGGAGCGGCTGCGCGAGCACGCCGACGAGCTCGCCTGCGTCATCGCGGAGCCGATGCCGTCCTCGACGACGACGTTCGACCTGGAATTCCTCGCCGCGCTGCGGAAGGTGTGCACCGAGACGGGCGTTCCCCTGGTGTTCGACGAGGTCGTCACGGGATTCCGGGTGGAGTACGGCGGGGCCCAGACGATGGCCGGGATCGAGCCCGACCTCACCTGCCTGGGAAAGATCATCGGCGGTGGCCTGCCCTGTGGTGCGGTGGTGGGACGCGCCGCACTGGTGGAGATGTGCAGGAGCTCCGAGGACCCCTTCCTCGACTACGAGCAGAAGGCCTTCGCCGGCGGCACGCTCAGCGGCAACTCGCTGACATGCCGGGCGGGTACGGCGGTGCTCACCCATCTGCGTGCGAACCAGCATCTGTACAAGGAGCTGGAGACCAAGACGCGATGGCTGCGGGACGCGTTCGCCGAGAGCACCGGCAAACGCGGTATCTCCTGCCGTATCAACGCCCGCAACTCGATCTTCTCGATCAACTTCAGCCACCGGTCGGCGGGCATCTACCGGGAGCGGATGGCCGGCAGCAACTTCAAGGCCACCATCGCGCTCGCCTACTACATGCGACAGCACGGCGTGTACATGCCCGAGTTGCACAGCTTCCTGCTCAGCACCGCACATACGGACGAGGACCTGGCCGCCACGAGCAAGGCCTTCGACCTCAGTGTGGCGGACATGGCGAATGACGGCTTCTTCATGACGTGAGTGCCCGCGGCGCCCTGCTCCGCCGGGGCGCCGCGCACCGCGCAACGGGGTTCCGGGCCGCACCCCTTTCGGCCCGGATGCCTTCGTCGGCCGTTCCGCGGCCGCCGTACCAGGTTCAGTACGCTCGATGAGGATGGTGACCATGAGCTCGAAGGGCTCAGAGAAGTGGATTCTGTACAGCACGTGCGACGAGGACTCCGACTCCGAGATGCGGGCCCTGGACGTCTCGGCGGGTGAGGACGTGCTGAGTGTCACGGGCAGTGGCTGCCGCACCCTGAGCCTGGTCGCGAACCACCCCCGGTCGGTCATCTCGGTGGACATGGCCCCCGGCCAGAACTACCTGCTCGAAGTGAAACTGGCGGCGATCAGGCACTTCGACTACGACTCGCTCCTCGCCCTTCTCGGGATCGATCCCTGTCCGGACCGGTGGCGGCTGTTCGTACAGCTCCAGGGCAAGATCAGTCCCGCGGCGTTCCGCTACTTCTCACGGCACCGCAAGGAGGTCCGGCGGGGCCTGGTCCTGTCGGGCCGACACGAGAAGTTCTACAAGCGCGTGGTCGCCCCCTCGATGCGGCTCCTGTACGGCCGCGCCATGCGCGATCTGTTCTCGGCGCAGACGCTGGAGGAGCAGAGAGCCATCTACCAGCGGAGGATCGACGGCGTCATGTGGCGGACCCTGGTCCGCCACGGCTTCTCCGAGCGTATCCTCAAGTTCGTCCTGAACGACCCCGGTTACCGCATCACGATCGATGTGGACTCCGTGGGTGGCTACATACTCGAGCGCGTTCACCACACGTTCATGAACCATCTCGCCAAGGACAACCACTGGCTCGCGTTCACGTTCCTGGGACGCTATCCGCACCGCGGCACCCTGCCGCACTACCTGCTGCGGGAGAACTACGAGGCGATCCGCTCCGCTCCGACGAAAGTCGAGATCGTGACGGGGAACCTCATCGAGTACATACAGAAGGCTCCTGACGGATCGTTGGACAAGTTCTCCCTGTCCGATGTGACAAGCTGTATCCCCCAGGACGGTTTCGACCAGATCATGCGGAACATCGCTCGTGCCGGCAGGCCCGGCGGGCGGGTGTGCTACCGGAATTTTCTGGCGAAACACCAGGTGCCTGAAGAAGCACGCTCCACGTTGTTCCGGGACGAGGCGCTCAGTACGTCGCTCACTCACGACGACAAGGCATTCGTCTACGACATCGAGGTGCTCACAGTAAAGGGCTCGCCCGCAAGGGCGGCCTGAAAGGGAAGGTGTCCGAAATGACAACCGAGACCACCAGGGTGGAGACGGCCGGCGGCCGGATCGACCTCCGACGTGTCGGGCAGGGCAGGACCGTCCTGTTCGTACATGGCCTGATGGTCAACGGGCACGTGTGGGACCCGCTGATCGCGGGACTGCGCGACCGGTGCCACATGGTGCTGCCCGACCTGCCCTTAGGCGGGCACCGCACCCCCCTGGACCCGGATGCGGACTGCTCCTTGGAAGCGCATGCGGCGCGTGTCCTGGACATCGCGCGGGAGCTTCCCGGGCCCATTGTGCTGGTGGGCAACGACACCGGCGGGGCGATCGCCCAGATCGCCGTGGCGCGGGAACCGGAACTCTTCGAGCGGCTGGTGCTCCTCCCCTCGGACGCCTTCGACAACTGCCCCCCGAAACTCCTTGTCCCCATGCGCGCACTGCTCGGGATCCCCGGCACCGTCGGCGTGGTGGCGCGGGCGCTGAGGCTGGGCCTCGCCAAGCGGGCGTTGATGGCGGTGGTGGCGCGCAACAAGGTCCCGACGGACCGTATCGACGAGATGCTGGGTGAACTGCCGAGCAACCGCGGTGTGCAGCGGGATTTCGTCAAGTTGCTGGACGGGTTGCGGCCGGCGGTCACCAAAGCGGTGGCGGAGGAACTGCACCGGTTCAAGGGGCCCGTCCTCATCGTCTGGTCGCGGAAGGACCCCCTTTTCCCGTTCGGTCACGCGGAGAAGCTGGCCGGCTGCTTTTCTCGGAGCTCGGTCGCCATCGCCGAGAAATCGCGTGCCTTCGTCTCGCTCGACGAGCCGGACTGGCTCACCGAGCGGCTCGCGGAATTCATTGACGGCGGCGGGCCGTCGCACGATGCCACGTAGAGAGGTGCATACGTGTCCATGAACTTCATGGTCGGGGAAATGTCCACTGCTGAACGCCTGTTCCCCGGCCTCGATCAGAGGCTCCGCGAGGTCCCTGTAGCCGAGCTGGAGTCCGGAAAGTCCCCCGGACTCGACATATTCCGGGAGTTCGGCGGGCCCGCTCTCATGGTCCCCGGGAAATACGGCGGGCTCGCGGCCTCCTTGACGGAGGGCCTGCACGTCCAGCGGCTGCTGGGCGCGCGGTCCCCGTCCCTGGCCCTGGCCGCGAACATGCACCACTGCACGGTCATGGCGATGCCGCCGTGCCCCGCCACGGAGGAACTGCTCACCGCGGTCGTGGACAACAAGCTGTACCTTGCGTCAGGCTTCGGTGAGGGCAAGCCGGCCGCCAGCATCCTCGTACCGATGTTGAGGGCCGAGCGCCACGGCGACGGGTGGCGCCTCAACGGGGCGAAGAAGCCTTGCAGCCTCGCGGAGTCGATGGACTTCCTCACGGCCAGTGTCATGGTGACGTCGCCGGACACGGGCGAGAAGGAGATGGCCCTCGCGATCATCCCGGCCGGTGCCGAGGGGATCGAGGTACGGCCGCTCGGGGACGCGCAGGTGCTGCCGGGGTCCGAAACCCGTGAGGTGGTGCTGACCGACGTCGATGTGCCGGACGGCCACATATCGTCCCTGGGCGACCCCCAGACCCTGAACGCCGCGCTCGCGATGGTCTTTCACATCTTCGAGCTGATGGTCTCGGCCAGCTACATCGGGGTGGCCAGCGGGCTGGTCGAGGCGGTGATCGAGCAGCGTCGCGGTTCCGCCGCGGAGCGGATCGAGCTCGTCGGCGATCTGGAGACCGCCATGGCCTCGCTGGAAGCCGTGGCCCGTGCGGTGACGCAGGAGGACGACGATCCGCAGGGCGTCGCCCGTGCGCTGTACGTGCGGTACTCCGCACAGCGCACCGTCGCGCGCATAGCCGCGCACGCCACCGAGCTGCTCGGCGGCGGGTCGTACATGATCAGCGGCTTCAGTACGACGTACTTCATGTCGGCCCGTGCCCTGGCGCTTCACCCGCCGGCCAGGAGCGCCATGGCCGAGCCTCTCGACCGCTTCATTCTGGGCGGACCTCTCGTGATGCCGTGACATGCCGTGGGGGCCGTGAAATCCCTTCCCACCGCGTCAGCCTTGCCGGGAGTCAGGAGCATCAGCCGTGAAGCCGCAACGGACCGAAGACGTGGAGCCGCCGGCCGGGAAGCTCCTGTGGATTCCCTGCCGGGACGAGCAGGTCCCGCACGTCTGCCGACGGGTGCTGGACGCCCTGGGCACCGGGACCGAGATCCTGACGACGGAACCGGCCGGACACCGCGACGGGCCGCACATGATCCCGGGTGAGGACATCGACGGTCTGGCGGCCCGTGCGGCGCGCCGGCTCGGCGAGGCGGACTACGCCGTCTACGACTGCGGCCCCGGGGGCGAGACCGGATACGCCCTGGCGCATGCGCTGGTGGCCGCCGGCCACCGCGATCCGCGGCACCTGTTCGTATCGGCTGGTCCGTCGGCGGAGTGCCGGTGCCCCGGGGAGGGCCGGGCCGTCGATGTCACAGACCCGCGCAAACCCCACGACGGCTACCGTCCCTACGGTCATCCGGCCGGGCCCTCGCGGCTGCGGTGTCCGGTCACGGTGATCGCGGGCCACGAGGAGTCCGCCGCGTGTGAACGCTGCACGGACGAACTGTGGGCCGGACGTGCCGCGGCACCCGTGACACACCTCAGGGCCGATACCGCGGACCAGGGGCACGGGGATGCCCGCGCACGGCGCATCGCCGGACGGATTCGTACGGTGCTGGCGGAGGATCCCGCGCCGCCATCCGTCCCGCCTGTGACCCGGGAGGCGTTCCGGGAGGCGATGGCGCGGGTCGCCGCACCCGTTTCCGTGGTCACCACCCTCTGCCGCGAGGACGGGAAACCGCGCGCCTTCACCGCGAGCGCGATGTGCAGCCTCTCCGAGGATCCGCCGCTGCTTCTCGTCTGCGTCAACCGGGCCGGCCGCGCCCATGACGTCTTCACCACGGCGGACCGCTTCCTCGTCAATGTGCTCACGCACGAACAGGCCCATGTGGCAAAGGCGTTCGCGCGGCACGACAGGGCGGAGGCGGAAGCGGAACTCGCCCGGCTGGAGGGCGGGCTGCCAGGGCTGACCGGTGTGGCGGCACGCTTCCTCTGCACGCGCGAGAACGTTCTCCCGGGAGGCGACCACAGCATCCTCATAGGCCGCCTGGAGGCCATCACCCTCCTGGACGAAACGCCTCTGATCCATTACCGGAGGAACTGGCACCGGCCCCTGGCGGTGCCGGCGGCGCCCCCGGTCACCACGGGACCGAACTGAGGCGGGCGCCACGTGCGGCCCCGTCGTGCGCGGATTCACCACCTGGCCCGCGAACGGTGGCCGACCCGCTGCCGTTGCTCGGGGAACAGGGAGGCGATCGCCGTCCCCGCACCTCTCTTGGCCTGCAGTGACTCGGCAGGCCGGAGGAAGACAACGCCGCCTACCGCCGGCAGGTGGCGACGATCACGAGCAGGAGAAGCGCGATCCCGAGCATCTGGAGGAACCTGAGGGAGTTTGGGTTCTTCTGGTTGATCTCGACGATGCCGCCGAGTGCCAGACCGGGGTGGTTCTCGGCGTAGTGGGCCGCCGCGAGATCGCCGACCTCGGATTCGGTGGTCCACCGGGTGGCGAACCTGCATTCGCCGCACCGGTACCGGTGTGCCATGTCAACTCCTTGGTGCCGTGGGACACGGGGGATGGGGGAGGAGGGCCTGAACACCGAGCGCCGGCGTACGAAGAGCCGGGCTGGAGGGCGCGCGCTCGTAGGCAAGAGGAAAGGGGAGTGAGTGCGCGGCAAGGCGTGTGCTGGAGGGGCGGCCGGTGTGCGCTCCCCCGTCGCGTCGGCCGCGTCCCGGGAGACGGGGCCGACGCGACGCGCACACCGGCCACGTCAGACGGTGGTGCCACGGTGCGGGTGAGGGGGACACGGTGCGAGGACGCTGTGTGCCGGCGTCAGTCGCGCTGTGGTGCGTCCTCGCCCAGCGCCGTGTCCAGCAGTTGCCGTAGCTGCGCGTCCGGGCGCTGGCCCATCGTCACCAACATATTGGTGACGATGGAGACGTAGCGGCCGTCGTCGTATCGAGTCGCAGCGACTGGTCATTCTCGGTCGCGCCGGCTCGGGCAAGTCCATCCTGGCCATCAAGTTCGTCCTCGAACTCCTCTCAGCCCCCAGCCCCGCCCTCCGGGTGCCGGTCATTCTCAGCATCGGATCCTGGGACCCGCTGACCCTCACACCGCGAGACCTGCTGGTCGACCATCTTTTACGGGACCACCCGCATCTGGCCCGTACGACTCCCGAGGGTGCGACGCTGGCCGCCGAACTCGTCGACTCCGATCTGATCCTGCCCGTCCTGGACGGCTTCGACGAGCTCGCCGAAGCCCTGCGCGGCCCCGCGCTGGAAGCACTCAACGCCACGTCCCACCCAGTGGTCCTGACCAGCCGACGGGACGAGTACGCCCGAGCGGTCCGCGACGTGCACGCGCCTCTGGTGCTGGCAGCCTGCGTCGAACTCGCCGACCTGACCGTCGAAGACCTGGCCGCGTACCTGCCCCGGACCGACCGCCTCGGCGACTCTCTGGGCAACCGCGGTGCCACCGGCGTGTGGGGTGCCGTCCTGGACGAACTGCGGGCCCGTGACACCCCGGCGAGCATCCAGCTCGGACAGGTCCTGGGAACGCCCCTGATGGTCACCCTGGCGCGGACGATGTACAGCGAGGTGCCCGGCAACGACCCCGTCGAACTGCTTGACGTCGCGACCTTTCCCACTGGGCGCCACCTTGAGGAACATCTGTTGGCGAACTTCGTGCCCACGGTCTACCGACACCGCACCCGCGAACGGGCCGCCCCCGCCCCCGGTCAGCGCAACCGCGACCCCGACCAAGCCGAACGCTGGCTCGGCTACCTCGCCCACAGCCTGGCCACCGGCGCCCACGAGCGTCGAGACCTTGCCTGGTGGCGCCTCGGCGCGTCCGTACGGCTGCCGGTGCGCGTCCTGCACACCGCGCTGCTCGGCGGACTGTGCATGTTCGCGGCCAACTGGCTTGTGATACTTTTTGCCGTTTCCATCGGGTACATGCCCTTCGTGCAGAGGCCGGCGAAGCTCGAGGTGGCGGTGTTCGGGCTCTGCTCTGCGGTCGTCTTCGGTATCGCGCACTGCGCCCTGGCCGCGGCGGGCCGTGCCGTGGCCGTTCCGACCCAGGTACGTCTTCGGCTGGCGGCCGTGGCCCCCCGGGACGGGCACAGGCCGCTTCGTGAAATCCTCACGCGCTTCGGAGTAGGGGTGCTGGGCGGCTCCGCGCTGGGGGTCGCACACGGCTGGACGAACGCAATGTCCCGGGCGTTGGCCGGAACAGTCCCCCACGCGGATCTGATCGGCGCGACGATTCAGGACACGCTGATCCTGGGGTTGATCTTCGGCCTGACGGCCGGCTTGACCTTCGGGCTCCTCGCGGCCTTCGAGGCACCCGTGGACATCGCCGCCGCGGCCACGCCGATGCGACTGCTGTCCGTCAACCGGGCAACCGCCACCCGGCAGTTCCTCGTGCTCGCTGCCGCTGTCACTGCCGGACTCGCTGTCTGCGGACATGTCGTCGTCGGCCTGCTCCAGCAGGTGCTGCGTTGGACGGTCGTGTGGCCGTTGGACACGGCTCTGCTTCTGGGAGCGGTCGGCGGGCTCGGCGGCTCCGCGACGTACGTGCTCGCACTCACGGCGTGGGGGCAGTGGGTGACGGTGGCCCGGTTCTGGTTACCGCTGACGCGCAAGCTGCCGTGGGACACCGCCGCCTTTCTGGATGACGCCTATCGCCGAGGGGTGCTCCGGCAGGCCGGTGCCGTGTACCAGTTCCGGCACATCCGGTTGCGGCAACACCTCGCTCGCGTCCACGACCGCTCCGGCCGAGTCACCAGCTACCTGAAAGCGGACCCGAGGCGTCGCGCATCCGATGAGAGCGGTTCATGCTGTTCTTGAGGCGTCCGGCCCGGGCAGGGCAGTAGCGATGACGACCACACAGTGGTGTCAGTGGTGTCAGTGCTGTCAGTGGGGTATGGCACGGTGACATCCATGACTGCGACCGCATCTGAAAGCGTCCGCGATGCCGGGCGGGCCCTTGGCGTACCCGAGCCGGTGACCGAGGCGTTCGTCCGCCTCCTGCGCCCCTGCGTCTACCTCTGCCGCCACGAGGAACTGCCGGAAGAGCTGCGGATGAACGCCGCTCCGGCCGCTCGGGCGGGCGGGCCCGCTCATCTGCCGGAGGATGTGGTCGTGCCCGCGTACGTGCCGCACGTGGTGACCGTCGACTGCGCGGCCATACCCGCCGGCGTCCTCGACATCGACTTTCCCACCGACGGCGAGGTGGCCGTCCTCGCCGAAGTCACGGACCAGGACGAAGGCTTCGTCATCCACCTGCCGGTGGGGACCGAAACCGTCGAACGCCACTCCCGGGAAGCGGAGCCGGGCGGCCTGAACACTGACGAATCGTTCCCGCTGTACGCGGTGCCCGGAACCACCATGCCCGGCGCCCTCCACCGGTCGCACGTGGCGGAAGCGGTCGACTACGCCGAGGGAGACGCCGAGCGGGCCCGCCTCGTGGACAGCCTGATAGAGGAGATGGGGGCGGTTCTCGCCGTGCGCTGGGGCTACGGCATTCAGCTCGGCGGCTTCTCTCCTGCCTGGCACGATCCATTGGAGGACCGGGGGAGCGTCCTGTTCATGTCCATCCCGGAGAGCGCGGTCTTCGGCGGGGACTGCATCACCCTCGTCTCGGGGTCTCGGGAGCAGATCGCGGAGCGCCGCTACGACGAACTCGCATTCGAGGTCGAATCCTGACCGGTGACCACGAGCCATCGACCGTGGGACGGCAGCCGCGGCCGCGATCTCACGTAGCGTTCGTCCGTGGCGCTGTCGGCTACCGGATCTCTAGGCAGCGACCGGCGTAGTAGGTCGCGAGTTCGTGGTTGTCGAGGTAGTCGTCGAATCCGACGCGGTACGCGAGCGTGAGTTCGACCGGCGAGGGTGCGTCGTCGAACGGCCGGCCGGTGCGGATGGCATCGAGAATGTGCGGCATCGCGTACTGGAACCGCTGGCCGCCGCGGACGTAGTGCGGCAGGCCGTCGATGCTGCACAGCTCGGCGTCCTCGGCGCCCGAGCCGGCGTAGATCGGGCGGGTCGCGTTGTCGTAGCGGAAGATCTCGTCGAGCAGAGGCCTGTGCCGCTCGGGCGCCTTCGGCAGGATCGCCTCGTCCCACCACCGCTGGAAGACCGGCGCGAACCGCGGGTCGGCGTAGAGTTTGTGCAGCGACTCGACGACCAGGCCGGAGTCGGTGAACTCGCGGCCGTGGCCGAGCAACTCGGCGACGGCGGCGTCGGTCGAGTCCTGGAACCAGTCCGACAGGATCAGCAGTACGGCGCTCTGGGTGAGCCCGGCGAGCTCCCGCAGCGGCACCCAGATGTGCCGGAAGTACATGTTCTCGCTCATCATCCGGGCCCAGAACATGAACCGCTGCATCGTCGTGTTCTCCGCGACCGTGACGGTGCGGTTGGCGAGAACGTATTCAAAGTCGTCGCTGTCGCCGCGGACGGTGACGAAGCCGTGCTCCTCGCGGTTCTCCGTGTAGTTCGTGTTGGGCAGCAGCAACAGGGGGTAAACGGCGATACGGGACACGTGTTCGGACAGTTGGTCGTAGCCCGCCAGGAAGGAGTCGACCGTCTCACCTGGCGCGCCCCAGATCAGCTCCGCGTAGGCGTCGAGCCCCTCCGCCGCGAGCCATGCCGCCAGCTCCTTCCACTGGTTGAGCCGCATGTTGCTTCTGCCCATGTCACGCAACGCCGTGTCGTCCAGTGTCTGCAGCGCCACGGTGAACGAGCTCTGGAACCCCTCGGCCTTCATCCGGCGGATGATGTCGTGGAACGTCTTGGACTTGTTCTTCGCCCATGACGTCTCCAACGACTTCGGGAACCCGTATTTCTCGCGTGTCCTGACGAGATCCTCGACGAACTCCGCGTCCGGCTGTCGCATGCCGAAGTTGGAGTCGCACAGCACCACCGTCGGAATCCGGTGATAGCCGAAGAGGTCGAGCTCCGCGCGCAGCCGCTCACGGGAGAAGTCGCGCATCCGCTGGCCGACCGCGCCGCCCCAATAGCAGAACGAGCACTTGTACGGACAGCCTCGGTTGGTCTCCATCAGCGCGACGTCGTAGGGGAACCGGCCACGGTGGTCGAGCAGCGGGATGGCCCCCGTGAGGAAGGGTGACGGAATGATGTCCAGGTCGTCGATGCGCGGTGCCTCGGCAGTGGTGTGGATCGTGCCTTCCTCGTCGCGGTAGGAGATTCCCGGCACCTGGGCCAGATCGTGCGGCGACTTCTCCTCCAGGACGGCGAGCAGCAGGTCGCGGAAGGTGAACTCGCCCTCGCCGTTGGCGACGACGTCGACCTCGGGGAAGCGCCTAAAGACGCGTTCCGCCTGGTGGGCGACGTGCGTTCCGCCGAAGACGACCCAGCCGTCCGGGCGCACCGACTTGTAGGTCTCGGCGAGCGCGCCGAACTGGTTGAGGTTCCAGCCGAGGACCGAGAACGCCAGCACGTCCGGCACCACACCGGAGAAGACCGTGCGCGCCATCGAGCCGAGCGATTCTCCACCGCGGAAGTTCTGTATCGCCACGTCGAACTCGGGTCCCACCAGGGGATCGACCCGTGCCGCGGCTGTCAGATAGCCGGCGGCGAGCGGCATCGACTCCTTCGGCATGTCCCAGGCGCCCTGTTGCACGATCAGCGCGCGCCCGCGCTTCTCCCGTGAACGTGGTCGTGGTCGTGGAAACGGAAGTGCGGACTGGCTCACTGTTCTGCCCCCATGCGGCCATGCCGCCAGGTTCCCGCGGGCGACGCGGGTGACGAAGCGGTCCAACGCCGCCGCCCCTGCGAAGACCGCGTATCCATCCGGTAGCTCACCCGGTCGCGTCGTCCATGGCGCGGCGCAGGGAGGCCGGACGCAGATCGGTCCAGTTCTCCTCGACGTAGGCCAGGCACGCCGCCCGGCCGTCCGGGCCGTGCACCACGTGCCACCCGGCGGGCACCGGAGCGAACTCCGGCCACAGGGAGTGCTGGTCCTCGTCGTTGCGCAGCACCCAGAACGGTGCGTTGTCGTCGTCGAACGGGTTGGTCGTCTCAGCCATGCCGCCTCCAGGTCGCCGCACGCTACAACGCGCCGGCGGGTGGTCAACACCCCCGCCCACCAGCACGGTGACCCTGCTCGGGACGCCCCGGCCCGCCCGTGCGGGCGGACCGGGGCGGTGTTCGGTCAGATGCGGTAGCCGAGGCTGCGCAGCTGCTGGCGGATCGCCTCGTCGTCGGCCGTGGCGGTGCCGCTGGTCGCGGCGCCCGAGTCGGCCGGAACGAGGGCGAGTCGCTCCTCACGAAGGTTCTCGTTCACTGGTTTCTCCTTTCCTGACTTCGGTGTTCATCCCTGCCCGGTCGGACAAGCTCGGTGCCGCCTTAGGGTGGCGGCATGGATGGCGACATGGATGACCTGGCCTACGACGTGACCGGTACGCCGGCGGTTCGGCTGCGCCAGTGGGAGCGGTGCTGGCCACCGGATGACCCGCATGCCAACTTCAAGGCCGAGGTGGTCGACTACGGGCTCCTCGACCCGCTGGAGACCGTGCGCGGCATGTCCCGGAACCTGGACATCCCGGTCGGCGCGATCGTCCGGTACGTGCTGGCGAAGTGGGCCACCGGCGGCAGCGGCGGCCTGCTCGAACTCGGGCCGGTGATGGTGCCGCGCCTGTGGGAGCCGATCGCGGCCGCGGAGGAGGCCGACTCCGACGAGCAGCGGCTCGCGGCGTACCACCAGCTCCGGCAGATGATCTCCTGGCTGAAGGTGCCGCTGGACGACCCCACGGTGTACCCGGCTCAGTAGCCGGCCCGGTGACCGGTCGGCTCTCAGTGCTCACGGCGCACCACCCCGGTCACGCAGCCGACCCCGCCGGCCGCCCACAGATACTCGCCGACGTCGATCTCCTCGACCGCCACGCCCGCCCGCTCCAGCGTTCGGCGGATCCCCGGGCAGCCCGCGGGCATCAGCACCCGTCCCGGCGCGAGTACCAGCAGGTTCATCCCGCGCCCCACCAGCAGTTCCTCGTCCGGCGGCAGCGCGATCACCCGATAGCCGTACTCCGCGAGGAGCGCCGCCAACTGCGGCGAGGTCGCGGCCCGGTGGACGACGGCGGTGGACGGGTCGAGGAACACCACCGTCCCCAGCAGGTGCTGTACGCCCGGCGCCAGCGGCACCGTCACCACCCGCGCTCCCAGTGCCGCGACCGCCGAGGCGACCTCGGCCGCGCCGGCGTCGTTCGTGCGGAATCCGGTACCGACGATCACGGTCGACGGGTCGATCCACAGCGCGTCGGCGCCCTCGAACACGGCGGTGCCCGACACCGTGCGCAGGATCGGGAACCCTGCCCCGGCCAGCGCGAGCGCGGCATGCCGTTCCTCACCGGCCCGCTGCGCCGACGCCATCCGTGCCACCACCGCTCCGGCCGGGGTCATCCAGAACAGGTCCCGCGCGAACACCACGTTCGGCGTCGCCTCGGGGGAGGTCAGGTGTACCTCGACGCCGTGGCCCCGCAGGCGGTCCGCGAGCGCGTCGCACTGGGCCCGCATCGCCGCCAGATCCACCGGCCCGAGCATGAGCGAGGCCCCCGGGCGTCGCACCGCGGCGATGCTGTCCGGCGGGCGGACCAGCAGCACGGACCGCAGCGCGGCCGTCTCCGACCGGTACCCGCACGGCGCCCACACACTCCCGGCCGCGACGTCGTCCACGTGTGACGCCACGCGGGGGACCCACCCCGGGCCGCCGTGGGTGCTCAGCTCAGATCCAGTGGTCGTCACGGGCATAACCGAGCCTCTCCGCCATCGCGAGCACGTCGGTACTCAGTGCCGACCGGACTTCCTCTTCCCTCGCCCGCCACCTGCCGGGGCGTGGCGCGGCGGTGGACACGGTGGCGGCGATGCCGTCGGTCGCGGACCGCTTCAGCGGTCCGTCGAACGGGATCCCCAGCCAGTCGGCGATCCGCTCGACGGCGTCCGCGCGGCCGTGCGGACCGCTGATCAGGTCCTCGAATCGCACCGTGTGATCCGCCCCGTGCGCGAGGACCGCACGGTGACTCGACACCCACTGGTGGGCGCAGACCCGGGGCAGGGCGGCGGCGGTGTACGCGTACCAGCCGGGTGACAGGTCGAACTTCCACCAGTGCCGGTCGGCCGGCCGCACGTCGGCGTATCCGGCGATGCGCAGTGGTTCGTCCAGCCGGTACGCGTGGAACCCGTGGTGCAGCCACCCGTCGACCAGGCCGTTGATCGACGCGGCCGGGTTCCTTGTCAGGTGCAGGACCCGCAGGCGCGCGTTGGGGAAGACGGCCCGCAGGAAGCCGAGCCGGTAGGCGTTGCCCGGCGTCTTGATCACGAGGGGCTTCGTGGCGAGATCGTGTTCGTCCGCGGGCCGCCACGGACGGGGGAGGACGAAGGGCGGCTCTTCGAGCAGCACGTCACCGGGCGGCCCGGCCGGTCGTGGTCCCGGTGACTGCCCGGGAAGGTCGTAGTACCACGGGTTCACACCGGCGCTGCCGATCAACGCCCGTGCGAACCGGGGGAGATCACGGTCCAGCACCTTCTCGGCGGTCCGCACCAGGCCGACGGGATCGAGGTCCCGCCCCGGCCACTGCACGACCAGCCGCCACGCCGCGTCCACCGCCAGGTTCTCCACGTCGGTCCCGGGAGAGCCCGCGTCCAGTGCCAGTTCCGCCTCGAACAACGCCCGGGACCGTGGCGGAAGCCCGTGCCAGTGCGCCGCGTCCAGCGCGTCGGATCCGGTGCCGCTGCGGGGGTGGTCGAGGCCGACCAGCCGCAGCAGCGGATTCAGCTCTCCGCGCAGGTGCAGCAGGTGCGGCGAGGTTCGCAGCAGCTCGGCGAGCATGCTCGACCCGCCCCGCGAGCTCGACGCGACGATGACGAGATCGCGCACCTTCGCGCAGAAGTGCTCCGCCGGCGTGCCCCGCAGCGGCCGCAGCACCTCCAGCCGGCGCACGACCTCGGCGACGGGGCTGTCCACGGTGCGGCTAGGCATGGTCGGGCTTCCGCACCGAGTAGACGCACCACCGCCACCGGTCGCGCACCGAACCGTCCGGCAGCACCTCGAACGGGTGTACGGCGCGCACCTCGCGCGGCGCGTCGTAATAGAGGCGGTAGATCTCCTGCCGGCTCGCCGGTGTCGTCTCGTGGGTGTCGATCCACCGGTCGATCGACTCCCACAGGAAGTACTCCTCCATCCGCACATCGGTGAACCCGCCGCCGGTGAGCAACGCCCGGAAGTCCTCCTCACGGAACATCTGGTAGAGCAGTGGCTGCTTCTTCTTGAACACGCGGAACATCCAGAACGCGTCCACGTCCGCGTACGGCACGATCTGCCCGACGATGAACTGCCCGCCCGGCCGCAGCACACGGAAGATCTCCGACACCGGCCGCTCCGGCTGAGGCAGCAGATGCAGCACCTCCCGGGTGACCACGAGGTCGAAACTGGCGTCGGGGAACGGCAGGTCGTAGACGGTGCCCTGGTGCACCACGTCCAGCCGGGTGGCGGCGAGCGCGGCCATCTCCGGGGTGAGGTCCAGCCCGACCATCTCGCCGACCCGGCCGCGGAACGCGCCGCCGACGACACCGCTGCCGCAGCACACGTCCAGCATCCGCGCGTCCGGCGGCACCGCGCACAGCTCCGCGTGCTTGCCGAGCAGGTCCTCGTCGGTGAGCCAGGAGCACGAGTCGTGCCAGTCCTTCGAGCGGATCCCGAACTGCCGCTGGTAGACCGCGTAGTCGACCTCGACGGCCCGGGTCCGGGAGCGGGCCGTCCGCCCGGCCAGCCGCGCGGCGAGCCGGGCCCGGCTCGCGTCGACGGCCCGTTCGGCGATGCGGCGGGCCAGCTCCGGGTCGGCCGCCAGCGCCCGTCGCGCCTGCTCGGTGACGACGTCGAACACGCGGGCGCCCGCCTCGTCGTTGCGCAGGGTCCGTTTGGTCTGGCCGTCGAACCGCGCGTCCGGGATCCGGATCGCGATCACCGCGGTCAGCCCCTCCAGGATGTCGACCGCGGTCATCTTGTCCGCGGCCGGGCCGAGGTGTTCGGCCACCACCCCGGCCAGCGCCGCGCGCAGGGCGTCCACGTGCGACCCGCCCAGGTCGGTGCGGATGGTGTTGACGTAAGCGAAGATCTGCTCCGCGTACCCCTCGGTCCACTGGACGGCGGCGTCGATCACACACCCGTCCCCCGCCCAGGTGATGGTGGTCGGCTCGGCGTGCACCTTCTCGGCGTCGCGGGCGCGGTAGGTGAGCAGGCCCCGCACCCCGGTCATCTCGCACAGCGACTCGTTTCGCCCGGTGCGGTGGTCGATGAGCTCGACCCGAAGGCCCGGGTGCAGGTACGCGATGTCGAGCAGCCGGGCGTGCAGCAGCTCCGCGTCGAGCACGCAGGAGGAGAAGATCTCCGGGTCCGGGCGGAACCACACCCGCGTGCCGCGGCGGCCGCTGTCGCCGCCCCGCTTGAGCGGGGTCTCGACCGAGCCTCGGGCGAACGACTCGCTGTGGTGCGCGCCGTCGCGCCACACGTCCAGCCGCAACCACTGGGACAACGCGTTCACGCAGGCCAGGCCGACACCGTGCAGCCCGGCCGAGGTCGCGTACGAGGAGTGGTCGAACTTGCCCCCCGAGTGCAGCGTGGTGAGCACGAGCTCACACGCCGGGATCCCGGCCTCCGGGTGCGGGGCGGTGGGGATGCCCCGGCCGTCGTCGGTGACCGAACAGGAGCCGTCGTCGTGCAGCTCCACCGAGATCGCGCCGCAGTGCCCGGCGGCGGCCTCGTCCACGGCGTTGTCGACCAGTTCGAGCACCAGGTGGTGGGCGCCGTCCGGGCCGGTCGACCCGACGTACATCGACGGGTTGCGGCGCACCGCCTCAAGACCGGAGTAGACGGTGATCGCCTCGGCGTCGTATGCGGTGGTCATGGCGCTCCGTTCCCGGCGAACCGCGGCTCGTCCAGCCCGGTGAGGGCCTGCTCCAGCCGGTCCACGTGCGTCTTCTTCAACGTGCACAGCGTCTCCAGCCAGCTCGCCAGATCGGCCACGCCGCCCATGTGCGCCCGCGCGGCCAGGCCGGGATAGCGTTCGGTGGCCTCCCCGAGGTCGCCGCTGATCGCCGCGGCGAGATTGCGGCGGGTGTCGCCCGGCGCGTGGCCGGTGCCCGGGTCGTCGCCGCCCAGCAGGTCGCGCAGCAGATCCAGGTGGCCGTGGGCGGCGCAGGCCACGCTCTCGGCGAGCTCGCCGAACACCCGGGCCGCCTCGGTGTGACCCTCGATCTCGGCGACCTGTGCGAAGTAGGTGTACCGCGCCGCGGTGGCCGCCTCGGCGAGGAACGCGGCCCGTACGCCGTCGGCGGGGGACTGGTCCGGTTCCATGTCAGACCCTCGTTCCCGAGACGACGACGAACAGCATCCGGTCGGTGATCCGCCCGTCCGCCTCCGCCACCGCGTGCCGTGCGCGGAACGCGGGTGACGCCCTCCTGTAGCAGTCCCGGATGGCCTCCCGCGCGTCCTCGCCGATCGCGCCGTTGTCCGACCACACGTCCACGTCCTCCACCGACACGTACCGCCGCGACCGCACCGGGCCGCACCCCGCGCCGGCGAGCAGGGCCTCGACATCGCCGGGCCGGAAGAAGTGCCGCCGGGCCGGGTTGCGCAGCCGCAGGATCTCGGCGTACTCGTCGCGGTCGTCGTCCCCGTAGGCGCACAGGTGGGTCAGTACGACCCGCCCACCAGGCCGGGTCACCCGCGCCATCTCCCGCACCGCGTCCGGCAGGGTCATGAACTGGATCCCCTGACGGCACACCACGATGTCGAACGTGCCGTCGTCGAACGGCAGTTCCTCCGCCGGGGCGATCACCAGCTCGTCGAGCACGTCGCGCGCCTGCTCGGCCATCTCCGGCGTGATGTCCACGCCCGCCAGCCGCCGCACCCGCCCGGCGAACAGCCTCGACACCAGTCCGGTGCCGCACGCCACGTCCAGGACCGCGTCGCCCGGCCGGGGCGCGGCCGCGGACAGCATCAGCTCGCCGAGCGCGTCGTCGGTGCACCACGAGCTGGACCGGTCGTAGGTGCCCGCCCGGTCGGCGAAGTGCGTGCGAACGCTTCCCGTTTCGTTCATCTGCTCTCTCCTGCCGGAACAAGGGCGCGGCGGGGCTTCGCGCGGCGGCGCAGCCGGCGGACGGTGGCGTCGCGCCGCCAGCGCCGGAAGTGGTTGCGGTCGGTGCGCAGCGATCGCGCCTCCACGGCCATCCGGACCGCGAACCCGCGCAGCGCGACGCCGAGCGGACCAGGAGCCGGTTCGTCCAGCGAGGCCCGGTCGAACGGGTAGCGAAGCGTCTCCATCGCCCGCGCGGTCACGCTCTCGACCTGCCGCCGCTCCCGGTCGGACAGCCCCCGCCGGTGGGCGCCGATCCGGGCCGTGGTGATCGGGTCGCCCGCCGTGCGCCAGGACGCCGACAGCGACGCGGTCACCCTGGCGTTGCCGCTGAGGTGGTGCGCCAGCATCGCGGGCTCGAACGCCTCACCGACGAAGTCGCAGATCGCCCGGATCTCCCGGTCGGGCTCGGACACCAGGTCCTCGTACCGCACGAGGTGCACCACTTGCGGCCCCCACCGCTCCAGGGCCGCGCGGGCGAGCTCCTGTTCGGCCGTCCACCGCAGCGCCATCCGATAGGGGTGGCAGTGGCCGAACACGGCCCGCTTCGCCGACGCGGCCACATCGCGGGGATCACGCACCAGCCAGAGGAACCGCGCGTCCGGGAGTGCGGCGAGCACCTCGTCGACGTGCTCGACCATGAACGTGCTCTTGCACCCCCACCGGGCCGCGCCCTCCGCGACGCGGTACTGGTCGTAGATCGCCGCCACCACCCCGAACAGCGACGGGCCGGCCGCCCCGGTCACCGCGGCCCGGTCGATCACGTGCGGCCACGGGTGGATGTGGTCGCGCAGCAACGACATCGCGTCGCCCACCATCGCGTCGACATCACCGTCGTACGGGATGCCGGACAGGTACCGCATGAAGTGCGGCGGGTGCGGGACCGCGATCCGCGTGTGCGCGTCGAGCACCAGCCGCAGCAGGTTCGACCCGGAGCGTTCGGTCCCGATGATCAGGATCGGGCCGTCCTGGGTGGACACGGGTCAGCCCCCTACCGCGAGCTTCTTCGCGCCGCAGTCCATCAGCGTGCTCCCGACCGCGGCCACCTCCGGGTCGGCGACCTTGTCCAAGGTGTACTGCTCGGACCCGGGGACCAGGGGCGCGGCGGCGGAACTCCACTCCGCGCGCCAGCCGTTCCCGGCGTACGACGTCGACCGCTCGGTGCCGTCGGCCGGCTGCGGGTGGAAGTACTGGAAGTGCTCCGGCCAGTGCTGGAAGTCCATCACCGGGCCGGGCTGATAGGCGTCGTACACACGCTTGTAGGCGTCCCGGCAGACCTGTTCGGGCAGCCCGCTCACGTTCAGGAACTCGTCCTCGTGCAGCGCCTGTTCGACCGACAGCCAGTTGAGGTGGTCGATCTCGGTGCGGATCACCTTGTTCCGCACCGCGTCCTGGTACACCGTCGTGCCGGGCATGGCCGACAGGTACTTCACCCGGGTCACGTGGTTGTACTGCTCGGCGAACTGCACCATGTCCGACAGGGACTCCTCGGTCTCGTTCGGCAGACCGACGATGAGCAGCGAGCCGAACCGCACGCCGCCCTCGAACGTGGTGCGCATCGCGCGGACGGTCAGGTTCTCGCTGCTGCCCTTGCGGGCCTCGCGCAACACCTCGCGCCCCAGCGACTCGACGCCGTACAGGATGATGTCCGCACCCGCCTCCCGCATCGCGTCGATGCGCGGTACGTCCATGTCGGCGCACCGGGTCAGACAGGTCCACCGCAGATCGTGCTGGGAGATCACGTCGCACATCTCGATGGTCTGGCCGCGGTGCGAGCTGAACGTGAGGTCGACGAAGAAGCAGAACTCCACGCCGTACTGGGTCTTCAGCCAGTCGAGGTCGCGGTCCATCTTCTCCGGCGACTTCGCCCGCACCTGCGGGGTGGTGCGGTAGCAGAACGAGCAGTCCATCTTGCAGCCGCGGCTGTAGGACGAGATCACCTGCGGCTGCATGCCGAGCGGCGACCGCGACTGGGGCCACAGGTCGAGACGCATCCTGGGCAGCGCGTCGAGATCCATCATCTGGCCACGCGGCGGTGTGCGGCGGGCGTTTCCCTTCTCGTCCCGGTAGCAGATGCCCTTGACGGTCGGGAGGTCCTGCTTCCACGAGCCGCGGGCGTAACTCTCCATCAGCTCCAGGATGGTGATCTCGCCCTCGCTGATCACCGCGATGTCGCAGGCGGTGTCCGACATGAACACCGCCGGCGCGGAAGTGACCAGCGAGCCGCCGCAGATGATCGGTACGTCCGGGTGCGATGCGCGGACCATCGCCATCAGCGCGCGGCAGAAAGGGAAGTTGTCCTCGAACGTGCATATGCCGAGCACGTCGGTGCCTTCGTTGATCTGCTCGTACGCCGCCTGCAGGGGGTTCGGGGTGTAGCGGACGTCGACGATGCGCACCGGGTATCCGGCGTTGTGCAGCACGGTCGAGATGTACGTCGCCCCCTCGTAGGGGGAGGTGAGGAAGAACTCCCAACCGCGCGGCATGGTGAACGGCGAGGGCCCGACGACGAGGGTGAACCTCGGCAACGTGGGATCGAGCGGCACCGGTTCGGCGTCCTGGTCGCGCATCTGATCGATGTAGCGCTGGTCGACGGTGCCGTTCGCGTCGGCATACAGCTCCAGGGCCAGGGACAACTTACGCGCCATGTGAATGCTCCCTCGCTTCACGGTCGTGGAGTCTCCGCCGCGTAACTGTAGGAGCCGGACGCGCTGTTCAGCACGGGTGTTCAGGTCGCACAGCTCGTCGTTGTCGTACGCCGCGAGCTCGTTGTTACCTTTCGGGGCCGCTGGAGTCGACAGAGGAATACCGAGGTATCCCGGTGACCACACAGCCGAACATCCTGTTCATCTCCCTGGACACCGTGCGCGCCGACGTGGCCTATTCGGGGAAGTACCCCGGCATCGAGCGGCTGCGCGCGAGCGGGGTCAGCTTCACGCAGGCGATCTCGTCGTGCCCCCTGACGCCGGTCAGCCACGCCACGGTGTTCACCGGGCTCCAGCCGCCCCGCCACGGGGTCAGGCACCTGTTCCGCGAAGCGCTGGACAAGCGGGTACCGACGCTGGCGGAGCGCCTGTCGGCGGCCGGGTACACGACCGGCGCGGTGGTGTCCTGCCCCGGTATGAACCAGTGGTACGGGATGGATCGCGGGTTCGACTTCTACGACGACGAGATCCCGCTGCTGCCGGACGGCCGGGACCCGCTGTCGGTCGGCGACGTGAAGCTGCGCGGGCTGGCGCTCAAGCGCGCGCCGGTGGTGGTCGAACGCGCCACCCGCTGGCTCGGGTCGCTGGACGGCGCCGGCCCGTTCTTCCTGTTCGCGCACTTCTTCGACGCGCACTGGCCGTACGAGCCGCCGGAGGACGTCGGCGTCGAGGTGGCCAACCCGTACGAGGGCGAGATCGCCTACACCGACCACTACGTCCAGCTCCTGCTGCGCCGCATCGCCGAGATGGGCCACGACATCGAGTCGATGCTGGTGGTGTGCTTCTCCGATCACGGCGAGGACCTGGCCGGGTGGTACCCCAACGACCACGCCGGCGACCTCGGCCACCCGTACGAGGAGGGCCACGGCTGCCTGCTGTTCGACGCGACCCAGCACGTGCCGCTGGTCATCAGCGGTCCCGGGGTGCCGGTGGGGATGAGCGTGGACAGCCAGGTGCGGCTGGTCGACATCATGCCGACCGTCCTCGACCATCTCGGGCTGGACCCGCTGTCGTCGGACGGCGCCTCGCTGACCGAGTTCTTCGCGGACGGCACCGGGGCGTCCCGCGAGGCGTACTCGGAGACCTACTTCCCGCAGGAGAGGGCCGCCGCCTCGGACGACTACCCGGACCTGAAGGCGCTGCACGCGGTGCGGGCGGACGGGCGGAAGGTGATCTGGGAGGCGGACGGGCGGCAGGTGTGGGCCTATGACCTCGCCACCGATCCCGACGAGTTCGGCGGGCGGGTTCTCGTGTCCGATGAGGACGCATGACACCAGGAGCGACCTCGCCGCCCCGTTCGGTCCGCCGGGTGCTCATCGCGAGCACGATCGGCACCGCCATCGAGTGGTACGACTTCTATCTCTACGCGACGGCGTCCGCGCTGGTGTTCGGCCCGCTGTTCTTCCCCGGCTCGTCGGCTGCCGGCGGTGTGCTCGCGTCGTTCGCCACCTACGCGGCCGGGTTCGTCGCGCGCCCGCTGGGCGGCCTGCTGTTCGGCCACTTCGGCGACCGGGTGGGCCGCAAGTCGATGATGGTGTGGACGCTGCTCGTCATGGGCATCGCCACGTTCGGCGTCGGCCTGCTGCCCACCTATGAGACGGCCGGTGTCCTCGCGCCGGTCCTGTTGGTGACGTTGCGCATCGCGCAGGGCATCGGCATCGGCGGCGAGTGGGGAAGCGCGGTGCTGCTCAGCACCGAACACGGCCCGCCCAAACGTCGCGGCTTCTTCAGCAGCTGGCCCGCGATGGGCTTCGCGCTGGCGTTGTTCGGCAGCAACCTGACCTTCGTGCTGATCTCCAAGCTGCCCGAGGAGGACTTCCTGACCTGGGGGTGGCGGCTGCCGTTCCTGGGGTCCATCGTCCTCGTCGGCATCGGCATCTGGGTCCGGCTGGGGATCGAGGAGACACCGGAGTTCGTGCGTGGCCGGGCGGAGAACCGCCCCGCCAAAGTGCCGGTGATCATGGTGCTGAGGCGGTGGCCGCGCCGCGTGGTGATCGGCATTCTCGCCTCGCTCGGCACCGGGTCGGTGATCGCGATGTTCACCGTCTTCCTGGTGGCTCACGCGGCGAAGGCCGGGCCGGAGGTGCGGTCGACCGTGCTGACCGCGCTGATGATCGCGGCCTTGGGAGAGTGCGTGACACTGCCGGTGTTCGGCGCACTGTCCGATCGGTTCGGCCGCCGGCCGGTCATGATCTTCGGCTACGCGGTCTCGGTGGCGGCGATGATCCCGGCGGGCGCCTGGCTGTCCTCGGGCGATCCGACACTGGCCGTCCTGGTGCTCGTCCCCGCGCTGACCATCGCGCACGGTGCGATCTACGGTGGGCTGGCGGCGTTCCTGGTGGACCTGTTCCCGACCATGGTGCGGTTCTCCGCGATCGCCGTGACCTACCAGGTGGGCGTCACGGTCTCCAGCTTCTGGCCGCTGGTCGCGGTCGCGATCACCGGCGATTCGTCGTCGCTGCTTCCGGTGATCGCGCTGTTCGCGGTGGTCCAGCTGGCGGCGGCGATCGCCGTGGCGTGCGCGCCGGACTCACGCGCTGACGCGGACCTGGTCGCGGACCCGGCAGGCGAGTGCCGACCAGTCGGCCGCGCAGTCCATGGCGAGGTCGGCGACCACCGGTGACCAGCGATGGGGCACGGCGGCGGCGAGACGGTCCCACTGCGCGCTGTCGAGGGTGTTGGCGTCGAGCAGCCGCAGGAGCGCGCGGCCGATCTCGGAGAACCGCAACGACGGATCGGTGCGCAGCGAAAGCAGGAACCGGTCCCGTTCGGCGCGAGGCGTGCCGGGGGCGCCGGGGGCGCCGTTGTCACCACCGGTTTGATGGCCCGATGCCTTGTCCTCCGGTGCGCCGCTTTCCGTGCGGTGTCCGGTGGAAAGGCGATACCGCAGCGGAATAGGATCCTCGCCGCGGCGCATTCTTTCCCGGACATCCCGGGCGGTGCCGACCGATATTCCGGCGATGCGGGCAATCGCACGCAAGGAAAGATCTGGATTGTTCGAAATCGCCTGACTCGCCATCGTGCGCCCGTGGGAGGCGTCGAGTGGCCGCACTTTCCCGTCGCGGCCGAGGCGGGTGTGCAACTGAGTCATTTCCCCGGTTGTACGCTGCCGGATCGCGGCCACCGTCTTGGTGGACAGTCCGGCCGTCGACGCGATCAGGCGGTCCGACAGGTGCGGATGCGAGGACAGGATCCGGGAGGCCGCGGCGGTGCGGTCGGCCAGCGTCAACGGCAACCCCTGGGTCACGTTGACGCTCACGGCCAGCACGAACGCGTCCTCCTCCGTGCCGTCGACGAACCGCACACCGATGGTGGTCTCCCCGCGCAGCTTGGCCGCACGTAGGCGGTGCACGCCGTCGATCACCTGCATGGTCGGCCGGTGCACGAGGATCGGCGGGAGGTCGTCCGGGCACTGCGCGAGTGCGCTGACGTGGTCGGGAAGGGAGCCGGCGACCCGCACGAGAGACGTTTCGGTCACCTGGTCGACCGGCACGAACGTCGGTGCCGTGTCCCTCGGTCGCGTATCCAGCGATGTCCCGCTCATCCGAACTCCTCCAGATGGGCCAACCCATTTCCGAGCACGACGCGGTCACGCTCGGCAGAGCGTGACTGATCAGATCTCGGGAAGCGGCTACAAGATACTGGCCAGATTATGGCACTGAACAGGCCGACGAGACGAAGATTTCCTTAGCAAGTTCTCATAATCGCCCCGGCCGGCGCTTCGGGTTAGCGTCGAGGTAAGCGCCTCGTCGACCTCGTTGACACCGATCTGCTTTATGAGACAGAGTTCCCCCGTTCTCTCTCATAGATTTCCGTGGGTCACGGAGTGTGAAACGGCAGTGGACGCGCGAATAGATACGGTGAATTCCCTACCGGCCGGGACGATGGTGGGGGCGTTCCGTCGCCAGGTCGCCCGGGCCCCGGAGGCGATCGCGGTGGTCACCGCTGACGGCACGCTCTCCTACGGTGAGCTCGACGCCCGTGCTTCCGCGGTGGCCGGCGGGTTGCGGGACCGCGGGATCGGGCCGGACGACATCGTCGCCGTCGTGATCCCGCGCGGCGCGGACATGGTGGTGGCCGTCGTCGGCGTGCTCGCCGCGGGAGCCGCGTACCTGCCGGTCGACTCTGCCCAACCGCCGGACCGGGTGGCCGCCTTGCTCGCCGACGCCCGCCCCGCCCTGGTGCTGACACCGGGGGAGCTGCGGGTGCTGGAGGCCGCCGAGGCGTCCGCCGCCCCGGCGGCGGAACCCGATCCGGCGTGCGCCGCCTATGTCATCTACACCTCCGGCTCGACCGGAGAACCCAAGGGCGTGGTCGTTCCCCACGCGGGGATCGCTCATCTCGTCGCGGCGCAACGGGAACGCTTCGGCGCCCGACCGGGTGCCCGGGTGTTGCAGTACGCGTCGGTCGGCTTCGACGTGGCCGTCGCCGACCTGTGCATGACGCTGCTCACCGGGGCCACGCTCGTTCTCGCGCCGCCCGAAGGCCTTCCGCCCGGCGAACCGTTCGCCCGGTTCATCGCCGAGCACGGCGTCACCCACGTGTGCATGCCGCCGAGCGCGCTCGCCACCCAGCCGGACCTGGCGCTGCCCTCGGTCGCCTGCCTGATCGTCGCGGGGGAGGCCCCGGGCCCGGACCTCGTCGCGAGATGGTCCCCCGGCCGCCGGATGATCAATGCCTACGGCCCGACCGAGACGACGGCGTGCGCCACCATGAGCGCGCCGCTCACCGACAGCCCGGTGGTGCCGATCGGGGCGGCGATCCCCGGCACCGGACTACGGGTGCTGGACGAGAAGTGCGCCCCGGCCGCGGAGGGCGAGCTGTACATCGGCGGCGCCGGGGTCGCGCGCGGCTACCTCGGCTGCCCCGGGCCGACCGCGCAACGGTTCGTCGCCGACCCGTGGGGGCCGCCCGGGGCGCGTATGTTCCGCACCGGCGACCTGGTCCGCGTGCTGCCCGACGGCGACCTGCTGTTCCTCGGCCGGGCCGACGATCAGGTGAAGATCCGCGGCCACCGGGTCGAACCGGCCGAGGTGGAGGCCGCGCTCGGCGCTCACCCGGCGGTGGCGCGGGCGGCGGTCGTCGCCCGCCCCGGACCGCTCGGCGCCTACCTGGTGGGCTATGTGGTGCCGCGCGGCGAGAGCGTGCCGGACCTCCGCGCGCACCTGGCCGAGCGGCTGCCGGCCCACCTCGTCCCGGATCTGATCGAGGTGGTCGGGCATTTCCCGTTGACCCCCAACGGGAAACTGGACCGGGCCGCGTTCGCGGAGCCCGCGACGCGGGCGTCGGGCGCTCTCGCCGACGACCTCGCCCGGCTGTTCGCCGAGGTGCTGTCGGTGGACTCGGTCGCGCCGGACGACGACTTCTTCGCCCTCGGCGGCACCTCGCTCATGGCCACCGCGCTGGTCAGCCGGATCCGGCTCGAACTGGCCGTGGAAGCGTCCGTCGCCACCGTGTTCGACGCCTCCACCCCCGCCGAACTCGCCGAAGCCCTCTCCGCGACGGACCCGACGGACCCGACGGACCTGGCGGCCCCGGTGGACTCGGAGACCTCGGTGACCCCGGTGACCCCGGTGGACTCGGCCCGGGGCCGGACATGAACGTCGTCATAGTCGGGGCGGGTATGGCCGGAACGATGCTGGCGATCCGGCTGGCACGCCGCGGCCACCGGGTGGACGTGGTGGAGCGGCGCGGCGACCCACGCGGCACGAACGGCCCGGACGCCGGATCGATCAGCGTCGGGCTGTCCGAACGCGGGCGGGCGGCGTTGCGCGACATCGGCCTCCTGGAGGAGGCCCTGGCCAAAGCCGTTCCCATGCGGGGGCGGATCGTCCACCACAGCGGCCGGGTCAGCTACCAGCCCTACGGCGCGGACGACACCGAGGTGCTGCACTCGGTCCGCCGCCACGACCTCAACATCACCCTGCTCGACGCCGCCGCGTCGGTTCCCCGGGTGCGGCTGTGGTTCGGGCACCGCGTCACCGGACTGACCGGTACCGAGGTGCTGACCCCCGCCCGGACGTTCTCGGCGGATCTCGTCGTGGGCGCGGACGGCGCGTACTCGACCGTGCGCACGCACCTGCACCGCCGGGTGCGCGCCGAGTTCCACCAGACGCACCTGGACTGGGGCTACCGGGAGTTCACCATCCCGGCCGTCGACCGACCGGAGGCGTTGCACGTGTGGCCCGGCCGACGGGGACTGGTGGTGGCACACCCCAACCCGGACGGATCGCTGACCGGCACCGTTTTCCTGCCGTTCGACGGCGACACCGGGTTCTCGGGGCTGCGCGACCCGGCGCGGGCCGGAGCGTTCCTGGCCGAGGAGTTCGGCGACCTGACCGATCTGGTGCCGGACCTGGTCACGCAGTTCCTCGCGCACGAACCGGGCACCCTGGTCTCGGTGCGTACCGCCCCGTGGCAGCACGACCGTGTCGTCCTCGTCGGCGACGCCGCGCACGCCGTGTTCCCGTTCTACGGCCAGGGGATGAACGCCGCGTTCGAGGACTGCGCGGTGCTCGACGCGTGTCTCGCGGAGCACGCCCCGGGCGACGCGCTCGCCGCGTTCGAGTCCCGCCGCCGCCCGCACACCGACGTGCTCGCCGAACTGTCCGCGCGCAACTTCGTGGAGCTGCGCGACCGGGTGCGGTCACCGGCGTTCCGGGCCCGCAAACGGATCGACTTCGAGCTCGGCCGCCTGTTACCGGGGTGGCGGACGCTGTACGCGATGATCAGCCACAGCAGCCTCCCGTACGGCGACGCGCTCGCCCGGGCCCGCCGCCAGGACCGCCTCCTCGGTGGACTCGCCGGGCTCGGCGCGGTCACGTTGCTCGCTGCGGCGCGGCGGAAGCGGAGCGGGAGATGCTGAGCCACCCGGCGGGTGACGTCGCGCTGTTCGAGCCGGACCACCCGGACCTGCCTGCCGCCGCCGAGGTGGTGCTGGCGTGGGCGCGGTCCTACCTGTGCCGACCGCACCCCGATCTGGGACGGGGCGGCGACGTCTGCCCGTACACGGCCCGCGCGCTGGAACGGGGCGGACTCTTCCTCGCCGTACACCCCGGCCGGCCGGACCTGCGGGCGGTGATGGCCGCCTACCGCGACTGGTTCCCCGACCTGCCTCCGCGTGAGGGGCCGGGGGCCAGATACCGGACGGTCCTGGTGGTGCTGCCGGACGTCCCGCCCGGGGAGATCGACCGCACGCAGCGGGAGCTGAAGCCCGGGTTCGTGGAACGCGGCCTGATGATCGGAGAGTTCCACCCGGGACCTCCGTCCGCACCTGGTCTCTGGAACGCCGACTTCCGGCCGATGCGCAGCCCGCTGCCGTTGCTGGCGGTGCGGCACATGGTGTCCGCCGACGCGCCGTTCCTACGGGCCGACCCGGAGCAACTGGCCTCATACCAGCGGCGGTTCGGAGACCGGGGAGCGGGCCGATGACGGTTCCGCTCCCGCCCGGGGCCCGGCGCCTGTGGTTCCTGGAGGCGTTCGCCGACGGCGCGCCCCTGCACAACAACCCGGCGGTGTTCCGGTTGGCCGGCCCGGTGTCGGTGGACGCGCTCAGGCGCGCGGCGGATCTGGTGGTGGCCCGCCACCCGGTGCTGCGCACCACATGCGACGAGGTCGACGGCGAGCCGGTCGGACGGGCGGGTCCGGTGGGCGCCGCGGACGTCGTCATACGTACAGTGCCGGCCGCGGACGTTGAGTCGTTCGCGGCGCAAGCCGCACGGGAACCGTTCGACCTGCGCACCGGGCCGTTGTTCCGGATCCGCCTGGGCCGGATCACGCCGACCGACCACATCCTGGTGATCAACACGCATCACGCGGTCGTCGACGGCAGGTCACTGTCGGTGCTGTGCGCAGAGATCAGCGCCCTGTACGCCGACCCGGCCCGGCCACTGCCGGATCCCGGAGCGCCGCCGGACATCATCGACCACGACCCGTCCCGCCGGGCGTCCGATCTGGACGGTGTGCCGGACCTGCTCACCCTGCCCACCGACCGGCCCCGCCCGAGGATGCGCGCCTTCCGGGGCGAGTTGCGCCGCCACGCCGTCCCCGCGGGTCTCACCGCGCGGGTCGACGCGCTCGCCCGCGCCACCCGCGCCACCCGGTTCGTCGTGCTGCAGGCCGCGTACGCCGCCACGTTGGGCACGACGGCGGGTCAGGACGACGTAGTGGTCGCCACCCTGGTGTCCGGGCGGCCGGGCCCGGAGTTCGCCGACGTCGTCGGAATGTTCGTGAACCCGGTGCCGCTGCGGATGGGGATCGGCGGCGATCCGACGTTCCGCCAACTGGTGGCCAGGGCCCGCAGCGCGGTAGCGGCGGGACTGGGCGGCGCTGCGGTCCCCTTCGACCGGATCGTCGAGGCGGTCGGCGCCTCCCGCGACCCGAGCCACGCGCCGCTGTGCCAGGCGCACATCGTGATGCAGGACCCACCCGAGCTGGTGCTCCCCGGCGTGCGGGCCGAGCGGATGACGCCAGACACGGGCACGGCCGACGTCGACCTCACCGTGATGGTGGAGTCCGGCGGCACGGAGATGGCCGTGGTCACCGAGCACGACACGGATCTGTTCGACGGTGAGACGGTCGACGGTGTCGCCGGGCGGCTGCTGGCCCTGCTGGACCGTGCGTGCGCCGACCCCGATCGCCGGTTGTCGGCGTTGACGGCGGGGACTCCGGTCGCCGCGTCGGTGGCCGGGCCGGCCGGTGCTCCGGCGCCGTCGACCGTGCTGGAGCTGATCCGGTTCGGCGCGGACGGCCTCGCGGTGGGGGAGTTGTCCTACGCCGAGCTGGAGCGCCGTTCGGCGGCACTGGCCTCGGTGCTGCGGGCGAAGGGCGCCGGGCCGGAGGTGTGGGTCGCGGTGGACCTGCCGCGCGGCACGGACCTGGTGGTGGCCATCCTCGGGATCTGGCGGGCGGGCGCGGTGTACGTGCCGGTGGAACCGCTGTGGCCCGAGCCGAGGCGTCGGGCCGTCACCGGGGCCGCCCGCGTCGTGCTGACCGGGCTCCCGGACCTGCCGGAGGAGTTCGAGCGCGTCGAACCCGCAATCGCCCCCGAGTCACTGGCGTACGTGTTCCACACGTCCGGGTCGACCGGCCGCCCGAAGGCGGTGGGCGTGCCGCACCGGGCGGTGGCCGGGATGCTGGCCCGGTCGACGGCGTTGGTGGGGCTGGCCGCCGGCGACGTGGTGGCGGCCATGACCTCCCCGGCGTTCGACATCTCGGTGTGGGAACTCGTGGCGCCGCTGACGGTGGGCGCCCGGGTGGCGCCGATACCGCCGGAGACCGTCGGCGACGGTCCCGCGCTGGCGCGGCGACTGAGGGCCGAGGCGGTCACGGTCGTCCAGGTCACCCCGTCGGTGTGGGCGGTGCTGGCGGCGGCCGGGGGCGTGCCGGAGTGCGTGCGGGTCCGCGTGTCGATCGGGGAGGTGCTGACGCCGGAGCTCGCCGGGTCGCTGGGCGGGGCCGCGCTGTGGAACGCGTACGGCCCGACCGAGACGACGATCTGGTCGACCGCCGAACGGGTGCACGGAGGCGGCCGGTTCGGCATCGGCGACCCGCTCGACGGTGTGGCCGTGCATCTGCTGAACGCGGGCCTGCGACCGGTCGACGACGACGTGGTCGGCGAGGTGTACCTGGGTGGTTTCCCGTTGGCGCGCGGCTATCTCGGCGCACCCGGCCGGTCCGCGACGAGGTTCGTCGCCGACCCGTTCTCACCGGTCTCCGGCGCGCGCATGTACGCGACGGGCGACCTGGCGCGGCGCCGGCCGGACGGTCTCGTGGAGTTCGTCGGGCGGGTGGACGCGCAGCTCAAGGTACGGGGTCACCGGGTGGAACCGGCCGAGGTGGAGGCGGCGCTGCGCACGGACCCGGAGGTCGCCGACGCCCGCGTGGCCGGGGACGGCGACCGCCTGGTGGCCTACGTGATCCCGGCCGCGGGGCGTCCCCGCTGGGCGAGGGTGCGGGAGCGGCTGAGCCGTGTCCTCCCCGCCTACCTGGTGCCGTCGGCGATGGTGACCGTGGACGCGTTCCCGTTGACCAGCGCCGGAAAACTCAACGTACGCGCTCTGCCCCCACCGGCGGCGGACGTCATCGCCCCTGCCCCCCACCCGGGCCTGGAGACCACGCTCGCGGAGATCTTCGCCCGCCTGCTGGCTCGCCCGGTCAACCGTGACGACGACTTCTTCCTGTCCGGCGGCCACTCCCTGGCGGCGGCGAAGGCCGTTGCCAGGATCAGGGCGGCGGTAGGCGTGGAGGTGACGATCAGAACCCTGTTCGCCAACCCCACCGTCGCCGCCCTGGCCGGCGCGATCGATGCGGGCCTGGAGAATCCCGGCATTCCGGACGACTCCGGGTCGGTGCCCGCTTCACCAGGGCGGCTCTCCGGCCCGCAGCACGGACTCTGGATCATCCACCAGACGGGTCAGGACAACGGCGCCTACGTCGTGCACGCCGCCGTCCGGCTGGAGGGCGCGCTCGACGAGGCGGACCTGCGCGCCAGGTTCGCCCACACCCTGGCCACCCATCCCGCCCTGCGATCGGCGATCGTCGTCCATGACGACACCCCGCTGCTGATCGCGGCGCCCTACACGGACGAACTGCCGGCGCGGGCCTGGCGCACCACCGACCTGAGCGTCCACGCGGACCCGTGGCCGGAGGCCGAACGCCTGGCCGCCCGGGACGCCGACCACCCCTTCGACCTGACGCGCCGCCCGTTGGTGCGGGCCCACCTGATCAGAACAGCCCCCACGACGCATCTCCTGACGATCACGGCTCACCACATCATCTGCGACGACACATCGATGGCGATCCTGCTGGCGACCCTGACCACCGCGGATCCGATCTCCTCGCCCCTGCCCGGTGCCACGGACGTCCAGGGGCCGCAGGCCGCGCTCAGCAGGGGAACCGGCGCGCCGGGACCACTCGTCCCCGTGCCGGCAGCCGTGGGTCCACGGCGACGAACCACCGCGTTCTGGGCCGAAACACTCCGTGACGCCCCACCTGCCTCCGGACCCTTGCCGGACCACCCGTACGGCCCGGCCTGGGCTCCCACGCCGGGCGGACCGCCGCCCCCGGAGTCCGGCCCGGCCCCGGCTCGCCCCCGCCGCGCGGGCGCCGCCCCCGGCGCCACCCACCGGTTCACCGTCCCGGCCGGGCTCGCCCGCCGCTTCGCCACCTGGTGCCGGGGCGAGCGGGCCACCACCTTCGCCGGCCTCCTCGCCGTCTACGCCATCGTCTCCTCCACCCGGGACGGCGGCGTGGACCTCGTCGTCGGCGCCCCTGTCAGCACCCGCCCGACCGGTTGGGACGACGTGGTCGGCATGTTCGTCACGACCCTCCCGCTCCGGCTCCGCACGAACAGCCGAGCCACCCCTCGCGACCTGCTCGCCGACGCCACCGGGGTGGTGGCCGACGCGATGGACCACGCCGACATCTCCCTGGCCGACATCCTCACCACGGTCCCCACCCCCCGGGAGGACCACCCCGTGTTCCGGACGATGCTGGTCCTCAACCGCGAGCAGGCCCCCGTCGCCCTCACCGGCCTGACCACCACCCCGCTGCCGATCGACCGTGCCACCAGCCGTTTCGACCTCACCCTCCATTTCAGGGAACGCGAGGGCGACTGGCACGCCTTGATCGACTACCGCACCGACCGGTACGAGGCGGACACGATCACCAGGATCGCCGACCAGGTGCTGGCGGTCATGGAGGCCGTGGCCCGCGACCCCGGTCTGCCCCTGTCCCACCTGGACCTGTTGTCGCCGGCCGACAACGCCGTCCACACCGCCCTCGGCAATCGGTCCGAGCCGGCCTTTCCCGGTGGACCGGACACGCCGCCGTGCACCGGCCCGGCCTTTCCCGGTGGACCGGACACGCCGCCGTGCACCGGCCTGACCGCTGCCGGTGGACCGGACACGCCGTTTACCGGCCCGGCCGCCCCCGCGCGACCGGCGGCCACGACCGTCGTGGACCTGATCGCGGCCCGGATCGCCCGGACTCCTGACGCCATCGCCGTCCTCGACCTCGCCGCCACCCCCCTCACCTACCGCGACCTGGACCGCGGATCCTCAGCGGTCGCCCGCCACCTGCGCGAGGCCGGCATCCGGAGCGAGGACCCGGTCGCGATCACCATCCCGTCCAGCGCCGACGCGATCATCGCGATCCTCGGCGTGCTCAAGGCGGGCGGATGCTTCGTCCCCATCGACCCCGCCCAGCCGCCCTCCCGCCAACGTGCCCTGATCACCGCCAGCGGTGCGAGGACCGTCCTGACCCGCGACGCCCTCCCCGCCACCGGCCGCCACGAACCGACGCCCCTCCACCCGTCCCAGCTCGCCTACGTCGTCCACACCTCCGGCTCCACCGGCGAACCCAAGGGCGTCGAGGTACAGCACGACACGCTCCTCAACCTCACCACCGCGTTCATCGCCGAACACGGCCTCACCGCCGCGCACCGCCTCCTCATGGTTCCGCCCCCGCACTTCGACGCCGCGTTCGGCGACATCTTCCCGGTCCTCGCGGCCGGGGCCACCCTGGTCATCCACCCCGACCCGGGCGGCCTCACCGGACCGGACCTCCTCCGGCTCTGCGTCGAGCACCGGGTCTCCGCGGTGGACACGGCGGCCCCCCTCTGGCAGCGCTGGGTGGCTGATCTCGCCGGGGAACGCCTGCCGTTGGAGTTCATGATGGTCGGCGGCGACATCGTCCCGGCGGCGACCGTCCGCGCGTGGGCGAAGCACGGCATTCCCCTCCACAACCACTACGGCCCGACGGAAGCCACCGTCTGCGCGACCAGCCACCGCACCGTCGACGGCCGCGAGCACCCCTCCCGACTGCCAATCGGCCGCCCGTTGCGACACGTCCGCGTCCACCTCCTCGACCGGGCTCTGCGCCGGGTACCCGTCGGCGTGGTCGGTGAGGTCTACATCGGAGGGCGGGCGCCCGCCCGGGGGTACCGGGGAAACCCGGCCGCGACCGCCGCGGCGTTCTTCGCCGACCCGTACGGCGACCGCCCCGGCGCCCGCATGTACCGGACCGGCGACCTCGCGAGGCTGAACCGGCACGGCACGCTCGAGTTCGTCGGCCGGGCCGACGACCAGGTGAAGATCCGCGGCAACCGGGTGGAGCCGGGGGAGGTGGCGGCCGTGCTCGCCGCCCACCCGGCCGTCGCGGAGGCCGTGGTGGTGGCCAGAGGGGACCGTCTCATCGGCTACGTCGGCGTCCCGGCCCCGACGGCACTCACCGGGAGCGCTCCGGGTCCGGCCTCGGCGGCGCTCACCGGGAGTGCTTCCGGTCCGGTTTCGGCGGCGCTCACCGGGAGTGCTTCCGGTCCGGCCTCGACCGCACCCACCGGGAACACTCCCGCCCCGACCACCCTCGACTCGCGGGTCGCCGTCCCGGACGTTCCCGGTCTGCGCGCCTTCTGCGCCGACCGCCTGCCCGCGCATCTCGTGCCGGACACCGTGGTCGTCCTCGACGCCCTTCCCACCACAAGCACCGGCAAGGTCGACAGAACAGCCCTCCCCGAGCCACCCACCACCCCCTCCGTCCCGGTGGATCCGCCCCGGACCGCCACCGAGCGAGCCGTCGCCACCATCTGGGCCACCGTTCTCGACCGGTCCGAGGTGGACCGCGCCGCGGATTTCTTCGCCATCGGCGGGCACTCGCTCATCGCCGCCCACGTCCTCGCCGCCGTCCGCGACCGCCTGGGCGTCACGGTGCCGATGCGCACACTGTTCACCGCCCCCACCGTGGCGGCGTTCGCGGCGGCCATCGACGACGGCGCCCCGGCGGACCTGCCCACGGTCGACCGGTTGCGTGCCGACGCCGTCCCCCCACCCGACATCCGTCTGCGTACCGTCCCCCCACCCGAGATCCGTCTGCGTACCGTCCACGCACCCGGGATCCCCTCGGCCGGCACGCCGTGCCGGATCCTGCTCACCGGTGCCACCGGCTTTCTCGGCCGCCACCTCCTCGACCAGCTCCTGGCCCGGACCGACGCCGAGGTCCACTGCCTCGTCCGCCAGGGTTCGATCGATCGGCTGCCGGTCACCGACCGCGTGATCCCGGTCCCCGGCGACCTGACCGCTCCCGGCCTCGGTCTGTCCACGGAGGATCACGACACCCTCACGACCGTGGACGCGATCTACCACAACGCCGCCGTTCCGCACTTCACCGCGTCCTACGACGCCCTCAAACCCGCCCACGTCGACGCCACCGCGGCGATCCTGCGCCTGGCCGGCGCCGGCGGCGCCCCGCTGCACCTGATCTCTACCCTCGGCGTCTTCCTCGGTGACGCCCACGACGGCCGCGTCGTCACCGAGGCCGACGTTCCCACCGACCCGAGCGGCCTCACCAGCGGCTACGACCTCAGTAAATGGGTGGCCGACGCCATGGCCGTCGCCGCCCGCGGCCACGGTCTGCCCGTCTCGATCCACCGCATCGCGGCCATCGTCGGCGACACCGCCACCGGCGCCGCCGACCCGCGCTCCGCGTTCAGCCGCTGGCTCACCGGATGCGTCGCCGCCGGCGCCGTCCCGGACACCGCGGAGGTGTTGGACATGGTGCCCGTCGACACGGTGGCCGCGGCGATCGTCGCGCTCTCACAGGCCCCGAACCACATGGGCCGGGACCACCATTACCACGGCGACGGCGGCCTCACCCGTGCCGCCCTCGCCGCCGCTCTCACCTCGGCCGGTCACCCGGTCGAGGTGGTGCCGTACCACCGATGGCGGGAGCGGATGCTCGCCGACCCGGCCGGGCCCTTCGCCCCGCTCGCCTTCTCCCTGCCCGAACGCCCCCGACCGCACCCGCGGTTCGACTGCTCCCGCACCTGGGCCGCCGCGGCCGGGGCGGGAGTGGGGTTCCCCCCGGCCGACGAGCGAATGCTGCGCAGGCACCTGGACTTCCTCACCGGTGCCGGCGCGCTTTCCGGAAGTGGATGATCATGCCCTTGCCCGAAGAATCCTCTGGTGTCCCGGCTCCGGTACTGGACCGACTCGCCGCGGCCGGGTACCGGGCCATGATCGCCGGCGTTCGGCTCGGGGTGTTCACCGCGCTGGAAGCCGGCCCGCTGCCCGTGGGGGAGCTGGCCACCACGATCGGCGGTGACCCGGCCGGGGTGCGCAGCCTGGTGAACGTCCTGGTGACCTTCGGCTACCTGCGGCACGACGAGGACGGGGTCGCGGCCGTCGCGAAGCCCGGCCCGGTGGACGCCGAACTGTTCTGGCACGAGGTCCTGTTCGAGCACTGGGCCGACATCGAGGACACCATCCGTACCGGCACGCCCCGCCGCGGCTTCTACAGCTGGCTGGAGCGCCCCGCCTCCGGCGCCCGCCTGCGCCGGATGCTCGCCGCCGCCGCCGTGGACCTGGCCGACGACATCGCCGCCGCGCTGCCTCCCGCGGCGAGCGTCCTGGACATCGGGGGCGGCCACGGCGACCACGCCGTCGAACTGTGCCGCCGTCGCCCGGACGTGCGGGTCACCGTCTTCGACCGGCCCGAGACGATCACGGCCCTCCGCGAGGACGCCCCGCCGGACCAGGTGACGGGGCGGGCGGGCGACTACCTCACCGACGACCTGGGTTCCGGGCACGACCTGGTGCTGCTGTTCAACGTCCTGCACGGCCACCGCCCCGAGGAATGCCGCGAGCTGTTCCGGCGTGCGGCGAAATCGTTGTCCCCCACCGGAAGCATCGTCATCCTCGACCACGACCGGGAACCACCGGCCGAACTGGGCCCGGCCGCGGGCGGGTACCTCGCCATGTTCGACCTGACCCTGTGGCAGGGCCACGCCGGCGGCGTGCACCGCTACACCGACCTCGCGGCATGGCTGGGCGAGGCCGGGCTCACCGAGACGCGGGTCGTGCGGCTCACCGCGTCCCCGCTGGAGAAGCTGCTGATCGCCGGCCGGCCGTCGTGACGGCCGACCCGTACCCGGGCTACGCCTGGTTGCGCGAGCACGAACCGGTCTGCCCCGTCGGCGGCCCGCACGTACCGGGCCGGATGTGGCTGGTGACGCGGTACGACGACGTCCGCGCCTGTCTGGCGGACCGCCGCCTGGGCAGCCGCGCCCCGGTCAACCCCGACCCGCACCCGCCCGGTCTGTCCCATCTCGATGATTCCGGACACGCCAGGCTGCGCCGGCTCGTCGCCGCGGCGTTCACCCCCGCCGCAGTGTCCCGCCTGCGCGATCGCACCGCCCGGACCTGCGCACACGCCGTGGAGACGTTCGCCGGGCGGGGGCACGCGGACCTCGTCGCCGAGTACACCCGGGAGGTCCCGGTCGCCGTGATGCACGACCTGCTCGGCGTCCCCGAAGCCGAGCGCGCGCCCGCCGCCGACGTGCTGGACCTGTGGTACTGCGCGAAGTTCCAGCAGCCGCGCGACGAGGCGAAGCTGGCCGAGTTGCTGGGTTACGTCCGGAAGCTGGTGGCCTACAAACGGACGCACCCGGGGGACGACCTGCCGACGCGGTTGATCGAGTCGGGCGCACTGACTGGGGACGAACTGGAGGTGATGGTCATGACGTTGATCGGCGCCGGACACATCACCACGATCCAGTTCCTCGGGACCACCATCCTCCGCCTGCTCGGCCACCCCGGGCGGCGAGCCGCCCTGCTCGGCGGAGACATCGACTGGTCCCGGGCGATCAACGAGCTGCTGCGCCTGGACTCGCCGTCGCACGTGGCGGAGTACCGGTACGCGGGCGAGGACATGACGATCGCGGGCACCCGCGTGGCGGAGGGCGACGTGGTGCTGCTGTCGCTGGCGGCGGCGAACCGCGACCCGGACCGGTTCCCCGACCCCGGCGCCCTGGACCTCACCCGTGACGCCCGCCCGCACCTGGCGTTCGGCCACGGCGCGCACACCTGCCTGGGCAGCCATCTGGTGAAGCTGGAGACGGAGATCGCGATCACCACGTTGTTCGGCCGCCTGCCCGACCTGACCCTGGACATCCCGAGCGGCGAGGTCGCCTGGGGCTACGCCCCGACGTTCCGTGGCCCCCAAGCCCTCCCGGTCACCTTCACCCCCTCCATGAGCCGACCGTCCCCTCCCCACTGAGACGCCCTTCTTCAGCGAGGAGGAGCGCACTGCACGGACCGGCGTACATCCGTGCGGGCGCCGCGGCCCCGGTGCTCAGCCTCCTTCGAGTTCCCGGCGTACGGTGGCGGCGATGCGGGTCAGCGCGGTTTCGAGGTGGCGGCGCTGGGCGGCGCTGAGCGGATCGAACACGAGTCGCTTCACCTGCGCGACGTGTTCCGGTGCGCTCTCGACGAGCTTCTGCCGGCCGGCGTCGGTCAGGGAGGCGAGGGTGTATCGGCCGTCGCCGGGGTCGGTTCGGCGGGCGACCCAGTCGCGGGCCTCGAACCGGTCCATCACCTTCGAGAGCCGGGGCTGGGTGCTGTCGCAGAGCCGGGCCAGTTCGCTGAGCCGCAGCGTGGCCTCGTCGGCCATGGAGAGCTGGGCCAGGACGCCGTACTCGAAGTTGGAGATGCCGGCGTCTCGCTGCAGCTGACGGTCGAGGGCCGCCGGGAGGGCGATGACGACCGTGAGGAGCGCCTGCCAGAGGTCCTGCTGGTCGTCGTCGAGCCAGGGTGACTGAGTGTCCATGCGCCTCATCATACTTGCCCAGGCAACTTCCATCACTTGCCTGGGCAAGCCTTTGTAGGCTACTTTCTGACTTGCCTGGGCAAGTGAATACACTTTCCCGGGCAAGTGAAGGGGTTGATTTTCGATGGCGGCCGCGCGAGCAGCCCGGCCGACGTTCCGGTCGTGTGACCGCCGGACCCCGAGTGCCCCGAAACGCTGCACCGTCCCGCCCGATCGCACCGTCCCGTTCGACCGCACCGTCCGTGGGCGGCGGCGTCAACACACCCTGGAGGAAAGTGCCATGAAGGCCATACGTTTCCACGAGTTCGGCAGCAGCGAGGTCCTGCGCCACGAGGACGTCGAGCGTCCGGTCCCCGGTGCCGGTCAGGTGCTGGTGCGGGTGGCGGCCACGTCGTTCAACCCGGTCGACGACCACATCCGCGCCGGTCTTCTGGCCGAGATGATCCCGATCGCCTTCCCGTACGTTCCGGGGCTCGACCTGGCGGGCACCGTGGCCGAACTCGGTGCGGACGTGACCGGCCCGGAGGTCGGCGACCGCGTCGTGGCGATGCTGCCCCTCGACTCCGCCGGTGGCGCCGCCGAGTACGTGCTCGTCCGGGCCGAGTCGCTCGCCCCAGCGCCCCGGACGACCGAGCTGGTCGACGCCGCGGCGCTGCCGCTGACCGGGCTGGCGGCCTGGCAGACGCTGTTCGAGCTCGCCGAGCTGAAGTCCGGTCAGACCGTGCTGGTCAATGGAGCGGGGGGCGCGGTCGGCAGTCTCGTGGTGCAGCTCGCCGTCGACGCGGGGGCGCACGTTACGGCGGTTGACGCACCACGGCACGCCGACCGCCTTCGGGGCTACGGCGCCGACCGGGTCGCCGGCCCCCTCGACCTCGCCGCGGGCCCGGGCGCCGTGGGCGGCCCGTTCCAGGTCGTGGTGAACCACGTTCGTGTCTCGCCGGAGGAGCTGGCGCAGTTGACGAGTTACGTCGCCGACGGCGGGGTCTCCGCCAGTACGGCCGGTCCGGTCCCGGAAGACCCCGCCCGGGGCGTGCGCAGCGCGAGCCTGTGGGTCCGCAGCGACGGAGCCCAGCTGACCGAGCTGGTCGCCAAGGTGGATGCCGGCAAGCTCCGCGTCCACGTCGCCGCCCACCGCCCGGTGGCCGAACTGGCCGCCGTACACGAGGACGCAGGCGCCGGGCGCCTGCCCGGCAAGACGGTCGTACTCGCTCCCTGACCGCACCCGCGCGGGCCGCACGCTGTTCGTTGGGCGGCGCGGGCAGCCGGGCCGAGCGCGTCGCGAGCTTCTCGGCCCGGCAGCCGACCGAGGACGTCGAGGCTCTCGGCGCCCTCGGCCGTCGGCGCCGCACACGCCGGACGTTGCGCCCGTGGCATCGGCGGTGCCCTCGGCCGTCGGCGCCGCTCACGGCTGACGTTCCGCCCGATGCTCCGGCGGGTCCCTCGACGTGGAGGACCGGACCTCGGCGCCCCGGCGGGCGCTCCTCCCGGGGCGCCCGCCGCAGGACGCTGATGAGGGGGTCCGAACCCGTTGTCACTGGGGCCGCTTAGAGTCTCTTCCACTCGTCACGGTGCGTTGCCGTCGGCGGGTCTCATCAGCGTGCCACCGGTTCGGCGGCCGTTCGGAAACAGGGGAGAACAGCGCATGGGGTGGGTGTCGGCAGGCGACTACGAAGTCGCTCTGGAGGCGGGCAAGGTGGTCTGCCGCAACGGGAAGGGGCGGCGGCTGAAGTCCGTTCCGGCCAAGTTGAAGGACGATCCGGCGGTCGTGGGTCTCCGGCAGTTGACCGAGTGGATGGAGCGGCACGAACGCCGGTGCCTGACCGACGTCGAGCAGTGGATGGTGCGCTCGCTGCCCGTTCCCACAGCCGTGCTCGCCAGGGTCTGGCCCGACCCGGCGTGGCAGGCGGCCCTGCGGGACGTGGTGGTCACCGGCGCGGACGGCGGGGTCGCCGGGTTCCTGCGCGACGTCGATCCCGAGCGCGGTCTCGGCCTCGTCGACCTGGACGGCGACACGGTCCGCATCACCCCCGACGTGGTCAGCGTGCCCCATCCCGTGCTCCTCGACGACCTCGACGAACTGCGGGAGTTCGCGGTCGAGCTGGGAGTGCGCCAGAACGTGGAGCAGCTGTTCCGCGAGGTGTGGCACCGTCCGCCGGGCCTCGCCCCGGAGACCACCTCCGTGGATACGTACGCCGGCGGCGTGTTCAAGGAACTGCGCTTCCTGCACGGCCGCGTCACTCAGCTCGGGTACCGGTCACGCGGGGGATACGCGGTCTGCCCGGTGGTCGAGGACGGCGCCACCGCCGAGGCACGCATCTGGATCGGCGAACACGACGGATACGACGCGTACGACACCGAGACGGGCCCCCTGGGCTGGACCGACCCCGCGGGGCGCGCGCTGACGGCGGCCGAGGTCGGCCCCGTGGCGTGGTCGGAGGGCATGCGGATGGCGGCGGCGCTCTACGCCGGCCGCGACGTCGAGGACGAGGAGCGGGCGGCATGAGCATCACGACGACGAACACGGACGCGAACACGACGGCAGCGGACGCGGCGTCGCTTCCCGGCCAGGCCCGGGGCGGGAGCGCCGCCGGCCCCGCCGCCCGGGCCCGCGCGGCAGCCCTGCTGGACGCCGGCGCGATCCTCCCGGCCGGCACCACCGACCGGGACGACGCCGACGCGCTGACCGCCCGCACCTACACGCACACCGCCCTCGGCGACCGCCCCGTGGTCCGCCTCGTGCCCGGCACACTCGGCGAAGCGGAGGACCTGGCCCTGGAGTTCCTCGGGCTGGCCCGGACCGCCGATGCCCCCGTCGTGGGTCAGGTGCGCCGCGAGACGCTGGGCTTCCCGGCCTGGGCGCTGGTCAACGACCCGGCCAACGGGCACCACGCCCTGGCCCTGGTCAAGGACATCGAGCGGCTGGGCCGGCAGGCCAGGAGCCGTGCCGGAGCGGCCAAGGAGGGCTTCGACGCACTCGGCACCCGGCTCGGCCGGGCCGTGCCCCACTTCCTTCCCACCTACTACGAGCAGGTGGCACGCCTCTTCCTCCAGGCCGAGAACACCAGCTACGCCGCCTCCTTCTTCGGCAAGGCCCGTGAGGCCGAGCGGGTGCACGGGCTGGTCGTGGACGAGGAGCGGCAGCGCGCTGTCTTCCTGGAGTTCGCCCTCGCCGGCGCGCTGACCGTCAAGGCGCTCCGGCAGTACGTACGGGACTTGGTGGCCCGGCTCGCACCGGCGGACGCCTGGGCGCAGTTCCGCCGTCTGCTGGTCGAGCGCTGCGCGGCCGGCATGCCGCCGTACGCGGCGCTGCCGCAGGACGTGCGCGCGCTGGTCAAGGCCGCCGGGCTGGACCGCGAGGCCGCCGAACGCGAACTGGTGGCCGATCTGATCGGCTCGCCGGGAGTCGTCCGCGCCCCCGCCTCGTTCTGGGAGACCTACCGCTCCTCACTCATCGACCTCGCCCGACGGGACGCGGGCGTGCGGGCCCGGCTCCTGGGCTTCTTCCCGGAGACCTTCAGCGAGAGCGGCCGGGACGCGCACGGCCGACCGGCCTGGCTCGCCCTGCTGGCCGAGTCCGGCGCCGATGAGCTGCTGACCGCCCTCCCGGACCCCTCCGGCGCCCTCACGTCCGACTCCGCCACCCTCTCCGCCCTCCGTACCCCGTCCGTCTCCCCGGCGGACTGGCTCGCCCGCTGGGAGGCACACCGCGGGCGCGGCCGGGTCACCTCGGGCCGCTGCCCGGGGACCCTCGATCTGGCCGCCCGGATGGCGGACCGGCTGCGCGCCGACGGGCACCCCGTCGAACTGTTCCAGGGGCGCTGGCGGCGCACCGCCGACCTGGACCTCCTCGACCTCTGCCTGGCCTCCGGCATCCCCGTCGCCGAGCCGGACGACCAGGACGCGGGGACCGTGCGGTCCCTCGGATTCCCGATCGGCCCGTGGCTCACCGACACCACGCCCGGCGCGCGTGATCTCACCGCCGTCGCCGGACGTCCGTTCTTCCGTGCCCTGCTGAGCCGGAACGTCGGCGACCTGGGCGACGGAAACCGCCAGCGCCTGAGCGACGCCGGCCTGGTGAAGCTCGTGGCGCACCCGGTGCTCTCCGTCATCCTGCGGGAGTGGCTGACCGCCCGCGCCGATGAGTACACGGCCGCGCGAGGACTCCCCGGGCTGCGCACCGCCCTCAACAGGCTCTCGTCGTTCCGTTCCGTGGTCGCGGACGTAGCCCCGGAAGTCGTACGACGCATCGAGAGCCACGACGTCGTACCGCTGCTCGCTGCCACCCTGCGTACCGGCGTCCTCGACGAACTGGGCTGGCCCGCGCTCGACGAGACCTACGCCGAACTGGCCGCCGAGGCCGCGGCCGCCGGGCGCCGGCAACACAACCGGCGGGAGACCGCCGGCGTCACCGGCGCCTGGCCCGCACTGATCCTGAACACCCTCGAACGGGCCGTCGTCGTCGGCCCGGAAGGCGTTCTGCTGCGGCACACCCTGCGGCTGCCCGCCACTGTCGACCACTGGCGGACCATCGCCCTGCGGTACGTCGACGGCGAGTTGCTGGTCATCTGGTGGGAGGACGGCAAGCAGCGCGGCTACTGGTCGCACCGCCCCGCCGAGGTCTTCACCGTCGGCGGCGAGCAACTCCCCCGCTGGGGCGGCTCCGGCCCCTCGGACGAGGTCTGCCTGCCGCTGCCCGGCGGCGGCCGCGCCACGGGCGGCAAGGCCCTTCACGCGGGCGACACCTCCCTCCCGCCCCAGCGCGCCGTCATCTCCGACGGCACCGGCCACTGGCGCGAGGGCCACCAGGGCACCCAGCGGGTGTGGCTGGAGTACGACCCGGCCGGCGGCACGCACGGTCGCGCCTCCCTCCCCGCCTTCCTACGCTCCGGGGTGCGCGACGGCGCCCGGCTGCTCGCCGAGCACTGCCAGGTACTGCCCCTCCAGCCCGGCCTGGAGACCACCCCCTTCGGCACGGACGGCACGGTCCTCGGCCGCTGGGTCCGCCGCACGGTCACCGAGACCGGCACGGCCGCCCCCGCCGACGGGGACCGGATCATCGCCGGCACCCCCGACGGCCACACGGTCACCCTGCCGCACCCGCTGCCCGGCGGCGGCTCCCCGGTGCCGCTCGGCGCCCTCGCACTGCCCGGTGGTTCACGGCTGGTAGCGGCCCTGAACCACCGCTCCGTGGAAGCGCACCCGGCGGACACGGACGGCACCGGTGGCCGCCTGTGGTCCGTCACCACCGACTCCTCCGGCGGGAACGACGCGGCGGGCACCCCCTATGTGCCTCCCGTCTCCTACTGGCACGCCCTGCGCCCGAGGGACGAGCGGGGCTCCCTGGCCCTGCGGAACCTGACGGACTCCCGGGCGGAGGAGCTGTTCAACGAGGTCGCCGCCGCGGTCGCCCGGCACCTGGAGGCGTTCCGGGCCGTCGAGGAGTACACAGGCCCCTCCTCGCGGCAGCTGACCGAGGAGGCCGCCGCCCGGGTGCTGCCCGAGGTGTCCGACGCCCGGCTCCTCGCCGGCGTCACCGCGCTCGTCCGGAACGCGGTGGACCGGGCTGTCTCCGCCGCCCGGTATGTGGAACCGCCCGAGCCCGTGGAGCCGGCCACCCCCCGCGACACCGCGCGCACGAAGGGCATGTTCTTCGACTACGAGCCCGAGCACGGCGACGACGCGACGCTGCGGGACGCCTCCGCCTGGGGCTCCGAGCGGATGCACGGCAGCTGGTGGGGAGGCGGGCACCGGTGGACCGTGATCCGCCAGATCCTCGCCGTCAACCATGTTCTCGGCGGCGGGCCGGCGTTCGGCCCGCCCACCCCGTCGAAGGTCCCGTTCACCCCTGTGGACGGCTGGCAGCGGGACGAGTACACCGTGCCCGGAGACTCCCTCAGCTGGCTCTCCCTCCTCGACAAGCTGCCCGAACTGGCCTACCGGGCCGCCTCGGAGACCACCTCGGCCGCGCACCGCACCGGACTCCTCGTGCTGCTGGAAGCCCTCGCCGCGGGCCCGCTGGCCGACCCGGCGGGCACGGTCCGGCAGGTGGAGCTCGTCGAACCGCTCGGCGGAGCGACGCCCGGGCGGGGGCGCCCCGAGGCCGTGCACCGCCTCGGCCAGGTGCTGCGCAAGGGCGCCCGCACGGTCGTCGTCCTCGCCGACCGCGGCCGGAACACCCGGGACGACGCGGCCTGCTGGCTCGCCCTGGACCACGACCCGACCGGCGCCTTCGGCCCCGTCCCCGGCTTCACCCTGGACCGCGAGCGCGTTCACCGGCAGGGCATCGCCCGCGACCGGCTCACCCGGCTCACCGCCCTGGTACGGGAGCGGGGCCCGGCGCCCTGGCGCCCGGAGGCCGCCGAGGCGTTCCACACCGCCACCGGAATCGGGCCCCTCCAGTCCGCCGCCCTGCTGTCGGCGGCCGTCCAGGAGCCCGGCGCCGAGGCGCTCGCGCTGCTCGGTGTGAAGACACGTGCCTTCGAGGAAGCCGGGGCACGGCTGGACGCCCTGCCGCGCGACGACCGGCACGCCCTGCTCCGGGCGCTGCTGCCCGAGGACACGGCCGAGCTGTGGTCCACCGGCCCCGACGTCCGGGCCGCCGCCGAGGTCTGGCAGGAGCACCTGGCCTCCCTCGCCCGGGTCCCCGAGGAACTGGAGCTCGACCTCTCGGGCACCACCCCGGACGCCGTCGACCTGGTCCTCAACGCGGGCTCCCGACCCTGGCTCGCCCATGGCACCGCCGTCCAGGACGGCACCGGTCGCCCGGGCCCGCGCGTGACGGGCGCACGCGGTACGGTCTCCTCCGCCCTGACCGCCCTGCACACCCTCGCCTACACGCTGCCGTACGGACACCCCCTGCGGGTGCACCTGCCCGTCGGGCTCGCGGCCCTGCGCGGCCGCCTCGCCGACCCGGACCTGGTGCTGGACCTCGGTCTGCACTGGACCGAGACGGGAGGCCCGATCGGCGCCACGGTCCGCGCCGCCCACGGGCTCCCCGAGTCCGGCGGCGCCGACGCCGACGGACTGGTCCGGGCCGGCGCTGCGCTGCTCCTCGCCCCCGGTTACGGCGACAAGGAGAAGCTGCTGATCCGCCCGGCCGGCCTGGCAGGCCCCGACGACCCGGCGTTCGGCCTCGTCGAGGGCACCGTCGCCAGACACGGCACCGGCGATCTCCTCGCCCTGCGCGCACTGCTGGGCGAGGAGACCGACGCGCTTGCCTCGGTGGGCGCCCCCGACGGCTCCCCGCACCACCCGGCCCAGGACCCGACGCGTGCGGTGCCGGAGCTGGTGGCCGAGGCCGCGGACGCCCTCGACCTGAGCGCGGACGCCGCCGCCCTCTACCTGATGCTGCTCGCCCTGCCCGACCCCACGGACCGCAACTGCGCCCGCTGGACCGAGTGGAAGCCCGCACGGATCAAGAAGGCCCGGGCGGAACTCGCCGCCACCGACCTCGTCGTGGAGGCGAAGCGCTCCCGCGCCGGCCGCACCCTGTTCCTCCCCTGCGGCTGGCTGGAACGCGGAGCCCCCGGACTGCCGCTGGAGACCTGGAAGGAACGCCTGTACCCGGTGGCCGGGTCCACCCGGACCCTGCCCCACCTCCCCGTGCCCGCGCTGTATGCGGCCGCCTGGACACGGGTCCGCGACGGTGACGCACCCGCCTTCGAAGAACTGGACACCCGCGCAACCAGGAAGGGCCGCCGTCGATGACGAACGACACCACGACCACCACGACCACCTCGGAAGGCGCCACCACCACCGACGGCACCACCAAGGGCGGCATCCCGGGCCAGACGGAGGCGCCCGGCCGGGAGCGCCGCCAGATCACGCTCCCCGAGGACCGGTACGCCACCGAGCTGGCCTTCCTCGCCGCCCACGACCCCGGCCCCCGGCCACCCGGCTGGCTGCTCACCCCGCGCGCCGTCGTCACCTTCGTGACGGGCAGCGCGGGCGAGCCACTGGGCCTGCCGAAGGGCGCCGCCCCCGGTGCCGGGGTGCCGCGCCGCCTGGTGATCGAGCAGAAGTTCGTCGGCGAACGCGCCCTGGTCGAACGGTGCGTGGTCACCCTCGCCGGGGAGCGCGGGCTCCTCCTCGTGGGCGAACCCGGCACCGCCAAGTCCATGCTCTCCGAACTGCTGTCGGCAGCCGTCTGCGGGACCAGCGCACTCACCGTGCAGGGGACCGCGGGCACCACCGAGGACCAGCTCAAGTACGGCTGGAACTACGCGCTGCTGCTCGCCCAGGGCCCCACCGAGCAGGCCCTGGTGCCCTCCCCGGTACTCACCGCCATGACCCGGGGGGCCGTCGCCCGCGTCGAGGAGGTCACCCGCTGCCTGCCGGAGGTCCAGGACGCTCTCGTCTCGCTGCTCTCCGAGCGGCGGATCGCGGTCCCCGAACTCGCGGGAAGCGAGGGCGCCCAGGTGCACGCGGCCCCCGGGTTCACGCTCATCGCCACCGCCAACCTGCGGGACAAGGGCGTCTCGGAGATGTCCGCCGCGCTGAAGCGCCGCTTCAACTTCGAGACCGTGGGCCCCATCGGGGACGTGGACGCCGAGACCGCGCTCGTACGGCGCCAGTCGCGGGCAGCCGTCGAACGCGTGGGCACCGCCTACCAGGTGGACGACGCGGTCCTCGAAGCCCTGGTCACCGCCTTCCGGGACCTGCGCGACGGCCGCTCCGTGGAGGGCTGGGAGGTGGAGCGCCCCTCCACGGTGATGAGCACGGCGGAGGCGGTGTCCGTCGCGGGCTCCCTCGGCCTGGCCGCCGCCTACTTCCCCGGCGACCGCGATGTGCTCTCCCTCCTGCCCGGCCATCTGCTCGGCGTCGTCCGCAAGGACGATCCCGCCGACGCGGCACGGCTGCTGGGGTACTGGGACGGCCCGGTGCGCAGACGCGCCGAGCAGGGGTCGGCCACCTGGCGTGCCCTGTGGGACCTGCGCGCGGTGCTGGAGAACTGACGGATGAGCGAGTCGACCATCCCCGGGGCGCGGTCCACCTCGGAGGCCGCGGTGGCGGCCCTCGCGGCGACCGGCCCGGGGCAGCCGTTCCTGATCGGGGTGCGTCACCACGCGCCCTCACTGGCGGCCGCCCTCCCGGCGCTGCTGGACGCGGCGGCCCCCGACGTCCTCCTCGTCGAACTTCCCGCCGAGTTCCAGCCGTGGCTGGGCTGGCTCGCCCACGAGGAGACCGAGGCGCCGGTCGCGCTGGCCGCCGTGCCCGCGGACGGGCCCGGCGCCGGCCCGGCAGACAAACGGGGGCCTGCCTTCTACCCGTTCGCCGACTTCTCGCCGGAGCTGGTCGCCCTGCGCTGGGCGGCGAGAAACGGGGTCCCGGCCGTGGCCTGCGATCTGCCGCTGGCCGACCGGGCGTGGGCCGGGGGCGGCCCCGACAACCCCGCTCCGGTCCCCGGCGCCGACTCCGCACCGGCGCCGGAGGAGGGGCGCGGGCTGTCCGCCGCGCTCCGGTCCCGGCTCACCGGCCGCGAGGGCGACGACCTGTGGGACCGGCTGGTGGAGGCCCTCGCGCCCGGTTCGACACCCGAGGCGCTCCGCCGCGCCGCCCTGCTCACCGGCTGGGCACTGCGCTACGAGGCCGAAGCGCGGGGCGGTGTGCACGGCACGGACCTGGTGCGCGAGGCGTGCATGCGCCGACATGTCACCGAGGCCCTGGCGAGCGGGCGGCGGCCCGCCGTGGTGGTGGGAGCCTTCCACACCCCGGCGCTGCTGACGTCCGCCACGGAGAGCCGCGCGCCGCACTCGTCGGAAGTGCCGGAAGTGCCGGAAGCGCCGGAAGCGCCGGAACAACCGAAAGCACCAGCTGCGCCCGGAGCGGTGGCAGCGCCGGAAGCATCAGCAGCGCCGGAGGCACCCGCAACGCCGGAAGCGGCGACCGGCACGGAAACGCCGAACCGGGCCGCCGCGCCCGAGCCGGGTGCGGAGGGTGCGGACGGCCACCTGCACGGCACCGCCGGGACGACGACCGGTTGCACGGTCTCCCTGGTCCCGTACACGTACCCGCTGCTCGACTCACGCTCCGGCTACCCGGCCGGCATCCGGGACCCGGAGTGGCAGCACACCGTCCTGGACGCGGCCGGGGACCCGGCGGCGCTGCACGAGGCGCTGATCCGCACCGCGGTCCGCGTCTGCGCCGCCCTCCGCGAACAGGGCCACCCCTACGGCCCGGCGGACGGCCGCGAGGTCGTCCGGGTGGCCGGTGACCTGGCCCGCCTGCGCGGCCTGCCCGCCCCCGGTCGCGGTGAACTCCTCGAAGCCGTACAGACGGTGCTCGGGCGCGGAGAGACCTACGGCACGGGCCGCGCCGTCGCCGGAGCCCTCGAACGCGTACTGGTCGGCACCCGCACCGGGCGGCCCGCACCAGCCGCGCCGCGCAGCGGACTGGGCCCCGCCGTGGAGGCCGAGGCCGCGGCGCTCGCGCTGCCCGGGCCGGAGGACGCGCACGAGAAGACACCGCGCGACCTCCGGCTGGACCCGGCGCGCTCCACCCTGGACCGACGCCGCGAACTGCTGCTGCGCAGACTGACGGTGTGCGGCATCCCCTACGCGCAGGAGCAGGGGGTGGCCGGTGCGGCGGGCGGTGAAGGACTGACGACGCGCTGGCAGGTGCGGTGGACCCCGGCGACGGCCGCGATGCTCACCGCTGCCGGGGCCCGCGGCGTCACCCCGGCCCAGGCGGCCGAGGGCGTGCTGCGGCAGCGGCACGCGGCCGAGCGCGCGGAGGGCGGTCCAACGGCCGCCCAGGTCGTCGGCGGCCTCGCGGAGGCCGCCGAGTGCGGACTCCCCGCCCTGGCCGACGAGCGGCTGACGGAACTCGCCGCCGTACTCCCCGCGAGCGGGGCCCTTCCCGAACTTCTCGCCGGGCTGGACCTGCTGGATCGTGTGGACGCCGGCCACCTGCCCGGGATCGCCTCGCCCGACGGTTCCACGGCCCCGGACACCAGCGCCCGTGCCGCCCGTACCGCGCACGCGGCCGAACTGCTGACCTCGGCCGCGGTACGCCAGGTCGACGGTCTGACCGGTTCCGAGGACCCCGAGGACGCGCGGGCCCTGCTCGAACTGGCCCAGCGGGCCGACCGGGTGGGCGGCATCCGGCTCACCGGCGCCCTCGCCCGGCTGGCCGCCGACGGCACCCCGTTGATCGCCGCGGCCGCCGGAGCGGTCAGGGTGCTCACGGGCCACGAGGAGGCCGAGTCCTTCGGGGAGCGCGTCGCCTCCTGGGTGGACGGAGCCGTGGGCAGCGCCTCCAGGGCCGCGCTCACCGCCCGCCTCACCGGCGTCCTGACGGTGGCCGGCCCGCTGCTGACCGTCGGCGTCGGTGCCCTGGACCCGTTGCTGCACCGGGTCGTCGAGCTGGACGACACCGCGTTCCTTGCCCGGCTGCCGGCCCTGCGGGGTGGCTTCGACACCCTGAGCCCGGCCGCCCGGGACCGGCTGCTGGACACGGTCGAGGAGCGGCTCGGTGAACGGGTGGACACCCTCGACGCGGACGACCCGATCGAGCTGGCCCGCCGGACGACAGCCGACCTCGCGGCCCGCGAACTCCTGACCGGCCTCGGCCTGCCCGTCCCGCCACCCGAGCGGAACCACCGGCTCCCGGCCCCACCGCAGTCCGGCCGCTCCACGACAACGAGCCCCACGACAACGAGCCTCACCACAACGAGCCCCACGACAACGAGCCCCACGACAACGAGTCCCACCGCCACACCCGGCACCGAGCCCGCCGCCGCACCTGACGCCGAGCCCGCCATCCCGCCCGACGCCGACCCCGCCCCCGTACCCTCCGCCGAACACACCCCCTCACCCGACACCGCACCCACCCCCGTACCTTCCACGGGTTCCACCGAGGGCGCCCCCGCGCGGACCCTCGCGCCCGCCGACCGCTGGCGGCTCGTGCTCGGCCGGCGCGCCGATCAACTGCCGTCCGGCGCCGCCCGCCTGGCGACCGCTCTGGACGAGCTGTACGGCGCGGGACACGGCGAGGGATCCCGCGGCGGCCTGCCCGGTCACGGCGGCTCCGGACCGCGCGGTGGCCGGGAGCCGTCGTTCCCCGGCGTCCGCGAGTGGTCCGAGGAGCTGGCCGCGCTGTTCGGCCCCGGCGTCCGCGAGGAGGTCCTCGCCGCCGCGGCCGTGACAGGGCGACAGGACGTCCTCGCCGAACTCGACCCGGCGGCCGCCACCCCCTCCGTGGAACTGCTCCGGACGATCCTGCGGTACGCCGGCGGGCTCCCCGAAGCCCGCCTCGCGGCGCTCCGCCCCCTGGTCCGCCACCTGGTCGACGAACTGACCCGGCAGCTCGCCACCCGGCTGCGCCCCGCCCTCACCGGCACGATGTCGGCCAGGCCCACCCGCCGCCCGGGCGGCAGGCTGGACCTGCCGCGCACGCTGCGGGCCAACCTGGCCACCGCCCGCCGCACGGCCGACGGAACGATCCAGGTGATCCCGGAGAATCCCGTGTTCCGCAGCCGTGCCCGCCGGTCTGCCGACTGGCGCCTGATCCTGGTCACCGACGTCTCCGGATCCATGGAGTCCTCCACGATCTGGTCCGCGCTGACCGCCTCGGTGCTCGCCGGGGTGCCGACGCTGAGCACCCATTTCCTGGCCTTCTCCACGGAGGTTGTCGACCTCACCGGCCATGTGCACGATCCCCTCTCCCTCCTGCTGGAGGTGAGCGTGGGCGGGGGCACGCACATCGCCGCCGGGCTGCGGCACGCCCGCAGTCTGATCGAGGTGCCCAGCCGCACCCTCACCGTCGTCATCAGCGACTTCGAGGAGGGCGCGCCCCTCGCCGGACTGCTGGCCGAGGTGCGGGCCCTGGTGACCACCGGCTGCCACGTCCTCGGGTGCGCGAGCCTCGACGACGCCGGCCGGCCCCGTTACTCGACGGGCGTCGCCGGGCAGCTCGTGGCCGCCGGCATGCCCGTGGCGGCCCTCAGCCCACTCGAACTGGCCCGCTGGATAGGGGAGAAGACCGCATGAACGACGACCGGTTGCCACCCGTCGCACCGGAGGTCACGGCCACGCTCGTGGAGGACCTCTCGCCCCGGCTGCGCAAGCGGCTGGACGCGGCGGTCACGAAGATCGACGCCCGCCCGAAGCGCCGCGACGGGGACACGGTGACGATCGAGATCGACGCCGAGACCGAGTTGCGCCTGCACGCCCCGGGCGGCGGCGTGGTGGCGACGACCGACGCCATCACCTGCGGCTGCCTCCTCGCCCCCGCGTGCGTCCACCGCGCGGCCGCCGCCTGCGCCGCCCCCGCGGCGGACCTGCCGCCCGAGCCCGTCGACCGGCCCACCGCGGAGGCCCCCGGACCCGGCTCGCCAGCGGGCCCGGCCCGTGCACCCGGCTCCGTGACGGACCCGGCCTCCGCTCCCGCTCCCGCTCCCGACTCCGCTTCCCCGCCCGAGGTGGCGAGCCCGGCCCAGCGCGCCGCCGCAGGCGCCCTGTGGTCGGCGGGCGCCGCCGTGCTGGAGGCCGGCGTCGACGGGGCCGGCGCCGTCACCCAGTCGGCCCTTCTCCGCGCCGCGCACACCGCCCGGCTCCGGCAGCTGCCCCGTGCCGCGGCCGCCGCGCTGTCCGTCGTCACCCTGCTGCGAGCGGCCCGCGCAGGTGACCCGTCCTACCGCACGGCCGACCTCGTCACGGCCCTGGCCGAACTCCTCGGCACCGCGCACCGGGTGGGGACGACGTCCGGGACGGAGCTGGCCGCCGTCCGAGGCCGGGCCCGCCGCCCGTACAGCCCGGACGGCTCGCTGCGCCTGTACGGCCTGTTCACCGAACCCGTCGTCACCGACTCGGGGCACGGCGGCGTCCGTACCTGGGTCGCCGCATCGGACGGCCGCCTCTTCACGGTCGGCGACGTGGCGCCCGGCGGCGTCGGACGCGCCCTGGGCGTGGCCGACCGGGCCGTGCGCCTGGGGGACAGCGCGCTCACCCACCGGGAGCTGGGCCGGGCCGGCCTGGCGGTCTCCGGGGCGACGGCGTCGCCGGACGGCAGACTGGGAGCCGGGAAGGGCGTCAAGGCCGTGACCGCCCGGGGTGCGGCATGGACGGAAACGCCGCTCGCCGCCCTGTGGGAGACGCCGCCGTCCGAACAGGCCGCCCGCGCCCTGCGGTCCACCGCCCGCTACGCGGACCCGGCGGGCGGCGGCAGCGACCTGCTCTTCCTGGACGTCGAACTCCTCGGTGCGGTACGGGAGTCGGGCGGCTCCTGCCTGCTCGCGCGGTGCGAGGGCGGCGTTCTCGTCCGGCTCGCCGTCGCCGACGACGACCCCGCGCTGGCCCATCGTGACAACGTGATGCTGCTGGCCGCGGCACCGGGGACGCGGCTGCGGATCATCGGCCGTCTGGTGCCCGCCCCCCACCCCCGGCTCACCCTTCTCGCCTGCTCGCATCCCTCTGGCGACGGCACGATCGACCTCGGCTTCGACCGTCTGCGCCGGGCCGACCTCCCGGACCCGAACGCCCCCGTGCACCCCGCCCCGCCCTGGCCCGAAGACTCCGGCGCGCACCCGCCGCTGTACCTCCTGGAGCGCCGGGTGGAACAGACGGTCCCGGCGGGCCGTGCGGCCCTCGGCCTGCTCGGCGACGTCACCGCCGAGACCCGCCGGATCCGCCGCGCGGGTCTCCCTACGGCCGCCGGACTCCTCACCGCCCTGTGCGCATCGGCGGCCCAACGCGACCGCGATCTGTTCGGCCGCCTGCTCCCCGCCGACACGGACGGGTTCGCCTCCCACTGGCTGGCCGCCGCCCGCTACACGGCCGCCGTGGCCGAGTCCCTGTGCTCGGCGGCCTGGGAACCGGCGCGGGAGGGCCTTGCCCAGGCGTTGCCCATGCCGACGTCCCCGCTCACGAGGTCCGAACCGGCACACGGCATCATGCAGGCATGATCACCATTCATCTGAAGTACGAGATCGACGCGGACAAGCTCGAGGACTTCGAGGAGTACGGTCGCCGCTGGGTCCGCCTCGTCAACCGTTTCGGCGGAACGCACCACGGCTACTTCCTGCCGAGTGAGGGCGACAGCGACATCGCCTACGCCCTCTTCTCCTTTCCCGGTCTTGCCGCGTACGAGCAGTACCGTAAGGACAGCATGTCCGACCCGGAGTGCCAGGAGGCGTTCCGGCTGGCCCGTGACACCCGCTGCATCAAGCGGTACGAACGCCGCTTCCTCCGGCCGCTCGACGACCTCGCCTGACGACCTCGTCTGACGGCTAACCGCCGTAGTCGTCGTGGTGGCGGACCCAGTCCATGATCCCGGCCTCCTCCTGGCGCCCGAGGGGGGTCAGGTCCAGGTAGTTGAAGGTGCCGTTGAGGAGATCGGTGCCACGCGAGTACGTCGAGTAGGTGTGAAACACCCGGTCGTCCTCGCGCAGGAAGACGCTCAGGCCGTGCTGTTCGCCGCTCAGGGCCCAGGATCCGACTCCGGCCTCCCGCAGCTCTTCCTTCGTGCGGAAGTTGAAGAGAACGGGCGTCACGGATTCATCCATGGTGACGTGGAAATCGTAGTTGAACGACGTGCCGTGGGAGGAAAACCAGGGAAAGGTCCACTCCATGCGTTCACGGAACTTCGTGATCCTCGCGAGAGGCGCGCGCGAGACCGCGGCGAATGATGTCCGGGCCGCGTGCAGATGCGCCAAGTGGCCGATGTTGTCGGCGAGGAGCGAGCACCCGGTGCAGCCGGCCTCCCAGTCGGGTGCCAGCATGAAGTGGTAGACGATGAGCTGGCTGCGACCGTCGAACAGGTCGACGAGGCTTGCCGTGCCGTCCGGACCGTCGAAGACGTACGGCTCGGTGACCTCGACCATGGGAAGGGCCCGGCGCTGTGCGCTGAGCGCGTCCCGTTCCCGGTCGAACTGCTTCTCCCGCGCCAGTAGTTCCTTCCGGGCCGCCAACCATTCTTCTCTCGACACAATCGCCGGACTGTTCATTCTCGGTCCTCGCTGTCGTCGTATATTTCCAGCTGTCGGAAGGTTACGTGAGGAGGCGGACGCTCTGTCTGTCGTACTGCTGGTTCATGGCCTGTACCACTGTCCCGAGCACTTCGGCAGGGTGGCGGAACGCTTGCGGACCGCGGGAATCGAGGTCGTCGTGCCCGAGCTCCACCGAGGCTCGCTGTCCGCCGACACCGCGGCGGTCCAGGCCGCCGTTGACGCGTTGGCGGAGCCTCCCCTCGTGCTCGGCCACTCCTACGGCGGGTCGGTGATCACCGGGGTGCGCGGAGTGGGACAGCTGGTCTATCTGGCGGCCTTCGTGCCGGACACCGGCGAAAGCGCGGCCACCCTGGGCGGGGCGTCGCCGCGACTCCAGGAGGCGATCAACCCCGAGCCCGACGGATCGACCAGTCTGCGTCCCGAGTCGGCCACCGAGGTTCTCTACAACGGCTGCTCCGAACCCCTGGCCGCCTGGGCGGCCGGCCTGCTCCGTCCGCAAGCCCCCGGCTGCGGACGAGGAGTCCCGCTCCACCACAGCTGGAAGGACACGCCCTCCACCTACGTCGTCTGCGGCCAGGACCGGGTCATCGACCCCGTTCTGCAACGGAAGATGGCCGCACGGTGCACGGAGGTACGTGAGTGGCGGACGGGCCACTCCCCGTTCGTGGGGCACCCCGGTCTCCTCGCCGAACTCCTGGAGGAACTCATACGGCGTTAACCGGTCCGTCACGACCCCTTCCTTTCTGTTCGATTCTCTTGGAACATCCTGTTCGCTTCTGTTCCCCCACACTCCAAGAGGCCCCTCACTCATGGCTGATATGAATCGGCGCCGCTTCTTCCGGATAGCCGGCGCGACGGCGGGGTTCGCCGCACTGTCGGGCAGCATCGACCGCGCCGCCGCCATCCCCGCCCACCGGGCCTCCGGGACGCTCCAGGATGTCGAACACATCGTCGTCCTGATGCAGGAGAACCGTTCCTTCGACCACTACTTCGGGGCGTTGAAAGGCGTGCGGGGGTTCGGGGATCCGCGGCCCGTGACGCTGCCGAGCGGCAAGTCCGTCTGGCATCAGGCCGACGCGACGGGCAAGGAGACCCTGCCGTTCCACCCGACCGCCGACGACTTGGGCATGCAGTTCCTGCAGGGCCTCAACCACGACTGGGCGGGCGGCCACCGGGCGTACAACGACGGGCGGTACGACCGCTGGATCCCGGCCAAGACGCCGACGACGATGGCGCATCTGACCCGGGACGACATCCCGTTCCACTACGCGCTCGCCGACCGGTTCACCGTGTGCGACGCCTACCACTGCTCGTTCATCGGGGCCACCGACCCCAACCGCTACTACCTCTGGTCGGGGCACACCGGCAACGACGGCACCGGTGGCGGACCCGTCCTCGGCAACGAGGAGCGCGGCTACGGCTGGACGACGTACCCCGAACGACTGGAAGAGGCCGGAGTCTCCTGGAAGATTTACCAGGACATCGGCGACGGCCTGGACGGGCCCGGCGGCTGGGGCTGGATCGACGACGCCTACCGGGGCAACTACGGCGACAACTCGCTGCTCTACTTCGACACGTACCGCGACGCCCGGCCCGGGAACCCGCTGTACGACAAGGCGCGCACCGGCACGGACGTGGCCGGCGGCGACGGCTACTTCGACGGCATCGCCGCCGACGTCCGGGCCGGAACACTGCCGCAGATCTCCTGGGTCGCCGCCCCGGAGGCCTTCACCGAGCACTCCAACTTCCCCTCCAACTACGGAGCCTGGTACATCGCGCGGCTGCTGGACGCGCTGACGTCCGACCCCGGGGTGTGGAGCCGGACAGCCCTGTTCATCACCTACGACGAGAACGACGGCTTCTTCGACCACGTCGTGCCGCCCTATCCGCCGACCTCGGCCGACCAGGGCCTGTCCACGGCCGACACCTCGACCGAGGTGTACGCGGGCGGCGCCTCGTACGGCCCCGGTGTCTACGGCCTCGGGCCGCGCGTCCCGATGCTGGTCGTCTCGCCCTGGAGCACCGGCGGCTACGTCTGCTCCGAGACCTTCGACCACACCTCGGTGCTGCGGTTCATGGAGCAGCGCTTCGGCGTGCGCGAGCCGAACATCTCACCGTGGCGGCGTGCCGTCTGCGGCGACCTGACCTCCGCCTTCGACTTCGCCCGCACCGGGCCCGCCCCCGGCGACCTGCCGGACACCTCCGCCTACGAGCCCCCGGACCGCGAACGTCACCCCGACTACCGGCCCACCCCGCCCGCCGTCGGATCGCTGCCGAAGCAGGAGCCGGGCAGCCGACCCGCCTGGCCGCTCCCGTACGCCCCGTACGTCGACGGTGCCGTCGACGCGGGCACCGGGAAGATCGCGCTCACCTTCAGCCCGGGCACGGCGGCCGGCGCGCAGTTCTACGTCACCTCCGGGAACCGGACCGACGCCCCGTGGACGTACACCGCCGAGGCCGGCCGGACGGTGTCGGACGCCTGGAACTCCGCCTACTCCGGCGGTACCCACGACCTCACGGTCCATGGCCCCAACGGTTTCCTCCGTACGTTCAGGAGCCCGGGTTCCACCGTCGGTCCCGAGGTCGCCGCCCGCCACAACGACGGGAGCGGCAACCTCGACCTGACCCTCACCAACCCCGGCGACACCGAAGTCCGCCTCACGCTCGCCAACGCCGACGCCTACGGGGGAGCGGAGCAGTCGGTCACCGTCCGGCCCGGCGCCACCGTGTCGCGCACCATGGACCTGAGGGCGGGAAAGCGCTGGTACGACGTGTCCGTCACGGCCGAGGGCGACCCGGTCTTCCTGCGCCGCTTCGCCGGTCATGTCGAGACGGGGGCCGCCGGGGTCAGCGACCCGGCAACGGCCACGGGCTGACGGGACGGAGTACCCGACAGCGAAACGGCGGGACCCGGACCGTATCCGCGTATCCGGTCCGGGCCCCGCCGGTCACACGAGCCGAGCGGGGCCGTTCAGACGGCTCCGCCTCCTCCTCCGGCACCGGACGCGGCCTTGATGCCGCGGGTGATGTCGTCCAGGACGGACAGCTTCGGCGCGTCCTTGTTGACGTCGAACCCGGACCGGACCACGACGAGCATGTCCTTGGCCGTGGGGGAGGGGAACACCAGCGATTCCACGTAGCCGTCGTCGCCCTTCTCCGTCACCACCTTCCAGCGCACGACATAGCCCTTGCCGCCCGCCACCGTGACGGCCTCGGACTTCAGCTCCTCGTGCGAGGAGATCTTCCCGTAGCTCTTACCGCCGTAGGACTCCTGCGCGTTGAGGGCGATGTCCTTCTTGGCCGCCTCCTCGGGCGTCCCCGCGGTGAGCTTCATGGCAGCCGCCGGGGCGGAGAACACCCCGCCGCGCACACAGGTCTCGGCGGTGTCGCCGGGACACGCGTGCTCACCCGTCGTCAGTCCGGCGCCGACAGCCCCGGAGGTTCCCTTCCAGCCCTTGGGCACCGGAAGGCTGATCCCCGCGGCCAGGTCGGTGGCGAAGCCCGGCTCGGCCGGCGGGAGCCGGTCGCCGGGTCCCTGATCGTCTCCGTTCTCCCCGCCGTTCTCCCCGTCGCCCTCCTGGCCGTCCTTCTCGCCGCCGTCCGGTGCGCCCGGCGGGTCGGGGACGGCGGACGGCGAGGAGGCCGCGGTGTCCGGCCGGCCGCCGCTGTCCTCGCCGAGCAGATACACACCGCCCCCGATGGCGGCGAGCACCACCGCGCCCACCGTCACACCGACGCCGACGCGGATCCCGCGACGGCGCGCCGCGCCGGGCGACGCGCGGACATGGCCGGTCCACTGCGCTCCGTCCCACCAGCGTTCCTGAGCGGGGCCATTGCCTGAGTGCCCGGGGTCTGGATGCCAGCCGGGCGGGGTCATCTGGGTCACGGGGGCACCCTATGCGGACCGGGTGAGAATCACATGAACTGCCCGCGCCGCCCTCGATCCCGCCGGTCAGGGTTCGATCAGCCCGGCGCGGATCGCGTAGCGGGTGAGCTGCAGGCGGTCGCGCAGACCGAGCTTCTGGAGCAGGTTGGCGCGGTGCCGCTCCACGGTCTTGACACTGATGACGAGCAGGTCGGCGATCTCCTTGGAGGAGTGGCCCTCGGCGACCAGCTTGAGGATCTCCTCCTCACGCTCCGTGATGGCCCGCGCCGGCAGGTCCTCGCCGTCCCTGGCGCGGTCGAGGAAGTCGCGGATGAGGGCGGTCACCGCGCCCGGGTAGAGGAACGGCTCGTCGCGCATCGCCGCCCGGCAGGCCTCCACCAGGTCCCGGTCCGCGACCGACTTGAGGACGTACCCGGCCGCCCCCGCCTTCAGCGCCTCGAAGAAGTACTGCTCGTTGTCGTACATCGTGAGCATCAGGATCCGCAGGCCGGGCATGACCCGGGACAGCTCGCGCGCCGCCTGGAGGCCGGTCAGGCGGGGCATCGCGATATCCAGAATGACCAGGTCGGGCCGTTCGGCGCGGGCCATCTCGATGGCCTCGGCGCCGTCGCCCGCCTCGGCGACGACCGTCAGGTCCGGCTCGCCGTCGAGGATCAGCCGGACGCCGCGGCGCACGAGGGCGTGGTCGTCCGCCAGCAGGATGCGGGTCGGAGCGGTCGCGCCCCTGGAAGGTGTGGCGATGGACGGTGAGGTGGGCATGGTCACTTGCTTCCGTTCGGGACGGGCATATCGAGACGTACTTCGGTGCCGCCCTGCGGACCCGGACCGAGGAAGACCTCGGCGCCGATCAGCAGAGCGCGTTCGCGCATACCGCGCAGGCCCGCCCCCTCCGGGGCGTTCCCGAGGCCGCGGCCGTCGTCGCGGATGCGCAGCTCCACTCCGCCGGGGCCGCGCCGCAGCGACAGTTCGAGCCGGGTGGCGCGGGCATGCCGAACGGTGTTGGTGAGGGCTTCCTGCGCGATCCGGTAGACGACCAGTTCGGCCTCGGCGCCCAACTCGGGCAGATCCTTGGCCATCCGGCGGCGGATCGTCAGCCCGTCCGGCGTCGGGGTCTCGGTGATCAGCGCCGTCAGCGCGCTCACCAGGCCCAGTTCCTCCAGCACCCCGGGCCGTAGCCGGCGGGCGATCCGGCGGATCTCGTCGAGCGACCCCCGGGTGATCTCCTGGACCTGCCGCAACTCCCCGCGCAGCGGCTCCGGGGCGTGGTCGGCGACCCGCTTCAGCTCCAGCAGGACAGCGGTCAGCGTCTGTCCGACCTCGTCGTGCAGCTCCTGCGCCACACGGCGCCGCTCGGCCTCCTGCGCGGAGAGCGCGCGGGCACTGCTGGTGGCCCGCTCGGCCTCCAGCCGGTCCAGCATCGTGTTGAACGTCTCGATCAGCGCGGCGATCTCACCGTGACCCGCGACCTCGGGGCGCGGGCTCGGACGCAGCAGATCGGTGGTCGTCATCGCGCGGGTGACGCGCTGGAGCGGGAAGAGGCCGAGCCGGAGCAGGGCCGCGTTGGCCGCGAGCATGAAGGCGATGCCTCCGGTCAGGATCATGGCCTCGGTCAGCAGGACCGGGGTGGAGACGGTGATCGGCCCGAGCAGCAGCAGGGCGCCGGCCGCCACCAGCACGGCGGCGTTGAGCAGGAAGATCCGCCAGAACAGGGACAAGGTCGAACGGCTCCTTCGGAGGTCGGGTCGGACAGGCGCGCTGACAGCCTCCACTATCGCTGCCGCGCGCGGGGCCGGCCGTCGCCGCCCAGCCCCGGCACCCCGCGCGCCCGGTCTGCATGGTGCGCACCCCCGGAAATGGGTGCTGTCCCCGATGGTCCCCGGCGGCCTCCCCCGACGACCATGAGGCCAGGGCCCCAGGGGGCCCTGGCCCGTGCCGCACCGCGGGGTCCGGAGAACAGGAGCCGAGAGGGTTTCCGTACCGGGAGGGAGACACCATGCCCACGCACGACCGGCGGTTGCGTGACCTCGAAGAGCAGCTGCGTCGCGACGATCCCGGGTTCGTCGAGGCGATGTCCGGCGGGACCCCGCGCCCCCCGCGCGAGTACCGCCGCCGCAACGCCTGGGTGTGGCTCGTCGTCGGGCTCGCCGCACTGGGCACCGGGATCGCCGTGGGCCACGGTCTTCTGATCGCCGCCGGCCTGGTCGTCGCCGGAGCGGCGGCGCAGCTCTTCGACCCGCAGCGCGGACGTCTGCACGGGCGGGACATCCCCAGCGCCCGCTGACCCGCGCCCCTCGTCCCGGCGGTGCCCGCACGCACCGCCCCCGCCGACCCCTGCCGACCGGCGTCGAGGCCGCGTCCGGACCTCCGGGCGGGGCCTTCGCGCGTACGGGAGGGAGGAGCGCTGTCCATGAGGTGAGGGCGGACCATACGAGGCCCGATCACGCGTTCAGGTCTGACCGCCGATCCGGCCTGATCCGAACGAGAGGCTTCAGGCGGCGGTGCCCGCGCCGCGAGGCCTCAGGCGTCGGTGCCCTCCGGCCCGTGATCCACCGTCACCACCGCACCGCCGAACGTGATCCGCGTCCGCGCCCCGTCCTGCGTCCAGCGCACCTCGACCGTGTCACCGGTCACCCACACCCGGCCCACCACCTCGGCGGGCTCCGGGTCGGCTTCCGGGCCGGCGGTGAGGGAGGCCAGGGCGGCCAGGACCACCGTGCCGGTCACCTCGGCGGCGAGCCGGGGCACGGTCGCCCAACGGGCGAACGCCGTCCCCTGCGGGACCCGTACGTTCTCAGCAGCCTCCCAGCCGTGCAGCCCCCACAACCGTGAGCGCACCGTGCCGCCGGGGTCGGTGGCCCAGCCCGTCAGCTCGGCCCGCGCCCCGTCCGGCGCGCCCAGCACCCGGTGCACCCGCAGTTCATGGCAGCCCCGCGCCACGATCGCGCTCTCCACCCGCAGCCCGGGGACGGTGGGCGGGCCCGCCGGAAACACCGGCAGGTGCCAGGAGGCCGCCCAGCCCCAGCCGTCGCCGTGCCCGGACCCGAGCGGATGGATGCGCCGCCGTGCGCTGCGCGCCCCGCCGACCGTCAACGACAGATGGTTGTCCGCGGTGTTCGCCGCCGAGGTGGGCCCGGTCACGGTGGAGTACGCGAGCCGCGCGTAGTGCGGGTTCTCGTCGGCCGCGGACTCGCCCTCGTCCGGGCGGACATGGTCGCTGCCGTGGTTGTGCAGCCGCACCACGCCGTCCGCCCGCGTCGACTGCACCAGAAAGCCCGCCGCGGGCACGGACAACACCCGGTCGGGCCCCTCGCTCGGGGCCGCCTCCTCCGGCGACGACCAGAATGGATGCTCGGCGGGAGCCAACAGGGACACGAACGCCTTCGACGCCCAATAGGGTGACGCGGGGCCGGAGTAGGACTGCAGCGTCGCCGCGTGCGGGCCGTGCCAGCCGAGGCTCAACAGCCCGCTCCCGTCGACCGCGCCGCGCTCCAGGAAGTACCGCAGCGCCCCGCTGACCACCCGCCGGGACGCCCCCGGGGCGAGTGGTGTGTGCCCGGTCACCGCGCCCAGACCCACACCCGCGCAGGCGGCGAAGCGATAGGTCAGCGAGCGCCCGAAATGCAGCGGGGCCCCGTCGCCGCCGAACATCAGCGCGAAGCTCTCCAGATGCTCGCGCAACCGCGCCCCGTGCCGCGCCGACTCCCGTGCGTCGCCCGAGAGATGGGCGTCGAGCAGGGGATACAGGTGCAGCGCCCAGCCGTTGTAGTGGTCAAAGGCGCGCCCGTCCCCGTCGGCGTACCAGCCGTCGCCCCGGTACCAGCTCTCCAGCAGCTCCAGAGCCCGCTCCCGGGCCCGTGCCGTCTCCGCGTCGCCCCGGCCCACCGAATCCAGGAAGCCGGCCACGGTGTACGGGAAGAGGTACCAGTTGTTACCCGCCGGAACGTGCCGCAGCGAGCCCCGCAGCCAGTGCTCCGCCCGGTCCCGCACGTCGGGCGTCAGCCGGTCCCAGAGCCAGGGCCGGGTGAGCCGCAGCCCGAGGGCCACCGAGGCCGACTCCACCATGGGCTGCCCCCGCACATCGTGGTCCAGGATCAGCGGCCAGGACTCCGCGTCGTCCCGGCCCGGTGCCCGCGTACCGGCGTCGAGCCCGTCCGCGTACCGCTCCAGCCAGCCGTTCGGGTCCTTGCCACCCGCCCCCGCGACCCGGAAGCCGGCCGCCAGGAACGTGCGCGCGTACCCCTCCAGCCCGTCGGAGCGGACGCCCGAGTGCGACGGGGGACCGGGCAGGTCGAGCCGGGCGCCACGCGGCGTGGCCCACTTCCACGCGGCGTCCAGCATCCCGTCGGCGGCCGCCTCCCAGTGGGCGCGGGTGTATCCGGTGTACGGGCTCGACGCGCGGTCTTCCGGGAGGAGTTCGAAAAGGGCGCCAGGGGAGACGGTCATGCGGGAATCCTGAGCGACTGATCGAAGAGGGTCAATGGATCAATCAAAAGCGGGCTAAATCGATCAAACGCTCATGGAGGGGCGAGGGTAAGGGCCCAGCGGCCAAAAACCGGTGCGCTTAGCATCTTTCCCGACATGGACACCATCAGCCTCTGGCAACTGGCCGCACTCGCGGCGGCATCCACCCTCGTCGGCTTCTCCAAGACAGCTGTCAGCGGTGCCAATACGATCAGCCTCGCGGTCTTCGCGGCCGTTCTCCCGGCCCGCGAATCGACCGGGGTGCTGCTCCCGATCCTCATCGTCGGCGATCTCCTCGCCGTACGCGTCTACCGCCGTCACGCGCACTGGCCCACCCTGCTCCGGCTGTTCCCCGCCGTCGCCGTGGGCGTCGTGGCGGGCGCCCTGTTCCTGCTGTGGGCCGACGACGCTGCGGTCCGTACCTCCATCGGCGCGATCCTGCTGTTCATGACGGGCGTGACCCTGTGGCGCCGCCGGATCGCGGAGAAGACGACCGGGACCGGGGAGCAGGAGACCGGGACCGAGGCGGGCACCGGTCCCGCCGCGGCTGACGAAGCCGCTACCGGCGCCGGTCGGACCGCCGCGCGCGGCTATGGGGTTCTCGGCGGGTTCACCACGATGGTGGCCAACGCCGGCGGGCCGGTGATGTCGCTCTATCTGCTCTCGGCCGGCTTCCGCAAGCTCGGCTTCCTTGGCACCTCGGCCTGGTTCTTCCTGATCCTGAACGTGTCCAAGGTGCCGTTCAGCGTGGGCCTCGGCCTGATCGACGCCCGCTCCCTGCTGCTCGACGCCTGCCTGCTGCTGTTCGTCCTGCCCGGCGCCTACTTGGGCCGGGTGTGCGTCGACCGGATCAACCAGAAGGTCTTCGACCGGATCGTCATCGGCGCGACGGTGATCGGCGGACTTCAACTGCTGCTGATCTGAGGGGGCCGGACCGCCGGACCGCCTCCTCAGGGGAGCAGCAGCCAGTCCGCTCCCACGGCGGCCAGCAGCCCGGTTCCCAGCAGCCAGCTGGCCAGCCGGGTGCGTCCGTTCCTGCTCAGCTCGATGACCACGCCGCACAAGATGAGCGCGAGCCCGTAGACGCCGACGACGAGCACCGACGAGCGGCTCGCGATGCGCAGCCCGAGCACGAGGGCCATCGCCGCCATGCCCACCGAGGAGAGCACGATCCGCAGCCGCCGGGCCTGGCGAGGGGTGAGTCTCTTCCCGTCCTGACCGTCCTGACCGTCCCCACGGTCCTCACCACCGGGAACATCGACTCCGACCGTAGCCGTAGCCGTCTCCGTGGCCGCTTCCGTCTCCGCGGCGGCGTCGGCTATCAGGCAGTCGGGGCCCCCGTCCTTCGCGTGCTGGTCCCGGTGCTGGTCGTGGTCCTGGGCCTGGTCAGAAGTGCTCATGGAGCCGGATCGTAGTAGCTGCACGGAGCCGGGACCCGCGGACCCGGTTCTTCCGCTCCTGGCCGCGCCCCGGCCCCGGCCTTCGGGCTACCTCCGCAGGCGGGGCGCCTCGGCCGCCGCGTCAACCGTCGGGCCTGCCTCCACCCGGTTCGCCAACCGCCGGGCCCAGTCGGACAGTCCCGCGACCGCGATCCCGTGCGGCCCGGACGCGGTGAACGGGGCGAGCGCCCCCGCGCCCCGGCGCAGCAGCCGCGCGCCGCCCGCGGTGTTGCCCCGCGCGGAATGGGTCAGCCCCACCGCGAGCTGGGCCAGGCCGCGCCAGAGCTCACGCTCGTCCTCCGGACCCGACTTCCAGGCGTCTTCGAAGACCTCGTGCGCGTGGAACGGCATTCCCGCGTCCAGCAGTCGCTGCGCCTCCCGGAGCGTCTCCGAGGGCGTGCGGACGACCCCCTCCGGCTGTCGTTCGACGCCGGGCGTGCCGTACGGCAGGGGGCGTCCCAGCCCGTCACGGGGGCGCGCGTTGCGCGCCCGGCCCTCGGCATCACGGTCTCTGCGCGTCTCGTTCACCCCTCGATTGTGCCCCGCACCTGCGGAGAATCGCGCGAACCCTGTCGACGAGCACCCGCGCACGACTAGGCTCGACCGTCGAGAAGACTGCCTCTGTGGGAAGGGTGGGCATGAAGCCGTCCCAACCGTTGTACGAGCGTGAACCGGAACTCGCCGCCGCCGCGGAGGCGGTGGACGCCCTCTGTGGTGCGCAGGCCGTCGGCGGACTCCTGGTATTCAGCGGAGAGGCGGGGATCGGCAAGACCGCACTGCTCGCGGAGATCCGGAGGATGGCCGCCGACCGCTGCACCGTCTGGTCCGCCCGGGGAGGCGAGACCATCACCTCCGTACCGTTCCACGTCGTACGGCAGTTGTTGCAGCCCGCACTCGATCAGTTCCCGCCCGACGAGACCCGCGCCCTGTTCGGCGACTGGTACGAGACGACCGCCCCGGCCCTGGGACTCGCCGAGCCGAGCGGGCCGCAGCCCGATCCGCAGGGTGTGCGCGACGGTCTGGACTTCGTCGTCGGCCGACTCGCGTCCCGGCTCAGCCACCGGCCGTTACTGCTCATCGTGGACGACGCGCACTGGGCGGACGGTGAATCCCTCGCCTGGCTGGCCTCGTTCACGGCCCGTCTCGGTGAACTGCCGCTCCTGGTGGTGCAGGCCCACCGCCCGCAGGAGCTGGCCGAGCGCGACGCCAACTACATCGCCGACCGTGAGGCCGAGCGCGGCTTCGGCGGTCAGGGGACGGTGATCCGGGTCGCCCTGCGGGCTCTGACCCCGGACGCCACCGCCGTGCTGGTCCGCGCGGGCCTCGGTGATCATGCCGACGACCCGTTCTGCCGTGAGGTGTGGGCCGTCACCGGAGGCAATCCGTACGAGGCGGTCGAACTGGTCGCCAAGGTCCAGGACCGCGAACTGCCGCCGGTGGAGGAATCCGCGGGCGAACTGCGCGAACTCGGCGCGTCCGCCAAGGGCAGCGGCCTCGTCGCCCGCCTGGAACGGCTCGGCACGAACGCCAACCGGTTCGCCTGGGCAGCCGCCGTGCTGGGTACCGACATCTCGCAGGAACTGGCCGCCACACTCGCCGGAATGAGCTCGGCGGAGGCCGCCGACTGCACGGCCCGGTTGCGTGACGCCCGTATCGTCAGCGGCTTCGACCCGTTGGAGTTCGTCCACCCGTTGATCGCGACGGCGGTCTACCGCTCGATCCCGCCGGCCACCCGCACCGCCATGCACGGGCGCGCCGCCTGGGCGATCACCCGGGCCGGCCTCGGCGCCGCCGCGGCCTCCCGGCACCTGCTGGAGGTCCACCCGGACGACGACCAGGAACTGGTCGCGCAACTACGGGAAGCCGCCGGCCAGCACCTCGCCGTCGGTGCCCCCGAAGCGGCCCGGCGCTGCCTGGAACGGGCACTGGAGGAGCCGCCGCGCCCCAAGGACCGGGCCGTCCTGCTGTACGAGCTGGGCTGCGCGACGCTGCTGAGCTCCCCGCCCACCACGGTCCAGCACCTGCGCGCCGCCCTGGACATGCCGGGGCTCGACGACGGGCTGCGGGTCGACGCCACCTTCCGCCTCGCCGCCGCGCTCGCCCACAACAACCAGCTCAAGGACGCGGCGCTCTCGCTGGCCGCCGAGGCAGCGCGCACCGCACCCGGCCCCGGCCTGATGCGGCTGCAGGCAGCGCACTTCATGTGGGAGGGCATGCAGGCCACCGAGGACGACGGACCCGCCCGCTCCCGGCGGCTCACCCGCAACGCCGACCACCTCAAGGGCCGCGACAACGCGGAGCGGGCGCTGCTCACGCTGCGGGCCTTCGACGCCATGATGCGCGGTGAGAACGCCCAGCTCATCGTGGACCTGTGCGAACGCGCCCTGATCGACGGCAGTCCCGCCCGGGGGCTCGGCTGGACCGACTCGGAGTGGGGTTTCGAACTCCCCACCATGGTCGGCATCGCCTACACCTTCGTCGACCAGTTGGACCGCGCCGAGAGCCTCTTCGGCGAAGCGGTACGGGCCTTCGAGATCTCCGGCTGGAGCGGGGCCCACCTGGCGTTCGCGCACACCTTTCTCGGCATGGTCCACCGCCGTCGCGGCCGCCTCGCCGAGGCCGAGGGCTTCCTGCGCGAGGGGCTCCGCCTCGCCGACCGCGTCGGTTCCGGACTCCCCGTGCACTGGGACGCGGCCTGCCTGCTCATCGACACCCTGCTGGCCCGCGGGCGCACTGAGGAGGCCCGCCGCATCGCCGACCGCTACGACTTCGGCCCGCCCTACCCCAGCGCCATGGTGCTGCCCGACGGGCCATCCATGCGGGGCCGTCTGCTGCTGGCGGAGGGCCGCAAGGAGGAGGCGATCGCCGAGCTCGAAGCGGCGGGCGCGGTTCTGGAGTCGCGTGAACGCTTCAACGGCGTCTGGGCTCCCTGGGCCGGCGACCTGGCGCGGGCCCTGGCCGACGACGACCCGGCCCGCGCGGCCCACCTCGCCGCCCGGAACCGCGTGCACGCCGAGAGGTTCGGGACGCCCACCGCCATGGGCGAGGCGCTCCGCTGCGTCGCCCTCTTCGCACCCCCGGAGCGGGCCGCGCAACTGCTCGCCCAGGCGGTGGGGCACCTGGAGAAGTCCTCCTCCGCCTACGAGCACGCCCTCGCCCGAGTCGACTACGGAATCGCGATCGGTTCGCACCGGGAGCTCGCCCGCGCCCAGAAGCAGGCGATGGCCTGCGGCGCCGAGGGGCTCGCCGCCCGCGCCCAACAGGCACGGGCGTCGATACGGTCCTCCGAGTGAGGTAATGTTTGTCCTGCGCGGTCAACCGGGGAAAACCGGGGAAACGCGACGGGACGTGGCGCAGCTTGGTAGCGCACTTGACTGGGGGTCAAGGGGTCGCAGGTTCAAATCCTGTCGTCCCGACTGGAGACAGTCGTAGATCAAGGGCTGGTTTCGGAGCAATCCGAAACCAGCCCTTGATCATTTTTGGGACCAGTTGGGGACCAGCTGGGATCCGGCGTCCTCGACCGGGTCAACGGGTCACCGGGTCAGCGGGTCAGCGGGTCATGACGATGGGGCTCGGCAGTGAGCGTGGTGCGCGCAGCACGTTGAAGTGGGCAGAGAGCGCCGCCCCGGCGGCCGTGATCTTGTGGACGTCCGGGTGCGGGTAGCGCTGGGTGGTGGCCAGTGAACCGTGGCCGGCGATCCTGCGGAGGACGTGTACATGGACCCCGGCGTCGGTGAACCAGGTGAGTGCGGTGTGCCGGAGGTCGTGGCGGCGCAGATGCTCGTAGCCGAGCTTGGTGACCACGTCGTCCCAGTGTGTGGCGTCGCGCAGGACGGCGGTGGAGATGCGTCGGCCGCGCGCCTGTGAACAGGCGCGCGGCCGGATGGGGGCCGGCGGACAGGATGCGCTGGGCGACGAGGGGGCGGACCTCCTCGACGATGGGAACCTTCCGGGCCCGCTTGCCCTTGGTGCCCTTGTCGGTCAGCCCGCCGGGCGCGGGGTGTGGTCTGACGCCGCGCGGTCCAGATCCACTGGGTGGTGTCGATGCCTCCGACGCGGTAGATGGACCGATGGTCGTCGACAGCCGCCGAAGCCCTTATGGGCCGCGCCACTCAGTCGAACGTGTGTACGCGCTCAGGGCCGCTCCGGGTGGGGCGACGGCACCGGGCCGCTGGGGTCCGGTGCCGTCGCCGGGGTTTCAGCCGACGGCCGGGAGCGTCGGCAGGTAGCGGGGCGCCTGGCGGCCGTCCAGGCGGTGCTCAACGGCCGCGCCCAGGGTCAGCAGGTCTGCGTCCTGGCCCTTGCCCGCCATGAGGAGCAGGCCCACCGGCAGCTCGCCCACGAAGCCGGCGGGCACCGACAGTGAGGGGTAGCCGGCCACGGCGGCGGGCGTGGACGACGGGATCACGTCGTTGTCGCCGCGCGCGCAGTCCGTCGTCCACGCGGGCGGGTTCGCCGGGGAGGCGATCGCGTCCAGGTCGTGCTCGGCCATGACCTCGTCGATGGAGCGGCGGGACAGGTCCGCCAGCTCCGCGCGCATCGCCCGGTACTCCGGGTCCGTGGTGGGCGGCGCGACAAGGGCCTGTTCGAACAGCTCCTGGCCGGCGAAGCAGGCCTGCTCCTGCGGGTGCGTCCGGTTGAACTCGATCAGTTCGGCGAGGTCGCGCGGGCCCTTCCGGGTGGCGAGGTAGGCGTCGATGTCCCGGTGGAACTCGCTGAGCAGGGCCGGGAATTCGAGTTCGGTCAGCCGGTCCTGGTAGGGGAGGTCCACTTCGACGACCTCGGCGCCCGCGCCCCGCAGTTGCTCGGCGGTGCGCGTCATGAGGGCCTCCACCTCGGTGCCGAGCACCGGCAGCCGCCACAGGCCGATCCGCTTGCCGCGCAGTGAGCCGGGGCGGGCCGCCGCCTCTGCGAGGTCCCGGGTCGTGGCGGTGCCGCCGATGACCGACAGGGTGAGCGCGGTGTCGATGACGTTACGGGCCATGGGGCCGGCGGTGTCCTGTTCGGCCGAGATCGGCACGACGCCCGCCTGGCTGACCACGCCGAGGCTCGGCTTGAGGCCGACGACGGCGTTCATCCCGGCGGGGCAGACGATGGAGCCGTCCGTCTCGGTGCCGATTGCCACCTGCGCCAGCGAGGCGGCGAGGGCGGCGGCCGAACCGGCGGACGAGCCGCACGGGTTGCGGTCCAGGACGTACGGGTTGTGCGTCTGGCCGCCCACCGCCGACCAGCCGGAAGTTGGCCTCGCGGCACGGAAGTTGGCCCACTCGGAGAGGTTGGCCTTGCCGAGTATCACCGCGCCGCCCGCCCGCAGCTTCGCCACGAGTTCGGCGTCGGACCGCGGCGGCTTCCCCGCCAGGGCCAGGGAGCCGGCGGTCGTCGGCATGTCTCGGGTGTCCAGATTGTCCTTGAGCAGGACGGGGATGCCGTCCAGTGGACCGCGCGTCCGGCCGAGGCGGTGCCTGATGTCGCTGGCCGCAGCCTGCCCCAGGGCCGTCGGGCTGGTTTGCAGGACGGCGTTGATCTTGGGGTCGACGGCCTTGATCCGCTGCAGATAGGCGGAGGTCAGCCGGACCGAGGACAGTGAGCCGCGGGCCATACGGGCCTGTAGTTCGGGGATGGTGACGGTGTCGAGGTCGATGCCGCCGACCATCGTCGATTCGACGGATCGCGCCGAGCCGCCGGGGCGGTTCTGGGCGGCTGCCTGAGGACCGGGCGCCACCGCTGCGAACGGGGCCACGACCAGGATCGCGGTCAGGGCCGCCATGCTTCTCATCTTCATGCGGACACCCCACTACACGGGGCTCGTGCGGCACAAGCATGCCTCGCCGCCGGCCCCGGCGTATCCGGCCGCATGTCCCAAGGCCCCGCGCGTGGAACGGAGTTCGCAGCCCGGGCGGGCCGCGCTCCCTCTTGACGGGTTCCACTCAGGGAATCGTCACAGCGGGCTGGTCGTAGATCAGGGCCGGTTTCGGAGCAACCCGAAACCAGCCCTTGATCATTTTGGAGGACCAGTTGGGGGCCGGCGGGAGGTCCGTCGTCCTGACCGGGTCTGCGAACCGTGGCCGGCGGGCGCGCTGGTGGTTCGGGAAGGCGGGGGAGCCACCGAACATCGGCTTGCGGGGTGGCCAGGCCGCTGCCAGGCCGCCTGACTGCTGGTCGCGCAGGCGCGTCGCGTGATGTTCACCCTTGCCGCTGCCGAGCCCCGGCGCACCCCGTTCTCCTCCTCGCCAGGCAGGTGGTGGGCGTCGCGTTGAGGCGTCGGGCGGGGTCGGCGGGCCCCGGTGAACACCCGGTGAGAACTCACTGCACACGTTGATGCTTGGTGAAGAACGAAAAGATACGCCGGGCCGTCCCACCGTTTCCGTGACTTACGAAGGATAGGTGTGCAGACCACGAGATTCCTGGCACACCCTTTACTGCTGCAATACCTTCACCGGCCGGCGAACTGTCTAGACTTCAACTTCCGTGGGACCGCTCGTTCATGGGCGGGGCGGAGGTGGAGATGGCGGATGACCGGTGTCCGAAAAGTGATGTGCCGACTTTCCGCCATTCAGGACGGGGCACATCTCATTTTCGCCGCCATGAACGGTCCGTGCCGACCGATCGTCCCCTGTTCTGCCGGCCGTACTCAGCGCCTCACCTGCACCGAAACGCTTCGGCCCGACGTTTCACACAACCCGAACGCGAGCCACGTGACAGGTGTATATCAGTCCTTCGCAGAGACGCTGTTGAACACGTAAACGCCACCGGTCACACTGAGGACCGAAGCCGCCGTGGGCACGGGCAGTGCCTGATTCGTCGGCTCCAGGGTCTCCTGCACGCCGATATCCGTCGTTCCCTCTACGCCCATGCGGGGTATTGCACGTGTGCCCTCTTCCTGGAAAGCGATGACGTGACCCGAAAGCCATGGTCGGCCCCTGCCGGGAACCGGCCCCGGGGATATCTCCCCGACCCGTAAGGGGAATGGGCCCGCCTACGGGGCCGGCCCGTGGAGCGGGTGGCATGGCACCGGTGCTGCGACGGAGTGAGGGCGACATGTCCGGGACGGTCTCGTGGAGTGGGGTACGGAGCCGGCCGCGTCCGGGCCGGCGATGACACGGGCGCCGCGGGCGGACCGGCGGACGACGGGCGCCGATGGGCGCTTCTTCCGATGTCCGGGAACCCTCGCACGCTCCTGACCGGGTGAGCCTCCTGGCCGCGTCACGTCCTCCGGTCCCCGGGCCGGGCCGCCTTTCCGCCCTGGCCTACCGGCGCCCTCTCCCCGGCGCGCCCCCCGTTCTCGTCGAACGCGCGCCGGTGCGGTCTCCGTGCACTGCCCGTATTTCTCTGCGAAAGGAAAGCAGCGTCATGGCTGTGGGAATCCACCACTTGAGGACGTTCCTCATGGCGGTCGACGAAGGCAGCATCTCGAAGGCCGCGGCCCGTCTGTACGAGGCCCAGTCCGCGGTGTCGCGCAGACTCGCGGAGTTGGAGCGCCACGTGAAACAGACCCTGTTGGAACGCTCCGCGGAGGGGGTGCAGCCCACCGTGGCGGGAAAGATGTTCTGCGCCAAGGCGGATGCCGCCGTCACCGCCTTCGACGACGCCATGCACGTGGACCTGCACCGGGTGCGGGCCCTGCGAGTGGGGCACGCCTGGTCGGCGATCGGCGTGTACACCAGCGAGATACTGCGCCAGTGGAAGGAGGCGAACCCGGAGGTCCTGGTACGCCTGAAGCGGGTCGACGACCCCGCGGGCGGGCTCACCACCGGCCAGTCGGACGTGGCGATCATGCGCACGCACACCGGGCGGCGCAGTCTGCACGAGGAGTTGCTCGTCATGGAGCCCCGGGTCGTCGCGGTGCCCTCGCACTGCCCGCTGATCGATCTGGACGAGGTGGTGCTGCGGGACCTGGCCGACTACCCGCTGGTGATCAACTCCTTCTCCGGAACCACCAACCTCGACCTGTGGGAGGAGGGCGGGCAACCCGTGGTGGCGGTGGAGGTGGACACGATCGACGACTGGCAGAGCTACATCGCCGCCGGTGTCGGGATCGGCGTGACCCCGGCCTCCACCGCCTGGATGCACCCGCACGCCGAGATCAGCTACCTCCCCCTGCGGGACGCGCCCGCGGTACCGGTGTACCTGGTCTGGGCTTCCAACAATCGACATCCGGCGCTGAGTTCCTTCATCCAGTTGGCGCGGGACGTGGTCGCGGAGGGAACCGAGTAGGCCCGCACGCGTGCCGCCCCGCCGTCCCCGCGAGCGGGGGCGACGGGTGCGGGCCGCAGCCGGTCAGACCCGCGACTTCGCCGGCTCCGCCTCCGGCTCCGCTTCCGACGCGGGCTCCGGTTCGTCGCTGATGGCTCCGACGTGCCGCAGCACGACGGCGGACAGGATCGACAGGACCACCGTGCACGCCGCGGCCACGACCATCGCCGTGTTCATGCCGGAGGTGGCGGCCTCCTTGGCGAGGTCGAGCCAGCCGGCGGGCATCTGCTGGGCCGAGGAGACGGCGCCGGCGAGGCTGTCGCCCGCGGCGTCGGCCACGTCCGCCGGCGTGCCGGCGGGGATCTCGTCGGCGATCTGGCCGCGGTAGATCGCGGTCGCCAGGCTGCCCAGGATCGCCACGCCCAGCGCGAGGCCCAGTTCCTGCACGGTCTCCGACATCGCCGAGGCCGAGCCCGCCTTCTCCGGCGGCGCCGCCCCGACCACCAGGTCCGTACCCAGGGCCGCGATCGCCCCGAGCCCGAGGTAGACGAGGCCGAACCCGACGACCATCAGGGCGATGCCGCCCGAGGGACCCACCAGGGCGAGCAGGACGTATCCGACCGTGGACAGCGTCAGGGTGGCCGCCACCACGAGGCCCGGCGGCACCCGCCGCGCGACCAGGGGCGAGCCGATCGCGGCCAGGAACATCAGCAGGGCGGGCGGGCCCATCCACAGCCCCGCCTCGACCGGCGGCAGCCCCTCCACGAACTGGAGCTGCTGGGTGATCAGCAGCATCGAGCCGCCGACGCCGACGAGACCGATGAGCAGCACGCTCAGCGCGGAGCTGAAGGTCCGGTTGGCGAAGAGGCGCACGTCCAGCAGCGGGCTCTCCAACTTGCCCTGCCTGCGGACGAACAGCACCGCGAAGACCACTCCGATCACCGTGGCGGCGATCATCGGCAGATCGAAGCCGTCCTTGGCGACGCGCTTCACCGCGTAGACCACCGGCAGGATCGCCAGCAGCGACAGCGCCACGCTGATCAGGTCGAACCTGCCGCTCTGCGGCGCCGAGTACTCGGGGATCAGGAGCGGCGCGGCCACCAGCAGCACGATCGCGACCGGCACCGCCAGGAGGAACACCGAACCCCACCAGAAGTGGTTCAGCATCACTCCGCCGACCACCGGGCCGAGCGCCATGCCGAGCGCGAAGCTCGTGGCCCAGACACCGATCGCCAGGGAGCGCTGCCGCTGGTTGGCGAACATATTGCTGATCAGCGCCAGTGTGGACGGCATCAGGGTGGCACCGGCGACCCCGAGGGCCGCTCGCGCGGCGATGAGCATGTCGGCGCTGGTGGCGTAGGCCGCCAGCACCGAGACGATCCCGAAGGCCGCCGCCCCGATCATCAGCAGCCGACGGCGGCCGATCCGGTCACCCAGCGTGCCCATGGTGAGCAGGAAACCGGCGATCAGGAACCCGTAGGCGTCCATGATCCACAGCTCTTGGGTACCGGACGGGCGCAGATCCTCGGCCAGTGAGGGAAGGGTCAGGTACAGCACGGTGACGTCGAGGCCCAGCAGCACGGTGGGCAACGAAAGGACGGCCAGCCCTCCCCACTCCCGGGCTCCCGCTCTGCCTGTGGTCGTTGTGCTCATGGCACTCCCTGCCTTTTTCTCGGATCGTCGATATGCGATCGCCACTGTGCCGCCCACCACGCACGGTTTCCTGAGGGTCGTTCGGCGATAGACTGCGGCCATGCGTTACGGGGTGCTCGGTCCGCTGGCCGTCTGGGACGCCGAGGGGCGGCTGATCAGGGTCCCCGAAGCGAAGGTGCGCGCCCTGCTGGCGAACCTGCTCGTCCACGGTGGCGGGCCGGTGCCGGCGGACCGCCTCATCGAGGACCTGTGGGCGAGCAACCCGCCGGGCGGGTCCGCCAACACCCTGCAGACCAAGGTCTCCCAGCTGCGGCGGGTGCTGGGCCGGGAGCAGGTGGTCCGTGAGCCCGCCGGCTACCGGCTGCTGCTCGCGGACGCCGTGGTCGACGCACTGAGGTTCCAGGAGCTCGCCGACCGCGCCCGCGCCCACCGGGAGCCGGCGGTGAAGGCGGACCTGTTCGCGGACGCGCTCGCCCTGTGGCGGGGCCCGGCCTACGCGGACGTGGCCGAGTCCCTGTTCGCCCGCAGTGAGATCGCACGGCTGGAAGAGCTGCGCCTGGCCGTCGTCGAGGACCACGCCGAGGTCCGGCTGACCCTGGGCGAGCACACGGCACTCGCGGCGGAACTGGGGGCGGTGGTGGCCCGGTACCCGCTGCGCGAGCGGCTGCGCATGGCCCACATGCGCGCCCTGTACCGCTCCGGGCGGCAGGGCGACGCGCTGCAGAGCTTCCAGGAGCTGCGCCGGGAGCTGGCCGAGGAGCTGGGCGCCTCGCCCGGTCCGGATGCCGCCGCGCTGCACGAGGCGATCCTGCGCCAGGAGCCGGAGCTGGCCACACCGGCGATCGGGTCGCGGTCGTGCCGGACGAACCTGCCCGCTCCGCTGACCCCGCTGATCGGCCGGCGCGAGGCGGCCGCACAGGTGCTGTCCCGGCTGGACCCCGGCGCGAGCACCCGTCTCGTCACCCTCACCGGCCTCGGCGGGGTGGGCAAGACGCGGCTGGCGATCGCCGCGGCGGGTGACGCGGCCGGGCGGTACGCCGACGGGGTGTGGCTGGTAGAGCTGGCCGGCCTGGGCGCCGCGTCCGACCCGGACGACATCGCCGAACGCGTCATCACGACGCTGGGCCTGTGCGACACGGCCGCGACCGAACCGGACCTGGACGACCTGGTGGGCTGGCTGTGCCAGGCGGTGGCCGACAAGCGGCTGCTGATCCTGCTGGACAACTGCGAGCACCTCGTCGAGCCGGTGGCCGTGCTCGCCAAGTCCCTGCTGTCGGCCGTGCCGGCGGCCCATCTCCTGCTCACCAGCCAGGAAGCCCTGGACATCCCCGGGGAGGTGGTGCACCCGGTGCCGCCGCTGGCGCTGCCGGCGCACACCGATCCGCGAGCGGTCGCCCGGTCCAGCGCCGTCGAGCTGTTCGTGCAGCGAGCCGCCGCGGCGGCGCCCGGCTTCGTCCTGGACACGGACAACGCGGAGGCCGTCGCCACCATCTGCCGCCGCCTCGACGGGATTCCGCTCGCCCTCGAACTCGTCGCGTCCCGGCTGCGGACGCTGAGCCCGCAGGAGCTCGCCGCCCGGCTGGACGACCGGTTCGCCCGGCCCGACGTACGGGTGCGCGGGCTCCCGAGCCGCCAGCAGACGCTGCGGGGCATGCTCGACTGGAGCTGGCAGCTGCTGCCGCCGGACGAGCGCACCGTGCTGCGCCGCCTGGTCGTGCACGCCGACGGCTGCGTCATGCCCTCCGCCCAGGCGGTCTGCGCCGACGGGGAGCTGCCCGCCGAGCGGATCCCCGACCTGCTCTCCCGGCTGGTGGACCGCTCGCTGGTGGTCCGTGAGGGCGACCGGTTCCGGCTGCTCGAATCGGTGGCCGCCTACTGCGCCGAGCGGCTGGCGGAGGCGGAGGAGGAGAGCGCCGTACGCGCGCGCTTCGTGCGGTACTGCACCGAGTCGGCCGAGCGGGAGAGCGAGCGGCTGCGCGGCCCGGACCAGCGGTGCTCCCTGGAACGCCTCAACGCGGAGACCGTCAATCTGCGCCGCGCACTGGACCTCGCGGTCGCCCAGGACCCCGCCGGGTACGCGGTGCGGCTGGTGAACGCGCTTGCCTGGTACTGGTTCCTGCGCGGACGGTTCCCCGAGGCCCGCAGGTCGCTGCGGACGGCGCTGACGGCCGACGTCGGCGCCGAGCCGGCCGCGCGCCTGACGGCACGGGTCTGGCTGGCCGGTGTCGAGCTGCGCACCTCGCAGGCCGACGCCGTGCCCGGCCCGGCGGGCGAGGACCCCACCGCCGGGGTCGAGGACCCGGTGCTGAAGGCCCGGCTCCAGTGGTTCGTCGGCACCGGGCTGACCGGCCGCGGCCACCCCCGCGAGGGTCGGCGGCTGGTGGAGGCCAGCCTGGCCGGCGCCCGCGCCGCCCGGGACCGCTGGGGCCAGGCCGCGGCGCTGGTGGAGCTGGCGAGCCACGCCCCGGACCGGGACGGGTCGGCGGAGCTGGGCGCCGCGCTGTTCCGCGAGGTCGACGACCGCTGGGGTCAGCTCCGGGCCACCCGGTCCCTGGCACTCGCGGCCGAACGCGAGGGCGACCGCGTACGGACCGAACGGCTGCACCGCGAGGGGCTCCTGATGGCCGAGGAGCTCGGCCTGTGGACCGAGGTCGTCGAGACGCTGACCTTCCTCGGCCGGGCCGCGCTGACGAGCGGACTCACCGAGCGGGCGACGGAGCTGTACGAGCGCGCGCTGTCCGTGTCGGCCGAACGCGCCTACCACCGGGGCGAGATCCGTGCCGAGATCGGCCTCGGGCACGCCGCGCGGCTCCGCGGCGACCGGGACGCCGCCACGTCCCATCTGAACCGCGCCCTGGCCAAGAGCCAGTCCTCGGAACACGCCACGCACGCCGCGGCCGCGCTGGCGGAACTGGACCTCGTCGCCCGGGCGTGACCGAATCCGCCGGGGGCGTGGCCGGCGCGTCTTCCGGGTGGGAGGCCCCGCGCTCCGGTGGTCCGGCCCGCTCCGGCGGCGTGCGCCGGAGCGGGCCGTATTCGTTCGTGCTCCCTACTCGAATACGCCCTACTCGATTACGCAGTAGCCGCACCAACCCCTTCGCCCTAGCCTGATCCGAGCCGTTATTTATTCGCGTACGAATGGCAGGCGAAGGAGTGGCTTTCCGTGGGGATAGCAGCTGAATTAGGGGCCCTCGGATTAACCGGCTACCAGCGCGACATCTGGGCGGCCGAAGCAAGGACACCGGGGAACTGCCAATTCAACGTACTGGTCCACGAGCGGCTGGCGGGGGCCGTGGACCGGGAGCTGCTCGGTGCCTGCCTGGCCCGTGCGGTGCGGGAGCACGACGCCTTCCGGCTGCGGTTCGGCGAGGACGACGAAGGCATCCCCCGGGTCCGGCGGATCACGGAGGAGCCGGACGCCGGGGCGCCGCCCTTCGAGCACATCGACCTCTCCGGCGGGCCGGACCCCGCCGGGGCCGTGCGGATCCGGTGCGAGCAGGAGCTGGGCCGGCCGCTGGACCTCGAGGGCGGCCCGCTGTTCCGGGCCGCCGTGGTCACCGAGGGGCCGGAGGCCGTCCACCTGGTGCTGACCTCGCACCACATCGTGACCGACGCCTGGGCCCTGAACGCGCTGACCTTGCGGATTCTCTCCGACTACCGCTCCCGCCTGTCCGGAAAAAGCGTTCCGGCTGCCGGTGGAAAAGCAGCCGATTCGGCAGGACGGACCGCATCCTCCTCATACTGGGATTCCATCCGGAAAGGCGACTCCGCCTTCGGTGACGCGGACCGCGAGAATGACCGCGCGTTCTACCGAGAATATCTGACGGGCGTGGAGCCCGCTCTCTTCACACGTTCCGGCGCCGCCCGGCCCGGCCGCGGCCGGCACTCCTTCCCGGTCGGCGAGGAGCTGGTGCGGCGCATCCTCGACGCGGGCGCGTCCCCCTTCCCCTACCTGCTCTCGGCGTTCGCGGTGTGCCTCGGACGTATCCACCAGGCCGACGAGGTCGTGTTCGGGGTGCCCTTCCTCAACCGCCGCACCGAAGGCGAACGCTCGATCGTGGGCCAGTTCGCCAACAACCTGCCGGTACGCATCCCGGTGGCGGAGGACCTGCCTCTGGTCGAACTCGCCGAGCGGGTCCGCCGACAGATCGACCGGCTCAGACAGCACGAACGGCTGCCGTACGGCGACATCCTCCGCGAGGCCCCCGTACAGGGCGCCGACGGCCGCCGACTCTTCGACGTCACCGCGTCCTACCTGCGCTTCCCCCGGCCGCAGGCGATCCCGGGAGTGGAGCGGACCACCACGATCATGGCCCCGGTCCACGCCGCCGACGCGCTCTCCGTCATGGTGCAGGCGTTCGACGACGAGCCGGGCCTGCGCGTCGACCTGGAGTACGCCGACGACGTGTTCGACGGGCACCTCACGGCCGCGGCCCTCGCCGGGCACGTCGGGGAACTCCTCCGCCGGGGACTGGACTTCCGGGAGCTGCCGCTCGCGGAGCTGCCCATGCTGACCGATGACGAGTACGAGGACGTCGTCCGCCGCCGCCAAGGCGCTCGCGCCCCCTACCCGCGCGAGAAGACGCTCCACCAGCTGTTCGCCGAACAGGCGGCGCGCACCCCCGATCTGACGGCCGTGGTCGACGGCGCCTCCGGCGCCACGCTGACCTTCGCCGAGCTGGACCGGCGGTCCAACCAGGTGGCGCGGGTGCTGCGCGAGCGGGGCGCCGGCCCCGGCGACCGGGTGGCGATCCTCGCGGAGCGCGGCCCGGAGCTGCTGCCCGGCCTGTTCGGCATCCTCAAGGCGGGCGCCGCCTACGTACCCGTCGATCCCGGCTACCCGCCCTCCCGCGTCCGGCTGCTCCTGGAGGACTGCGGGGCGAAGCTGGTCCTGCGCGGTGCGCAGGCGGCCGATGACCTGCCCACCGGCGCCCCGGTGCTCCGGATCTCCGAGCTGTACCGGGGCTCCAGCCGGTCCCTCGGGCGCACCGCGGGCCCGGAGGACGTCGCGTACACCATCTACACCTCCGGCTCCACCGGGCGTCCCAAGGGCGTGCTGGTCGAGCACCACGCGGTGGGGAACAGGCTGACGTGGATGCAGCGCCGCTACCCCATCGGTCCGGGCGACACGCTCCTGCAGAAGACGCCCATCTCGTTCGACGTCTCGGTGTGGGAGCTGCTGTGGTGGGCCGTCCAGGGCGCTCGGGTGGTGCTGCTGCCGCCGGGAGCGGAGAAGGACCCGGAGCGGATCGCGCGCACGATACGTGACCACCGGGTGAGCGTGATCCACTTCGTGCCCTCGATGCTCGGCCCGTTCCTGGACCTGCTGGAGGACTGCCCGGGGCCGGCCGCCGGGGTCGGCTCACTGCGTTCCGTCTTCTGCAGCGGGGAGGCCCTGCCCCCCGAGCGGGTCACCCAGTTCAACCGGATCTTCGACGGCGGTGACCGGCCCCGCCTGGTCAACCTCTACGGCCCCACCGAGGCCGCGGTCGACGTGACCTGCTTCGACTGCCCGCCCGCGTCCGAGGGCCCCGTCACGCGGGTGCCCATCGGACGTCCCGTGGAGAACACCACGCTCTACGTGCTCGACCGGCACGGCCGCCCGCAGCCGGTCGGCGTCCCCGGCGAACTGCACATCGGCGGCGTCCAGGTCGCCCGCGGCTACCTCGGCCGGCCCGAACTCACCGCCGAGCGCTTCGTCGAGGACCCCTTCGTCCCCGGCGGCCGCCTCTACCGGACCGGGGACCTGGCCCGGCTGCTGAACGACGGCAACCTGGAGTACCTCGGCCGGAACGACGACCAGGTGAAGATCCGCGGCAACCGGGTCGAGCTGGGCGAGGTGCAGAACGCGCTGGTCGCGCTGGACGCGATCCGCGACGCCGTGGTCGTCGACCACCGGCCCGGCGGCGGCCGGGGGCCGGTCCTCGTCGCCTACTGCACGGCCGACCGGGACCTCGACCCGGGCCGCCTGAGGGCGGCGCTCGGGAACGTGCTGCCCGCCTACATGATCCCGTCGTCCTTCGAACGCCTCGACAGCCTCCCGCTCACGCCCAACGGAAAGGTGGACCGCAGGGCCCTGCCCGCCCCGTCCACCAACGCGGCCGAGGCCACGGACAGCGCGCCGAGCACCCCCCGTGAGTCGGTGCTCGCCGGCATCTGGGCCCAGGTGCTCGGCGTCGACCGGGTCGGCGTCCACACGGACTACTTCGTGATCGGCGGCGACTCGATCAGCATGCTCCGGGTGCGGGCGCTCGCGGAGAAGGCGGGCATCCGGTTCACCACCGACGACTTCGTGCGCAACCCCACCGTGGCGGGGCTGGCCGCGTGCGCCGAGGACGCTGGTTCGGCCGTCCCGGCCGGCTCCGCGGCCCCGGACCCGTTCGCCCTGGTCTCCCCGGTGGACCGGGCCCGTCTGGAGACGTACGAGGACGCCTACCCGATCACCCGTCTCCAGCTCGGCCTGCTGTTCCACAGCCGGGAGAAGGAGGACTCCGCGACGTACAAGGACGTCTTCCGCTACAGCCTGGCCATGCCGTGGCGGGAGCGGGAGTTCCGGACGGCCTTCGACCGGCTCGTCGCACGCCATCCGGTGCTGCGGTCGTCGTTCGCCCTGGCCGGTCACGCCGAGCCGCTCCAGATCGTCCGCTCCTGCGCCGACGGCGGGCTGAGCGTCCGCGATCTGAGGGAGGCTCCGGCCGCGGAGGCCGAGGCGGCCGTCGACGAGCACATCGCCGCCCGGCGCCGGTACGACTACCGGTTCGACCACGCGCCGCTGTACCACTTCCGGGCGTTCGCCCTGCCCGACACGGTGGAGCTGGTCCTCAGCTTCCACCACGCCATCCTCGACGGCGGCAGCGTCGCCAACCTCGTCTCCGAACTCCTCCAGGACTACGGCCACCTGCTGGGCCTGGACCTGGAACCGGTGCCGGACACCGCGCCGCCCTCGGCCGCGCTGCACGTCGCCCAGGAGCGCGCGGCCATCGACACCAAGGCGGGCCGCGCCTACTGGCGGAACCTGCTGACCGACGCGACGCAGCCCCATCTGGAGAGCTTCCGTCCGCACGAGGCGCCGGGGACGGACGAGCGGGTGGAGTGCGACCTGCGGCTGCCCGCCGATCTCGTCGACACCCTGCGCGCCACCGCCGGCGACCGGCGGGTCCCGGTCAAGTCGGTCCTGTTCGCCGCGCACGTCCTGATGCTGCGGGCCTTCTCCGGCGAACGCGACGTCATGACCGGTCTGGTGACCCACAGCCGGCCGGACGTCGAGGGCGCGGAGCGCACCTGCGGCCTCTTCCTCAACACCCTGCCCGTGCGGGTGGACACGGAGCGGGCCACCTGGTTCGACGTCGTGGGACGCGCCCTGGACCGGGAGCGGGAGAGCTATCCCCACCGGCGGGTGCCGCTGGCGGTCATCCAGGAGGACCTCGGCCGGACGTCGCTGGTCGACACCCTGTTCAACTTCATCCACTTCCGCCAGCTCGGGGAGGTCTTCCGGACCCCCGGGATCGCCAGCCGAGGTTTCGCGGTCCGGGAGGAGACGAACTTCTCCCTGGTCGTCAACGCCATGGTCGACCCGGTGGACGAGGGCATCCGGCTCCGTCTCGACTTTTCGGGGCAGTCGTTCACCCCCGCGCAGGCGCGGCTGTACACCGACACGTACGTGCGCATCCTGCGCAGGCTCGCCGAGGAGCCGGACGGCGCCGTGGAGTTCGGCTTCCTCGCTCCGGCGCCGGAGCCGCCGCGGACCGGGGGGCCGCCGGTCAACGTGGTCCGCGCCTTCGAGGAACGGGCACGCCGTGCCCCCGGGGCGCAGGCCGTGGTCTCCGAGGACCGGACGTGGACCTACGAGGAGCTGGACCGGGTTGCCACCCGGTTCGCCACGGGTCTGCTGGAGTCGGGAGTGCGCCCGGGCGACCGCGTCGGCCTCGCCATGGGCCGGGCGGCCGGGACCGTCGCCGCGTTCCTGGGCACCGCGAAGGCGGGGTGCTCGGCGATGCCGCTGGACACCGCCTATCCGGTGGACCGGCTGCGCGCCATGATCGAGCAGGGCCGCCCTGCCCGCGTCGTCGTGAACGCGGAGCACCGGGGCCTCGTGGAGGCCCTGGAGACCCCCGTACCCGTCCTCCCGTACGAGACGCTGGCCGCCACCGGGCACACCGTCGAACTGCCGGAGATCTCCGAGGACGACGAGGTGTACCTGCTGTTCACCTCGGGCTCGACGGGCCGCCCGAAGGGGGTGTCGGCGCCTCACCGGTCCCTGTCCAACCTGGTGGCCTGGCAGAACGGGATCGCCAGCACCGCCGAGGGCGCCCGCACGGTGCAGTACGCGCCGCTCAGCTTCGACGTCTCCTTCCAGGAGCTGTACGCCACGCTGGCCGGCGGCGGGACCCTGGTCGTCGTCACGGAGGCGCTGCGGCGTGACATGCCCGGTCTGCTGCGGCTGCTCGACCGGGAGCGCGTCGAACGCATGCACCTGCCGTACGTGGCCCTCCAGCAGTTGGCGGAGGCGTCGGTGACGCTCGGCCTGGTGCCGCGGAGCCTGCGGGTGCTGTGCTCGTCGGGCGAGCAGTTCCGCACGACGGACGAGATCCGCCGGTTCTGCGCCTCGCTCGGCGACGTGGTGCTCGACAACCACTACGGTCCCACCGAGACCCACGCCGCCGCCTTCCACGGGATGACCGGCGATCCCGCCGCGTTCCCCGCGCTGCCCCCGGTGGGACAGCCCATCCACGGGGCCAGGGTGCTGGTCCTGGACGAGGGGATGCGCCGGGCGCCGGTCGGGAGCCGGGGCGAGATCTACATCGGCGGCGCCGGCCTGGCCGACGGGTACGTGGGCCGGCCGGACCTGACCGAGGAGCGGTTCCTGCCCGCCCCGGACGGCGACGGGCTGGTCTACCGCACCGGGGACATCGGCATGGTGCTGCCCGGCGGGGACGTGGTCTGCCTGGGCCGCGCCGACCGGCAGGTCAAGATCCGCGGCTACCGGGTCGAGCCCGGGGAGATCGAACTGGTCGCCGCCGGGGCGGCGGCGGGCGGTCCCGACGCGATCACCGACGTCGCCGTGATCGCCCGGCGCGACGAGGCGGGCGACACCTCCCTGGTCGCCTTCCTGGTCGGCGACGCCGAGCGCGCGGACCTGGACGAGCTGCGGCGCCGGCTGCGCGCGAAGCTGCCGGAGTACATGGTGCCCGCGCACTTCGTCTGGCTGCCCGCCATCCCGCTCACCCCGAACGGCAAGCGGGACGAGGCCGCGCTCCAGCAGGTGCGGCCGGCCCGCACCGGGCCGGCCGGCCAGGTCGCCCCCCGGGACGACCACGAGCGGGTGCTGGCCGGGATGCTGGCCGACCTGCTGCACCTGCCGGACGTGGGGGTCCACGACAACCTGTTCGACCTCGGCGCCACGTCGATCACGGCGATGCGGCTGGTCGTCCTCATGGAGGAGCGGTTCGGCACCGCGATCCCCCTGTCGGACTTCATCGTGGCGCCGACCGTGGCCGAACTGGCCGAACGGCTCCGCTCGGCGGGCAGCACGACCGCCGGCTTCGACCCGCTGGTGGCGATCCGGCCGGAGGGCACCCGACCGCCGCTGTTCTTCGCGCACCCCATGGGCGGCAACGTGCTCTGCTACGTACCGTTCGCCAAGCAACTCCCGCCGGACCAGCCCTTCTACGCCTTCCAGGCCGCCGGGGCGGACGTCGGCACGGAGCCGGTGCGCGGGCTGGAGCAGCTCGCGTCCGACTACATCGCGGCGATGCGCCGGGTCCAGCGGTCCGGCCCCTACCACCTCGGCGGCTGGTCCTTCGGCGGGTTCGTCGCCTTCGAGATGGCCCGCCAGCTGCACGCCGCCGGGGAGAGCGTCGCCTCCCTCGTCCTCCTGGACACGACGGCGCTCAACCCGGGGCGGCGGCCCTGGACCGACGACGAGGCCCTGCTCGGCTGGTTCTTCTGGGAACTGCTCTGGCTCCAGCACGGCAGCGCCACCGCCGGCGACCTCCTGCCGCCCGGGCTGGCCACGCTGGACGAGAAGTTCGCGTTCATGACCCGGCTGGCCATCGACGAGGGCGTTCTGCCCGCGGGCAGCGGCGACGCCGTGGTGCGGAGGCTGTTCAAGGTGTACGAGGCGAACTGGCGCTCCGCCTTCGACTACCGGCCCGGGGTCGTGGACTACGACGTGGTCCTCCTCCGGGCCCGCGATCCGCTGCCGGGCGTGCTCCTGGAGATGCACACCGCCATCGACAGCATGCACGCGGACGAGACCAACGGGTGGCGGGAGCGCACCTCCGGCCGCCTCACGGTGATCGACACCGAGGGCGACCACCTCACGATCATGGAGGAACCACGCGTGGCCGACGTCGTCGGCCCGGTACTCAGGGCCATGGGACTCCTCACGGGCGAAAGCGGGCAGGACTGACATGAGCAGCATACGAACAGCCATCGTCGTCGGCGCCGGGATCGGCGGACTGACCACGGCCATCGCGCTGCGGCGCGTCGGCTTCGACGTGGAGGTGTTCGAGCGGGCGCCGGAGATGCGGGCGGCCGGCTTCGGACTCTCCGTGATGAGCAACGCCACGGCCGCGCTCGCCACCCTGGACATCGACCTCGGCCTGGAGAAGCGCGGCCGGGTCATGGAGACGTACCACGTCAAGGACTGGAAGGGCAGGCTGATACGGGAGTTCCCGTTCCCCGAGATCACCCGGCGCATCGGCGTCCCGTGCGTCTGCATCAGCCGGTCCGACCTGCTCGCCGCGCTCCTCGACCAGACGGCGGACATCCCGATCCGGCTGAACGCCGCCGCCGACCGGTTCGAGGTGGAGGGCGACCGGGCGCGGGTGCACTTCACCGACGGCCGGGAGGCGGAGGCCGACCTCCTGGTGGGCGCCGACGGGTTCAACTCGGCCGTGCGGCGCCGGCTGACCGGACCGGACGAGCCCGTGCACGACAGCGGGTACATCGCGTGGCTCGGTATCACCGAGTACAGCCACCCCCGGTTCGCCCCCGGCTCCGTGGTCCACCTGTGGGGCGACGGGATGCGGTTCGGCCTGGTCGACATCGGCCGGGGCCGGCTCTACTGGTGGGGCACGAAGAACATGCCGTTCGAGGAGTCCAGCACCTGGGACGGCGGCAAGGCGGGGGTCCTCGACGCCTACTCCGGCTGGCCGGACGAGGTCCGGGAGGCGATCCGGGTGACCCCGGCGGAGGACCTGCTGACGCTGAACACCCGGGACCGGACGTTCCTCCAGCCCTGGGGCACGGGGCCGGTGACCCTGCTCGGGGACGCCGCCCACCCCATGCTCACCAGCCTCGGCCAGGGCTCCGCCATGGCGATGGAGGACGCCGCGGTCCTGGCCCAGCACCTGCGGCACGCCCCGGACGTGCCCCAAGGGCTGCGCGGCTACGAGTCGGCGCGGTACGAACGCACCCGGACGATGGTGGAGGCCACCCGCGCCATCAGCGAGTTCGAGCAGTCGCAGGGCCCGGTGCGCCGCCGGGTCCGGGACGGCTACTTCCGGTGGATGTCCCACCGGAAGCTGGTGGGCAAGCTCGAACCGGCGCTGACCTTCCCGGGCGCCGGCCTTCCCGCCGGCGCGGGCGGGGAGGCGGGCCGATGAGCCGGAACACGGTACGCGGACCGCGCGGCGGGAGCATCCCGCCGCGCGGCGCGGTCGTCGTCACGGGCGCCTCCTCGGGGCTGGGCCGCGAGTGCGCCCTGGAGCTGGAGCACCGGGGCTTCCAGGTGCTCGCGGGGGTCCGCCGGGAGGAGGACGGCGAGAAGCTGCTCACCGAGTCGCAGCACGGCAGGCTCCGCCACGCCGTCATCGACATCACCGACGACGCGTCCGTACGGGCCTCGGCCGAACTCGTCGAACACCGCTACGGCGGGCTGCGGGGCCTGGTGAACAACGCCGGGATCTGCGTACCGGGCCCGCTGGAGTGCATCGACGGCGACCAGTTCCGCCGGCAGCTCGACGTCAACGTGGTCGGGCACCTCGCGATGATCCGGGCCCATCTCCCGCTGCTGCGCCGGTCGAACGGCCGGATCGTCAACGTCACGTCCGGCCTCGGCAAGGCCGCGGTCCCCTTCCTCGGGGCCTACTCCGCCGCCCAGTTCGCCAAGGAAGCGCTCAGCGACGCCCTGCGGCGCGAGCTGGGGCCCACCGGCGTACGCGTCTCGGTGGTGGCGCCGGGAGCCATTCTCACGCCGATCTGGACCAAGGTGTCGCAGGCGGGCGAACGGGCGCTGGCGGATGCCGCCCCCTCGGTCGCCGATCTCTACCGGTCCGCCCTCCAGGGGTTCTTGGAGGGCAACGCGCAGGGGGCGATGGCGAGCAGGACCACCCCGGAGGACTTCGCCCGCACGGTCCTGCGCGCCCTGACCGACGTACGCCCCCGGGCGCGCTACTGGGTGGGGACGGACGCCCGCCGGATGGCCCGGATGGCGCGGCTGCTTCCCGACCCGCTGCTCGACCGCCGGTTCCGGGCGATCACCGCCCTGGTGGGCACGCCCGGCGGCAGGGACACAGGCCGGTAACCGCGGCAGACCCGGGGCGACTGCGTGTTCGCGTAGTACCGGGCGGATATGCCTGTACGCGCCCCGCGCCCCTGGCTAGCGTACGCAGCGTCGCACGGCACGGAAGAAAAGCCCGGCCGTATTTCCGCACGGCCGGCGAACCCGCCGGAACGGTCCCGTGAAAACGCCTGGCCCATTCACGCTCTGGGGAGAAGGAATGGTTACGGAGCGAGATTTCAAGGATTTCATGGCCGATGTCTGCACCCCGGTGGCGGTGGTCACGGCGATGGCGGACGGGCTGCCCCACGGCACGACCGTCGGCTCGCTCACCTCGCTGTCGCTGCGGCCGCCCATGGTGACCGTCGCGCTGGAGCAGCGCTCCCGGCTGCTGCCGAAGATCCTGCGGTCCGAGCGGTTCGGCGTGAACCTGCTCGGGGCCGGACAGGCGGAGGTGGCCGGGGCGTTCGCCTCCTCGGCCGCCGACCGGTTCGACCGGGTCGACTGGTGCCCGGACGACGGCCTCCCGCGTCTGCGCACGGCCCCGGGGTGGCTCGTGTGCGAGCTCCAGCGGCACGTCCCCGGCGGGGACCACCTGCTGCTGCTCGGCCTGGTGACCCGGGTCTCCGGAACCCGGGGCGCCGCCCCGCTCGTCTACGGCCGCCGGACGTTCGGCACGCATTCCGCGGCGGCACCGACGCCTACCCGTTCCCTCACCGACCACATCGCGGCATTCGCCCACTGAGACGGAGATTTCCATGGCCGACACCCGGACCGAGAACGAACTCCATTCCTCGGAATCGTCCGAGCTGCTCCGCACCGCAAGGGAACTCGTCCCGCTTCTCGCCCGCAATGCCGAGCAGGGGGAGCGCGACCGCCGGCTGACCGATGAATCCGTCAAGTCCCTCACCGCCGGAGGCATGTTCCGGCTGGCCGTGCCGAAGCGGTACGGCGGCCACGAGGTGTCCCTGCGCACCCTGGTCGACGTGTCCGCGACCCTCGCCGAGGGGGACGGCAGCGCCTCGTGGGTGGTCGGGGTCGGCAGCTCGCTGGCCTGGGTCACCAGCCTCTTCCCGGAGCAGGCCCAGGACGAGGTGTTCGGGGCCGACCCCGACACCCGGATCTCCGGCGTGCTGACGCCCAGCGCGACCGCCGAGCGGGTCGACGGCGGCTACCGGGTCTCCGGCCGCTGGCACTACGCCTCGGGCTCCTGGCACGCCGGCTGGTCCGTGATCGGCTTCCCGGTCCCTGACTCCACCGGGCAGATCGTCGACCAGGGCATCGCCCTGATCCCCGCCGCCGACTACACGGTGGAGGACACCTGGTTCGTCGCCGGGATGCGCGCGACCGGCAGCAACTGCCTGGTGGCCCAGGACATCTTCGTACCGGAGCACCGGGTGGTGTCGGTGCCGAAGGCAATGGCAGGCGACTACCCGGTGCAGCGGTCCGGCGGACCCCACGCCCGCTCCGCCTTCGCGCAGTTCCTCACCGCCGCCCCCCTGGTGGCCCCCCAGCTCGGGCTGGGCCGTGCGGCGCTGGAGCTGGTCAGGAGCAAGTCCGCCGAGAAGGCCATCACGTTCACCTACTTCGAGAAGCAGCGCGACTCGACGGCCTTCCAACTGCGGTTCGCCGAAGCGGCGCAGAAGATCGACACCGCTCACCTCCACGTCCACCGCGCCACCGCGGACATCGACGGCGCGGCGCGGCGCGGCGAGGCCCTGGACCCGCTCCAGCGCATCCGGGCGCGGGCGGACCTCAGCGGGGCGATCGGGCACGTCACCGAGGCGATCGACATCCTGCTGACCGCGCACGGCGCGGCCGGCTTCGCCGAGACCAACCCGCTCCAGCGGATCTGGCGGGACTCGGCCGTGAGCGCCCGGCACGCCATCCTCCAGCCCTCGATGATCAAGGAAATGTACGGCAAGGCCCTGCTGGGCGTGGAGGAGCAGATCTCTCCACTGGTCTGACGCGGACAGCCCGCCAGGCGGAACACCTCGTGAAGGAGTCGGACATGGCCGCACACACGTACGGAACGAAAGAGGCGAACTGGCAGCAGTTCGCGGACACCCGCATCTACATCGGCGACCTGGCCGACGACGGCGTCCCGAAGTCGATGGGGGCGGGCTTCGCCTGCCTGCACCCCGGCGATGTCATGGAATGGGTGCCCAGCTACGACGAGTTCATCGTCGTGCTGACCGGCCGGTTCGCCGTGGACTTCGAAGGCGGCTCGGTGAGCGCCGGCCCGCACGAGATGGTGTGGGTGGAGCAGGGCAAGCCCGTCGCCTTCCGGGCCGACGGCGAGAAGGTCCTGATCGCCTTCGGCACCAACCCGCCCTGGCAGACCACCCCGGAGACCCGGGCGAGCGCGGGCATGTTCCGGCCGCTCTCCGCGTCGCCGGTCGACTGACCGGGGACGCCCGTGTCCACGACCTCCGGGGCGGTCCGGCGGGAACTGAGCCCGCTGGAGCGCTGGTACTGGATAGCCGACCAGATCTCACCGCTGAACGTCGTCGGACGGGTCCGCCTGCACGGGCCTGTCTCCCGCGCCTCGCTGCGCACCGCCCTGGACGGACTCCAGGCCCGCCACCCGCTGCTGCGGGTGGCGGTCGAGGCCGACCCCACGGGCCGGCACCCGCGCTTCGTCGCGGTGGACGACCGTCCTATCCCGCTCGACCACCGGACCCTCGGCTCGCCGCAGGCCGTGGAGGACGGCTGGCGGCGCGTCGTGGACGAGGAACTCGTCAACGGCCGCATCGACCCGCAGGCCGGCCCGCTCGCCACGGCCGTCGTCCTCAGCGGCCCCGGGCCGGACGGCGAGGTGCACGACCTGATCCTGAGCCTGCTGCACGTCGTCGCGGACGGGACCACGCTCATCTCGCTGCTGCGGCAGTGGGCGGAGCTGGCCGTCGGCGGCACCGTGGAACCGCGTACGGTGCTGCCCCCGGCCGAGGAACTGTTCCCGCCCGAGCACCGCGGCGCCGCGGGACAGGTACGGGCGAAGGCGAAGGCCGACCGCGACGAGGGCGACCTCGAACGGCTGCGCCCCCGACGGGTGGACGCGGACCGGCCGGTGCCCTTCGAGGAGCGCCGCACCCGGTTCCTCCACCGGTCGCTGGAAGGCCCGGCTCTGGACCGGCTCGCCCGCGCCTGCCGGGCCCGCGGGGTCACCGTTCACGGGGTGCTCGCCGCCGCGATGGTGCGGGCGCTCGCCGTGGACGCCGGGGCCGACGAGGGCGCCTGGTACTCGATCGGCTCCCCGGTCGACTTCCGGGGCGACCTGGAGCCGGCGGTGGGCCCCGACGACGTGGGCAGCTACGTGGCGACGATCCCCACCCTCGTCGAGCACCGGGCGGACCGCCCGCTGTGGGAGACGGCCCGGGAGATCAGCGCCGACCTCAAGGCGCGCAAGGCGCGGGGCGAGCAGTTCTCCATGATCAACGGGATCGGCGGGGCCGGGCCCCGGAACCTGGCCGAGAGCCTGCCGTTCGTGCGGCACCTGGACGAGAAGGGGCCGATCAACTTCTGCCTCTCCAACATCGGCAGGTTCCCGTTCCCGGACACCATCGGACCGCTGCGGGCGTCCGGCGCCCAGTTCGTCGCCTCGCTCTCGGTGGTGGGCGCGTTCGTCGCCACCGTCAACTCCACCCACCACCAGCTGGCCTGGAACTTCACCTACGCCCAGGGGATCGTCCGGGACGACCGCGCGGAGCGGCTCGCCGACAGCTGTGTGGAGCTCGTCCTCGCCCTCGTACGAGCGGACGACTGAAGCCCGTCACGAACCGCAAGGGAGCACCTTCCGATGGAATCACCGCCCCACCCGCCCACCGGGTCCCCGGTCTTCCGGCCCGCCTCCGAGCTGCGCGACCTGATCCACGACAAGGAACTCTCCGCCCTCGAGGTCACCGAAGCGGTCCTCGCCCGCCTGGCGGAGGTGAACCCCCGGCTGAACGCGGTGACCGCCGTACGGGCGGAGGGCGCGCTCGCCGACGCCCGTGCCGCGGACGCCCTGCCGCCGGAGGAACGGGGCCCGCTGCACGGGGTCCCGTTCACCGTCAAGGACGCTCACGAGTCGGCCCACCTGCCGACCGCCTACGGGTCGCGGCCCTTCACCGGCTACCGGTCCGGCTTCGACAGCGAGGTGGTCGCCCGGCTGCGGCGGGCGGGCGGCATCCTCGTCGGCACCACCAACATGCCGGAGTTCGGGCTGCGGATCACGACGGACAACCGGGCCTTCCCGCCCACCCGCAACCCGTGGAACACCGAGCACAGCCCGGCGGGCTCCAGCGGCGGCGCGGCCGCCGCCGTGGCCGCCGGCATCGGCCCGCTCGCCCTGGCCGCCGACGGGGCCGGCTCCGTGCGGGCCCCCGCGTCCGCCTGCGGCGTCGTGGGGCTCAAACCCACCCGCGGCCGGATCCCGTGGGCGCCCGCCTCACAGGAGCAGTGGGCTGGTTACGTCAGCAACGGCCCGATGGCCCGTACGGTCGGCGACACGGCCCTGATGCTCGACGTGATGGCGGGCCCGTCCGTCGGGGAACCGTACGGGCTGCCCGCGCGCTCCACCCCCTTCCTCGCCCCCGGGGCGCGGCCGTCGCGGCGGCCGCGCGTGGCCTACACGTGCACACCGCCGCACGGCACGGTCGTCCCCGCGGTGCGGGAGGTGTTCGAGCGGGCGGTGTCGGCCTTCGGCGAGCTGGACGTCGAGCTGGTCGAGGACGCCCCCGACCTCGGCGGACTCCTGGACCCGCTGCTGACGGTCATCGCCGCGAACGTGGCCACCATGGTCCGCGGCATACCGCCCGGGGAGCTGGCCGAGCTGGAGTCGACGAGCCTCGACATCGCCCTGCACGGCGAACGGCTCGGCGCGGTCGACTACTGCGCCGCCCTGGCGGCCGCCCAGCGGCGGGCGGCCGAGGTCCTGGGCTTCTGGACCCGGTACGACGTCCTGCTCACCCCCACGCTCACCGTGCTCCCGCCGGTCCTCGGGGCGGTTCCCGAGGGCACGGGGTTCGAGGAGCGGTGGCGCGAGTACGCCGACTGGCTGGCCTTCGCCTACCCCTTCAACATCACCGGCCAGCCGGCGCTCTCGGTGCCCGCCGGGACGGCCGCGGGGGACCTGCCGGTCGGCGTCCAGCTCGTCGGCGCCCCCGGGGCCGAGGACCGGCTGCTAGAGCTGGCCGCCGCATTCGAGGGCGCCCGGCCGTGGGCGCACGCGCGGCCCCGGCTCGGGTGACTCCTCGGACGGGTCGTTCCAGCCGGTCTCCCGCAGCAGGGCGATGCGGGAGTTGACCCCGGTCTTCTGGAACAGCTTCTTCAGGTGGTAGTTGACGGTGTGGGGCGAGATCCCCAGCCGCCGGGCCATCTGCTTGTTGGTCAGCCCTTCGGCGACCAGCTGCACGATCCGGCTCTCCTGGTCGTTGAGGTCCGGCGGCCCGTCCGGTGCCGCCGGCCGGGCCACCGGACGCGGGCCTTGCCGGCAGTCGGCCGCCTGGCGGCGCAGCGCCTGCCTCAGCGGGACCGGCACCGAGTCGACGACGAGCCGCCACAGCAGCTCGTTGCGGAAGCGGACCTGGGTGCTGCCGACCGCCAGCACGCCGGTGCTGATCAGCCGGTCCAGGGCGAGCAGCAGGGCGGAAGGCGGCACCTGGAGGATCGGCAGCAGGTCGTCGACCGTGCTCTCCCTGCCGAGGACGGCCGCCACCCGCAGCAGCTGGCGGCACTCGTCCGGGAAGTCCAGGAGCATCGACTGCAGGAGCACCCGCAGCCGGCGCGGGATACGGTCCTCGACCAGCTGCGCCTCATGGGCCCCCACCCGGAGCGACTGCTCCTCGCGCATCCCCTCCACCAGCTCCACCAGCAGTTTCGGATGCCCGCCCGCGCCCAGCAGGACGCGGGCGAGCGGCGCGGAGGGCACAACCCCCAGCAGGTCGGCGGCGACCTGGAGGGCGGCCGGGGGAGACAACGCGTCGAGGCGGATCCGCACGTGGTGCCCGGTGGGACAGTCGGCCAGCGGCCCGGCGCCCCCCGGCCCGGCGCCCCGGCGGCGCGCCACCAGCCGGACCAGCGCCCGGTCGCCGTACGGGGCGTGCCGCCGGGCGAGCAGGGTCTCACCCGGCTCTTCCGCCAGGAAGTGCGGGTCGTCCAGAACGATCAGCCGGGGGCCGGCGGCGGGCCCGGGATGCCCGGACCCGGGGCCCGTCACATAGCCGAGCTGCCGCGCCAGGGCCGCGCACTCGTCGAGGAACCGCGTCCGGCCGGAGCCGGGCGGCCCCTCGACCGTCACAAGGGCGCAGCCGCCGTCGGCGCCGAACTCCAGCGCCTGCCGCGCGCGGGCCATCTCCTCCTCACGCCCGCGCAGCGGCAGGAGCGGCGGGCGCGGCGGGACGGGGGAGAGGGACATGACCCGCGTGGCGGGCGGCGAGGCCAGCTGCCCCGTGGTGGTTCCGGTCATCGGGCAGCGTCCTTTCCGGCGTGCTTCACGGGCCGCGGCGCGGACGCCGGGACCGGCTCGGCGTCGAGCGGGAAGCGGCTCAGCAGGGGGCCCGTCATCAGGGTGGTGAGCAGGGCCATCACGACCATCGCGGTGAACAGCCGGCTGTCGAGCGCACCCAGGCTCAACCCCACGTTGAGGACGACGAGTTCGGTCAGTCCGCGGGCGTTGAGCAGGATGCCCAGCACGGTGGCCTCGCGGCCGCCGGAGCCGGAGATCCGGGCGGCGCCCACGGCGCCGAGGAACTTGCCCGCGCACGCCACCGCGACGGTCGCCAGGACCATGACGAGCCCTTGGGCGCCGAGCCCGGCGAGGTCCACCGAGAGCCCGGTGACGGTGAAGAACACCGGGAGCAGCAGCAGGCTCGTCTGGTCGATGCGCTCCGGCACCTCGGGGGCGGTCGCGTCGATGTGGCGGCGGGGCGCGACGGCCCCGAACAGGAAGGCGCCGAACACCGCGTGCAGACCGATCTCGTCGGTGATCCACGCGCTGGCCAGCAGCCCGGAGCAGAGCACGACGTGGACGGTCGGCGTGTTGCCGGCCCAGGACCGCTGCGGGGCCAGCAGCCAGGCCAGGGCCGGCCGCACCAGGAGGATCAGCACGAGGCCGAAGGCCAGGGCGCCGCCGATGGTCCGGCCGAGCGACCACAGGCCGCTGACGCTGACGACGGTGACGACGGCGGCCAGCACGGTCCAGGCGATCACGTCCTGGATGGCGGCGCTGACCAGGGCCACCGCGCCCACCCGGTGCTTCTGCAGGCCCCGTTCGATGATGATCCTGGCGAGCACGGGGAAGGCCGTGATGGACATCGCGGCGCCGAGGAACAGCGCGGGGCCGAGCATCCCGTCCGTCTTCAGCTGCGACGTGTCGAGCCACGGGTAGAGCAGGACGGCGAGTGCGGCGCCCATGACGAACGGCAGCGCCACCGAGCTGAACGACACCAGGGCGATGTGCCGTCCGACGCCCCTCACGTGCGACAGGCTCAGTTGGTAGCCGACCCCGAACATGAAGAGTACCAGGCCCAGTTGGGCGAGGACTTCCAGATACGGGCGGGCCGCCGGAGGGAACAGCAGTCCGGGCGGATCGCCGGGCAGCAGCCCGAGCAGACTCGGCCCCAGGGCTATTCCGGCGACGATCTCGCCCATCACCGCGGGCTGGCGGACCCGTTTGGCCGCGGTGGAGAACAGGAACGCGGCGATCAGCACCAGCGCCACGCCCACCAGGACGCTCCCGGTGACGCCGGCACCCTCTCCCGCGCTGAGGGCCGGACCGTGCGGGGCCGGACCGTGCGTCGACATGCTTGGCCTCTTCCTTCTCGAAAAAAAGGGGGAGCGGATGACGGTCAGAGACCCCGCGCCAGCGTCCTGCGGTCGACCTTGCCGCTGGAGGTGAGCGGCAGCGCGGGCAGCGGACGGACCGACGACGGGACCATGTGGTCGGGCAGCCGTGCGGACAGACTGCGCCGGACCGCGGAGGGCACCACCTCGGCGCCGCGTGCCGGGACGCAGAACGCCACCAGCTGCTTGACGCCACCGGGCCCCTCCCGCACCACCACCGCCGCGTCGGCGACCTCCGGCAGGGTCCGCAGGTGCGCCTCGACCTCTCCGGTCTCCACCCGGTGGCCCCGGATCTTCACCTGGTCGTCCAGCCGGCCGAGGAACTGCAGGGTGCCGTCCGGCCGGAGTTTGACGAGGTCGCCCGTGCGGTAGATCCGCCCGCCGCCGGCCAGGCCGGGTACGGTCCGGAACCGCGCGGCGGTCGCCTCGGGCATTCCCAGGTAGCCCTGGGCGAGCACCGGGCCGCCGACGCACAGTTCTCCCGGTGTGCCGGGCTGCCGCGGGCGCAGCCGCTCGTCGAGGACGTACGCCTCGGCGCGGGCGATGGGACGGCCGATGCTGGGCTGGTCGGGCCACTCGTCCGGGTCGCCGCGGAGTTCGAGCGAGGTCACCACATGGGTCTCGGAGGGCCCGTACTGGTTGACGAGCACCGCCCCGTCCAGGCGCCGGAACAGGGCACGTACGGCGGGTGTCACCTGGAGCTGTTCGCCGGCGGTGACGACCTCGCGGAGGGAGGCCGGCCACACACCGACCGAGTCGGCGTGCGCGGCGATCGACTGGAGCGCGACGAACGGCAGGAACATGCGCCGCACCGAGGCGCTGTTCAGCAGGTCGATCAGGGCCTGCCAGCTCCGGCGGGTCGCGTCGTCGGCCACCACCAGGGCCCCGCCGGACGCCCAGGTGCTGAACATCTCCTGGAAGGAGACGTCGAAGCTGAGCGCGGAGAACTGGAGGGTCCGGTCGCCGGCGCCGCAGGCGGAGTGGGCGCACTGCCAGTCGATCAGGTTGGCGAGCGGGCCGTGGGGCATGGCCACGCCCTTGGGCACCCCGCTGGACCCGGACGTGTAGATGACGTACGCGAGGGTGTCCGGGCCGATCTCCGGCACCGTCGGCGGGGGCGCGTCCTCGACGGCGGACAGGGCGTCCTCCAGGAGGAGCGCGCGGGTGCCGTCCGGCAGCGGTATGCGGTCCATGAGCGCCTTCTCGGTCAGCAGGACCCGCGTACCGCTGTCGCGCACCATGGCCGCGAGCCGCTCTTCGGGATAGGCGGGGTCGAGCGGCACGTAGGCGCACCCGGCCTTGAGCACGCCGAGGACCGCGACGGCGATGGAGAAGCCCCGCTCGAAGAACACCCCGACGGGCTGCCCGGTTACGCCTTCCCGCCGCAGCGCGTGGGCGAGCCGGTCGGCGTCGCGCCCCAGCTCCTCGTAGCCGAGGGACCGCTCGCCCCACAGCACGGCGGGGCGGTCGGGGTGGGAGCTGCGCCGTGCCTCGAACAGTTCATGGGCGAGAGGGGGGTTGCCGTTGGAACTCACTGCCTCGTTCATTGGGGGCTCCCAGGCCGGATCAGGTGCGGGACCGCGCCGGTTCGCTCATGACCGAAGCGATCGCCACCGCGAGCGGTTCGGCCCCGGCCGCCTCCAGGTAGAGGTGGCCGCCGGGGAACGTGAGGGTGGTGAGCGGCTGGACGCTGCGCCACTGCCACGGGTCGGTGTGCTCGTCGCCGAAGGCGTCCTGCTCTCCGCGGCAGACGACGATGTGGCTCTCGGTCACGGTCCCGGCCATGGTGCGGACGAAGGAGTCGCAGACGTCGAAGTCGCACCGCAGCAGGGCCACGGCGCGGTCGGCGATGTGGGGGTGGCCGAGCAGCCGCTCGTCCAGTGCCTCGAACCGGGCGGCGCAGGCCAGTACTTCTTCGTCGGACGCGGCGGCGACGCCGTCGGGGAACAGCGGGGAGCCGAGCTGCGGGGCCAGGTTGGCGGAGGCGAAGAGGGTCTGGCAGCGCGGTCCGCCGCGCCGCTCCAGGGCCGCGGCCACGCCGAGCCCGAGGTAGGCGCCCATGCTGTGGCCGAAGATGGACAGTTCTTCGTCGGGTCGCACCTCCGCGGTGAGCAGGTCGGCCAGATCCCGGACAGCCTCCTCCGCGGTGCGCGGGGCGGGCTCCCGCCAGCGGCGGCCCCGGCCGGGCAGCTCGGCCACCACGGGCCGGATGTCGTCGGGCAGCAGGTGGACCAGCCGGCGGAACACGGCCGCCGAGCCTCCGGCGTGATGGAACAGGGCGAGCACGGTCATCGGTACGCCTTCCTGAAAGGTGGGGGCGGAGCAGCGTGACCGGAAGGGACGCGGGGGCGCGGGGGTCCGGGCCGGGCGCGCGGGCGCGGCGCCGGCCGGGGTGGGAGCCGCGGTGGTGGGGCGGTGGGCCGCCACGGCACCGCCGCCCCTGCCCGGGGCAGGGGCCGCGATGCGACGGGGCGGTGGACCGCCGCGCCCCTTCCGGGCGTCGCCGGTCACGTGCTGCGGGACCGGCCTGCGGGCCGGGCTCTCACGGCCCGTGCGGCCGGCCCGCCGCCGGCACGGGCCCGGGGCGTCAGCCGCTGTATGCCTCCCGGAAGTCCCACGGGCTGAACCTGCGGCCGCGACGGTTCTGGTCGGTGACCGTGTTGTGGCCGTACTCGTCCTTGCCGGAGACGAGCACGGAGGCGAAGTTGTCCAGCGGGATGGTGCCGCCGTACTCGGACACGTCGCCGAGGTCCGGGTAGACCTCGACCTGGGTCGGCACGTACCGGGTCGCGAACCCCATGCGGTAGTCCTTCTTGCTGCCGGTGTGCGGCAGCGAACCGTGCATCAGGGTCGACCAGAAGATCACGCACTCGCCGGGCTGCATGACGAGGGAGAACGCCTTGGACTCGTCGGGGCGCCAGTCGGGGTCCTTCTGGAGGTCGCGGTAGTCGTATCCGAAGAAGCCGCGCCGGACGCTGTCCTTCTCCCGCTTGTTGATCGAGTCCGGGTTGTAGGACATGCCGAGGGACTCGTCGTAGTTCATCACCCGGTGCGTGCCCGGCATGAGCTGGAGGCAGCCGTTCTCACGGGTCGAATGGGTGAACGCCGTCCAGGCGGTGATCGTGCCGCCGAACGCGGGCGCGTTGTTCTCCGCGGGCCACCGGATCTGGGGGCGGCCGCTGGAGTGGGCGAACGTCGACGCCTGGTGCCAGTCGGTGCCCTCGTCGCCCTGGTACTTCGGGAAGAACTCGGTGCGCCAGCACAGCAGGTCCGGGCCGAGGATGGAGGCCACCCGCTCCACGATCGCCTGCTGCATGATGTGCTCGCTGAGCAGGTCTATGTCGAGGTGCCGGTCGTAGTTGGAGAGGTTGGTCACCGCGCCCAGCGCGTCTTCCGGGTAGATCGCCCGTGAACGGTCCGGAATGGCTCGGCGTATCTGGTTCCAGCGCTTCTCCATCTCCTCGGGTTCGTACACCTTGATGGGGCCGATGAAGCCCTGCTCCTCGAACGTGGCGAGTTCTTCGGGGCTCAGTCGGAAATCAGCGGTGCGGTCATTCACGGCGACTCCAGTCTCTGGTCTGAATACTGGGTGAACGAATTACGTGGCAGGCTGTCCGGCCATCCGCTCGTGCAGTTCTGCGATCGCGCTGCCGAGGGACTCCTCGAACAGGACCTTCACGTCCAGTTCGTGTCCGAAGCGCTGCTGGACGAGTGTGTTGAGGTTCATGGCGAGGAGCGAGTGACCGCCGAGATCCAGGAAGTTGTCCTCGGGGGACACATCCGGACTCTCGACGGCTTCGCCCACCCAGTCGACGAGCAGCTTCTGAAGTTCGTGCACGCCCTCAGGAATGGAAACGGGCATGGTCGCCAGACTCCTCTCGTAGGGTCCCGTACGGGCCTCCGGCCATAGTCGGAATCATTTGCGAGCCGGAGCGTCTCCGTACACTTCGCGCAGGGCCAGGCAAATGTGCATGGCTTGCTGCGCGCCTCACTCTATGGCCGCCTGGGCGAGCACGGTAATGCCGGATAATTGGGGGGTATGCCCCGCGAACATACGCCAGGAAATTGCGCCACGAACATGGTGCGGGTTTCTGCCGGACGAGAGTTCCGCCCTCTCGTTCCGGAGCGCCGGAGCGCCGGAACGGCTGAACGCCCGGTCGGTCGTGGCCGGACCGGATCGGTCTTCCGCCGACGTACCGAGGCCCACGGTGCACCGTCGGGGAACGGGACGACCACTCAGCCGGGGCAACCAGGACGGGGCTCCGCCCCGAGGGCGGAGCCGATCGCCGTACGCGCGGCGGCGCGTCGGACCATGACGGTGGTCGACCACGGCACGGCGGCGTTCCAGCCGGGCCGGAGTCTTGCGGGTCCGGCGCGGGCGGTCAGCCCCACGAGCAGCGGGATGCGGCCCGCCGCGCGGATCACCCCGCCGACGCGGGCCGGGACCGCGCTACCGGAGTGGTGCAGGTGAGCGCGGAGGCCGCGAAGCGGGGCCGCCTACACGTCCTTGCGCAGCTGGATGGTGACGTCCCGTCCGACGCCCGGGCGCAGCGGGCCCGCGTGGGGGAATCCGAGTGCGGCAGCCAGACCACGGCCGTGAAGATCGACCACGGACTCGGCCAGCAGGCAGAACGTCTCCATCGCCGCGTGGCCGCGCCGGATGCCGACCGCGCAGGTGGCTGCCGCGACCAGCAGCGCGGGCCACCACCACGCGGCGAGTGCCAGATAGAGCGTTGACCAGGCGACGAGCTGGGAGGCCGCGTCGTACGCCTGGCGTGCCGTGCGCAACTCCGCGTGGACGTCCTCGGAGGTCAGCAGCCACAGTCGGGGCCAGGCCGCACCCAGATCCAATCCGTACGTGGTGAGGACCCTCCGGTCCGCCGCGCGGACGCGGTCACCCGCCCAGGTGGGCCCCTCCGGTGGGACGAGACAGACTCGGTCGCGTTCCGCGATCAACCGTGCCGGTTCCTGGTCGCTGAACTCCGTCCGGCCGCTTTCCGGGGTGTCGCGGAGCCGGGCGTGAGCACGCCAGGCATCCCTGACCCGCTCGTCGGCGAGGGCCCACCGCGCTCTCCGGCGGCGGGTCAGTCGTGCACTGGGCCACCGAAGTACGCGTGGCCAGTCGCCGCTCCACAGCCGGTCGACGCCTCCGCCCAGCGCCCGTACCAGCAGCCCCGTTGCCACGGCCAGCAGAACGATTCCGGCCGCGACCGCCAGTGCCGTGCCCAGCGACCGTTCGCCGGGGCGGGAGGCCAGGGTGTCGAGGCGGCGCACGACCACCGGCAGGTCGTACCAGCGCTGGTGACCAAGGACCGCCCCCGTCCCCACGGCCCCCAGGAAAAGCAGACTCGTCGGCACCAGGTAGCTGAGCCAGCGGGTGGCCAGGCTCTTGCCCAGCTCCGACAGCAGGCTGTTCACGTGGGGGAGTCGAGTCGGCGCAGCCGCTGCGCGTGCAGCCGGCATTCACGGGGCACCTGCGGCGGGTCGTCGAGCAGGACGGCGCGCGAGCAGCGGCCGACCGGGCAGACCAGCACGGGCGGCGCGACCGGGTGTCCCCGTACGGCCGGCAGACCGCCGATGCCCGCGCCGCGGGTGATGCCGTTGAGCCCTGCGGCGACGCCGGCACGCCGCAGCAGCCGGTGCAGGTCGCCCTGCGCGCCAGTGACGTCATCGCCTTCGCGCAGTACGCCGAGGATGCGCTCGGCCTCCAGGCCCGCCGCCTCTCCCGCAGCGCCGGCGAGCGCTCGGATCTCCTCCAGCTCGGCGCAGATCCGCGCGAGCACGGCCCTGGAGGAGGTCGTGCCACCGTCGTCCGATGCCGCTGTTGCTGTCACACGACCCCCTGTGTTTCCTCAGCGCCCGCTGTTTCAATGCTAGTTGGGTGACCGGGGCACTGTCCCGACACTGAGGAGCGCGGGCGAACGGGGGCGCGGCCATGTTCGGAAGGCGCGGCGGAAAGCGCAGGCGTGCGAAGCGGCGCGAGGAGGAAGAGGCCCTGGCCGCCCTGATGGCGCTCTTCGGCACGGGGCCCGACGGCCGTCCTGCCGTTCCTCCGGACTTCGGCGGCCCGACGCCGCCGGCCGGTCCGTTCCGGACACCGGGATCCGGCTCCTCGGACGAGGCGATCGAGACGATCGGACGCGGCGAGCAACTGCACGAGATGTTCGACGTCACACACGAACCACGCCACCTCGACGAGGCGGTACGGCTCTTCACCCGCGTGCTGCGCACGGCCGCCCCGGGGGAGCTGCGCGCCGCCGCGCTGAACGGGCTGGGCAAGTGCGGCTGGTCGCGCTACGAACGCTTCGGCCGGCGTGCGGACATCGACCAGGCCGTCGCCCACCTGCGCGAAGCCGTTGCCGCCGCGCCCCCGTACCACCCCATGGTGCCCGCCTGCCGGGCCAACCTCACGGGGGCGCTGGTCACCCGCTGGTCGGCCGCCACCGGCCCCGCCGACCTGGACGAAGCCATTGAGGAGATCCGCACGGCACTGCGGCACACCTCGTCCGGCGACCCGATCCGCGTGTCGCGGCTCAACACCCTGGCCAACGTCCTGAAGTCGAAGGCCGAGGCATACCAGGACTCCTCGGCACTCGGCGAGGCCATCAGGACGCTGGAGGAGTCACTGAGTCTGGCCCGGGCGGGCGGCCAACGCAGCGACGTCACCATGGCCGCCTCCAACCTCGCGGAAGCGCTGCGCATGCACCATGCGTGGGCACGCGACAAAGACGCCCGGACACTGGCCCGCGCCGCCGACCTGGCCCGTGAGGCCCTGGCGGGGACGGCGCCGACGCATCCCACGTGGGCGCGTTTCCAGTCCAACCTCAGCCTCGTTCTGCAGGATCTCTACCGTGCGCGTGGGGACCTCCGCGACCTCACCGCGGCCGTCTCGGCGTCCCGCGGCGCGCTGGCTGCCACTCCCCGGAGTCACCCCAACCGTGTCGAACGGCTCGCGGCGCACGCCGCCGCCACCCGCGCCGAGTTCGAACACGCGGCGGGTCTGCGCCATCTGTCCGACCCCGAAGCCCTGTTGATGCCGCTCCCGGAGTTCCTGAAACTCACCTTCTCGCAAGGGCTGTCGAAGGAGAACCGGGACCGGCTGAGGGCTTCGGTCCGTGCGGCCGAGGAGGCGGCCGCCGCCACACCGCCCGGTCACGTCATGTACGGAATCATCCAGACCCATCTGACCTCGGCCAGATTCGCCGAGGCGGGCCTGAGCGGCGCGAGCAAGAGCACCTTCCCGCGGCGGCTCGCGGACGACATCGACTCGTCCGCTCACGACACCACCCTGGCCGTCCGGCTGCGTGTCCACGCGGCTCGGCTGCTGGCCGCCCTGTGGATGCTGAAGGCGATGTCGGACTCGGGCGCACGGGCCCACCGGGCACGACAGAAGGCACAGACGGCCTTCGATCTCGCCCTCGAACTGATGCCGCGCCTGAGCACGCAGTCCCTGCCGCGCGGCGACCGGGAGCGGCAACTGGGGCAGAGCGTCGGCCTCGCCCGTGATGCCGCCGCCTGCTCACTCAGCCTGCTCCCGGCCGACCCGTACGCCGCGCTGCGCCAGCTGGAACAGGGCCGTGGCGTCATGTTGGGCCAGGCTCTCGACGCCCGTACCGATGTGACCGAGTTACGTGCCCGCCATCCCCGACTCGCAGAGCGTTACGAAGAGTTGTGCCGCGAGCTGGACCGCCCGGAGGCGGCCGGCTTCTCGCCGCCGCCTCTCGCCGCCGACGTGTCGCACGGTGCCGTTCCACTGGCGGGTGAGGAACGGCACGCGCTGGCCGCCCAGTGGGACGACCTCATCCGCGCGGTGCGTGACACGCCCGGATTCTCCGACTTCCTCCAGCCCCCCGACCCTGTCCGGATGGTGGCCGAGGCGGGCGCGCACGGTGCCGTCGCCGTCATCAACGTCAGTGCTCTCGGATGCCACGCGTTACTGCTCCAGCACGGGCGCCTGCGGTCGCTGCCGCTGCCGCGCGTGCACTACGACGACCTGCTGAGGAGATCCGGTGCCTTCACGGAGAACCTGCGCAAGGCAACCGGCACCGGACTGCCCCTCACCGAACAGGCGGCGGCGCAGCAGGACATCGTCCGGACGCTCGCCTGGCTCTGGGAAGCCGTTGCCGAACCGGTTCTGGACGTACTCGGCTTCACCGGGGCCCCACCCGATGGCCGGACACCACCCCGGATGTGGTGGGTCCCGACCGGGCCGCTCACCGTCCTGCCGCTGCACGCCGCCGGTCTGCCGGCGACACCGGGAGCGAACACGCTGGACCGCGTCGTGTCCTCGTACACCACCACAGTCCGCGAGCTGGTGCGCGCCCGCACACGTCCCTCCTCTCCCACCCGCCGCACGCTCGCCGTCGCCCTGCGCCACACTCCCGGGGCCGCCGAACTGGGCCGGGCCGAGAGCGAGACGCGCGCACTGGCGCAGCACCTGCCGGTCGAGCTGACCCTGACCGGCCCCCGGGCGAACCACCGGAACGTGCTCGATGCCCTGCCCCGCCACACATGGGCCCACATCGCCTGCCACGCGGTCAGCGCCGCCGACGCCGACTCCGGGGGCCACCTGCTGCTCCACGACCATGCCGAACACCTGCTGACCACGGCGGACATCGCCCGGCTCCGGCTGGACCGCGCAGAGCTGGCGTACCTCTCCGCGTGCGACACGCTGCGCGGGCGCGCCGCACTGGCCGACGAGGCGATGCACATCACCGGCGCCTTCCACACGGCGGGCTTCACCCAAGTGATCGGGACGCTGTGGCCCGTGGACGACGAGGAGGCCGCCGAGATCGCGCATCACTTCTACGCCCATGTGACGACTGATCCGGCCTTCTCCAGCGGCTCCGGCGCGGTGGGGGCCGCCCATGCCCTCCACGAGGCGGTCCGCGCCCGACGCGAACAGAACCCCGACACTCCCACGTTGTGGGGCGCGCACGTGCACTACGGGGCATGAAAAGCCATCGTGGGTCGCCATCACCCAGGAAGCCGGGACCGGCGGGATGTTCATGCTGATGCCCGGCCGCAGGGAAGTCTTCTTCTCGCCCAGCATCGACCGCCGGCATATCGTGCCCGCGCAGCAGAGTGGCTGATCGTCACCGGCGCCCACCGCGGCGCCATCTGGTCCGACTGCCGGGCGGACGATGCCGACCTCGCCCCGCTCCTCGACCAGGCTGGGAAGCCGGTCACGTTCACCCGCTGGTACGTCGACTGGCTGCACAAGGCGGAGCTCGCGTCGTTGGCCGCGTGACCGGGCGCCGGGGCCCGGTCACGCGGCCGCCGCCGCCTTCCGCGACGGGTCGCGTTCCCCGGCGCCCGGCGGCAACCGCCCCAGGTGGCGCACCTCGGCTCCTTGGTACTCGGAGGGGACGGGACCGGCGGGCAGGTGTCGCGGTGCGTGCGTCCGCCGGGGGCAGCTCCGGCTGAACGCCGACGCGGTCGACGGACTTCCCGTCACCCTCGCGGGTGCCGTCGTGCCATCATGCCGTCGGCCCCGGGTCGACCGGGTGATCGGCCAGGGCGTGCACCGTGACGTCCATCCAGGGCCAGACCGGCAGCGACGAGATGATGGCGTGGAGTTCGGTGGGGTCCGCCGCACACCACAGTCCCCAGTTCTCGGTCCGGCCGGGCACCCGCCACATGCGGACCAGGGACCCGGACGCGGCGAGTTCGGCGGCGCGGCGGCGCTCGTCGTCGGAGACCTTCGTCTTGAGGTCGGGGTCCATGGCTTCGGGCCAGGTGATGCGGATGTTGACGAGGAATTCCATGGGACGCGTCCTGTTCCTGGGGCTGAGAGATTCCGTAGGCGGGCAGGCCGATGGGCCGGCGGTGAGGGGGCGGGTGACGGTCAGTCGCCGAACGGGTCGGCCGGGGTGCCGTGTTCGGTGATGACGGACTTCGTCTGGAGGAACTCGGCGACGGCCTCGACGCCGTTCTCCCGGCCCAGGCCGGACTGTTTGTAGCCGCCGAACGGCACGCTCCAGTGCAGCAGCCGGTAGGTGTTCACCCAGACCACGCCCGCCTCCAGCCGTCGGGCCACCCGGTGCGCGCGCGCCGCGTCGCGGGTCCAGAAGCCCGCGGCCAGGCCGTACTCGACGGAGTTGGCGAGCTCGACCGCCTCGTCCTCCGTGTCGAAGGGATGCACCGTGACCACCGGGCCGAAGACCTCCTCCCGGCAGACCGCGAGGTCGGGCGCGGCGTCGGCCAGCACGGTCGGCTCGTACCAGAAGCCCGCCTCGACCGGCGCGGCGACGGTGGCCCGCTTCCCGCCGGTGACGGCCCGCGCGCCCTTCGCGAGTGCGTCGTCCACATACCCCTCGATCCGCTCCAGAGCCGCTGCCGAGGCCACCGGCCCGACGTGGGTGCGCGGATCGCGGGGGTCGCCGACCCGCAGCCGCCCGACCGCTTCCCCGTACCTGCGGAGGAACTCCTCGTACACCTCGCGCTGGACGAGGATCCGGGAGCCCGCGACACAGGTCTGGCCGGCCGCGGAGAAGGCGCCCTGCCGGGCCGCGACGACGGCCGCGTCGAGGTCGCCGTCGGCGAAGACGATGTGTGCGGACTTGCCGCCGGCCTCGCAGACGTAGCGCTTCATCCGCTCGGCCGCGCGCGCCCCGAGGGCCCGGGCTACGGCGGTGCTGCCGGTGAAGGTGACCATGGCGACGTCGGGGTGCTCGGTGAGGCGGCGGCCCTCGTCGGCGCCGCCGATGACGACGCCGATCACCCCGGGCGGGAACCTCGCCTCCAGGGCCAGTTCGGCCAGGCGCACCGAGGAGGCCGGGGCGTGCGGCGGCGGCTTGAGGATCACGGTGTTGCCGGCGGCCAGCGCCGGGGCCAGCTTCCAGGAGCCCAGGGAGAGCGCGCCGTTGAAGGGGGTGAGCGCGGCGACGACGCCCAGCGGTTCCTGGGTGATGAGCGCCCTCGCCGTGCCGCTGAGCGGACGGGAGACGTCCTCCATGGTCTCCGCCACGGCCGCGAAGTAGCGGTACCAACGGGCCAGCGCGCCGACCTCGCCCCGGGTGGCGGTGAGGGGTTTGCCGTTCGCCCGGGTTTCCAGTACCGCGAGTTCCTCGGTGTGCGCGACCAGCACATCGCCGAGGCGGTACAGCAGGTCGGCGCGGGCGTGGGCGGGAAGCGCGCCCCAGGACGGGGCGAGGAAGGCGGTGCGGGCGGCCTCGACAGCGGCGTCCACGGCGTCCGGGTCCTGGTACGCACGGGCCCAGACCTCCCCGGTCGCCGGGTCGGTCAGCGGCACCGCCGTGCCGGCCGGCGCGCGCCGTGCCCCGCCCGTGTGGGAGGTGTAGTCCTCCATGGCGCGCGGGCCGCCGGGAGCGTTCTCGGAGGTGTTGTCGGGGGTGTTCATGGAGCGGTGGTCCTTTCCGGGGGAGGGGTTTCTGAGGCCGGGGTTTCCAGGGGCGGGCTGTTCCGGGACAGTGCGGCCCGTACCTCGGGGGCGTCGGCGTGATGGCAGGCCAGCGTGTGTCCGGTGGCCCCGGCGGCGACGGTCGGGGGCGGCGCGCCTTCGCGGCAGACCTCGGTGGCGAACGGACAGGAGCGCTGGAAGCGGCAGCCGGCCAGCGGAGCGGCCGGGTCCGGGGGTTCCGCCCGGGTGCGGATCTCGCTGCGGAGGCCGGGGGCGCGGGGGTCGGGCACGGGCACGGCAGCCAGCAGCGCGTGCGTGTAGGGGTGGCGGGGCGCGGAGAACACCTCGTCGCAGGGGCCGCTCTCCATGATCAGACCGCCGTACATGACGATGACGTGGTCCGAGATGTGCCGCACCACGCTCATGTCGTGGGAGATGAACAGGAAGCTGACGTCCTGTTCGCGGCGGAGGTCCTTGAGGAGATTGACGATCTGCCCCTGGATGCTGACGTCGAGCGCGGAGACGATCTCGTCGCAGACGATGAAGCGGGGCTCGACCGCCAGGGCGCGGGCGATGGCCGCGCGCTGGCGCTGGCCGCCGGAGAGCTCATGGGGATAGCGGTCGGCCAGCTCCGTACGGAGGCCGACCTGCGCGAGGAGCTCCTCGACGCGCTCCCCGGCCTTCTCGCGGGGCGTCGTGCGGTGAACGGTGATGACCTCGCGGATCATCGCCCTGACCGTCATCCGCGGGTTGAGGCTGGCGTACGGGTCCTGGTAGACGATCTGGGCGAGCCGGGGCAGCGCCCCCGTGCGGCGGATCTCCTCCAGGGGCCGGCCGTGAACGCTGACCCGGCCCGAGGTGACGGGCGAGAGACCGACCAGGGCCCGCCCGGTGGTGGTCTTCCCGCTGCCGCTCTCGCCGACGATGGTGACGATGCTCCGGGCGGGCACGGTGAAGGAGACCCCGTCCACGGCGTGCGCGGTGCCGGTGACCCGGCGCAGCACCCCGGTGCGGAGAGGGAAGTGGACGCGGAGGTCGGTGACGGCGACGGCGTCGGTGCCGGCTTCGGGTGGCCCGGTGGTGACGGGGGGCAGGGCGTCGGCGGCGTTCATGTGCGCTCCTCTCGGTGGTCCGCCCCGACGAGGACCGGTGCGGTGTAGGGGCAGCGGACAAGGTGGCCGGGGGCGGTGGAGGTGAGGGGGAGGAGTTCCGGGACGGAGTCCTCGCAGGCCGCGCGGGCGGCGGAGCACCGGGGCTGGAAGGCGCAGCCGGGCGGCGGAGCGGCGGGGTCGGGCGGGAAGCCGGGGATGGCGGGCAGCCGCTCGACCCGTTCGCGGTCCATGCGGGGAATGGACTCCATCAGCGCCCTGGTGTACGGGTGGCTCGGACGGTCGAAGAGCGCGGTGGTCGGGGCCGTCTCCACGATCCGGCCCGCGTACATCACCGCGATCCGGTCGGTGACCCCGGCGACGACCCCGAGGTCGTGGGTGATGAGGATGAGCGCCATCCGGAGGTCCTTGCGGAGCCGGTCGATGAGCTGGAGCACCTGGGACTGGATGGTGACGTCGAGGGCGGTGGTGGGCTCGTCGGCGATCAGGACCTGGGGTTCGCGGCTGATGGCCATGGCGATCAGAACGCGCTGGCGCATGCCGCCGGAGAGCTCGTGCGGATAGCTGCGGAGCCGTTCGCGGGCGGCGGGGAGGCCCACGAGGTCCAGGAGCTCGGCGCACCGGGAGGCGGCCGCCCGCCGGCTGAACCCGTCGTAGTGGATGAGGGGTTCGGCCATCTGCCGGCCGATGGTCATGGCCGGGTTGAGGGCGGAGAGCGCGTCCTGGGAGACGAGCCCGATGCCGGAGCCGCGGACGGTCCGCATCTGGCGGGGAGTGAGCGCGGTCAGGTCCTTTCCGTCGAAGGTCACCCGGCCGGAGATCTCGACGCCGGCGGGGGCGAGCATCCGCAGGACCGCCAGCATCGTCTGGCTCTTGCCGCAGCCGGACTCGCCCACGACGCCGAGCGACTCGCCGGCGGCGACGCCGAACGAGACGTCGCGCACGGTCTCCAGGGGGGCGTCGTCGCCCTGGTTCTGGCCGCGGTAGGCGACCTTGAGGTGTTCGACTTCCAGTACGGTCACGGTGACGTCTCCCTCTAAGCCAGTTTGATCTTCGGGTTGAAGTACGCCTGGAGCACGTCGACCAGGAAGTTGATCAGTACGAACGCGATGGCGATCACGAGGATCCCGCCCTGTACGAGGGGGATGTCCCGGGTGGAGATGGCCTGGTGGAGGGCGAGGCCGATGCCCGGCCAGGAGAACACCGTCTCGGTGAGCACCGCGCCGCTGAGCAGGAAGCCCGCCTGAAGGCCGATCACCGTGATGACGGACGGCATGGCGTTGGGGAGAACATGGCGCACGATCACCCGGAACTCGCCGACACCGCGTGAGCGGGCGGTGCGGACGTAGTCGTTGCCGATGACCTCCAGCACCGAGGAGCGGGTCATCCGGGCGATGACCGCCAGCGACCACGCGGCGAGGGTGATCACCGGCAGCACCATGTGGGCCGCCACGTCGAGGGCTCCGCCGCCGCCGATGGAGGTCATCCCGGTGGCGGGAAGCATCCTCAGCTGGAGCGAGAAGACGATGATGAGCACCAGTCCGAACCAGAACGACGGTACGGAGTTGAAGAACAGCACGCCGACGGTGAGGCTCCGGTCCCGGGGCGAGCCGGGCTTCTGCGCGGCCCAGGTGCCGATGGCGACGCCCACGACCGCCGCGACGACGATCGCGGTGCCCGACAGCAGCAGGGTGTTGAGCAGCCGGTCGGAGAGGACTTCGGAGACCGGCCGGCCGAAGGAGAGCGAGCGGCCCAGATCGCCGTTGAACAGACTGCCGAGGTAGGTGAAGTAGCGGGAGACGGCCGGTTGGTCCAGGCCGAGGTCCTCGCGGAGCGCCTGGCGGTCGGCCTCGGAGGCCGTGGGGCCGAGCAGGGCGCTGGCCTGGTCGCCGGGGATGATCTGGCCGAGGCCGAAGGTGGCGATGGTCACCCCGAGGATGACCGGGAGCATGTGCAGCGCGCGGCGCAGCGTGAAGGTCAGCATGGCGAATCTCCAGGGCTGTTCATGACCGGCTCCACCGGGTCCGGGGGGTGCGTTCGCCGCCGCGCACGGCCCGGGACTTGCGGCTGCGCGGGTCGAGACGGTCGCGGATGCCGTCCCCGAGCAGGTTGAACCCCACGGCGAGTACGACGATCGCGAGGCCGGGGATGGTGGCGACGTGCGGCGCGGTCACCAGCAGGGCGCGCCCGCCGCTGAGCATCTGGCCCCAGTCGGGGGTGGGCGGCTGTGCGCCCAGTCCGAGGAAGGCGAGGCTGGAGCTGAGGATGACGTTGCGGCCGGTCTGGAGGGTGGCGAAGACGACCACGCCGCCGAGCAGGTTCGGGGTGATGTGGCGGAAGGCGATGCGCAGATGGCTGTAGCCGAGGGCGCCGGCGGCCTCGACGTACTGCTCCTGGCGCAGGGCGATGACGTTGCCGCGGACGATCCGGCCGAACTCGGGGACGGTGACCACCACCATGGCGATGACCATCGAGGTGATGCCGGGGCCGAGGGCGACCCCGATGCCGAGGGCGAGCAGGATCCCGGGGAAGGAGAACATCACGTCGAAGACGCGCATCAGGGTGCTGTCGAGCCAGCCGCCGACATAGCCGGAGAGCAGTCCGAGGCAGCCGCCGATGGCGAGCGCCACCAGGGTCGGAACCACGGCGACCAGCAGGGCGAGCCGGGTGCCGTACATCAGCCGGCTGAGGATGTCGCGGCCGACCTCGTCGGTGCCGAGGAGGTGGCCGCCGCTGAAGGGGCCGAGCCCGATGGACGAGGGGTTGGTGGCGAGCGGGTCGTCCGGGGCGATCAGGGGAGCGAGGAGCGCGACGAGGATCGTGGCGGCGACGATGGTGCCGCCGATGAGGGCGGTGGCGTTGCCGGAGCCCAGCAGAGCGCGGAGGCGGATGCGCCGCCGAGGGGGCGCGGCCCGCACGTCGGCGGGGCGGGGTGGTGCCGCAGTGGCCTTCATGGCTGTGGTCTCCTCACCGGCGGCGGATGGTGGTGTAGTCGATGTAGACGGACGCGGCGGGCACGACTCCGTCGACCTTCCGGCTCAGCAGGCGGGGCAGCCGGTCCTGGTAGAGGAACACCCAGGGCGCGTCGGCCGCGATGCCGTCGGCGGCTTCCCGGTAGAGCGCCGTGCGGCGGTCCGGGTCGGGTTCGCCCCTGGCACGGTCGAAGAGGGCGTCGACGTCCCGGTTGCGGTACCAGCCGCGGTTGACTCCGCCGGGGGGATGCAGCTCCCCGCTGAACATCCGCTCCAGGAAGTCGGCGGCGTCGGCACCGGTGGTCCATCCGTTGAACGAGCCGTGGGTGGTGTCGTTGTAGCCGTTGCCCTCCTCGGCGACGAGCGAGGCGAACTCCATGTACTGGGTGTCCAGGCGGACGCCGACCGCTTTGAGGTCCTGCTGGATGAGCGACATGATCTCGGTGGCCTGGGAGAAGCCGGGGCCGCTGTCGGGTGCGAGCATCCGCAGCCGTACGGGGGTGGGCACCCCGCTCTCACGGATGAGCCGGCGGGCCTCTTCGGGGTCGTAGGAGTCCGCGGCGGCCCCGGGGCTTTCCTGGTACGCCTCGTTGCCCCGGGGCAACGGCCCGGTGGACGGGGCGACCTGCCGGCCGGTGAGGGTGGCGATCGCCCGGCGGTCGACGGCGTGGTTGAGCGCCCGCCGGAAGACGGCGTTGTCGGTGGGGGCGATTCGGGTGTTGAGGCGGATGAAGTACTGATTGGCGGGTTCGGGGTACTGCACGGTCATGGTGCCGCCGTCGGCGAGCTGCTGGACCTGCTGGGCCCCGGCACTGAGGATCGCGTCCACCTCACCGGTCTGCGCGGCGATGGCGAGCGTCGTGGGGTCGGTGACGGACTCCACGATGATGGAGGGCGTCTTGGGAGATCCGCCCCAGTAGGCCGCGTTCCGCTTCAGCGTGATGCGCTTGCCGCGGTCGGCGGACTGCTGGGTGAAGGGGCCGGTGCCGACGGGATGCAGGCCGATGTCGTCGGGCCGGTGGGCGCGGAGCGCCTTGGGGCTGATGATCGACATCCGGCGGTCGGTGAGCACCCGGGGGAGCCCGGCGTACGGTTCGGTGAGTCCGAGGACGACCGTGTGCGGGTCGCGGACGTCGACCTTCTTGATCCAGCGGGTCAGGAACTTCATGTTCCCGGCGGCCGTCGGGTCGTGGAAGGCGGAGTCCTCGTCCATGATCCGGTCGAAGTTGGCTTTCACGGCGGCGGCGTCGAAGGGCGAGCCGTCGGCGAATTCGACCCCCTCGCGGAGCTTGAGGGTGTAGGTCCGCGCGTCCGGTGAGGCCTGCCAGGATTCGGCGAGCGCGGGCCGGAGTTCGGGAGCCTGGGCTGTCTCGGAGCCGAGGTCCTCGCGGATCAGCGGATCGAAGAGGGCGTCGATGACCCGGAGCACCGGGGTGCCGGACGCGCGGTGCGGATCCAGGGTGGGGATCTCTCCCTCGGCGCCGATGATCAGGGTCTGCTCGTCGCGGCCGAAGGACGGATTGGCGCTGCAGCCGGTGAGCAGGACGCCCACGACGGCCAGAGAGCCCACCGCCCGGCGAAGTGTTCCTGTGCGTGGGCGCTGCGGCCCATCGCGGCGCGAAAGCCTCATGCTTGTCGCCTTTGCTCGTGGTGAAGGTCGTGGAGCACCGCTTGGGCCGTGTTCCTGCCGGGTGTTCCGGTGATGTAGCCGCCCGGCCAGGTCCCGGCGCCACTGACGTAGAAGCCCTGGAGCGGGGTGCGGTAGCCGGCGACCTCGGGGTGCGGGCGGGCCCCGAAGAGGTTTCCCGGCAGCATGTCCCCGTGCGTGATGTTGCTTTCCAGCAACCCCAGTTCGCTCTCGATCTCGACCGGGTTCATGAACCGGTGATCGACGACACGGTCGGCGAGTCCCGGCATCAGCCGGGAGAGTTCCTCGACGCACCGTCGGCCGAAGCGCTCGGTGCGCTCGGCGTCCCAGGGCCCGTCGTGCGGGCGGTAGGGGGCGTGCCAGGCGTTGACGCTGATGAGATGGGTGCTCCCCGGGGTGAGACCGGGAGAGGTGAGGGTCGGTATCAGCCCCCACATCAGGGGCTGGTCGCTGGCGTGGCCCCGCAACGCCCCGGAGATCGACTCCTCGATCTGCCCGAGCGAGGAGCCCACCCGGAACTGGCAGGCCCGCACCCGCTCGGGATCCGCGTCCTCGGGGAGCCCCGCGTAGGCGGGCAGCGAGTCCACCTCCAGGACGATCTTGAAGGCCGATCCGCGCATCGCGGTGTCCGTGACCTCCGCCCGGATCTCGGGCCCCATCGCCGCGTCGTCCAGCAGATCGCGGAAGAGGTGGACGGGGTTGACCGCCGACACCACCCGGCCGGCGGTGAACTCCTCGCCGGACGCGGTGACCACGCCCCGGGCCCCGCCGTCCCCGTGCAGGATCCGGACCACCGGGGAACCGGTGCGCAGGGTGACGCCGTGGGCGCGGCAGCAGTCCTCCAGCGCGTCCACGATCGCGCTCATCGACCCGACCGGGAGACCGGTGGAGCCGCGGAGCGCGACCCGCTCGGCCGCGTCGCCGGAGTGGGGTGCGCCCGCCGCGGCCAGGGCGAACGGGCGCATCATCAGTCCGACGGCGCTGCCGGGCGTCGAGGGCGGCACGAGCTGAGCGTTGAGCGCCAGCAGGGCGAGCAGCGCCTTGGCCTGGTCCGACACGAGGCGCTCGTCGAGCAGCCCGGTGAGGCTGCCCTCGAAGACGGCGGTGAAGAGCTTGTGTTCCTCCGGGTCGGTCAGCCGCTCCCGGAGGGCGGAGAGCGCGGGCGGCGGATCGTCGAGGGACACCCGCAGGCTCGCCCCAAGCCGTTCCAGACCGCTGATCAGCTCCCGGTAGCGGTCGGCCTCGCCCGGCGCGAAGGCGTCGAGCTGCCGGTCGACGCGGGCGGGGTCGCGCCAGCCCAGGAAGCACCGGCCGTCGAACTGCTGGACCACCGTCGGGTCGGCCCGGACGAACCGGAGACCGTGGTCGGCGAGCCGGAGTTCATGGACGACCGCCGGGTTCAGTGACCCGGGCGAGTTGGTGAAGGCCAGGCTGCGGCCGGGCAGGAACTCGTATCCTCCGCAGGGCCCGCCCAGGCGCTGCCGGGATTCGACCACGGCGACGCGCAGTCCCGCCCGGCCCAGATAGGCGGCTGTCACCAGCCCGTTGTGACCGCCCCCGACGACCACGACGTCAAACCGGTTCATGCCCACCGCTCCTCTCCGTGTCCACGCCGTCTTCTCGGCGGCCGTCAGTTACGGGGATCGGCCACGAAGCCGGCGTCGAACAGACGCAGCCAGTTGCCGCCGGCGATCCGCTCGACCTCGCTCTCGCTGAACCCGCGCTTGCACAGGTGCTCCAGGACGGTGGCGTAACCACTGCCCGCGGCGAACCATTCGGGGAACTCGACCGGTCCGGAGATGGGGACCATGGGCTTGCGGCTCCAGCGCCCCTGCCGCCACCAGTGGAGTTCCTCGTCGCCCTGGCCGGCGTAGTAGTCGGAGCCGAGTCCGACGTGGTCGACGCCGACGAGGTCGACGGTGTAGGCGACCATGTCGCAGAATTCGTCGACGGTGCAGCCGACACCGCTGGGAGCGATGCGCGGGTACATGCTCAGACCCACGACGCCGCCGGACTCGGCCGCCTTCTTGAGGACCGTGTCGGACTTGTTGCGGAAGGCCAGCTCGACGTTCTCGCCCACGAAAGCCCGGGGGTTGGCGTGCGTGATCGCCACGGGTCGTTCGGACGCCTCCAGGGCTTCCAGGGAGGTGCGCTCGTTGCAGTGGGAGACATCGATGAGCATGCCCACCCGGTTCATCTCCCGGATCAGGTTGACTCCGTAGGTGCGGGAGAGGCCGGCGTCGTCGCTCTCCCAGCAGCCCGCGCCGGCGGAGTTCTGGGTGTTGTAGGTGAGTTGGCAGATCCGTACCCCCGCCTGGTGGAAGGCTCCGACCAGGTCGAGGTCGTCCTCGAAGGGGCTGCTGTTCTGGAATCCGAGGATGACGGCGGTACGGCCGTCGTTCCCGGCCGCGCGGACGTCGTCGGCGGTACGGCCCTCCGTGAGGAGGTCGGGGTTCTCCGCGAGCAGCCGCTGCCAGCGGCCGACCTCGCGCATGGTCTCGGTGGAGTCCTCCCAGATGGCGACGGTGGCGTGGACGCCGGCTATTCCGGCGGCGTGCCACTCCTCGAAACGCTCGCGGGCGGGCTTGACGAACTGCAATGCGTCTACCAGCACGTGCTTTCCTCTTCGCAGGTGAGCCGCGTGGTCCGGGCGATGACGGCCCGGCCGTACGACTCGGTGTGGACGGTGGGGTGCGGTGGGGTGCGGTGGGCGGTGCCACCGCCGTGCGGTGGTGCGTTCGGTCCGGGGTCAGACCTCGCGGCCGAGGCGGCCGAGCTCGGGGATCTCGTCGCGGAGGCCCAGGGTGCGCAGGGCGCTCCAGAGAGACGCCTGATTGCTGGTCACCACCGGGCGGCCGGTGTCCATTTCGAGGTAGGGCAGGATCTCGAAGGTCCGGTAGGTGCCGCAGGAGATCAGCAGCGCGTCGGCGTCGGGGGCGGCCTTGTGCAGCCTGCGACCGAGCCGGTAGGCACTGTCCGCGTCGTGGACGCTGGCCTCGTAGGGGTCGGTCATCTGGAGCCCCTCCATCACCGGCACCTCGAAGCCGACGGCGGTGAGGTACGCGCGCAGCGCCTCGTTGACCTCGTCGGTATAGATGCTGCCGACGGCGACGGAGGTGGCGCCGACGGCGCGCAGGGCGTCGACGGTCGCCTGCATCATGGTGATCGCCGGGATCCCGGTCTCGGCCTTGATCTCGTCCGTGACCTTCTCGTCGGTGCCGGGGCCCGGGATGAAGGTGCCGGGCGCGCCGCACTGCACGATCAGGTCCACCTTCGCGGTGGCGAGTTGCCGGGAGGCTTCGAGTACCTGGCTCATCATCTCGCGCAGGCCCTCGGCGTCGACGCGGGGAACGATGGTCCGGGCGTCGGCGAAGGCCACTCCGGTGGGCGCGACCGAGCGCCATTCCTCCGCGCCTTCGATCGCGGTCGCCGGGCGGATCTGTCCGATTCGTGCACGCCAGCCGAGCATCATAAGGCATTTCTCCTGAAATGGGCTGTAGATACGGAAAGGGTGAGGCGTAGAGCGAGCTCGCAGTGGCTTGAAATGGTGCATGGATTCTTGCTGCGCGAACGTCGCCCGTACAGCGGCAAAGGTCCCGCGTTTCCTGGCGATCAGCCGAGGTCGGCGGTCTCGTCGAACGATCTGGGACAGTGGACCAGATTGTTTGGGACAATGTACCCACACGTTTTGGTCAGGTCAATGGGTAGGTTTTTGGCTCGAAGAGGTGCCGCTGGACGTGCGATGGCGGCGCGGCGGAGCGCAGGCCTCCACATGGGCGTGCGCGGGGTTGCGTGGGCCTGCGTGGGCTTGCAAGGACCTGCGAGGACCTGCGCCGGACGATTCCCGTCAGCCGTCAGCCGTCAGCCGTCAGCCGTCAGTCGTCAGCCCGGCGGGCAGTTCGCGGGGGGAGCGGCTGGGCGCGGTGGCGCCTGGATGTGCGACATCCCGTGAGTTCCTCTGAGTCCCGCTGAGCCCTTACCCCCGTGGCCAGGGTGTTCTGTCTCCTTGGGGTGCTCTGCAAGCTGCTGGTCCAGCCGCTACGACCACCTGCGAGAGGTCACCCGGGAAGACATCATCGCGGTCCGGGACGCTGTCACCGGCAAGCAACGCGAGAGCCGGATCGTCGCCCTGCGGTCACCGTTCCGACACGCGAAGAAGAGCGGCCAGACCTTCCGCAACCCCACGATCCGCATCCGTGTCCCCTGAAAGACCGGCGGCGTCCTCCAAGCCCTCGTCCAGGCGGACATCGACGAAGCCATCGCCACCCCCGGACATCCGGCTCATCGTCGCCCTGGCCGCCGTCCACGCGGCACGGCCGAAGATGATCCGCACCATGTACTTGGAGGACGTCGGCCTGGGCAACAGGCGCATCGCCGTCGACGGTCACGTCCGCCCACTCGACGACCTCACCCGCCGTGCGGTCCTTGACCGGCTCGACCATCGCCGCAACCGCTGGCCGAACACGGCCAACCCTCACCTCCTGATCACCCAGAAGACCGCCGTCGAACTCGGCCCGGCAGGCAAACTCTGGACCACCCGGGCCACCCGCAACCTCACCGCCACCCGGGAACGGCTCCGCGTCGACCGACAGCTCGAAGAGGCCCTCACCCACGGCGCCGACCCGCTCCACCTCGCGCTCGTCCTCGGCATCGACGAGAAGACCGCCATCCGCTGCGCGGACTCGGCGCGGGCACTGCTGGAACAGGCAGCCGAGCACTCAAGAGTGCCCTCAGCAAAAGAACTTGGCCCGGAGCGCGAAGCCTTGAAGAATGACGGCCATGCGGATTCGACAGGCAGGGCCTGATGACGCCTCGGCGGTCGCTGGTGTCCACGTGCGCTCCTGGCAGGTGGCCTTTGCCGGTCTTGTTCCGCAGCACTACCTCGACACCATGGACCCAAGCCACGAAGAGTCCGGCTGGAAGTCACGTATCGCAGCGGCACAGTGGCCATCGTCGGGACTGCTGGTAGCGGAAACCGAGGCCGGGATCGTCGGGTTCGCAAGTTTCAGCGCGTCTGAGGAGATCTCTGCCACCGCGGAAATCGGCACGCTCTACGCGGTGCCCGAGGTCTGGGGCGCTGGGATCGGAAAGCAGTTGATGGCGGCAGCGTTGATGACTCTCAGGCAGGCGGACTACGCAAAGGCCGTCTTGTGGGTACTCGAAGACAACGAACGAGCCCGGCGCTTCTACGAGGCCGCCGGTTGGCGCCCCGACGGCGCGGCAGCGGTGGACACCACCGGCGGGGCCGCCCTCAACAAGTTGCGCTACGGCCACCCTCTTGGCTGACCCGCTTACTCTCTCGGCCGCCCAGAGAGCCAGGAAGCGGCGTGGTCGTGAGTCGGAGTCAAACTCGCGGCACCAGCACCGTGAAGCGCGGCGACCGACCCTTGGGTTGCCACCAAGAACCCCTCAGTTTGCGTGAACCCGCAGGACTCAGGACCCTGTTCTCGTATAACTACGGCCAGGTGGCGTGTAGCGCAGAGTGATCTATAGACCGCCGACCTCACGCGTCGGCAGGCGTACGTGGAGTTCTCTACCCTTCATGACCACCGGGGGATCCATGCCTGCCGTCCCATCATGCATTTTTCCCCGATCTGCGGCCAGGTCCTTGCCTCGCTGCCCGCCCGCGAGGACCGCCATCCGTGGGGCTGCCACAATCCACGCATCAGTGACGCGGTGGTTTTCGACCGTCTGGTGCAGGTCCTGGTCTTCGGCTGTGGATACGAGCGCGCAGCCGACCGTCTCTGTTCCGCCACCACCCTGCCCCGCCGGCGTGATGAATGGATCGCGGCCGGTGTGACGGAGGCGCTGACGCTGTTCGACCTCGGCTGCTACGACCGGATGATCGGCCTCGAACTCGACAGGCTGTCCGCTCACGGCTGCATCACCACCCCGTCGGTCGTCGCGAGCATCGGCTCGATCCTCGACAGCGCGGTGGAGTGGGTCGGGAAGCACTGCGCTTCTTCGCTGCCGTCTTCTTCGTGGTCTTCTTCGCGACCACTGCCCATAGCTGGGGCCGGATTCACCCCGGCTCACCCGCCGCCGCACCTCCTGGCTCGACCTGCTCAAATCCGGCCCGCTTGAAACAGGTGGGACAAGTTCAGTGCCCGCAGTCAGGGGCTCCTGCGGCCGCCCGGGCCGCCATGGCTGCCGCGCTCCTGGCCGACCGGCTGATACAGCACAAAAGAGTCCTGCCGGCGACTTCGGCCGGTGTGAGGTCAGCGGGCGGTCGGTGAAGCCCTGTCTGCTGCGTTATCGCCTTGCCGGGCATCGGTGGGGGGCCGGTGCACAGCGAGCAGGGCCATGTCGTCTTCGGTGAGTCCGCCGCTGAAGTCTTGTACGTCGTCGACAAGGTTGCTGAGCAGTCGGGCGGGGGTCGGGAATGTCCGGCCGGTCAGCCTGGCTGCCGGGTCGTAGAAGGTTCCGGTCGCGTCCCGGGTCTCGGAGAGGCCATCGGTGTACAGGAGCAGTGTGCTGTCCGGGGGAAACTCCCAGGTGTCGTGCCGGCCGGGTGACGGGGCGAGTTCGAGTAGGCCCAGTGGCAGCCGGAACGTGCTCGGCATGAGGGGGGTGACGCTTCCGTCTCCGCCGAGGAGCAGTGGCGCGGGGTGGCCGCAGTTGAGGAGGTGCACGACCTGGTGGCCGGTGGGGATTTCCGCGAGGACGCAGGTGACAAACGTTTCCTCATCGCTGTTGTCTCGGTCCGCGCGGTCCCGCACGAGAGCCCCCTCGAGCCGCCGTGCCACCCCGGACAGTGTCTCCTCCTGTTCCGAGGCTTCCCGGAAGGCCCCGAGGACGACGGAGACGGTCTCGATGGCGCCCATGCCCTTTCCCCGGACATCGCCCATCACCAGGCGAATGCCATGAGGGGTGGAGCGGGCGCCGTAGAGGTCGCCGCCGATCAGCGCCTCGCGCTGGGCTGCCTGGTACCGGGCGGCCACATGCAGCCCTGCCACATGCTTGGACGGAGTGGGCAGGACGGCGCGCTGGGCGGCCTCGGCCACCTCGTGTGCAGAGGTGAGCTGCTCACTGTGCAGGCGCACCAAGACGTTCACCAGCGCGGCGATGGCCGTGGCGAAGGCGATCGTGGTGAGCTGCGGCGCCATGCTCTGCACGACGGAGTCCTCTCCCCTGATGTCCGCCACGAACCGGAGCGTGGCGGCGGAGACGAAGGCCGCACCTCCGAAGGCGACAGTTCTGCCCAGGCTGAAGATCGGTGCAGCGACCAGCGGCGCGGCCACGAAGAACGGCGAACCGTTGAGACGGAGGGGCGTGAGGAACTGGAAGACGATCCCGACGAGCAGCAGGACCACGGGCAGCAGACGGGACAGCCGCCAGAAATACGAAACCGGCGAGAACGAGGGCTCGACGACGGGCTTGGCTGAGCGGTCGGCGACCTTCTTCTTCACGTGGTCCTCCAGAAAGTCGTGGAGCCGGCGCCCGGGGCGGGCTCTGTGACACTGCGGAACTGCTGGTGACCGAACCTCACCAAGGCCGCAGACAGCCCGCGTGCATGCGGCCACGCCGGAGGAAGGCCCGGAACTCTCCTGGTACCGACGCCACTCCTTGACCGTGAACGCAAAGGGCTATTTGGGCGAATCGTAGCTTTAGTGAGCTAAGTTACCTTATGGGAACATAGGAGTAAACGGCCCTGCCGCCGAGCACTGCGGCGTGCAAAGTCACCCCTGGCGGGGGCCGGGACGAGCAGCGCCTCCACCGTGGCAAGGCGACGGATGCGGTGCGGCGGGCGAGGTGGTTCTTCACGGTCGCCTTGAGTGGCCAGTCGGAGAAGGCGGCCACCAGGGGGCACGACCGGGGCGTACCAGTCGTCCGGGTACCCCAGCAGGCGGAAGGCGGTGATCAGTGCGATCGCCGCCACGCTCTGGGCCCGCCAGGACCAGAAGATGATCTTCTTGCTGCGTGCCCGCTCCGGTTCGGCCAGGAGGGTCGGTATCTGCTTCTCGTACGCCATCAGCGTCTGCGCGCGTTCCATAAGGACGTCGAACGCCTCGTCCGGAACACGCTCGTCGTGGTCCCGGGCGACGGTGAGAGCATGCTGATCGGCCAGAGCGCGGACCAGTTTCTCGTGCTGTTGATGCACTTTGCGTCCTGTCCGCGCTTCGCCCACGCGGGGCCGTTCAATCGGGGCCGTCAGCGCGGGCGGGACGTCATCCGCTGGCGCCCGGTAGCGGCTTCCGGGGTCGGGCCTGAGTGGTGCCCCTGTTTGTTCGCGGATCTGCGCCTGGGCGGTCATGTCCCCGCGAGAGACCCCTCGGTGATCGGGTTCCACGTGATGCGCCCGCCGCTGTGTCACTGCTCCACCAGGTGCAGCCGGTCCGCGAATACGGTCCCGGACAGCGGCTGCACCACGACTGCCGGCCCGGCTTCGAGGGTGACCGCGTCGACGTCTTCAGCGCCGTCCGCGCGCAACCTCCGGCCTCGGAAGCCATCGGGTTCCCGTCGGCCCGATGGGGCATATAAGTGGCCATAGCGGTGCCGCCCACTCTGCTCCGGTCGCCAAGTGGCGAGGAGCCCGGCGGCGCAAACGGGTTGGCGGCAGGAGGACGCATGGGGGACGACGTGGAACAGGGCCGTCTGCGGGGTGAAGGCAGTCGCCAGCCACACGCGGAGACTGCGGGTCAATCGCATGTGGACCACCGGACTCAGAACAATGAGAGGACGGATGGCGTACAAGATCAGGCGGGCCCGCTTTCCGCTGAACTCTCGAACGATCCTGCCGAGAGCCCCTCAGCAAACAGGAGCAGGCGCGTCAGGACAAGGCGGGAAGCCAGCCGTGAAAGCGGTGCCGAGAACTCCGAGGATAGAGAAGCTTCTGGCGGCAGGGTCTTCTGGAAGAGTGAAATTCTAGTACCGGTCCTCGCTAAGGCGTCGTTGGCTCCCGAGGAGAGTAAGCCCCGTATGCCAGGCGTGATCAGCCCAGCCACGGTGACGGTAACGTTGCAATCGGAGGCGAAGGAGCCGATCATCATCACAAGTGCCCAGGTAAACGTCCTGTCGCGACAAGTGCCACCCGTGGCTGTCGGGAAATGCGTGAGCGCCCAAAAGGTCCGCGCATTCTCTGTGAACCTGGATAAGGAAAATCCCACGCTGGTGCGCTCCAAGAGCAAGGACGACGACGAGGTGCCTGGGTTCCCGTACAAGGTCTCATCCGGCGATCCGGAAGTGCTCTCTTTGGAGTTCGTGACGAGGAGAGATGAGGTCAGATTCACCATTACGATCAACTGGGTCCAGGCGGGAAAGAAGCAAAGTACGACCCTCGACCATGACGGCAAGGGCTACCTCGTAACTCCCGTCAGACGGGTACCCACGGGCACCTCAGCTTCCGGGAGTACAGCTTCGTAGTGGGTGCGGCACTGCGGGCCCCCGGAGTACGGCGGCCGCTTCGTCGCGAGTCGGCACTACATGCCAGTTCGGAAAGGCATAGCCCCACCCGGACCGCCGTATCTGAGCGCTACCGCCACGGGTTGCGCCACGTCCGGGACCAGCTCACCACCTGGCCGGGCGCGTCCCACGTCGGCGCGCCGGCTCGGCACAGGGCTCGGCCGTCACACGGCCTTGCCGACGGGAGGCCGCCACCCGCCCGGCGCGCCGCGGAAACGCATCGGAGTGCGCGGATCAGGCGGGCTGGCGCCAGCGGATGGCGATCTGGGCCGCGGCCGTCCGGAGGAGAGGGACCAGGTCGGCCATCCGCTGGTCCGCGAGCCGCGCCTCGGGGCCGTAGATGCTCAGTGCCGCCGTGACGGTGCCCTGGGTCGCGATGGGCACGGCCACCCCGCACCCGCCCATGATCCACTCGCCGCGGCTGAAGGCGTAACCCCGGTCGCGGGCGGCGGCGACCCGGTCGACGATCTCCGTCGTGTCCGTCGCGCCGGTCGCGGAGACATGCTCGCCCACCAGATGCTTCAGATGGTCCTCGGGCAGCATCGACAGCAGTACGCGACCCGTCGCGCCGGAGAAGAGGGAGTAGGGCCTGCCGACCCCCGTGATCAGCCGGAGCGGCTGGGAACTCTCCACCTCGTACACCGTCACCCGGCGTCCGTCCACCACGGCCGAGACGCACGCGGTCTCTCCCGTCGCCGCGGCGATGCGAGCCGTCGCCTCGGAGGCGGCGCTCACCAGGTCGCTGTTGGCGGCGTGTCGCCAGGCGAGGGTGAGCGCGGCCGGCCCGATCACGTACTTGCGGGAGTTCTCGTCGACGACGGCGAGCCCGACGCGCTCCAACGAGGCGAGAATCCGCTGGGTGGAGCTCTTGCTGATCTCCAGGTCCCGGCTCAGCTCACGCAGCCCGCGTGGCCGGTCGGCCTCGGCGATCGTCTTGAGCACCAGCAGGGCGTGGTCCACGATCTGCACCGTGCTCGCCGGTGGCGTCCGCTTTCCGGTCGTGCCCGCCGCCGGCTCGTCGGACGACGAGGGAGTCTCCGTAGGCTCCGGCCCCTGTTCGTTCACCATCGGGCCGGTCCTCTCCCTGGGGAAGCAGGGTCCGGTGGGGGGTGTGCCCGCAGGACGGCCCCGGACCCTGTCCGCGCGTTACATGAATGATCGCTCGCGATTATCACACAGTGGCCACACCCCGTCATCCACGGCGACACCCGCCGGCCGTCGCCGCGGTGAGCCGGTGGGAGGGCCGGTCGGCCGAGACTCACCCCTGCGCGGCCCCTCTCCCGCGGGCACCGGCCGGGTGCCCGCGGCGGTGCCCCGGACGGCCTACACCCGCTCGTGCCGACGGATGCGCGGGGTGAGGCTGGCACTGGCCGTGTCCTGGCGGACCGGGCCCCTGTCCGCTGCCCCGAAGGAGTTCGAGATGGTTCGGAACACCGACACCAAGCCCGCCGAGCAGGCCGTCGCGCAGGCGAACGAGGCGGTCCGGCGGAACTACCCCTTCGGCGACGGCCAGGATCTTGAGGATGCGCGGCGCGGCTTCATGGGTACGGCCGAGGAGCACGTGATCCGTAATGCCGAGGGTCGCGTGGTGTGGGACCTGGGCGCCTACGGATTCCTCGACCAGGAGTGCCCGGACACGGCCAACCCGAGCCTGTGGCGGCAGAGTCGGCTCTGCTCCGACCACGGCCTCTTCAAGGTGACCGAGGGCATCTACCAGGTACGCGGCTTCGACCTGTCGAACATGACGATCGTCGAGGGCGAGCGCGGAATTCTGGTCATCGACCCGCTGCTGTGCGCGGAGACGGCCGCCGCCGGCCTCGCGCTGTACCGGGGGCACCGCGGTGACCGGCCGGTCACCGGCGTCCTCTACACCCACAGCCACGCCGACCACTTCGGCGGAGTGAGGGGGGTCATCGGCGACGAGGACGTGGCGAACGGCGTCCCGGTCCTCGCCCCGCACGGTTTCCTGGAGCACGCCGTCAGCGAGAACGTCTACGCGGGCACGGCCATGAACCGCCGTGCCGCCTACATGTACGGCGCCGCCCTGCCCAGGAGCGCACGCGGGCAGATCGGGGCCGGTCTCGGCCAGACCCTCTCCACCGGCGCGGTCGGCCTGATCCCCCCGACCGTGGACATCACCCGCTCCGGGCAGACGGAGACGGTCGACGGCATCCGGATGGTCTTCCAGCTCACCCCCGGCACCGAGGCTCCGGCGGAGCTGAACATCCACTTCCCCGGCCACGCGGCCCTGTGCATGGCGGAGAACGCCACCCACAACCTGCACAATCTGCTGACCCTGCGGGGCGCGGAGGTCCGCGACCCCAGGGTCTGGGCCCGGTATCTGACGGAATCGGTCGACCTCTTCGTCGACTCCTCCGACGTAGCCTTCGCCTCGCACCACTGGCCGGTCTGGGGCCGCGACCGCGTCCTGGCGTTCCTGTCCGAACAGCGCGACGTGTACGCCTACCTGCACGACCAGACCCTGCGCATGCTCAATCAGGGACTGACGGGACCGGAGATCGCGGAGGAGATCGTGATGCCCCCGGCCCTGGAACGGGCCTGGCACACCCACGGCTACTACGGATCCGTGAGCCACAACACCAAGGCGGTCTACCAGCGTTACCTGGGCTGGTTCGACGGCAACCCGGCCCATCTGTGGGAGCACCCGCCCGCCGAGGCCGCCCGGCGGTACGTGGAATTCATGGGCGGCGCGGACGAGGTGCTGAAGCGTGCTCGCCGCTCCTACGCCGACGGCGACTTCCGCTGGGTGGTCCAGGTCGTCAACCATGTGGTCTTCGCCGACCCGGGCGACACCGCGGCGCGGGAGCTGCAGGCCGACGCGCTGGAACAGCTCGGATACGGCAGTGAGAACGGCACGTGGCGCAACTTCTACCTGATGGGCGCACTGGAGTTGCGCCATGGCTCCGTCGGCACCCCCACCTCCACCGTCGCGCCCGACCTGCTGGCGGCCCTGACCCTTGAGCAGCTCTGCGACGCCCTCGCCATCCGGGTGGACGGGCCGGGCAGCTGGGACGCGGACATCACCGTGCGCTGGAAACTGCCCCGGAGCGAGCCCCTCACACTGCGGCTGCGCAACGGCGTGCTCACCCATGTGACCGGCACCGGTCCGGCGGCCGCCGAACCCGACGTCACGGTGGGTCTCGACGAAGCCACCCTGCGGGGGGTACTGCTCGGTGTCGTACCGCCGGACGAACTGCCGGGACGGCCGGACGTGGAGATCGTCGGGGACATCGGGGCCCTGAGCGCACTCCTCGGCCATCTCGGCACGCCCGACCCCGACTTCGCCATCGTCACCCCGTAGCACCTCCCTGACCCGGCGAACCGGCCCGCGGAACCCGAGGGCCGGGGGTCACGGTCTTTGCTGGGCGGCCATGACGTGATCGCGAGCGCCTTCGACGTGCGCGACGATCACGTGGCGTAGTGCCGACGCGTCACGGTCGCGCAACGCGTCGACCATGCGCTGGTGCTCGTCGTCGATGCGCTCCAGGTCGTGACCCGAGCGCACCCAGCGTCGGCTGTACGGCTCGACGAGGTGCAGCAGTTGGTCGACGAAGCGCAGCGTGAGCCGTCGTTCGGACAGGGCGTAGACGCGCCGGTGGAATTCGTAGTTGAGGGAGGCCCGGCCGGCGGCGTCCGCACCCCGGCGGCACATCTCGTCGGCGATCTCCTGGAGTTCGTCGATGTCCCGGTCGCGGCAGCCGCGCACGATCTCTTCGGCCAGGGGCGGTTCCATCTGCAGACGCAGTTCGAAGAGTTCGGCGATCTCGCCGTGGCTGAGCTCCGCCACGAGCATGCCGCGCTGCGGCTGGACCTCGATCAGACCTTCGGCCGCCAGCGTGTGCAGGGCCTCGCGCAGCGGAATGCGGCTCACCTTCAGCTCGGACGCGAGCTTCTCCTGCACCAGACGGGTGCCTGGGAGCAGTTCGCCGTCGCGGATGGACGTACGTAGCCGTTCTGCGATGACGGCGGCGCCGTTCCTCGTACTGCTGGGGGGCCGGACTGGTCGGGTCACCGTCTCACTCTATCTCTTGTGCACTGTCGCAGCGGCTGTATACATTCGCCTCTCTCGCAGCGAATGTATACAGCCGCTGCGGTGTCTTGTTCGCGTTGTCAGAGAGCCATCAGAGCCATCAGAGCCACCTGAGCCACCAGAAAGGCCAGTCGGATGTCACGTGCCATAGATGTCGCCGTCATCGGGGGAGGGCTGCTCGGACTCGCCACGGCCCGGGCGCTGCTGCGGGCCCGGCCCGGTCTGTCCGTCACGGTCCTGGAGAAGGAGGCGCACTGGGGCGCCCACCAGTCCGGGCACAACAGCAACGTCATCCACAGCGGCCTGTACTACGCGCCCGGCTCCCTCAAGGCCCGGCTGGCCCGGGCCGGAGGCGAGGAGATGATCCGGTACTGCGAGCAGCACGAGGTACCTGTCAAGCGCACCGGGAAGCTCGTGGTGGCCACGTCCACGGCCCAACTCCCCGGCCTGGACGCACTCGCGGAGCGCGGCCGGGCGAACGGCGTCACCGTACAGCGGCTGAGCCGCGCCGAGTTCGCCGAGCGGGAACCGCATGTCGCCGGGGTGGCCGCACTGTCGGTGGCCGACACCGCCATGACCGACTTCGGCCAGGTCTGCCGCGCGCTGGCGGCCGAGCTGACCGGACTCGGCGCCGACCTGCGCACCCGGTCACCGGCCCTCTCCTTCGCCGAGGCCGAGGGCCGTACCGTGATCCGCACGCCCGGCGAGGAACTCCGGGCCCGGATCCTGGTCAACTGCGCGGGCCTGCACAGCGACAAGGTAGCGGCCGCCGTCGGTGACCGCCCGACGGTACGGATCATGCCCTTCCGCGGCGAGTACGCCGAGATCAGGCCCGGTCGCCGGGGGCTGGTCAACAATCCGGTGTACCCCGTGCCCGACCCCGAGCTGCCGTTTCTCGGCGTGCACATCACGCCCATGCTCGACGGCTCGGTCCATGTGGGGCCCAACGCCGTGCCCGCGCTGGCCCGTCAGGGCTACCGCTGGCGCGACGTCGACCCCCGCATGGTGGGCGAGCTGCTGCGGGACCCCGCCCTGCGCGGTCTCGCGCGACGCTTCTGGCGACACGGGGTGACCGAGATCGGCCGGTCGTTGATCTGGCCGCTGTTCGTCCGCGACGTCCGCCGTCTGATCCCGGAGATCGAGAGCAGGGACATGCGGCGGCACGGAAGCGGCGTACGGGCGCAGGCGGTCACGGCGGACGGGCGGCTGGTCGACGACTTCGTCATCAGCCGCACCCCCCGCGCCGTCCATGTGCTCAACGCGCCGTCGCCCGCGGCCACATCGTGTCTCCCCATCGGCGGCCGGATCGCGGCCGACGTCTTCGAGCAACTCGGCCACGAGGAGTCCGCGCGGACCGTGCGGGAAGAGTCCGCCGCGGCCTGACCGCTCCCCGCCCCGCTCTCTGCCTCCGCCTCCGCCTCCGCCTCCGCCTTCCCTTCCCTTCCCTTCCCTTCCCTTCGTTTCGTTTCGTTTCCCTCTTCCCCTTTCCCCCCTCTCCTTCAACGGTGATCGAGGACAGCCCATGGCGAACGCCCCGCACACAGACACGCAGGACCCCGGACCATCCCCTGCCACCGCCCGCCGCCGCGTGGCCACCGCCACCATCGTGGGCTCCGCGCTGGAGTGGTACGACTTCTATCTCTACGCCTCCATGGCCGCCCTGGTCTTCGGCAAGATCTTCTTCCCGCAGACCGACGGCGCGACCGGCACGATGGCTGCCTTCGCGACGTTCGCGGCCGGATTCCTGGCCCGCCCGCTGGGCGGCATCCTGTTCGGACACCTCGCGGACCGCATCGGCCGGCGGAACGTGCTGATCATCACCTTCGTCCTGATGGGCGTCTCCACCGGGCTGATCGGGCTGCTTCCCACGTACGGGACCGCCGGACTCGCGGCCCCCGTCGCCCTGGTGATCCTGCGCATCTTCCAGGGCCTCGGCGCCGGAGCCGAGTACAGCAGCGCGGCGGTCGTCGCCTACGAGCATGCCGACGAGAACCGGCGCGGCCGCCAGGGCGCCTGGCCGGCCCTGGGGCTCAACCTCGGGCTGCTGATGTCGTCGTTGACCGTCACGGTGCTGACGACTCTGGACGAGGAGGCGCTGCTGTCCTGGGGCTGGCGCATCCCGTTCGTCGCGAGCTTCGCCCTGGCCGGCGTCGGCCTGTGGGTCCGGCGCCGCGTGCCGGAGTCGCGCGACTTCCACGACAGCCAGAAGAAGCAGGAGCGGGACGCCGCCCCGCAGCTGCCGTTCGTCACCCTGCTGCGCAAGGAGCGGCGCGGCCTTCTCGTGGTCCTGGCCGTCTCGTTGGGATACAACGCCCTCAGCTACATCTTCAAGACCTTCTCACTGGCCTACCTCTCGGACTTCCAAAACGTCTCGGCGAGCGTCGGGGCGTTCGGGATCACGCTGGCCAGTGCCACGGCCCTCGTCACCGTGCCGATCTTCGGCTGGGCCAGCGACCGCTTCGGCAGCCGCCGGGTACTGGCGGCCGGTGGTATCGCCTCGGCGCTCTTCGCCTTCCCGTTCTTCGTTCTGCTGGACACGGGAAGCTCGATCCTGATCTGGCTGTGCCTGATCATCGCGACGGGTCTGCTGGCGCCGGCCATGTTCGCCCCGCAAGGCTCTCTGCTCTCCCGTCAGTTCCCGCCGGACGTGCGGGTCAGTGGAGTCGGCACGGGGCGGGAGATCGGCGCCGCGCTCTCGGGCGGACTCGCCCCGATGGCTGCCCTGGCCATCGTCGGGGCCAGCGCGACCAACGCCACCTGGGGCGTCTCGCTCATCCTCGTCGCCGGAGCCGTCATGGTCGTCATCGGCGCCGCCTTCGACCGGGGCGCCCACCCGGTCTCTCCTCCCGTACGGCGGGACTCCGGAACCGACCTGCCTCCCGGCCCGACACCGGACCGGGAAGACGTCGGCGCGGGACAGGCCCGCTGAGGGCCGGGCCACCGGAGACCGACGAGCAGCCGAACGGGTCGGCCCGGACCGAGAACGGTCCGGGCCGGCCCGTTCACCTGCGAAACCTTCTGGCGCCCGACGCGGGACGGCCGTTCAGGACCCCAGGATGCGGGCCTTCTCGGTCGCGAACTCCTCGTCGGTGAGCAGCCCCTGGGCCTTGAGGTCGGCGAGCTGGGTCAGTTGGGACACCCGGTCCGTGCCCGCCGGCGCCGGCGCCGGGGGAGGGGGAGCTGCTGCCGGCATCTGCGGGGCCTGGGCAACCCCCTGGCGCCGCAGGTCGCGACGCTCCACCCGGTTGGAGACCGCGGTGGCGGTGCCCGAGATGACCGCGGTACGGGCGATGGTGCCCAGCAGGCCGGGCCGTCCGAATCGTTGAGGCATGACTGGCCGTCTCCTTCGTCTCTGTCAGTTGCCGTCGAGTGATGCGATCGCGTCGACGACGGCGTCCCGCGGAACGCGTTCCAGCATCACCAGCTCGCCCTCTGATCCCCGCACCGCCGCCGCCAGCCGCGCCGCCCACGTGTTCTCCCAGGCCACGACGAGTGCGGAGGACCCGTTGCCCAGGGAGTCGGACACGGTCCGCAGGTCCTCGTCGCTGAGCAGGTCGAACTGGGCGTCCGTGACCTGCCGCAGCGTCTCGGCCACCCCCGGATCGGTGAGTTCCACCACCGTGACCGAGCTGTCCGACGCCTTCGAGACGAAGGCCAGATCGAGAATCCGCACCGTCTCCTTCTGTTGCAGTTCCCGCAGTGCGGGAACGACCTGGCCGTCGAACCGGTTGCCCTCGAAGGCGATGACGGCGACGTCCACCGGCCCGACTGTGTCGGCTTGGAGACCACTGGGCACGATCAGCCCACCTTCCATGAAGTGCATAACAGATGAACCGTGACAGTTCCCAGCATCATGGACAAATGGTTCGATCGCCTGCCGACCGGGAGAGGCATCGCCGCTCCCGGTGGCGCAGGTCCCGTCACCATCAGTGGATTGTCGTCGTCTCCGTATCGGGCCCCACCGCCTTCTCCTTCTCCTTTACGTCCCGCTCCTCCGTCTCCCGCCGCCGTGATGTGCCGCGCAGGAGCACGACCGCGGCCCCGAGGGCGGCCACTCCGGCCAGCACCAACAGCAGCAGCCGGTCGGAGACCGCCCCGCCGATCGCGGACAGGCGTTCCTCCCACGCGAACTCGGTCTCGGTGCTCAGCAGTGAGGGCAGCGCCGACGTGCCGTCGAACGCCAGGAAGACCACTCCGAGGACCACGAACAGGGCTCCGCCCACGGTCGTCGTGGTGTGCAGCGACAGCGGACCCACCCTGAACACCCGGCCCCGCAGCCAGCGCCTGCGCCCGAGGTCGAACCGGTCCCACAGCAGAGCCAGGGCGAAGACGGGCACCGCCATTCCCAGGGCGTACACCGCGAGCAGTACACCACCGTGCACGGGGTCGCCGTCCACGGCGGCGACCGTCAGGATGCCGCCGAGGATCGGTCCGGCGCAGAAGCCCGCCAGCCCGTACACCGCCCCCAGGGCGAACACGGACAGGGACGATCCCGAGCGCCGCTTCCCCGCCGCCCGCGCCAGCCGCCGGGAGCCGAACCCGAAGCCGGCGATCTGCGCGACACCGAGCATGATCAGCGTCCACCCTCCCACCGCGATCAGGACGTCGCGGTGCCCGTAGAAGAGCCGGCTGGCGAACGAACCGGCAACCCCGAGGGGGACCAGCGTCGTGCACAGACCGGCGTAGAACACGCCGGTCCTCACCACAAGCCGCGTTCGGCTGGTGAACGAGTACGCGAAGAACGCCGGCAGCAGGAGTGCGCTGCACGGGCTGAGCAGGGCCAGCAGCCCCCCGAGGAACGCCATGGCCAGGCCGACGTCGCTCACCGCGCCGCCGCCTCGACGGCGTCCTTGAAAGTGGCCGTCGGCTGGGCTCCCAGAATGGGCTTGCCGTTCACGAGGAACGCGGGAGTACTGCTGACGCCCAGGCCGAATCCCTCGTCCTGGTCCTTCTCGACGGCTTCGCGCGCCTGGTCGGAAGCCATGTCCGCGCGGAACTTCGCGAGGTCCGGCACTCCGGCCTCGCGCGCCATGGCGGCCAGCCTGTCAGCGCTGAACTCGCCGGAATTGCGCTCCCGGGGCTCGGCGTAGACCACGTCGTGGAACTCCCAGAACTTCTTCTGACGGCCCGCGGCCCACCCGGCCAGCGCGGCCTGCTGGGACTCCTCGCCGAAGACGGGGAAGTTGCGCCACTCGATGCGCAGGATGCCCTCGTCGACGTAAGGCCGCAGCAGCTCCGGCTTGGTCTCGCGGGCGAACCGGCCGCAGAAGGGGCACTGGAAGTCCGAGTACTCGATCATCACCACCGGCGCGTCGGCCCGGCCGACCGCGAGCGCGTCGGAGGCGTCCCGGCGGGCGAGCGCGAGCAGACTCTCGTCGGCCGGAGCGGGGGCGGCGGAGCCGGACTCCACCGAGGTGGCTCCCCGCGCGCCGCGATCGCGCTCGTCGTCGGAGCCGTCGGAGCCGTCGAGTGTGAGGGCGAAGGCGGCGGTGGCCGCGGCCGCCAGGAGGAGTGCTCCGGCCGCGTAGGTCTTTCGGCGGGCACGGCGGGACGGCGAGGAGGGGGAGGACGGCGAGGAGGGTGATGAGGGTGATGCAGTCATGGGGATGCCTCTGAGGATGAGAGGGGCGAGGAAGAAGGAGGGGGTGGCCGCGGACGTCAGGCCGAAGCCGTGACCGGGCACCGGCTCTGGGTGGAGAGGCGCCGCAGCGCCGCTTCCGCGAGCAGCGCGACGGACGCGACGGCGAACAGCGGCTGCAGGGGGGCCCAGTAGCTCAGCGCGCCGGACGACCCGAGGAGGACGAGCACGAGCTTGTTGCAGACGGGGCAGCCCACGGCGAAGAACGACAGCACCCCGCCGAGAGCCCCCATACGGCCGTCCCGGACGGTCCCGGGGGGCTGCGTGGACGGGGGTGCGGCCGGGGAAGCGGCCGGCGGGCGGACGTACGTGCTCAGCACGAGGCCGGCCAGGACGGCGGTGAGGGCGAGGGCGGGATAGTTCCACCACTGCACGGGGACCGAGCGGCCGAACAGGGGGGTGGGCACCACATCGGTGGGCACGCCGACGGCTACGGCCGTGGCCAGGGCGCCGAGCCCCGCCACCAGCCACTGCCTGGCCTGCCACGCGCGCAGCGCCTCGCCCGCCCGGCTCCAGGAGCGCCGGGAAGAGGACATGCGGAAATCTCCGTTTCCGGATGGAAGAGATGAAGGACGCGACCGCGAGGGCCGGCCTACATCCGCAGAACGGAGAAGGTGGTGACGGGATGAGGTGGCGCCGGGCCGCCCCGGCAGAACGAGGCGCCCGAACCGGCCGCCGGCGCGGGCCCGTCCGTCCACTGCGGCGAACCGGCCGCCGGGGCGGTCCCCGCAGCGGCGTCGGAGCGCGGCGCGACGTCCTCGGCGACCATCAGTTTCTTGCCGCACGGAGCGGAACCCTCGTCGGCCGAGGGCTGCACGGCGGTAGCCGCTGCCGCCTGCGCCACGGAGATCGAGCCGGACGGCAGCGCCTCCTGCGGCGCAGACCGGCCGACCAGACAGAGCAGGCCGACCACGGCCACCAGGAGCACGAGCAGACCGCGCAGCGCGACGGTGGCCGCCGCGGGGGTCGTCGCTCGCCTCATGTACGCCTGCTCTTCCTCGAAGGTCACCCCACGATAGAACACGCGAGCAGGGCTCCGGCCCTCGGCCTCGGGCGAGGGCCGGAGCCCTGCCTCAGGCGAGCAGCTTCGCCTTGGCCCGCTCGTACTCCTCGGGGTTGAGCGCGCCCTTGTCCTTGAGCTCGGCGAGTTTCGCCAGATCCTGCACATGGTCGCTGCCGCCGGATCCGCCCTGGCTCGTCGCGGCTTCGCGCACGTAGTTGCGGAACGCCGCCTCCGAGTCCTTGGCCAGCTTCTCGTCGCGTTCGTGCATGCTGCGACCGCGGGCGATGAGGTAGATCAGCACACCCACGTACGGCAGCAGGATGACGAGGACCAGCCAGCCCGCCTTGGCCCAGCCGTTCAACGAGTGGTCCCGGAAGAGGTCGGTGACGACCTTGAACAGCAGGAAGAACCACATGACCCAGAGGAACAGGTACAGCATGGTCAGAAAGACGTCCAGGAGCGGGTAATCGTCCATGGGCCTACTCCCTATCGCACGGATGGTCCCTTATTCATACAGTGGGTCCGATTGCGCCGCATCTGTGAGACGGGGAGAGGTGCGCGGGCGGAGGAGCGGTGCGTCAGGCGCGGTTCTCGTCCGGGGCGATGCGCAGCACATGCGCGGGCGGGTGGGTGATGCCCAGCTCCGGTCGCCAGGCCGCGAGGATCTGGGCCGACGGGTCGAACAGCGCAGTCGGCAGTTCCTCGGGCGCGGTCCATCGCCAGGTGCTGATCAGGTGGGGTTCGGTCACCTCGGGGACGCCGGAGGCGAGCCGCACGACGGCCGCCATGCTGATGCGGTTGATCCCGCCGATCACGTCGTGGACCATCGCGACGACGTCCACGGCTGCCTCGTCGACCATCAGGCCCGTCTCCTCGCGCAGCTCCCGGGCGGCCGCCGCGGCGATCGACTCGCGCGTCGCGTCGACCTTCCCGCCCGGCAGCTCCCACGTACCGCTGTGGTGCCGGCCCATCAGTACGCGTCCCCGGCCGTCCTCGACGATCACGCCGACCCCGAGGGCCGCCTGTGCCGTGGGCGGGCGGGTGTTGCGGGCGGGCTCGGTGACAGGGTCGGCTGACATGGTGCTGGTTCTCCGCTCTTCGGTGCCGGGTCCGGACCACCGTAGCGAAGCGACTCGGGCGGCCCGGGCGACCCGGGCGGCCCGGGCGGCGGTCGCGGGTGCGCTCATGTCACCAGGCGCAGCGACCTCTCCGCGATGCCGAGCCGTACGCTCTGCCCCCAGGTCAGCTCCAGGGCGTCGGACTCCATCCCGTCCCCGAAGGCCACGACCCGGTCCGACTCGACGGTCAGCCGCAGCCCCTGCCCGCGTCCCAGTTCGCCCGCCACCCTGGACGTTCCGGTCGCGGGGGAGGGCCAGGCCTCGCGGACGAACCACAGGAGGCGCGCGTCGCACGGCGCGGGCAGCGGCAGGGCGCCGCCGCGCTCCAGCCACAGCGAGCGCAGCCACCCGGTGGCTCCCGTGCCGGTGCCGACCAGCACGCCGGAGGAGGCCTGCGCCTCCCCGGGGGTGCTCTCGCCGTCGGGGCCCAGGCGGTAGCGGGCCGTCTGGTGGCCGGGCGGCCCGAGGTAGATCTCGTTGAGGGCGAGGAGGCGCTGCGTGTCGTCGGCGACGGCCTCGACCATGGTCAGCTCATCGGCGCTCCCGCCGCCGGCGGTCGCGGCGCGCAGCAGGGCGGCCGCGTCGGCGTGCCGGTGGCGGACCAGGACACCGGGGTTGCGCCCCGGGTCGGTGTCGATGCCCACGACCGGCTGCCCGGACAGGTACTTCGCGGTGTTGGCGACCAGCCCGTCCTGGCCGACCACGACCACCACGTCCTCCGGGGCGAACAGGAAGCGGTCCAGGTCGGCCCGCTCCACCCGGGAGCTGCGCCAGGTGAGCGGCACCGCCGCCGCCACCTCCCGCAGCGCACGCCGGTTGTCCTCGTGGCGGCGGGCCACCTCGTCGATCGAGCGCCCCCGGCTGGACAGGAAGAACGCGGCCTGCCCGTGCGTCCCGTGCCGGGCGAGCAGCTCCTCGTACTCCGTCCGCCGGTGGACGAGCACCGCCCGGGGCGCCAGGCTCACGCGCCCGCCCCGCCTTCCGGGCGCCCGAGCTTGGCGAGCAGCCCGGTGAGCACGTCGGGGGAGAGGGTGATGCTCTCGACGCGCGGCAGGTTCTCCGCGAGCCGGGTCGCCGCCAGGGCGTGCAGCGTGGCCGGATCGGCCTCGCCGTGCACCCGCAGCCAGGCGGCCTGGGCCTCGGCCCGCGCCGCGCCCGTCTCGCGCGCCGCCTCGGCCTCCGCGCGGGCCAGGCGCACCGTGCGGGCCGCCTCCGCCTCGGTCCGTACGCCGTCGGCCGCGGCCTTCTCCTCGGCCTCGCGGCGCGCGTTGGTGCCGCGCTGGTCGACCAGCTGCTCCTCGCGCCGGGCCAGTTCGATCTGGCTGGCCAGCTCGTTCTCGGCGATGGCGCGTTCGCGCTCGACGGCCACGGCCCGCCGTTCGTAGGTGGCCCGGTCCGCCTCCTGCTGGATCTGCTCGCGGGCCGGGGTGCGCAGGGCGCGCTCGACCTCGGCCTCGGGGCGGATCGCGACGACGCGCACGGCCACCACGTCGATGCCGGTGGCCGGGAGGCGGGGCTCGGCGGTGAGTCCGGTGGCGACCCGTTCGCGTACGGAGGCGACGCCGTCGACCAGGGCCGCCGCGAGCGGGGTGCGGGCCAGTACGTCCAGTGTGTGCTGCTGCGCGGTCTCGGTGAGGAGGGTGGCGATCTGCTCCAGCGGTGCGCCGCGCCAGCTCCCGGTGTCCGGGTCCACGGAGAAGTCGAGCCGGTTCGCCGCCTCGGCCGGATCACTGATCCGGTAGGTGACGGTGGCCTGCACGGTGACGTCCTGGAAGTCGGCCGTACGGGCGTGGAACGCCATGGCCAGCTCCCGGTCGTCGACCGGTACTTCGGAGAGCGCCGCCGACAGCGACCGGTACCAGAAGCTGAGCCCCTGGCCGTCGTGGGTGAGCCGGCCGCGGTGGTGGTGGCGGATGTGGGCGGTGGGCGCGGAGCGCAGGTGGCGCCAGCCGAAGCGCCGGGTGATATCGGCCATGGTGAGGACCCCTTCGATTTCGTCAGTACGACGATAAGGGGAGGGGTGAATAGAGTCAAGGTGACGAAAAGGGGGGTGTGGTCCGGCGGGCCGCATGCCTGGCCGGGATCTCGCCGCCCCCGTGCACGGCGAGATCGGCGCCGTTGACGTACGAGGAGAGGTCGCAGGCCAGCCAGAGACAGGCCCGCGCCACGTCGTCCGGTTCCGCCAGTCGTCCCATCGGGACGATGTCCGCCACCGCCACCGCGGCCCCGTCGTCGTACAGTGCGGTGGCGTTCTCGGTGCGGATGGGGCCCGCGGTGATGTGGTTGACCCGGACCCGCGGCGCCCATTCGAGGGCCAGTGCCCGGGTCAGCCCGAGCAGGCCCGCCTTGGCGGCGGAGTAGGCGGCGGTGCCCGGCTGCGGGTCGTGGGCGGAGACGCTGCCGATGTTGATCACGCACCCGCCGTCCGGCTGCTCCCGCATCACCAGGTTCGCCGCCTGGGCCGTGTAGAAGGGGGCGAGGAGGTTGAGCGCGACCACTCTCTCGACGAAGCGCGGCGATACGGTCGCCGCGTCGGCGTCCGGGGAGCCGCCGGCGTTGTTCACGAGCACGTCCAGTCGGCCGAACCGTTCGGCGGTCGCGGTGACGAGATCCGCGGCCGCCGAGGGGTCCCGCAGGTCGGCGGCCCGGAACGAGGCCTCGCGCCCGCCCGTCGACGGCAGGGTGGCCGGCGCCCCGCGGCCGCAGACCATGACGTCCGCGCCGCTCGCGAGGAAGGTCCTCGCCAGTGCGGCCCCCAGGCCCCTGGTGCCGCCGGTGATCAACACCGCACGCCCGGTGAAGTCCATCGCGTGGAGCTGCTCCATGGTCCGCCTTCACTTCTGGTTCCGGGGTGCCGCCTTCAGCGGGCCCGGCCGGGAATCACTCCGGGACCGTCCACGCGAAATCTACCAAGCGATTGTTAGGTGATCCAGGGGGTGGGCGGACCGGAAATCGGGGCGGACCGTTGAAGAGGTGTGGACACACGGGCGGCCGGTGGCCTCCGTGGAGGTCACCGGCCGGCCCGGCGGTGCGCCGCCCCCGTCCCCACGGTGCGGCGCGGGTGGACCGCCCCCATCCGCTGGGGCGGGCGGTCCACGTCTGTCAGGACTCCGGCGCTCCCGCCGTGAGTCCGAGGCCCGGGAGGATCGCCATCTCCACGAACCTGGTCAGATACGCCGCGTCGGCGTAACGCCCCTCCAACAGCGGCCGGGCGCGCATCACGCCGAGCAGCTGGGCCGCGACGAACTCGGCCCCCGCGAGGTCCGCCGCGATCTCGCCGCGCTCCCGGCCCCGCCGGACCATCGCGTCGATCGCCGCGATCTCCGGCAGGATCAGCGCCTCGCGCAGCGCGCACAGCAGCTCCGGGCTCTGGAGCGCCGCATGGCCGAGGGCGTGCATCAGCGGGGTGTCGCTCCCCGAGGCCTCGCCGATCGTCCGTGCGGCCTCCAGCAGGTCCCCGGCCAGCGTCCCGGTGTCGATGTTCGGGAGCCGCATCCGCCGGGTGCCGTGCAGCGCGGCCACGACCAGCTCAGGCTTGGAGCCCCACTGCCGGTACAGCGTCGACTTGCCGCACCGCGTGCGCGAGGCCACGCCCTCCATCGTCAGCGACTCGTAACCGCTCTCCCGCAACAGCTCCAGCACCGCCCCGTAGAGCTCCTGCGCCCGCTCCGGGGTGATCTTCGACCGGCGGGACGTGAGGGCTGACTCCTGTGCGGAATCGGGCGACGACATGGGCTGTACCTCCTGCGGCGGTGCGGTGAGGTTCTCGATACGCCAGTGTACCGATACGCACGTGTACCGATACGTCGGCGTATCGGTACACTGGCGTATCGATACGGCGTGGAGCTCACCGGGCCGTCCTGACACCGCTTCGCATCCAAGGGGGCACCGGGTGACCTACGCCCGCACCGAGCCCACGGACCAGGAGCCGGACATACGTGCCCGACCGCCCCTCGTCCGCGAGTTCCTTCTCGTGGCCGGACTCTTCCTGGCCTACAAGTTCGGCCGCCAGGCCGCCAACGGTCATGTGGAGGAGGCGTTCCGCAACGCGGGGAACGTATGGGACCTTGAACGTGCCCTGCACCTTCCCGGCGAGGGCGCGGTCCAGGGGCTGCTGCTGCACAGCCAGCCCCTGATCCACGCGGCGAACACCTACTACGCCGCCGTGCACTTCCCCGCCACGGCTCTCTTCCTTGTCTGGCTCTACTGGCGCCGCCCCCGCCACTACGTGCGGTCGCGCCGCGTTCTCGCCGCGCTCACCGCCGCCGCCCTGGTCCTGCACCTGCTGTTCCCGCTCGCCCCGCCCCGGATGCTGCCGGTCGCCGGACTCGTCGACACCGGCCAGGTCTACGGGCCGACGGTGTACGGACAGACGCCCGCGACCGACACGATGGCGAACCAGTTCGCCGCGATGCCCTCGCTGCACGTCGGCTGGGCCCTGATGGTCGCCGTCGGCCTGATCGGCGCCACTCGTTCCCGGTGGCGCGGCCTGTGGCTGCTGCACCCGGCTCTCACCCTGCTCGTGGTCGTGGGCACGGCCAACCACTACTGGCTCGACGCGATCGTCGTCGGGGCCATGCTCGCCGTCGCGCTCGCCGTCTTCCGGCTGCCACTGTCCGCCCGGACCGCCCCGGCGCGGCTGCCCCGGCCGGGCCCGTGGGGGAGTGGTGAAGGGTCTCCCGTGCCGGCGTACGCGGGCGCCGCTGGGTCCAGGGCCTTCGCGTCGGCCGTCCCGGCGGGGTCCGCGGGGTCGGCCACCGTGTCCGGGGTCTTCGCGGCGGCCGGTCGGTCGCCGTCCTACGGTTCCGCCGGGCCCGCCACCGTGCCCAGGGCCTTCGTGGCGGCCGGTCCGTCGCCGTCCTCCGGTTCCGCGGGGCCGGCCACCGTGTCCGGGGTCTTCGTGGCGGCCGGTCCGTCGCCGTGCTCCGGAGCCGCCGGGCCCGTGACCGGCGCGGATGCCGGAGCGCAGGCGCCCGCCCGGGCCGGAGCGGTGCGATGAACGCCACGCTGCTCGCCGTCGCGCTCTCCCTGGTCTCGGCCGGCGCCTACGCGGCCGCCGCCGTGGCGCAGTCCCGGCTCGCCGGCCGCACCGACCCGTCCACCGGAGTCCTGCGGCTGCTGGGCCGGGGCGCCTGGTGGTCGGCGGTCGGCCTCAACGCCGCTGGCGCGCTGCTGCACGTCGCCGCGCTCAACTTCGGCCCGCTCACCCTGGTCCAGCCGCTGGGCGCGCTCACCCTAGTCGTGGCCGTCCCGCTCGGGGCGCGCGCCGCCGGACGCCGGGTCGGCCGCGTCGAGTGGCGGGGCACGGCCCTGACCCTGCTCGGCCTCGGCGCGCTGCTCCTGACCGCGGGCGGCTCCGCGCCCCACGAGACCCTCAGCCTTCCCGAGGCGCTGGGCGTCGGCGCGGCGACCATGGCGGTCGTCGCCGGACTCGGCCGGCCCGGGGCCCGCCCGGGGCTGCGGCACGCGGCGGCCTCCGGGATCACCTCCGGGGTCGCCTCCGCGCTCACCCAGACCCTCACGGTCGCGGTCACCGACCACTCCGGCGGCCCGCTGTTCAGCTGGCGGCTGCTGACGGTGGCGCTGCTCGTCTCCGCCTTCGCGATGGGCGGCCTGCTGCTCTCCCAGACCGCGTACCGGGGCGGGCTCGGCGCCCCGCTCGCCGTGGTCACCCTCGCCAACCCGGTCGCCGCCGCCGCGATCGGCCTGGCCCTCCTCGGCGAGCGCCTCCAGGGCGGGCCGGTCAGCCTGGTGCTCGCGCTCCTCGGCACGGCGGCGGCCGTGCGCGGGGTGATCCTCCTCAGCCGGGCCCAGGCGCGGAACACGGACCCGGCCGCCCCGCCCGAGGCCGCCGTCCCGGAGGGGCAGGTGCCCTCCAGGGTCGTCATCGGCAGCCCCCGGCGCGCGGACACCCCATCCCCGGCAGGCGTCCCGGAACCCGCACCCGTACCCGCGCACGCGAGCGGCTGACCGGCCGCGGAGCGGAAGAGGTCGGCGGTCGGCGGAGCGGAAGTCGTCGGCGGGCCGTCCGGCCGGCCGGTCCGATCGCTCAGCCGTCCAGGTCGGCGATCGCCCGGGACAGCCAGCTGATCCAGAACGTCTCCAGGTCGATGCCGCCCCGCAGCACGAGATACCGCAGCCGGTCCTCGTCGGTCGTCGGCGCGGGGGTGAAGTTCCGCTCCTCGATCCCCCGGTACTCCGCCAACTGCCTTTCGTGCAGGGCGAGATGGCGACGCAGCTCCGTGTCCATGCCGTCCGCCCCGACGACCGCCGCCGCCCGCATCCGCAGCAGGAGCGGGTCGCGGACCGGCCGGGGATCCTCGGGGAGGGCCACCCAGGCCGCCAGTTCCTCGCGGCCCGCGGGCAGGACCTCGTACTCCTTCTTCTGCCCCCGGGCCGGCGCCGCCGCGGGCAGCGCCCTGATCCGCCCGGCCTGCTCCAGTTTTCCCAGCTCGCGATAGATCTGCTGGTGCGTCGAGGACCAGAAGTAGCCGATCGACCGGTCGAACCTGCGGGTCAGTTCCAGACCCGAGGACGGCTTCTCCAGCAGAGCGGTGAGAATCGCGTGCGGCAGTGACATGGGGTGCATCCTAAGGACGCGACGAGACCGGGGGCGCGCCGTCCTTCGTGGCCCCCGGCCTCCGTACGTCCAGGGAGCTCACAGCGCGGCGGCGAGCTCCGTGCCCTGGCGGATGGCCCGCTTGGCGTCCAGCTCGGCCGCCACGTCCGCGCCGCCGATCAGATGGACCGGGACGGCCCCCGCACGCAGCTCCTCGTACAGCTCGCGGCGCGGTTCCTGGCCCGCGCACAGCACCACCGTGTCGACCGGCAGCACTCGGCGCTCACCGTCGACGGTGAGGTGGAGGCCCTCGTCGTCGATGAGGTCGTAGGAGGCTCCGGCGATCATCTCGACGCCCCGGTGGCGCAGTTCGGTGCAGTGGATCCACCCCGTCGTCTTCCCGAGCCCCGCACCGACCTTGGTGGTCCTGCGCTGGACCAGGTGGACCGTGCGCGGCGACCCGGGACGCTCGGGGGCGCGCAGCCCGCCGCGCTCCGCGAAGGCGGTGTCGACGCCCCACTGCCGGAAGAACGTGTCCGCGTCCAGGCTCGCCGCGTCGCCGCCGTCGGTCAGGAACTCCGCGACGTCGAAGCCGATGCCGCCCGCCCCGACGATCGCGACCCGTGCGCCGACCGGCGCCCCGTCGCGCAGCACGTCCAGATAGCTGACGACGTTCGGGTGGTCCGTGCCGGGGATGGCCGGGGTGCGCGGCTCGACGCCGGTGGCGAGCACGATCTCGTCGAAGCCGTCCAGCGAACCGGCGTCCGCCCGGGCGCCCAGCCGTACGTCGACCTCCAACTCGGCCAGCCGTGTACGGAAGTAGCGCAGCGTCTCGTCGAACTCCTCCTTGCCCGGCACCCGGCGCGCCACGTTCAGCTGCCCGCCGATCTCGTCCGCCGTGTCGAACAGGGTCACCGTGTGCCCCCGCTCGGCCGCCGTGACGGAGCACGCGAGGCCGGCCGGGCCGGCGCCGACCACGGCGACGCGCTTACGGGTCCGGGTCGGCGCGAGAACCAGCTCGGTCTCGTGGCAGGCGCGCGGATTGACCAGACAGGAGGTGATCTTGAGGCTGAAGATGTGGTCCAGGCAGGCCTGGTTGCAGCCGATGCAGGTGTTGATGGCGTCCGCCCGGCCCGCCGCCGCCTTCGCGACGAACTCAGGGTCGGCCAGGAAGGGGCGGGCCATGGAGACCATGTCGGCCCGGCCGGAGGCGAGGATCTCCTCGGCGACCGCGGGGGTGTTGATGCGGTTGCTCGTCACCAGCGGTACGGAGACCGCGCCGCGCACCTTCCCGGTCACCCAGCTGAACGCGCCGCGCGGCACGGAGGTGGCGATGGTCGGGATCCGCGCCTCGTGCCAGCCGATGCCGGTGTTGATGATCGTCGCGCCCGCCGCCTCGATCTCCTTCGCGAGCGTCACGACCTCCTCCAGCGTCGAGCCGCCCGGTACCAGGTCCAGCATGGAGAGCCGGTAGATCAGGATGAAGTCGTCGCCGACCCGCTCGCGGACCCGCCGCACGATCTCGACGGGCAGGCGCATGCGGTTCTCGTAACCGCCGCCCCAGCGGTCGGTGCGGTGATTGGTCGCGGAGACGATGAACTCGTTGATCAGATAGCCCTCGGAGCCCATGATCTCGACGCCGTCATAGCCCGCGAGGCGTGCGAGACCGGCCGCGCGCACGAACTCCTCGATGGTCTCCTCGACCTGGTCATCGGTGAGCGCGTTCGGGGTGAATCCGCTGATCGGGGCCTTGAGCGCGCTCGGCGCCACCAGGTCGGGGTGGTGCGCGTACCGCCCGAAGTGCAGGATCTGCATCGCGATCCGGCCGCCCGCCGCGTGCACCGCCGAGGTGATCTCCCGGTGCTGTTCCGCCTCCGCGTCCGTCGTCATCTTGGCCCCGCCGGGAAAGGAGCAGCCCCGCTCGCTGGGGGCGATGCCGCCGGTGACCATGAGGCCGACGCCGCCCCGGGCGCGCTCCGCGTAGAACGCGGCCATCCGCTCGAAACCGCGCTCGGCCTCCTCCAGACCGATGTGCATCGATCCCATGAGCACCCGGTTGGGCAGGGTGGTGAACCCGAGGTCGAGGGGGCTCAGCAGGTTCGGGTACAGGGTCACGAGGTCTCCTCCGCACAGGGTCGTCGGGTCAGTTGTAGACCACCGCCACGCCCTTATGCAACAAGTTGCATAATGATCTGCGTCGCATCCCGCCCTTGGGGTGACGGGTCCGTGCCACGGACGGCGTACCCGGCCGCGCCCGCCCGCCACCCGCCGACGAGAGTGGGATCCGTACCCCACCCCCCCCACCCCGGGAGTCCTCATGGTCTGCGTCAACCGGCGTGATCTCGGTCTGCTCGCCCTGCGCGTCGGCACCGGCGCGGTGCTCGCCGCCCACGGCAGTCAGAAGCTGGCGGGCTGGTTCGGCGGCGGTGGCATCCAGGGCACCACGGCCGCGATGGAGGCGATGGGGTTCCATCCGCCCAAGCACAGCGCCGTGGCCGCCGGGCTCGGCGAGGCGGGCGGCGGCGTCCTGCTCGCCCTGGGCCTCGCCACCCCGGCGGCGGGCGCGGCGGCCGCGGGGGCGATGGCCGGCGCGGTGGCCGTGCACGCTCCCGCGGGCTTCTTCGCCCAGGGCGGCGGCTACGAGTACCCGGCGTTCCTCGGCTTCACCGCGGCGGCCATCGGGCTGACCGGTCCCGGGCGCTACTCCGTGGACCATGCCACCTGCCATGTCTTCGACCGCGCCTGGATGGTCGCGCTGGCCTTCGCGGGCAGTGCGGTCGCCGCCGCCGCGGTGGTCGGCAAGCGCACGAAGGCGCAGTCGGACCGGGCGCAGGAGGAGTCCTGATGGGCGAGGACCCCTCCCGGGCCGCCGACCCCTCCCGGGCCGCCGACCCGTCCGGCCCCGGCGGCCCGTCCGGCCTCGCGGGCGCGACCGGCCCCGGCGCCCCGACGCCACCGGACGGCTTCGAGCAGGGGCCTCGGAGCGGGCCCGGTCAGGGGGACACGCCGTGGCAGCGCGCCGACGGCCCGTCCGGGCCCGCACCGGCACCCGATCCGGACAGCCTCTGGGTGACCGGCGGGGTGCTCTTCGCCGGGATCCTGATGCTCTGCCAGGGCGCCGTGGCGGCCCTGGAGGGCATCGCGGCCCTCGCCGACGGGGACGTCTACGGCGACGTCGGCGCGTACCTCTACCGGATCAGCCTCACCGGCTGGGGCTGGATCCACCTGGTGCTCGGCGTCTGCGTGGCCGTCACCGGGGCCGCGCTGCTCAAGGGGGCGGGCTGGGCGCGGGTGGCGGGCATCCTCTTCGCCTCCCTGAACCTCTGCGCGCACTTCCTCTTCCTGCCGTACGCGCCCCTCTGGTCGGTGATCGTCATCGGTCTGGACATCTTCGTCATCTGGGCCCTGGCCGCCTACCGGGACTCGGACCCGGACCCGGACCCGGACTCCGCGACCGCGCCCCGCTGACCGTCCGACCCCTCCCGGCTCAGTACCCCCGGCCACCACGCCTTCGGGCCGATGTCCCGTACCAGCGCCGGGACGAGGAGCGACCGGACGACCAGCGTGTCCAGCAGGACGCCGAACGCCACGATGAACGCGATCTGGAGCAGGAACGCCAGCGGGATCACGCCCAGCGCGGCGAAGGTGGCCGCCAGGACGACGCCCGCCGACGTGATGACCCCGCCGGTCGTGGTGAGCCCGCGCAGGATGCCCTCCCTGGTGCCGTGCCGCAACGACTCCTCCCGGACCCGGGACATCAGGAAGATGTTGTAGTCGACGCCCAGGGCGACCAGGAACACGAATCCGTACAGCGGCACCGACGAGTCCGTGCCGCTGAAGCCGAACACATGGGTGAAGACCAGTGAGGAGATGCCGAGGGTGGCGAGGAAGTTCAGCGCCACGGTCGCCACCAGCAGCACCGGCATCAGCAGCGACCGCAGCAAGAAGACCAGGATCACCAGGATGATCACCAGCACCACCGGCACGATCAGCGTGCGGTCGTCCTCCGCCGTCCGCTGGGTGTCGTACTGCTGCGCGGTGTAGCCGCCGACGAGGGCGTCCGAACCGGGCACGGCATGGACCGCGGTGCGCAGCGCGGCCACCGCCTCCTTGGCTTCGTCGCTGTCGGCCGCGTCCTTGAGGGTCGCGTCGATGCGGACCCTGCCGTCGACGACGAGGGGTTCGCCGCCCGGCCGCCCGCCCGCGCTCACCGGTGCGACCGAAGCCACTCCTTCGGTGCGTTCGGCGGCCTCGGTGACCTCGGGCAGGCGGTCCGCCGCGGCGATGATCACCGCCGGGTTGCCCGAACCGCCGGGGAAGTGCTCGCTCAGCGTCTCCTGGGCGGCCACGGACGGGGCGTCGTTGACGAAGATCTCGTCGAGTGGAACCCCCTTGGAGGTGAGCGTGGGGGCGAACGCGGCACAGGCGATCAGGGCCGCCAGGGTGATCGCCCACACCTTGCGGGGCGCCCGGTCGACGAGGGCCGCGACCTTGTGCCAGACGCCGTGGCCGCCGGACACCTTGTCGTCGGCGGGCTTGGGCTTCGCCGGCCAGTAGGCCTTCCGGCCGAGCAGCACCAGGGCGGCCGGCAGGAAGGTGAGGGCGCTGAGGACCGAGCAGACGATGCCGATCGCGCCCACCGGTCCGAGGGCCCGGTTGTTGGTGAGGTCGCTGAGCAGCAGGGCGAGCAGCCCCGCGGCCACCGTCGCGGCACTGGCCGTGATCGGGCCGAAGGACTCGCGCAGCGCGACGCGCATCGCGGTGAACCGGTCGCCGTGCACGGCGAGTTCCTCCCGGAACCGGGCGGTGAGCAGCAGTGCGTAGTCCGTCGCCGCGCCGATCACCAGGATCGACAGGATGCCCTGCACCTGACCGTCCACGCGCACGATGTCGTGGTCGGCGAGGACGTAGACGATCGCGCAGGACAGGGCCAGGGCGAACACGGCGCCGAGGATGATGACCAAGGGCAGCAGCACACTGCGGTAGACCAGCAGCAGGATCACGAGCACCGTGATCAGGGCGACCCCGAGCAGCAGTCCGTCGATGCCCGCGAAGGCGTCGGACAGGTCGGCCTGGCTCGCGGCGGGCCCGGCGAGCTGGACCGTCGTGCCGGGCACCGACGAGCCGGCCTCCTCGATCCTCTCCAGCGCCGTGGGCAGTTCGTCCCCGAGGCCGGGGCTCAACTGGACGATGCCCTGGAGCGCGAGGCCGTCCTTCGAGGGCAGTGCGGGGGAGGGCGCTCCGACGACGCCGTCGCTCCCGGCGAGCGGCGCGAGGGCATCGGTGGCGGCCTCCCGCTGCTCGTCGCCCAGCGGCGCGTCCTGATCCGCCGAGGTCCAGACGACGATGACCGGCAGGGTCTCGTTCTGCTGGAACGCCTTCTGCGCGTCGATGACTTGGGTGGACTCCGCGTTCTGGGGCAGGAAGGCTGCCTGGTCGTTGGTGGCGACCTCGCCGAGCTTTCCGGCGTACGGGCCGAGCCCGCCGCCGACGCCGAGCCACGCGATCAGCAGCACGACGGGGACGAGCCAGCGGATCGACCGTGCGGAGCGTGCAGGGGTGGACATGTCTCTCCCGGGGGTGGAGATATCTCAGTGATGAACAATCTCAATCGTTGAAATACATTACGGGACTGCTCGTGCGGACAGCCGCAGGGGGTGGGTTCGACGGCCGCCCCGTCCCTCCCCGTGTGCCCCCGACCCGTCAGCGGGAAAGCTCAGCGACGCGCCGGGGGAACCTCGCCCAGCTCCTCGTTCATGGCGGTGAGGAAGCGCAGGACGGTCGCCAGCTCCGTCTCGCTGAAGCGCGCCCTCGCCCGTGCCGTGGCCTCGGCGAGCGGCATGAAGTAGTCGCGGGCGGCCGTCCGGGCGCTCGCCTCGTAGTACACGTGCACGACCCGGCGGTCGGTGCTCTCCCGGGCCCGGCGGACATGACCGGCCCGCTCCAGCCGGTCCAGGCATGCGGTCACCGCGCCGGAGGTGAGACCCAGATGCTCGCGCAGCGCCCCCGGGGTAAGGGGCGACGGGGCGTCGAGGATGGCCGCGAGCGCACTCACGTCCGTGGGATGCAGCTGCTGATTCGCCGCGAAACCGTGAGTCATCCGGTTGATCTCGCCGTTCATCCGGCGGAGCTCCACCGCGAACGCCTGGAGGTCCGCGAGCGGCGCCCCGGGTTCCGGGGTGCCGCTGCGGGTCGGTCGGTCGTCGGCGCTGGTCACGCCCTCAGCGTATAGAACAGGCGCGCGGGGCCGTGCCCGGACCGTCGCGCCGTGCCCGGACCGTCGCGGGGTCCGGGCACGGGATCCGCTGTGCGCGGAGGTGGCGCCGCGACCGTCCCTACGACGGCGGCATGAGCACGGTGTCGACCAGATTCACCGTGGCGTTGGCCGTCGGCACGTTGCCGCAGACGATCTTCGAGGAGTCGTTCACCGTGAACTCGGCGCCCGAGCCCTTCGTCGTGAGGTCGCTGCCCTCCAGCGTCTTGAACGTGCCGTCCTCCATCTGCTGGGTCGTGACCTTCTCGCCCACCACGTGGTACGTCAACACCTTGGTGAGCTCGGCCTTGTCGTTGAGGAGCGCCTCCAGATCGGCCTGCGGGATCTTCTCGAAGGCGGCGTTGGTCGGCGCGAACACCGTGATGTTCTTCGCGTTGTTGAGCGTGTCGACCAGGCCCGCCTTCTTCACCGCGCTGACGAGGGTGGAGAGTTCGGGGTTGTTGGACGCGGCGGTGGCGACCGGTTCCTTCGCCATGCCCTCCAGGCTGCCCGCGCCCTCCTTCGGTACGGAGGAGCAGGCGGGGCCGTACGGTTCGGCGGGCGCCTCGGCCTGGGCCTGCGGGGCGAAGAACGCCAGAGAGGCGGGGAAGGCCAGTGCCGCGGCCGCCGCCGCGGTGCGGTGCAGACGGGTGATCGTCATGATATCTCCTCCGGCGAGCGGGGGTGGGTCTTCTGTTTCCCTCCCACGCTGACGCACATCCGGCCCGACCGCCCGCCGCGTCGTTTCTGCGTCGAAAATCACTCCCGGCGCGCTCATGACATCGATCCGCAGGACCGGGGCACCTGGCATTCATGAATACCCGTTCAGTAGCAGCGCAGGGACGCGGCCAGGCCAAGAGAGCCGCGAACAGCACCGCGATGGAGGCAGGAGCCCGCGCGGGCTTCGTGGCCCGTGGGGTGATCTACGTCCTCGTGGGCGCCCTCGCCCTGCGCATCGCGCTGTCCGGAGGAGGTGGGAAGCAGGCCGACCGGGGCGGCGCGATCGGTGAGATAGCCGAGAAGCCCTTCGGGCAGATCCTGCTGTGGGTGCTGGGCATCGCCCTGGTGGGAATGGCTCTCTGGCGGCTTTCGGAGGCCCTGTTCGGCGGGGCCGGGGCCGACGGCCGAAAGCCCACCAAGCGGGCAATGGCGGCGGGCCGTGCCGTCTTCTACGGATTCGTCGCCTACTCCGTCCTGTCCTTCGCCGCCGGTGACTCGGGCAGCGGGGGCGGATCGTCGGACCAGCAGTCGAAGGACATCACCGCCAAGGCGCTCGGCTGGCCCGGAGGCCAGTGGATCGTCGGGATCGCGGGTGTGGGCGTGGCCTGCGCCGGCCTCTGGATCGCCGTCCGGGCGCTCCTGCGGAAGTACCACAAGCACCTGAAGATGTCAGAGATGTCCAAGCGGGTCCGACAGGCGGTCGACTTCACCGGAGTCTTCGGGGGTACGGCGCGCGGCATCGTGTTCGCCACGGCGGGCGGATTCGCGGTGGGCGCCGCGATCAAGCACCAGCCGGACGAGTCCAAGGGCATGGACGACACCCTGCGCTCCTTCACCGAGACCCCCGTCGGCCCGTGGCTCCTGGTGGTCATCGCCCTCGGACTGGTCGCCTTCGGCGTGTTCTCCTGGGTCAACGCCCGCTACCGCAAGGTCTGAGCGCCTCCCCGTCCGAGCTGTCCGCCCGCCGCCGCACTCCTGCGGGCGGCGGCGGCCTCGCGGTCCGCCTGCTCCGGGTGGCGGCGGAGCCAGTACGGATTGTCGTGCGGCAGGCCGCCCGTCACCCGTCCGTACATGCCGAACGTGAGGATCAGCAGCCCCATCACGAAGCTGAAGACGACGTTCGACATCCCGAAGTCCAGGATGTTCGCGGCCCGGTCCAGGACGAAGAGGTGGCCGAAACCGCTCAGCAGGAAGAGCGCGCCGATCGTCATGTTCAGGGTGGAGGCGACGTTTCCGCCCACCGCGGCCCCGGCGATCAGCAGCCCGCCGACGACCACCGAGATCAGGCTCAGCAGACCGTTGGTCGACAGTCCGGCGATGTGATCGCCGCTGGTGTCGAAGAAGCCCAGCCGACTCGTGAAGCCGAGGATGCCGAAGGCCAGCAGGATGGCGCCGCAGAGGCCCGCGCCGATCCGGTACACCTTCGCCAGCCGGTGATCGACGGGGAGTTCGTCGCTCGGTTTCATGGCCGTCTCCTGTCTGTCCCGTGTCTATTCCGCTGAGGGGTGAAGCGGGGCGATGCGGCGGGTGGGCATCGCGCAGACCCCGGTGCCTCCAGCCAACCGCGCGGCGACAGACGGGGCAACACGCACCGTTCTTGCGTCGTATCGTGGAATTCATGGACCTCGTGACGGCCCCTGCCAAGGACCTCGTGGCGGACTCGGCGAGGGGCCCGGCGGGCCCCCGCGCCGGCGGCCGGCCTCCGCGGGCGCCGGCCGACGGAGGGCTGACCACCGGTGCGGTGGCCCGCCTTCTCGGGGTCGCGCCGACGACGCTGCGCTCGTGGGACCGCCGCTACGGCATCGGCCCGGCCGCACGGGAGGACGGCCGGCACCGTCGCTGGACCGGGGCCGACATCGCCGCCCTGCGGCACATGTGCCGCCTGACGAGCGCGGGCCTGCCGCCGGCCGAGGCCGCTCGTGCCGTCCTGGCCGGAGGCCCCCGCGCCACGCCCGCGCCACGGCGCGGGCACCCACGCCGGGCCCCCGTGGTTCCGCTCGGCAGCGCCCGCCGGGACTGCCGGGGCCTGGCCAGGGCGGCGCTCCGGCTGGACGCGCCGGCCATGGAGGAACTGCTCACGGAGGTCCTCGACCGCTACGGGCTGCCGGCCGCCTGGGACGAGGTGATGGTGCCGGCGCTGCACGCGGTGGGCCGCAAGTGGGAGACCGCGGGGGAGCGGTACATCGAGGTCGAGCACCTGCTGTCCTGGCACGTCTCCGGCGCGCTGCGCGGTGTCCGTGCCGCCGGACCCCCCGCCCCCGGTGCGGGCCTCTCCCTGCTGGCCTGCGTACCCGGTGAGACCCACACGCTGGCCCTGGAGGCACTCGCCGCCACGCTCGACCGCCACGGACTGCCGGTCCGTATGTTCGGCGCCGCCCTGCCCGTCGAGGCGCTGGAGGAAGCGGTCCGGCGCACCGGACCCGACGCGGTGGTGCTCTGGGCTCAGTCGCACGGCACGGCGAGCCGATCGCTCGCCGCCCGGGTGCAGGCGATCGAGTGGGGCGTACGGGGCGCGCGCAGGCGGCCTGTGGTCTTCACCGCCGGGCCCGGCTGGGCCGGGCGGCAGCCGACGGGAACCCGGCACCCGTCCGGGCTCGCCGACGCGGTGGACGCACTGGCCGCACTCGGTGCGCGGTGACGGCGTCCGCCGTCACCGCCGTCACCGCAGCCAGTCCGCCAGGCCCGTCAGGAGGCGCTCCACGTCGTCCGTGTCGTTGTACGCGCAGAGTCCGACGCGCAGGCCGCCGCTGTCGCCGAGCCCCAGGTGGCGGGAGGCCTCCAGGGCGTAGAAGGAACCGGCGGGCGCGTGCACCCCGGAGCGGGCGAGGAAGCGATAGGCGTCCGCCGCGTCCCGGCCCTCGAAGGTGAGCAGCAGGGTGGGGGTGCGTTCGGCGGCACGGGAGTGGACCGTCACGCCGCCCAGTTCGCGCACCGCCTTCTCGATGCTCTCGCGCAGTGCCGTCTCGTGGGCGTCGATCGCCGCGTACGCCGACCGCAACCGCGCCCGACGCCCGCCCGCCGCATCCTCGCCGGCGCCCAGGCCCGCCAGGAAGTCCACCGCCGCTCGGGTGCCCGCCATCGACTCGTAGGGAAGGGTGCCGAGTTCGAAGCGTTCCGGCACGGCGTCGGTGGACGGGGCCAGCTTGTCCGGGCGGAGAGTGCCGAGCAGTTCGGGCCGGGCGGCGAGCACCCCGTGATGGGGCCCGAAGAACTTGTACGGGGAGCAGACGAAGAAGTCCGCCCCGAGCCGCTCCACATCCACCGCGTGGTGGGCCGTCAGATGGACCCCGTCCACGTACAGCAGCGCGCCGGCCCGGTGGACCAGTTCGGCGATGGCCGGGATGTCGGGCCGGGTGCCGATGAGGTTGGAGGCGCCGGTGACCGCGACCAGCCGGGTCCGCCCGGTGAGCTGCGCGCCGACCGCCTCGGGGGAAAGCTCGCCGGTCGACGGATCGAAGTCGGCCCACCGCACCACCGCCCCCGCCCGTTCGGCCGCGTGCACCCACGGGCGGATGTTGGCATCGTGGTCCAGCCGACTGACCACCACCTCGTCCCCCGGGCTCCAGGCCCTGGACAGGGTGCGCGAGAAGTCGTACGTGAGCTGGGTGGCGCTGCGGCCGTACACGATCCCGCCCGGGTCAGCGCCCAGCAGGTCCGCCATCGCCTGCCGGAACCCGCGGACGATCTCCTCCGCGTTCACCTCCCCGGGCAGCTCGGCGCCCCGGATCGACAGGGGCCCGCTCATCGCTCCGCCGATCGCGGCGATGACGGAGGCCGGGGTCTGGGTGCCGCCGGGCCCGTCGAAGTGCGCCGTACCGGACCGCAGGGCGGGGAACTGTGCGCGCACCGCGCCGACGTCGTACGACAAGGGGGCTCCTCGATTCGTTCGCTGATGTGCTGCCGGATCTCACTGTGATCATCGCAGGGCGGTGTCCCCCGGTGGAAGGAGCGGGAGCCCTCCGGCGGATCCCCGCTCCGGAACTCCTCCTTCGGGGCGCTTTCGGGTAGCTGGTTTCGCGCGGGCGCACCGCTCCCGCTCCGACATACGCCGGAGCGTGGGGTTACGTCTCCGGCGCACCGGAATGCGCCGTCCTCAAACGCCGCGATGATCCTACGAAAGAATTGTTCGCACAAATGAACTCGCCTCGGTTACGCGATCCTTCTCGCATTCCCGCACGAACAAATGCGCCGGATGATTTCTCCGGGTCGGGCGTGATTAAAGCGGTGGGAACGGGAAATAGATGATCTGGGCTGATGGGGTCGGGGGCATCAGTTCACGCCACGGCCGAATTTCATCGAGGTCGGGTGTCTGAAAGTCGCCAGTGCGGGGGCCGTGGCCGCCGCCCAGGGTTTCCTGTCACGTCCTAGGGGTGCTCTGGCCTGCTCTGATGCGATGCGAGGGTCTCTCTCCCCGTCACTGTCACTTGTGGAGGGTCACGGATGGACGAGCGCGAGCACTCCGCCGATGGCGGAATCTATTCGGCCGGATATTCGGTCGACCGGAAGGGGTGGGCCGGTAATTCTCCCGCTCGGCTCCTTCGCGTAGCTGCGTACCCGGTTCTCCTCCTCGCGGTCGTATCCGTGGGTGTGGCCGCATTGTCGCTGGAGTGGGATCCGGCCTGGGTCAGTTCGCTTTTCCTGGTCGGGGTCATCGCCTATCTCACTCTCCTGGAGCGGCTGATTCCTTATGACCGGGACTGGCACCCAGGAAAGGCCGAATGGTGCTGGTACGGCATCTACTTCCTGCTCTCCATGGCCGGAAGCGGACTGGCGCAACTCCTGGTCGCGCTGGCCGTCGGCCTGATCTCGCCCGCGGAACCGGACCGCCATCTCGGGGTCGAGATCCCGGTCGCGCTCCTCGCCGGATCTCTCGTCAGCTACACGGTGCACCGGCTGGGCCACCGGAACGCCCTGCTCTGGCGGCTGCACGGAGTGCATCACGTGCCGGAGAAGGTCAACGTCGCCAACAACGGGGTCAACCATGTGCTGGACATCGCCCTGGCGCAGGCCCTCGTCCAGCTGACTCTGGCGTTCGCGGGATTCTCCCGACCCGCGGTGCTGGTGGTCGGACTCTTCGTCGCCGCCCAGGGCTACTTCATCCACGCCAACATCGATGTCCGCATCGGACGGCTCAACCATCTGCTGGCCAGTCCCGAGCAGCACCGTCTGCACCACAGCACCGACCTGTCCGAAGCCGGCCACTACGGCTCCGACCTGTCGTGCTGGGACCACCTCTTCGGCAGCTTCACCTGGTCCCCCGGCCGCGAGCCCGCCGCCGTGGGCCTGCACGACCCCACGTCATTCCCCGGCACCGGCGAGATCCTCGCCGCCCTCGCACATCCCTGGCGACGCCGACCGGCACGGGCCTCCCGGCCGGAGTGACCGCCACCTCCTGATGCTCCACCCCGACTTGCTCCACCACGACTTGAGGAGTTCGACATGGCCGACGCGAACAACCGGGCGTTACGGAACAAGGTGGCGATCATCGGGATGGGCTGCCGCCTGCCCGGCGGCGCCTCGGACCACCGCACGTACTGGCGCAACCTGGTGGAGGGCAAGGACTGCATCACGCCCACACCGCCCGACCGGTACGACGTCAGCACGCTCGGCAGCCGGTTCCGCGACAAACCAGGGCGCCTCGTCGGCGGCCGCGGCGGATACATCGACGGCTTCGACGAGTTCGACCCCGCGTTCTTCGGCATCAGCCCCCGCGAGGCCGACCACATGGACCCGCAGCAGCGCAAGCTGCTCGAAGTGGCGTGGGAGGCCCTGGAGGACGGTGGCCAGCGTGCCGCCGACCTCGCCGGCGGCAACGTCGCCGTCTACGTCGGCGCGTTCACCCTGGACTACAAGATCCTGCAGTTCGCCGACCTGGACTTCACCTCGCTGGCCGCCCACACGGCGACCGGCACCATGATGACGATGGTGTCGAACCGCATCTCGTACTGCTTCGACTTCCGCGGCCCCAGCCTCTCCATCGACACCGCGTGCAGCTCCTCCCTGGTCGCCGTCCACCTGGCCTGCCAGGCACTGAACAACGGGGAGAGCGACCTCGCGCTGGCCGGCGGCACCCTGCTGCACATGGCCCCGCAGTACACCATCGCGGAGACCAAGGGCGGGTTCCTGTCGCCCGAGGGCCGCTCCCGTACGTTCGACGCCGCCGCCGACGGCTACGTACGGGCCGAAGGCGTCGGCCTGGTCGCGCTGAAGCGGCTGGACGACGCCGTACGGGACGGGGACCGGATCCACGCGGTGATCGCCGGCAGCGGAGTCAACCAGGACGGGCACACCAACGGCATCACCGTGCCCAACGCCGACGCCCAGGTCGACCTCATCCGCCGGGTCTGCGCCGAGGCGGGCATCACCCCCGGCGACCTCCAGTACATGGAGGCGCACGGCACCTCCACCCCGGTCGGCGACCCGATCGAGGCGAACGCCCTGGCCCGCGCGCTGGCCGTCGGACGCGCCCCGGGCGCCCGTGCCTACGTCGGCTCGGTCAAGACGAACATCGGCCACACCGAATCCGCCGCCGGGATCGCCGGGCTGATCAAGACCGTCCTGAGCATCAAGCACCGCACGATCCCGCCCCACATCAACCTGGAGAACCTCAACCCCGCAATCGACCCGGCGACCCTCCCCTACGAGATCCCCACCCGGCCCACCGCCTGGCCCGAACACGAAGGGCCCGCCCGCGCCGGGGTCAACTCCTTCGGATTCGGCGGCACCAACGCCCATGTCGTCCTGGAGGAGGCCCCCGAGGTCCTGCCGGACCTCCGCCCCGCCGGGCGACGCTGGAGCATCCTGCCCCTCAGCGCCCGCAACCCCGACGCCCTGACGGAGATGGCGGCCGGGATCCGGGGCGAGCTGGCGGGCGACAACGGCCCGGCGGTGGCCCTCGACGATCTCGGCCACACCCTGGCCCACCGTCGCCAGCACCTCCCCGAGCGGCTGTCCGTCGCCTACACCTCGCGCGCCTCCCTCGACGAGGCCCTCGCCGCCCACGCGCGCGGCGAGGCCCACCCCCGGGTCGTCCACGGCCGTGCCCGGGACGCCGCCGACCGGCGGCTGGTGTGGGTCTTCACCGGCATGGGCCCCCAGTGGTGGGGCATGGGCCGCCAACTGCTGGAGGAGGAGCCGGTCTTCCGCGACGCCGTCGCCGCCTGCGACCGGGCCCTGCGGGAGTTCGCCGACTGGTCCCTCATCGAGGAGATGACCGCCGACGAGTCCGTCTCCCGGATGGCGGAGACCTGGCTCGCCCAGCCCGCGAACTTCGCCGTGCAGGTGGGCCTGGCGGCCCTGTGGCGGTCCCACGGAGTGCGCCCGGACGCCGTGGTCGGCCACAGCACCGGGGAGATCGCCGCCTTCCACGCGGCGGGCGTCTACTCCCTGCGGGACGCGGCCAGGATCGTCGTGCACCGCAGCCGCCTCCAGCAGACCCTGGCCGGCACCGGCGCCATGCTCGCCGTCAGCCTCTCGGAGGACGAGGCGGAGCGCCGGGTGCGCCCCTACAGCGACCGGGTCTCCATCGCCGCCGTCAACAGCCCCACCGCGATCACCCTGGCCGGGGACGAGTCCGCGCTGACCCTGCTGGCCGAGGAGTTGCGGTCCGAGCAGCAGTTCGCGAAGTTCCTCACCGTCGAAGTCCCCTACCACAGCGTCGTGATGGAGCGGATCAGGAACGAACTGCTCGCCGAGCTGGCTCCGTTGGAGCCGCGAGCGGCCCGGGTCCCGCTGTACCTGACGGGCGTCGAGGGAAGGGCCCGGGGCGAGGAACTGGACGCCGCGTACTGGTGGAAGAACGTCCGCGAGCGGGTGCGCTTCCGCTCCGCGGTCGACCGCATCGCCGACGACGGCCACCAGGTGTTCCTGGAGATCGGCCCGCACCCGGTCCTCGGCCACGCGATCCGCGAATGCCTCGACACGGGCGGGACGAGCGGACTCACCCTGCCCTCGATCCGCCGCCGGGAGAACGAGAGCGAGCGCTTCGCCGCCTCACTCGGCTCGCTCCACAACCTGGGCGTCCCCATCGACTGGAGCGTCCTCCAGCCGGCCGGCCGGCCGGTCACCCTGCCCCGCCACCCCTTCCGGCGCGACCGTCACTGGACCGAACCCCGGCCGGTCGCCCAGGTCCGGCTCGGCCACCGCGACCACCGACTCCTGGGCCGCCGCACCGACCGTACGGAGCCCACCTGGCAGGCCCGCCTGGACACCGAGCACCTGCCGTACCTCGCCGACCACCGCATCCAGGACACCGTGGTCTTCCCCGCCGCCGGGTATCTGGAAATGGCCGCCCAGGCCGTCCTGAAGCTCACCGGCGGCACCACCGCCGTCCTCGCCGACATCGATCTGCGCAAGGCCCTCTTCCTGCCCGACGGCGAGGACCGGACCGTGGAGGTGTCGCTCTCCCTGGAGGACGCCGCCTTCACCATCGCCTCCCCGACCGGGGACGACGGGGAACGGGCCGTGCACGCGAGCGGGATCGTCCGCACCGGGCAACGCCGCCGCACCGCCCCGCCGCTCGACGTCCCCGCGCTCCGCGCCAGGTCCCTGCGGCACCTCGAAGGCCCCGACTGCTACACCGCGCTGGCCGCCCTCGGCTACCACTACGGCCCCGCCTTCCAGGCCATCGAGGAGGTCTGGATCGGCGCCGGCGAGGTCCTCGCCCGGATCCGCCCGCCCCGGGCGATCGGCGACGACGCCGCAGGTCACCACCTCCACCCCGTCCTCCTCGACGCCTGCTTCCAGACTCTCCTGACTCCGCTGATCCCGCCGGCCCCCGAAGATCCCGCACCGGTCACCGGGATCAGGCTGCCGCTCTCCCTGGACGAGGTCGCCCTCGAACCCATCGGCGACCAGCCGTTCTGGGCCCACGCCACCCTGCTCCCCGGCGACGCCGACACCACCCTCGGCGACATCGCCCTCTACGCGGACGACGGGGCGCCGCTCGGCCGCGTCCTCGGCTTCCGCGCCGCCGACGTGGAGAAGGCGGCCACCGCCGTCGCCCGGACCACGATCGACTCCTGGCTCGCCGAACCCGTCTGGACCGACTGCCCGCCGCTGCCCGCCGAGGACGCCCCCGCCCTGCCGCAGGACGCGAACGACGGTGACATGCGCGGCGACAACGTACGCGGCGAAGCGTCGGGAAGCACCGCCGGGCGCCGACCGGCACCCGCGGCCCGCTACCACGACTGGCTCGTCCTCGCCGACACCGGCGGCGTCGCGGACGCCTTCGCCGTCCTGGCCGCCGCCCGGGGCGATCGCTGCCGCCTGGTGCGCCGGGGCGCCGCCTACACCGCGTCCGGCGACGGCGCCACGTTCACCGTGGACCCCGCGTCCGACGCCGATCTGCGTCGGCTCCTCGCCGACCTGGACCGCGACGGGGGGCCCTTCCGGGGGGCCGTCCTGCACCTGTGGAACCTCGACGCACCCGCCCTCGCCACGTGCGACCGGGCCTCCCTGACCGACCACACCGGCGCGGGAGCGTACTCACTGATCGCCCTCGCCCGGCTCCTGTCCGCCCGGGGCTCCGGAGGCCGCCTGCACATCGTCACCCGCGGCGCCCAACCGGCCTTGCCCGGTGAGGGGCCCGAACCCCTCGGGGCACCGGCCTGGGGCATCGGCCGCGTACTGCGGCACCAGGAACTGATCGAACACCCCGGCAAACTCATCGACCTCGACCCCGGGCGGCAGCCGGGCCCCGACGGCGACCGGGCCGAGGCCGAAGCGCTCCTCGGCGAAGTCCTCAGCGAAGACGAGGAGGAGATCGCCCTGCGCGGCGGCGGCCGCCGCACCAGCCGCCTCCGCCCCGCCGAGGGTCTGACCCGGCCGCTGCCGCTGCGCCTGCGGGCGGATGGAAGCTATCTGGTCACCGGCGCGTTCGGCGCGCTCGGCCGACTGCTGTGCCGCACCCTCGTACGCTGCGGGGCCCGCCGGATCATCCTGGTCGGGCGCACCCCCGCCCCGGCCCGCGAGAAGTGGGCCGGCACCGACCCCGCCACCGCCGAGGGCCGGGCCGTGGCCCTGCTCCGCGAGCTGGAGGCGCTCGGCGCGCAGCCCGTCCTCGCGACCCTCGACATCACCGACGAGGACGCCCTGGCCGGCTGGCTCGACGCCCACCGGCAGAGTGGGGCACCCCCCGTACGCGGGGTGTTCCACCTCGCGGGACAGGTCCGCGACACCCTCGTCGCCGATCTGGACCGGGCCGCCTTCGACGCCGTCCACGACCCCAAGACCGTCGGCGCCCACCTCCTGCACCGGCACCTGCGCGACGAGCCCCTCGAACACTTCGTGCTCTTCGCCTCCATCGCCTCCCTCCTGACCACGGCCGGCCAGACCAACTACGCCGCGGGCAACGCCTTCCTGGACGCCCTCGCCCACCACCGCCGCGCCCAGCAACTGCCCGCGCTCAGCCTGGACTGGGGCCCCTGGGCCACCGGAATGATCGAGGAACTCGGACTGGTCGACCACTATCTGCACAGCCGTGGCATGAGCTCGCTGTCCCCGGACGCCGGCATGGCCGTCCTGGAACGCGTCATCGGCCAGGACCACGCCCAACTGGTCGTCGCCACCGTCGTCGACTGGCCCGTCTTCCTCGCCTGGTACCCGTCCCCGCCGCCGCTGGTCGCCGACCTCGCCGCGGCCGCCGCCCCGCCGGCCGACGCCGCCTCGGGCAACGGATTCCTCGACACCTTCCGCGCCGCCGACGAGGAGAGCCGCCGCACCCTGGTCGCCGAACGGTTCGCCGCGATCTCCGCCACCGTGCTGCGCACCGGCACGGACCGCATCGACCCCGCGACCGGACTCGGCGAACTCGGCCTCGACTCCCTCCTCGCCATGGAGCTGCGGGCCCGGATCCACGCCGAGCTCGGCGTCGCCCTCCCCGTGGTCGCCCTGCTCAGCGGCACCCCGGCCGGGGAACTCGCCGCCCAGCTCCACGACGGCCTCACCGCCCTGGCCTCGACCGACGCCGCCGACGGGGCCCCGGGAGCGGTGGAACTCCACAGCGACGAGGGGCAGTACCCACTGACGCAGAACCAGAAAGCGCTCTGGTTCCTCAAGCACCTCAACCCCGACGGCTACGCGTACAACATCGGCGGCGCCGTCGAGGTGACCGTCACGCTCGAACCGGACCTGATGTTCGAGGCCGTCCGCCGGCTCATCGCCCGGCACCCCGCGCTCCGCACCAACTTCCTCCTGGCGGACGGGCAGGCCGTGCAGCGGGTGTCCGAGAACGCCGCGACGGACCTCGCCCTCTTCGACGTCCAGGGAGAGGACTGGGAGTCCATCCACGCGACGATCGTCCAGGAGTACCGCAAACCCTACGACCTCGCCCACGACCCACTGGTCCGCTTCCGGCTCTTCAAGCGGGGCCCGGACCGCTGGATCATCATGAAGGCCGTCCACCACATCGTCTCCGACGCCATCTCCACCTTCACCTTCATCGAGGAACTCCTCGCCGTCTACGAGGCGTTGCGCCGCAACCAGGAACCCCAGCTCCCACCGATCGAGGCCCGCTACCTCGACTTCCTCAACCAGCAGAACGCCTTCCTGGCCGGGCCCGGGGCGGCGGGCATGCTCGACTACTGGCGCTCCCACCTGCCGGCCGAGGTCCCGCTCCTCGACCTGCCCGTCGACAAACCGCGCCCGGCGGTCCAGACCCACAACGGGGCCTCCGAGTTCTTCGTCCTCGACGACGCCCTCAGCGCCCGCGTCCACGCCCTGGCCCGCGCCCACGGCGTCACGCCGTTCATGGTGCTGCTGAGCGCGTACTACCTCCTGCTGCACCGCTACTCCGGGCAGGACCACATCGTCGTCGGCAGCCCGGTGACCGGCCGCACCCGGCAGGACTTCGCCTCCGTCTACGGCTACTTCGTCAACCCCCTGCCCCTGCACGCCGACCTGTCCGAGGACCCGACCGTCGCCGAACTCCTGCAACAGGTCCGCCGGACCGTGCTCGGCGGCCTGGACAACCAGGAGTACCCCTTCGTCCTCCTCGTCGAGGAGCTGGGCCTCCAGCACGACCCCAGCCGCTCCGCCGTCTTCCAGGCGATGTTCATCCTCCTCACCCACAAGGTGGCCACCGAGCAGTACGGCTACCGGCTGGAGTACATCGAACTCCCGGAGGAGGAAGGGCAGTTCGACATAACGTTGTCCGCCTACGAGGACGAGACCGAGGGCCGCTTCCACTGCGTGTTCAAGTACAACACCGACCTCTTCCTCCCCGAGACCATGCGCCGCATGGCCGCCCACTACACCCGGCTCCTCGACCGGATGACCCGGGCGCCGGGCGAACAGCCCGCCTCGCGGCTGGAGATGCTCGGCGACCGGGAGCGTGAGCGGCTCGTCGGGGAGTGGAGCCGCCCGGCCCTGCCGTCCGCCGGACCCGGGACGGAGCCGTTCGTCCCGGTCCAGACGCTGATCGGCCGCGTCGCCGCCGAACACCCCGCGGCCGTCGCCGTCACCCTGCCCACCGCACACGGCGGGGCGCACCGGCTGACCTACGCCGAGCTGGACCGGCGGGCCGCCGGCACCGCCGCCCGGCTGCGGGCGCTCGGCGTCGGCCAGGGCTCGGTGGTCGTGCTCTGCCTCGACAAGTCGCCCGAGCTGATCGTCGCCCTGCTCGGCGTCCTCAAGGCAGGCGCCGCCTACCTCCCGCTCCGGCCCGACCAGCCCGCCGACCGGCTCGCCCACCTCGTGACGACCACCGGCGCGGCACTCGTCCTCGTCGCGGACGACGCCACGCCGGAGCAGACCGGAGCCCTGACCGTCCCGACGCTCACCCTCGCCGCGCTCGTACGCACCGAACCGCACCCGGAGGGACCGCCCGCCGAGCCCGGCCCCGAAGCGCCCGCGTACGTCATCACCACCTCCGGGTCCACCGGCCGCCCCAAGGCCGTCCGCGTCAGCCACCGCAACCTCGCCTCCGCCCACGCCGCGTGGCGCCAGGAGTACCGGCTGGACACCGACGTCCGCACGCACCTCCAGATGGCCGAACCGTCCTTCGACGTGTTCACCGGCGACCTGGTGCGCGCCCTGTGCTCGGGCGGCACCCTCGTCCTGGCCGACCGAGACCTCCTCTTCGACACCACCCGGCTGTACCGGACGATGCGTCAGGAACGCGTCGACTGCGCGGAGTTCGTCCCCGCCGTCGTCCGCGGCCTGATGGACCACTGCACACGGGAAGGGCTGCGGCTGGACTTCCTGCGCCTGCTGGTGGTCGGCTCGGACGCCTGGAGCGTGGGGGAGTACCGCCGGCTGGCCGAGCTGTGCGGACCCGGCACCCGCCTCGTCAACTCCTACGGCCTCACCGAGGCCACCATCGACAGCGCGTTCTTCGAGGGGCCCGTCGACGACCTGGAACCCGGTGCGATGGTCCCGATCGGCCGGCCCCTGCCCAACAGCACCCTCCACGTCCTCGACGCCCACGGCGAACCCGTCCCGCCCGGCGTGCCCGGCGAACTGTGGATCGGCGGCGACGGCGTCGCCCTCGGCTACGCCGGAGACCCCGAACAGACCGAGGAGCGCTTCGTCACCCGGGCGCTCGGCCGGGGAGCCGACGCCCGGCCCGAACGCCTCTACCGCACCGGCGACATCGCCCGCTGGGACGCGCACGGCCGGGTCCACCTGCTCGGCCGCACCGACGGACAGGTCAAACTACGCGGCCACCGCATCGAGATCGGCGAGATCGAGGCGCAGCTCGCCCAGTGGCCCCCGCTCGCCCGGGCCGTCGTCACCGTACGCACGGACACCGGGGGAGAGGCGACACTCTGCGCCTACTGCGTCCCCGCGCCCGGCGCGTCCCTGGACGTCCGGGCCTTGCGCCGCCACCTCGCCCGCTCGCTGCCCTCGTACATGATCCCGTCCCACTTCACCGAAGTGCCCGCCCTGCCGCTGACGGCCAACGGCAAGGTCGACACGGCCGCCCTGCCCGCCCCCCGGGCCGGGGCGGGGGACCGGCCGCACGAGGAACCCGTGACGCTCTACGAGGTCAGCGTCGCCCGCCACTGGAAGACCCTGCTCGGCCGCGAACAGATCGGTCTGGAGGACGACTTCTTCGAACTCGGCGGCAGCTCGATCAAGCTCATCGAACTCCTCCACCATCTGCGCACCGAGTTCGGCGTCGGCGTCCCCGTCAGCAGGCTCTACCAGGTCACCACGTTGCACGGCATGGCCGCCACCGTGGAGGACGTCCTGCTCGGCACCACCGCCGACGAACTGCCCAGCCTCACCTTCAACGCCGGACAGGCCCCCGCCCTCTTCTGCTTCCCGCCCGCCGGCGGCCACGGACTCGTCTACCGGGGGCTGGCCGCCCAGCTCCCCGACTACGCCGTCACCGGCTTCAACTACCTCCCCGGCGACGACAAGGTCAGCCGGTACGCCGACCTGATCGAGGCCGCCCGGCCCGACGGCCCGTATCTGCTCCTGGGCTACTCCCTCGGCGGCAACCTCGCCTTCGAGACGGCCAAGGAGCTGGAGCGGCGCGGCCGGGACGTCGCCCACGTCGTCATCCTCGACTCCCGCCGCATCCTCGCCGCCTACGAACCGGACGCCTCGGGCATCGCCGCTTTCGAGAGTGAACTCGCCGACCACGTACGCAAGCACACCGGCTCCGAGGCCGTCGCCCGGGAGACCCTCGCCCACGCGGCCGAATACCTCGCCTTCTGCGGCCGCACCCCCAACACCGGCACGGTCGCCGCGACGGTCAGCGTGATCACCGACGAGGAGAAGGCCGCCCTCTACGCCGCCGGCGAGCACGGCACCTGGCACGGCAGCTCCACCGGCGCCACCGCCGTACTGCGCGGCTCCGGCGTCCACGCCGACATGCTCGACGCCAAACACCTGCCCCGCAACGCCGAGCTGGTCCGTTCCGTCCTGAGGGGAGACGCGGCCCATGGCGGATGACGGCCCCACCGACTGGACCAGCAGGGAACGCGCTCCGGGCACCCCGCCCCGCGTCATCGTCATCGGCGCGGGCGTGGCCGGCCTCTCCACCGGCGTCTACGCGCAGATGAGCGGAGCCAGGACCCGCATCTTCGAGAAGCACGTGCTGCCCGGCGGCTGCTGCACCGCCTGGTCGCGCGACGGGTACCTCTTCGACTACTGCATCGAATGGCTCATCGGCACCGCCCCGGGCAACGACGCCCACCGGGTGTGGAGCGAACTCGGCGCACTCGACGGCAAGACGGTCACCAACTTCGAACTGTTCAACAAGGTCGAGGACGCCTCGGGCCGGTCGGTGACGTTCTACAACGACCCCGACCGGCTGGAGGCCCACCTCCTGGAGGTCTCACCCGCCGACGCCCCGCTCATCCGGGCCTTCACCCGGGACCTGCGGCGCTTCATCGACATCGAGCTGTACCCGTTCCTGACCGCGCCCGCGCTCAGGACCGTAGGGGAGAGGGCCCGGACCCTGCGCACGGTGCTCCCTGTCTTCCGGCTGTTCTGGCGGACCGCCGCCACCCCGATGCAGGTGTTCGCCGACCGGTTCCAGGACCCGCTGCTGCGCAAGGCGTTCCGCAACATCTTCTTCCAGGACCCCGAGGGCTTCCCGATGCTGCCGTACCTCTTCAACATGGCGGCCGCCCACCACGGCAACGCGGGCTTCCCCCAGGGCGGCTCGCTCGGCCTCGCCCGCTCCGTCGAGGAGCGCTACAAGAGCCTGGGCGGAACGGTCACCTACCGGGCCCGCACCGAGCGGATCCTGGTCGAGGACGACCGGGCGATCGGCATCGAACTCCGCAACGGCAGACGGTACTTCGCCGAGCACGTCGTCTCCGCCTGCGACGGCCACACCACCGTCTACGGACTCCTGGGCGGCCGGTACACCGGCCACCGGATCGACAAGCTCTACACCGACCTCCTCCACCGTCCCGGCACCCTCTTCCCCGCCGTCGTCTCCGCCTTCGTCGGCCTCCGCGGCGACCTGGAACCCGAGGAGGCGCACAGCACCACGCACCTCCTCGGCCCGGACGACGCGGCCCACCTCCCCGGGGCCCTCCAGGACAGCTTCGTCGTGCAGGCACGCTCCCGCTACTCCGGCGGTTTCGCACCGCCGGGCCACTCCGTCCTGCACTGCACCTACTTCAGCGACTACGCCCACTGGAAGGACCTGCGCACCAGGGACCGCAAGGAGTACCGCCGGCGCAAGCGCGAAGTCGCCCACTTCGTCCGCGACTTCCTGGAGCGCCGCACCCCCGGCATCGCGGACCGCATCGACATCGTCGAGGTCGCCACGCCCGCCACCACCCACCGCTACACCGGCAACCTCGGCGGCTCCATCCTCGCCTGGAAGGCGTTCTCCGAGGCCGACGACGTCGCCGCGCGCCTCGTCGGAAAGGACCGGATGCGGCTGCCGGGACTGAGCAACTTCTCCATGGCCGGACAGTGGGTCGGCATGGGCGGTCTGATCCGCGCCGCCTCCACCGGCCGCTTCGCCGTCCAGTACCTCTGCCGCGACCTGGGCCTGGAGTTCCGGGCCTGGGAGAGCGAGGGCGCCGAACCCTGGCACCCCGGGAAGCTGGGACACCTGCCCCAGCTCGACCGGTGGTCCGCACGGGAGAGCGAGGGCTCATGAGCGGCGACACGAACGGACCCCGGGACGACGGCGCACGCCGGCCCCGGGAGACGATGATCATCATCGGGGCCGGTCTCGGCGGGCTCTCCACCGGCTGCTACGCCCAGATGAACGGCTACCGCACCCGCATCCTGGAGATGCACGAGATCCCCGGCGGCTGCTGCACCGCCTGGGAGCGCGGCGGCTTCACCCTGGACGCCTGCGTCAGCTGGCTCCTCGGCAGCGGCCCCGGCAACGAGATGCACCAGATCTGGCTGGAGCTCGGCGCCCTCCAGGGCAAGGAGATCCGCCACTTCGACGTCTTCAACATCGTGCGCGGCACGGACGGCCGGGCCGTCCACTTCTACTCCGACCCCGACCGGCTAGAAGCCCACCTCATCGGCATCTCGCCCGCCGACGCCCGCCTCGTACGGAAGTTCTGCGCGCAACTGCGCAGCTTCCGCAAGGCGCTCGCGGTCTACCCCTTCCTCAAGCCCGTCGGACTGATGGGACGCCGGGAGCGCTGGCGGATGCTCGCCTCGTTCCTGCCGTACTTCAACTCCGTCCGCACCACGATCACCGTCCTGATGAGCGACTTCTCCCAGAAGTTCAAGGACCCCCTCCTGCGGGAGGCCTTCAACTTCATCCTGTACGAGAAGCACCCGGCCTTTCCCGTCCTCCCCTTCCACTTCCAGCTCGCCTCGCACGCCAACCTCTCCGCCGGAGTCCCCGAAGGCGGCTCCCTCGGCCTCGCCGAGTCGATCGAGGCCCGCTACCGCCGGCTCGGCGGCGAGGTCTCCTACAACACCAAGGTCGAGACGGTGATCGTCGAGGACGACCGGGCGGTGGGCGTCCGCCTCAGCGACGGTCAGGAACTGCGCGCCGACATCATCGTGTCGGCCTGCGACGGCTACACCACGACCATGAAGTTCCTGGAGGGCAAGTACCTGGGCGAGGACTACCGCAAGCTCTACACCGAGACCATCCACGAACCCGGCATGGTCTTCCCCGGCTACTTCACCCTCTTCCTCGGTCTCTCCCGCCCCTTCCCCGAGGGAGACCCCTGCACCACCTACCTCCTCGACGGGGCGACGGCCGCCGAACTGACCGGCATCCGCCACCCCAGCATCAACGTCCAGTTCCGCAGCCGTCACTACCCCGAACTGTCCCCGGACGGCACCACCGTCGTCTACGCCACCTACTTCTGCGACATCGCCCCCTGGCGCGCCCTGGACGAGGGCCCCGAACAGATCACCCGCACCCGCGGCGGCCAGGAACTGCACACCCTGCCCGTCCGGCACGGGCGCGGCTACTACGCGGCGAAACGCCGGGCCCGCGAGACACTCGTCGGCTTCCTCGAAGAGCGCTACCCCGGCCTGCGGGACGCGATCGTCGTCCGGGACGTCTCCAGCCCCCTCACCCAGGTCCGCTACACCGGCAACTACGACGGCACCGTGCTGGGCTGGCAGCCTTTCGTCGAGAGCGGCGAGACCCTCGAAGAGCTGATCAAGAAGCACGGCCCGGGCCTCCCCGGACTGCGCGACTTCTACCAGTCCGGCGTCTGGGCCACCACCGGCGGGCTCATCCGGGCCGCCGCCGCCGGACGCCACGTCATGCAGTTCGTCTGCCGTGACGACGACCGGCCCTTCACCGCGTCGCTCGACCTCACCGCAGCACCACCGACCCACCGCGTCATCCCCGTGCCCGTGCGCCCCGCCGCACCGACCGAGAGGAAACCATGAAGATCGCGAAATGGGTGGTCCGCGAACACGTCGAAGGAGTCCCCGACGTGGACCGCGTCTACGAGAAAGTCGTCGAAAACGTCGACGTCACCCTCGCCCCCGACGAGATGCTCCTGCGCACCCTGTACGTCTCCGTCGACCCCTACCTCCAGGGCATCGCCCTCGACACCCCGATCGGCCGGCACATGGGCGCCGACTCGATCATGGAGGTGGTGGAGGCCGGGCCACGTGCCGCCCACCGCGTCGGCGACCTGGTCCAGGGCTTCGGCGGCTGGCGCACCCATCTGATCAGCACCGGCGTCCCCGAACTCTGGCAGACCGGCACGTTCCCCATGGTCTTCCCCGCCTACCGCAGGCTCGACCCCCGGTGGTACGACGACGCCCTGCCGCTGACGACCGCCCTCAGCGTGATGGGCGGCCCCGGCATGACCGCCTGGGGGACCCTCACCAAGTACATGACGATCAGCCCCGGCGAGACCCTCGTCATCAGCGGGGCCTCCGGCTCGGTGGGCGCCCTCGTCGGCCAGCTCGCCGCGCTCGCCGGGGCCCGGGTCGTCGGCACCACCTCCTCCCCGGAGAAGGCGGACTACCTCACCGGGCTCGGGTTCGACGCCGTGATCGTCTACCGCCACGGGGACGGTGCGGAGACCGTCCGCGACGCACTCGTCCGGGCCGCCCCCGACGGTGTCGACCGCTACTTCGACAACCTCGGCGGCGCGGTCACCGACGCCGTGTTCTCCCTGCTCAACATCGGGAGCCAGGTGGCGGTGTGCTGGCAGTGGGCGACGCAGGTCGGCAACGAGGGCACCGGCCCCCGGCTCCTGCCCTACCTGATGTTCCCGCGCGCCACCGTGCGCGGCATCTTCTCCCTGGAATGGTTCACCGAACAGAACTGGCAGGACCTCCACACCGACCTGGGCGGCCGCGTCCGGCGCGGCGAGGTCGTCTGCGATCACACCCTGCACCACGGCTTCGACGCGATCCCCGCCGCCTACGGCAGCCTCTACGGCGACCGGGCGGCCAACAGGGGCAAGGTACTCGTCGAACTCTGAGCGCCCTCCTCCCTCCGCTCGATCCAACGGTGCTGCCCAGGAGGCACGTTGACCACCACCGACCCCACGCACCAGCCCCCGGAACCGCTCCACCGCCTGTTCTTCGAGGAACCCGGGCCGCCCCGCCCCGCCGAGCTGCCGGGAGGCGGCCCCGCCTGGCTGGTCAGCCGGTACGAGGACGTCCGCCAGGTGCTCTCGGACCCCCGGTTCGGCCGGGCCCAGCTGTACGCCCCCGACGCGCCGCCCCTCTCCGGCGTACCCGACCTCGTGAACGACCCCGACCTGATGTTCAACCAGGATGGCCCCGACCACATCCGGCTGCGCCGCACCCTGCGGCGCGCGTTCACCCCGAGGGCCGTCGCCCGCTGGCGGCCCTGGATCGCCGCCATAGTGGAGGAGCTCCTCGACCGGCTGGAGACCCGGCCCCAACCGGTCGACATCGTCGCGGAGTTCGCCCTCCCGCTGCCGGCGGCGGTGGTCAGCCGCCTCATGGGGCTCGACGAGTCCGCGTGGGACCGGATACGGCACTGGAGCGAACACGCCTTCTCCGACGGCACCCACGAGCGCGATCAGGTGGCAGCGGTCCTCAAGGAGTTCAGCGCGTTCGGCGCGCACCTCCTGGAGGAGCGGCGCCGGATCCCGGGCGAGGACCTGATCAGCGGTCTGGTCGCGGCGGCCGACGAGGAAGGGGGCGTTCCCGAGACCCAGTTGGTCACCCTGGTGTGCGGGCTGGTCGTCGGCGGCCACGACAGCACGATGACCATGCTCGGCAACGCACTGCTCTACCTGCTGGGCGAACGCCGTGAGACCTGGTCCCGCCTCGGCGCCGACGAGGAGGCCGCGGGGCGTCTCGTGGACCGCCTCGTCCACCTCGTCCCGCTGGGCGACGACCGGGGCAGCACCCGCCACGCCGCCGAGGACGTCGAGGTGGGAGGAGTGACGATCCCGGCGGGCGCGATCGTGCTCGCCGACTGCGGCATGGCCAACCGCGACCCGGAGGTCTTCCCGCCCGCCACCCTCCATGACCTGTTCGCCCCACTGGAGGCCCCCACGCTATCCTTCGGCGCCGGCCCCCACTACTGTCTCGGCGCATGGCTGGCCCGCACGGAGCTCCAGCTCGCCCTGCACCGCCTGGCCGCCCGCTTCCCGGAGCTGCGCCTGGCCGCCCCGGTCGACACGGTCGTGTGGCGGACCGGGACGACCTCCCGCAGTCCGCGGCGGCTCGGCGTCGGCTGGTAGGGCGGGGAACGGCAGGGGTGCGCCGGTTCGTCCGGCGCACCCCTGCCGCCGTCAGCCGCGTGCGACGGCGATCGAGCCCCCGAGCCGGTCGCCCGCCTCGTAGACCAGGTACGGTACGCCCCGGTCCGTGCCGAAGCTCGGTGAGGCGCTGCGGCCGCTCGTAGGGGCCGCGCTGCCCGAGTCCATCCCGGCCGGGCAGATGTCCTCCCGGGAGCGAGGGGACGGCGCGCACGGAGGGGGCCGAAACGGGCCCCGCGCCCGGTCGGGTTCCCGCCGACGCGTTGCGGGAGTTGGGGGACGGGCGGCGCCCGCGGAGCACCGCCCGCGAGGGGGCGGGCATGTTCTGCGTACTCCGTCCCCTTCTCCACGGACTTGCGCGGTTCTTGCCCCATGGCTTCGTCTCCGGCGGTGCCGCGATACTGCGACGAGCCGTTGACCCGAAGGGACCCACGTGACGCACCCATTCTCCGCGACCACCCGCCTCGGCCTCGGCGGCGTGGCGCTCCTGCTCGTCCTCGCGGGGCCCACCCTGCCCGCCGCCGCCTCCCCGGCGGACGCCGCCCCCACCCCCGCGGCGGTGACCGTCGAGGAGCAGCGCCTCGATCGGACCGCGCCGCAGGAGATCCTGCGGCGCAGCGGATTCGACTCCTTCGCCCCGCGCTTCGAGCGTGCCCTGCGGGACTCCGGCGGTTACGCGCAGGCCGAGCGGGCAGTCACCCGCCACGGCTCGGCGCTGTGGCGGCGTGCCGTGGACCGCGCTCAGGGCCGAGGGCCGGCCACGGGCGACCTGAGCCGGGGCGATGACCGCCCGCTGTACTGGGCCCGACTCGCGCTCGGCCGTGAACTCCGGTCGTGGGGCTCCTGGTTCGGGCTGAGCGACGAGCAACGCAAGGCCTTGCAAACCGCCCTGGAGACCTCCTCGCGCGGCCAGCACGACATCCGCTTCCCGGGCCACCGGGTGAAGCGGGTCCTCGTCACCGGCTTCGACCCGTTCACCCTGGACAGGGACGTCCGGATCGGCAATCCCTCGGGCGCGAGCGCGCTCGCCCTGGACGGCACCTTGATACGGACCGCGGAGGGACCGGCCCGGATCGAGACGGTTGTCTTCCCGGTGCGCTGGGCGGACTTCGCGGAGGGAGCCGTCGAGCGGGCCCTCGCCCGGCAGTTGCCCCGCCTGGACCTGTTCACCACCGTCAGCCAGGGCCGCCAGGGCCGCTTCGACGTGGAGCGCACCAACGGCGCCTGGCGCGGCGGCTTCCCCGACAACGAGAACGTGGCGAGCACCGGGACCGTCCCCGTCGACGACCCCGGCTCGCAGCCGCAGTGGACGACGACCACGCTCCCGTACCGGCAGCTCACCGAAGCGGACACAGGCCGCTTCCCGGTGTACGACAACACCGAGGTCACCGAGATCCCGGCGGGCGGCAGCCAGCCGGTGACCAGGCCGGACGGGCCCACGGCCGGCTCGGTGTCGCGGGCCGGAGGCGGCGGCGACTACCTCTCCAACGAGATCGCCTACCGGGCCACCCTGCTGCGTGACCGGCTGGTCCTGCCCGACCTGCCGGGCGGTCACCTCCACACTCCGGTGCTGCGGTTCGGCGCGGAGAACACGGACCCGCGGACGGGCACGGTCACCGACCCGGACTTCGAGCGGAACCGGGCGGACATCGTCAGCCAGGTGAGGGAGCTGGTGAAGACCGCGGTGGGGACCCCCTCTCCGCGCCCGTAGTCCTCGTCACTCGCAACCGGAGGAGATCTCCTGGAAGTTGTCGTAGTGGTCGCCGGTGTACCAGACGGTGTGCGTGTCCTGGTCACGGACGACACGTTCGGCGTCGCGGTGCTCCCCCCGGTCGCGGGGGTTGACGTCGTACTCGCGGTAGCGGCCCTCCAGGGGCAGGTCCCCGGAGCGGTTGCGGTAGACGTTGCTGCCGCGGATGACCAGACGGGTGTCCGCGACGGGGTAGTCGGTGGGCCGGGAGGACTGCGGCCACGTCAGGTCCTTCCAGATCTCGCAGGCTTCCTGGACCTGCCCGGGGAACTCCTCGACCGGCAGAGCCGGTTCGATGATGTCGGCCGACCGCACAGCGAGATGTGCCGGGGTCTGGAGGGGAGCGGCGGAAGAGGCGGCCGGGGCCGCGAACACGGTCAGGATCAGGGCGGCGGCCGCCACATGGCGAAGGTTGCGCAGGGTAGTCATGCTTTCTGCAACCGCCTGCGAGCGCCGGGGATACGGCTCGCTCCGGCTGAACTTCTTCCGGAGCTGGTCATCGGCGTAGAGGGAACCCGAACGGCGCTACCACCGGGCGGTCCCCCTGGTACGGGTCAGAGGAGAGGGCGGTCCGGATAGGATGCCGATATGACGGAAAGTGAGCTGCTGATCGACCTGCGTGGCCGCCGGATCGAGACGCTCGATGATTTCTGGGACGCGGTGACCGGGCCCTGCGGGCTGCCCGACTGGTTCGGCCGGAACCTCGACGCCTGGGCGGACACCATCCACGGACGCGGCATCTCCGACGTGATCGACCGTCACAGCACCCTGTCCGTCCACGTCGACCGGACAGGGATCTTCGCCGCGAACGACCCGGACGCCCGTGCCCTGGGCGAGGTGTTCGACGGCGAACGGAACAAGCTGGTCGTCCACGCCGTCTGAGCGGCTGCTCGACCGGCGTCGTCCGGTTCAGTGACCCACGACGCCGGTCGAGGCTGCGCGTTGGCGCTACGGGTTACGGGAAGGTCGGGAACGCCGGCGGCGTCGCCGCGCCCGGGACGTAGTCGAAGTTGGGCGTGAGCGTGCCGAAGAGGCTGCCGGCCCGGGGAGCCGTCGCTCCGGTGGCTGTCGCGAAGAGGTCAGCGGCCTCCTGAGTGACGTAGAACGGCGCCTTCTTGATGCGGAAACCGGTGGGGCTCGGACGGGCGCCGGCCATGACCTCGACGTAGGTGGACTCGGCGATCACCACTTCCTCAAGGAGCTTCTTGCCGTCGATCGACACGCCCGCGGAGTAGGCGGGTGTCGGCATGACACGGATGAACGTGGACTGCAGGGTGATGCTCTTGCCGGACGCCTGGTGCTTGATCCTGAGTCCACCGGGGTAGAAAATGCGCCCCTTGGCGTCGAGCCCGTCACCGGCCGTCGAACCGATGGGCATGCTGAAACCCCGGCCGTCGGCGTCCATCACGAACGGGCTGATGGCCTCCAGGGCGATGCCCTCGCGCTCCATCCAGGCGAGGGTCTCGTCACCGATCGTCACCTGCGCGGAGCCCCACGGGGAGATGTAGGCGCCCGGCAGCGGGGCGGCGGCAGCAGTCCTGACGGCGCCGGCCGGCTGCTGGGCGGCAGCCCCGGACGACGTCAGGCCGAGCGGGACGGAGAGCGCGGCCACGGCGGCCACGGCGATGAGACGGCGGATCGCGTGCGTACCCATGGGGGGTCCAGTCTGTGAGGAGGGTGTGGGGGGAAGGCGTCAGATGCTCTTCCCGGAGGGTCCACGAACGCGGGAACAAGAGAGAGTTCGGCGTCGGGACGACAAGCCGGTCGAAGATCGACTTCGCGATGAGTATGCCTACCCATGCATGGTTTTTCGACCATGCGGGCCGGTCGTTAGTCCATCCGGTGGGAAAGTTCCACGCGGCGAGTGACGAGCGACGCGGAGCAGTCACTCCAAGATCATTCGCGCCGTTGGCTGTGGTGACTCCCCTCCCACGACAGCCCTGGAGACTCGCGTGCCCACAACCCCCAGAACGTCCGCGAGCGGCTCACCGGCCCGTCCACGCATCGGTCTCCTCGCCGCCACCACGGCCGCGCTCACCGCAGCCGCCCTGTCCGGACAGTTCATGGGCGTCGGCCGAGCGGGCGGCCACATCGACGCCCCCTCGGCCGTGCTGGACTCCCCGGCGGACCTGACCGACGTGTACGCCTTCACCAGCCCGGACGACACGGACATGGTCACGCTCATCGCGAACGTCCGCCCCTTCCAGCTCCCCGGCACCGCGGCCAACGCGCTGGTGGACTTCCCGTTCGCGACCGGCGCCCGGTACGAGATCCACACGGACGCCGACGGCGACGGTGCGTCCGACACCACCTACCGCTGGACCTTCCGGGACGAGGACCGCCGACCCTTCGGGGTGGGACCGAAGGTCGGGCCGCTGCCGGTCAACTCGCTCGACGACCGGTCGCTCGGGGTACGCCAGAAGTACATTCTGGAGAAGATCGACGCGGACGGCGCCGGCCGGACGCTCCTGAAGGACGCGATCGCCTCACCCACCCACACCGGGCGGACCCTGATGCCCGACTACGGCAAGCTGCGGAGGCAGGCGACCCGCCAACTCCCCGGCGGCGGACGGACCGTGGCCACCCAGGCGGCTGAGGCGTTCAAGGCGGACACCCAGGTCTTCGGCCTGTACACGGTCGGCACCAGCGGACCCGTGCCCGGATGGCTGCCCGACGCCCAGCCGCTCTCGGCGCTGAACGTGAACAGCCTGATCCTGCAAGTCCCCAAGAAGGAGATCGCCCTGAAGGGCGACCCGGAACGCAACCCGGTCGTCGGCGTGTGGGCGTCCGTCTCCCGGCAGGGCGCGGACCTGGAGCGCAGCCTTGCGAAGCAGGCCCCCACCTTCCGGCAGGTGTCCCGGCAGGGCACCCCGCACATCGCGTTCGCCCTGTTCGGCTCCACCGTCGGCCTGGCCCGGCCCGGCGGGCCCGAAGACCGCTTCCAGGCGCGTCTGCCGAAGGACGACCACCTGGAAGGCGACTTCCTGGCCGCCACCCTCGACCCGGTACCGCCGCACCGGATCGAGAGGGCCCAGGGCCGTACGGCGCCGGCCACCCCGCGCCGTGACATCCAGGCCCTGTTCATGAAGGGCATCGGCAAGGACAACGGATCCACGTTCGGCTTCGACCTCAACACCCACACGATGAACGCCGACGTGGACCCCGAACACATCGTGCTCGCCGAGCAGTTGCGCCTCAACCTCAGCACTCCCGTCACCGCGGATCCGAAGAGCCAAGGTGTCCTCGACGGCGACCTCCAGGGCTTCCCGAACGGGCGGCGGCTGAACGACAACATCGACGGGCCGCTGATCCGCATGCTGGAGGGTGAGCCCGCCGGGCCGTCCGCCGCGAACCTGCTCCCGCGGCCGGTCCTCAGCCTGCAACCCGCCGACGCGCAGGCCACGTTCCCGTACCTCAATCTGCCCCACGCGGGCCCGTGAGGCGTCTGATCACCGCCGCGGGCGCGGCGGCGGCCGTGGCCGGGTGCGTGGCGGGACTTCTCCTCCTCGGCCCCGACACCTCCCGGCCGTCGGCCACCACCGCGCCCGCGGGCGCCTCCAGTGAGGGCGCCGGCTCCGTCGGCACCATCCGCAAGAGGACAGAGACCCACCCCGACGACCCGACGGCCTGGGCCGACCTGGCGCACGCCGAGATCGAACGGGCCCGCACCACCTTCGACGCGGGTCTGCTCGATGGAGCCGACACGGCGCTGCGCCGCTCCCTCGCCCTCGACGGCACGGACAACTACCGGGCCGTGACAGGCCGGGGACTGCTCGCCAACGCCCGGCACGACTTCGGCGAGGGCCGCCTGCACGGGCTGCGCGCCACCCGGATGGCACCCGACCGGCCGGACGGATACGCCGTACTGGCGGACGCCGAGATCCAGCTCGGGAACTATCCGCAGGCGCGGCACGCCGTACAGCGGATGCTCGACATCGCCCCGGCCACGGCCGCCTACAGCAGAGCCGCCTACGACCTGGAGACCGGCGGGCGACCCGAGGACGCCGCCATCGCACTCCAGCGAGCCGTGGACAGCGCGGTCACCCAGGACGAACGAGCCTTCGCCGAGGCCCGCCTGGGCGACCTGGCCTGGTCCCGGGGCGAGATCGACCGGGCGGCACGACACTACGGGCGCGCCCTGGGCGTGGTGCCGACCCACCCCTACGGGCAGGCCGGACTCGCCCGGGTGGCCGCCGCGCGCGGCCACCCGGACAAGGCGCTCGATCTGTACACACGGCTCGTCGAGCGGATGCCGCTGCCCCAGTTCCTGCTGGAGAGCCTGGACCTTCGGCGCGCGAGCGGAGATTCCCACCGGGGAAGCGAGCGGGCGGTCCTGGCGGCGCAGCTGCGGATGGCCCGTGCGGACGACGGACCCGTCGACCCGCATCTCATCCTCTACGCGGCCGACCACGGCGACCCCGAGGTCGCGGTGGAGCTCGCGCGCAGGGAGTGGAAGCACGTCCGAAGCGTCATCGTCGCCGATGCGCTGGCCTGGTCCCTGCATCGCGCGGGCCGCGACACCGAAGCCCTCACCTATGCGCGCCGGGCGGCCGCCACCGGCTGGAAGAACGCTCTGTTCCGCTACCACCGGGGCACGATCGAGCAGTCCCTCGCCCTGCCCGAGGGAACCCGCCGCCTGAGCGAGGCCCATGCCCTGAACCCGTATCTCTCCCTGTACCGACCCGACGCAGATGGGTAGTCGATGAAGTTTCCCTGCCGTGCGGCGGTCGTCGCGGCGCCCCTGCTCGTGCTGTCCGGCCTCACCGCGGTACCGACGGCCCAAGCCCACCCGCTGGGCAATTTCAGCGTCAACCACTACGACGGACTGCGTCTGTCGCACGACCGGATCGACGACACCGCGGTCGTCGACAGCGCGGAGATTCCCACCGCGCAGGACGAAGAAGCGACGGACACCGACCACGACGGCACGATCGCACCGGCCGAAGCGGCGGACAGGGCAGCCGATCGATGCGCCCTGCTCGCCGACCGCACCCGCGTCGCCGTGGACGGCAGGCGCGTCGCCTGGCACGTGACACGCTCCACCCTGACCTACGGGAAGGGGGCCGCCGGCGTCCCCGTAGCCCGGCTGACCTGTGCCCTGCGCGCCGAAGCCGATCTCTCCCGGCCCGCCGACATCACCTTCACCTCGGGGGCGGACGCGAAACGGGCCGGCTGGAAGGAGATCACCGCCGTCCCGGGTGACCGTGTAGGGCTGGCCACATCGTCCGTTCCCGCGGACAGCCCGAGCGACGTCCTGCGCCACTACCCGGCGGGGAACGAACAGCCACTCGCCGTGGCCGCCGCGAAGCTGCGTACGGAGCCGGGCAGGGGCGCGGCCGCTGCTCCCGGCGCACCGGGAGCGGGTGCGCCGGGAGCGCCCCCGGCGGTTCAGGCGCTGGACCGGGGCACCGTGCTCTTCCTCGCTCTGGAGCGCCGGCTCACCGGTCTGACCGCGGGCCGGGACCTCACGTGGTCGGTGGGCCTTCTCGCCGTCCTGCTGACCCTGCTGCTGGGCGCGGGCCACGCCGCACTGCCCGGCCACGCCAAACTGGCGGTCGCGGCCTGCCTGGCCAGACGGGAGGGCGGGGTACGCGCCGCGCTCGCGGTCGGAACGACCGTCACGGCCACCCACACCGCCGGGGTCCTGGCGATGGGCCTGATCCTCACCGCGGGCGTCGGCCTGGCCGGGGAACGACTACTGGCATGGCTGGGCGCGATCAGCGGTGCGTTGATCGCGGCACTGGGAGCGGTCCTGGTAGTGACGGCGGTACGGGCCCTGCGCTCGGGCCGCCCACCGGCGCAATGGCACCACGGGCACAGCCACGGACACGGGCACAGCCACGGGCACAGCGACGGACATGAGGCCCTCGTGTCCTACCGGCCCTCACCCGGCCGTTGCCGGCCGCCCGCCCGGCTGAAGTACGGGGCGGGGAACCTCTGAGTGAGGGCCCCGCCTCGGTCGTGAGGGCGGCCGGCACCTTGTCCCCGAGGTACCGGCCGACCCGAGCGGCGCTCAGGCCGCCTTCTTCCATGACGTGAGATGCGCGAAGACCACCACGTTCGCCGAGTAGCCCGCCTTCTCGTCGAAACGCCCGCCGCAGGTCAGCAGCCGTAGTTCAGGCCGCCCGGTCTCCCCGTACACCTTGTCGTCGGGGAACTTGTCCTTCGTGTACGTCTTCACCGCATCCACCGTGAACACCGCGGTCTTGCGGTCCGCACGCACCACGTTGACCTTGTCGCCCCGGCGCAGTGCGTTGAGGTTGAGGAAGATGGCGGGGCCGGTCCTGGTGTCCCGGTGGCCCACGAGCAGCGCCGTGCCGTTCTCACCGGGCGACGGCCCCTTCTCGTACCAGCCCGTCAGCTTGGGCTTGCTCAACGGCGGGGCTCCCAGCCGGCCCTTCGCGTCGAGTCCGAGTCCGGTGACCGCGGCCTCGATGAAGATGGCGGGAATGGCGACCTTCAGCGGGCGGGAGGGCACCAGGGGAGCGTGCGAGGCGGGCACGTGCTTCTCCGGTTCGTGCGGTGCCCGCCGGAACGGCTCCCTCCCGCCGCCCGCGGCGTCGCTGCCGCGGGCGGCGGCGACCGTCCGGGTGTCCTCGGAGGAGCCCGAGGACACCCAGACGATGCCGGTCACCAGGGAGAACGTCACGCACAGCGTCATGGTGAGACGGCACGCGCGCGTCGGTCCTCGTCGTCGCCGTCGGCAGCGGGCGTTACGCCTCGCCACGGGCACGGCGACGTGCGGACCGGCGCATCATGACCAGGCCCGCGGCTCCGGCGGCGCCGGCAGCCAGCGCGGCGGCCGCTCCGGCGTTCGAGTCGCTCTCGGAGCTGACGGGCTCCATGTCCGGGACACCGCCGCCGCCCGCGGGGACACCGCCGATCGGCCTCTGCGGCTTGTGGGGCTTGCCGCCGCCGTGACCGCGGTCGGGGCACTCGACCTTGAAGCTCTTCTGCTTCGGGCCCGCCGGGACAACCCACACCAGCTGGTACGTGCCCTCCGGGAGCAGGTACGTCTCGCTGCGCGCACTGCCGTTGATGAGCGGAAGCCTGTCCATCAGGGTGGTGCCCGGCGGAACGGTCGGGGGCTGCTCGGTGATCGTCCAGGGGACCGAGGGGAACGACTCGAAGTTGCTCGCAGCCAGCACGAACTTGCAGACCTCGACCCCGTCGCGGTCACTGCGCGAGTGCCAGCTGACCGAGCGGATGTCGATGTTGCCGCTGTCGCCGGGGAGGGCGTAGGCGGCGGGTGCTCCGGCCAGGGTGGCGCCGGCGACCGCGACTGCGACGGCCACCTTGGCGCCCGTGCGGGCGCTGCGGGAGCGGACGGAACTGGAGATGCGCATGAAGGCTCCTTCAAGCCGAGATGATTGTCGTACTGATCACCTGATCGCCTAAGACATGCCATGAATCGTCACGAAAGTCAGATAAGACACGAAAAACACGACGGAAGTTCCCTGATCGGCAGGCAGCATACGAGTGGCGTATCCGCGGGCGCAGGAGCGCGCCTTCGTCGACACGGCAGCCACGGGACGAGCCCGCAGCGCGGCCAACTGACCGTCGCCGCGCCCGGGTGGCCGGAGATCGGCGACCGGCCCGCGCTGCGAAAGCTGGTGCGGCGCAGCGGCGCAGCGGCGCAGCGGCGCAGCCGCACAGCGCATCGCGCCCCGCCCAGCCGGGCCGCCCCCGTCAGCCGAAGCTCCTGTCGACTTCGACTGCGGCGACCTGCATGAACGCGCTCGTCCGCGCTCACATGCAGGTCCATCCGATGCCGCCGAGGACGGCCGATGCTCTCAGCGGCCGCGCAGGAGGGCGAGGACTTCGCCGTCCGTCACCTGGTCGAAGTCGTCGTACCACTCGCCCACCGACCGGAGGCCCGGCGGCTGTTGGAGGCAGAGGACATCGTCCGCATCCCCGCGCAGGCGCTCTCGGCTGCCGGGAGCGCCGACCGGTACGGCGAGAATCAGCCGGCCCGGAGCCCGACGGCGCACGTGACGCAGCGCGGCCTGGGCGGTGAGCCCGGTGGCGAGGCCGTCGTCGACCAGAACCACGGTCCTGCCAGCGACCCGGGGCTCGGGCCGGCCGTCCCGATAGAGCTCCTCGCGACGGCGCAGCTCCGCGCGTTCCCGGGCCAGTTGGGGGCCGAGACGGTCCTCGGAGAGGCCGAACATCTCCAGTGCCTCTCTGTCGAACAGCGGCGGGTCGTCGCCGACGACCGCACCGATACCGTTCTCCGGCCGGCCGGGCAGCCCGATCTTGCGTACGACCAGGACGTCCAGCGCGGTCTGGAACGCCGATGCGATGGGTGCCGCCACGGGGACGCCGCCGCGGGGAAGCGCGAGGACGACGGGGTCGGTCATCCCGTGGTCGGCCGACCACGCCAGAAGCCGTTCGGCGAGCTCACGGCCCGCCTGTTCTCGATCCCGGAATCGCATGGGTCCGCCTCTCGGACGGGTCACGGTTCGGTGGGAGCCGACGCCCTCCGACTGGGCTCACTCCGCCTCGCCGGGGACCTCCAGCCTTTCCAGAGCGCGTGTCGCCGGCCCCTGGAGCACGGCGCCGTCGGTTCCGAACCGGGACCCATGACACGGACACTCCCAGGTGACTTCCGCGTCGTTGAAGGACACCAGGCAGCCGAGGTGGGTGCAGCGGGCGGAGACGGCCCGCAGCGTGCCGTCCTGATGCCGGTAAACGGCGCAGCGCCGCCCCTTCACCCGCACGACGGCGCCCGTGCCCGGCGCGATGTCACTCACCGAGTCGACGTGGGTCACCCGCATCCGGTCCCCGGCGAAGTGCTTGGCCACATCGGCTTGCTGCTTCAGCAGCGCCGCGCCCTCGCGGAGGACACCCGCGATACGTCGCGGATCGTACAGCTCCGCCCAGGCCGGCCGGGCTTCGGACTCGGTGATCAGAGAGGTCAACAGCCGGCCCGCAAGGACGCCGCCGGTCATTCCCCAGCCACCGAAGCCGGTTGCCACGTAGGTATGACGAGCCCCGATATGGAGGGGGCCGATGAGCGGCACGGTATCGCTGGGGTCGTTGTCCTGTGCCGCCCACCGATAGGTGGTGGCGCCCACCGGAAAGCGTTCGTGCATCCAGGAGTCGAGACGGCGGAAGCCCTCCCGCGGGTCACCCGTGCCCGGCGTGAAGCTCTCCCCGGTGACGATCAACAGACGGCGGCTCTCGTCGAGCGGCGCGGTACGCACCGACCGCTTTCCCTCGTCCTCGGTGATGTGCATCCCCTTCGGAGCCCGGTCGGTGGCCACCGGCGCGGCGACCACCAACTCCCGCCGGGGCGACAGCCGCGCGAAGAGCATCGCGCGGTCGAAGACCGGGTAGTGGGTGGCGACGACCACGTCCCGGGCCGTCACCACCCGCTGGTCCTCCGTGGTCAGACGACACGGCTGCCCTTCCGAAAGTCCGGTGACCCGGGTCCGTTCGAAGACGAGGCCCCCGAGACCCAGCAAGTCTTCGGCCAGAGCCAGGAGGTAGGCGCGCGGGTGGAACTGCGCCTGTCCGTCCAGGCGTACCGCGCCGCCGACCGGGAAGGGCAGCTCCGTCTCGGTGACGTACGAGACCTCGAGACCCGCTGCGGCAGCGGCACGGGCTTCAGCCTCGACGGCCGCGCGGGAGGCGGGCCCTGCCGCGTAGGAGTAGGCGCTCACCCGCTCCAGATCACAGGCGATGCCCAGCTCGTCGACGATCGCCGCCAGCCGCTCCACCGCGTCCAGCTGCGAGCCGGCGTACAGCCGGGCGGCCTCGGCGCCATGAGCCCGCCGCAGCCGGTCGTACACGAGCGAGTGCAGCGCCGACACCTTGGCCGTGGTGTAGCCGGTGACGCCGGACGCGATGCGGTCCGCCTCCAGCACCGCGACCCTCCGGCCCGCCCGGGCCAGCTCCCACGCCGTGCTCAGCCCCGCGATGCCGCCGCCCACCACGGCGACGTCCACGGCGATGTCCTCGGTCAGGCGCGAGTAGGGCGACGCATCCGTCGTATCCATCCAGTAGGACTCGTCCTGCCCGAAGAAGGGGCGGGGGTCGGTCATGACGTCATCTCCCCAGATCGGTCGCGGCTCGGTGGAGGCGTCTGCGCGGTAGCTCACCACCAGTGGTGCGCGCGACGTGGTGCGCGTCGAGCGGCCCTGCTGTCGCCGGGTACCACCGTGGTCGGCTGCCAAACGCGGCGGGGCCGGACGCAGTCGCGGGAAGCCGGCCAGAACCGAAATTCAGGTTCAGGGCATGGCGAACGAGATGCCTCCCGACCGGGCGGAGGCCGCTCCGCTCCGCGAGACGCCGGAAGCCGGACCGGCCGGCAAGGGCGCCAGGAGAGGCGCAGGCGTGAGACGTCCTCCTCGATCGGGCAGAGACTGGATCAGGGCGGAGACATGTTTTGGGAGGAAGCCACTCGGGGACTCGGGTGGCACACCGATCCAAGCGGAGGGAGCGATCGCGATGTCGAACCCGCAGCAACCGGAACAGCGGCGCAGCGACAAGGGTGGGGCAACCCCGCAGGACAGCGCCGAAAGGAAGGCGCGAGAGCCTGGAACGCCCCGGGGCGGGGGCGCGCACGCGCACGGAACGGACAAGGGAGGCAAGGGCGGAGGCCCCGGCGGCGGGGTCCCGCCCGAGGAGCGCCCGGACCACCCGTGAGCGACGCCCCGGCGCCGTGCGTGACGGCACTGCTGGAGCGGCGCCGTATCGGGCCTTCCCCGGGAGTCGTCGGTGGCCTCCTGTGTGACGGCCCGCCCGCAGTACCGGCCGACGGCCCCAGGGGCCGAGCCGCGGGGGCCGTCGGGAGCGCCGCCGCCGGCGGCCGACCCGGGATTCCGCGCCCAGGCGTGTCGGAGGGGCGGCGGGCGTCCTCACACGCCCATGATGTCCCCGGAGGGCCGGTCGGCGGACGGAGACACGATGGCGTATTGCCGCTCCCCAGGAGCATGCGCGGCTCCGCTACTGGCTCCCCTGCTCGCGGCGACGCTCCTGCTGACGGGGTGCGGCGGGGCGGGCGGCCGCACGGCCGAGGTGCGGGACGCGGCCGTGGCCTTCCGAGAGGGGCTGCGCACCGAAAATGCGGCGGCGACGTGCGCGTTGCTGGCCCCCGCGACCCGCGACACGCTCGAATCCTCCGAAGGCAAGCCGTGTGTCGCGGTCATCGCGGGCGAAGAGCTGCCGGTGGCCGGCCCGGTCCGCGGCGTTGACGTGTACGGGAACCAGGGCCGTACCGTTTTCGACGGTGACACGCTGTTCCTGTCACGCTTCCCCGACGGGTGGAAGATCGTGGCCGCCGGCTGTACGCCGGACCCGGGGCGGCCGTACACCTGCGTCGTCGAAGGCGGGTGACCGTGACGAAAGCGCTGTTCGTCCTCTGTCTCACCGTCGTCGTCTGCGGGCTCGCCTATTTCACCGCGCTGGGTCTGATGCACAGATGAGGGGGCTGCCGCCTCGTCGACGAGGACGTGCGAGAGGGAAGGCCGCGTCCGGTGCGTAGATTCCTGCGGGACAACTCGCTCACGCTGGCTTTCGCCGCGGCCTTTCTGCTGACCCTCGCCGGACAGGCACTCGTGGGCCACGCCGAGTTCAACAACGGGCTGCTCGTCGACTCCCTGGCGCCGGTGTCCCTGAGCGCTTACCTGATGTCGTCGGACTTCGCCGTCGATGTGACCGAGAACTGGCAGTCGGAGTACCTGCAGTTCTTCCTCTACATCTTCGGCACCGTCTGGCTGCTCCAGCGCGGCTCCCCCGAGTCGAAGGAGATGGACAGGGCGGGACCGGAGGACGACGAGACGCAGCGGGTCGGAGCCCACGCCCGTGACGACTCCCCCCGCTGGGCGGCGGCCGGGGGAATCCGCCAGAAACTGTTCTCGCGCTCGTTGGGCCTGGTCATGGCCGCGCTGTTCCTCCTGTCGTGGCTGGCCCAGTCCGTCGCGGGCACGGCGGCCTACAACGAACAGCGGCTCCGGAACCTTCAGCCGCCCGTCGGCTGGAGCGGGTACCTTCTGTCGGCCGACTTCTGGAGCCGTACGCTGCAGAACTGGCAGTCCGAACTTCTCGCGGTGGCCTCCATGGTCATCCTGTCGGTCTACCTGCGCCAGCGCGGTTCCCCGGAATCCAAGCCGGTCGGCGCCTCGCACGACGCCACCGGCGTCGAGGGCTGAAGAGCCGTCGTCGGTGGGAGCTTCCTACAGAAGCGGGTACCGCGGTCACAGGAGCAGGGCGTAGACAAGGAAGAAGGCAGCCACCATCACGGTGACCGTGATGATCGCGATCAGCGGGCCCATGGCCCAGCCCTTGGGCGGTGCGTGACGCGGTCCCGCTTCGGAGGTGCTGCTCTCACCGGGGGGAGTGTCGCCGGGGGTGATTCCGCCGCCGGGCTCCAGGCCTGGCGTATCGCGCGGATCCGGGTCCGGGTTTCCTGTGCTCATGCACTCCGAGTACCCCTTCGCGCCGAGGCACACGTGGACGCAGCGGCCTTTTCCGGCAACCGAGCTTCGTTCCGGGCCACAGGACCCGCAGGGCCACAGGGCCGCCGAGTCGTCGACGCGGCGGCGGCACCCCCCTGTAGCGGCTCCGCGGGTCGCATACGCCCGAACGGAAGAGCCGGGCGTTAGGAACGTCTCCCATGGGGAACCCGCCGCGCCACGGACGATCCGCACTATCCCAGGAAGGGAACGAGACCCATGACTACCGCACGCGAGATCATGACCAGCGGCACGGAGTGCGTCGGGGAGAAGGAGAACATCCTGGACGCCGCGAAGAAGATGAAGGACCTCGGCGTCGGCGCTCTCCCGATCTGCGGCACCGACAACAAGCTGAAGGGCGTCCTCACCGACCGCGACATCGTGATCAAGGTGCTCGGCGCGGGCAAGGACCCGGCGGACTGCACGGCCGGCGAGCTGGCCCAGGGGGAGGCGGTGACCATCGGCGCCGACGACCCCGCCGAGGAGATCCTGCGCACGATGACCTCGCACAAGGTCCGCAGGCTGCCGGTCATCGACGGCCACACCCTGGTCGGCATGGTCGCCACCGCGGACGTCGCCCGCGCCCTGCCCGACCCCCAGGTCGGAGACCTCATCGAGGCGCTTTCCACCGACTGAGGCCACTGCCGGATCGCTACGGGCCCGCCTGTTCCCCACCCGCCGCAGACGGGGAGCAGGCGGGCCCCCACGCGCCCCGCCGCCGAAGCACATGTCCACCGCGGCGGGCCGTTCGGGGGATACCGCGGAAACCGGCGGACTTCCGTGTGTGAAACGTACGCGCCGGGGAACTCACCCCGCCGTGCCCGTCGGGACCACGGCGGGCGTCCTGGGTTACCGCCTGCCATGGTGCCGCACTGTTCGGCGGAGCATCCCGGCCCGGCCCTTGCCGCCCCTTGGCCGCCAGAGGCCTGGTGCTGCCCAGGGGTCGTGTGTGACACCCCTGCACGGGCGAAAGGCGGACCCATGTCCTTGATGACGACACCAGCCCCCTGGCGTCGCGCCGTCGTCACCGGAGGCGCCGGATTCCTCGGCTCTCATCTGTGCGAGCGGCTGCTGGACGCAGGAGTCGAAGTCGACTGCGCGGACAACCTGCTGTCCGGGTCCATGGACAACATCGCTCATCTGGAGGGCCGTCAGGGGTTCCGGTTCACTCGCTGCGACGTCTCTTCCGGCCGGGCTGCGGACGAACTGGCAGGCCCCTACGACCTCATCCTGCACTTCGCGTGTCCCGCCTCATCACGGAGTCCTGCCGCCGTATCCGTGAGCACACGACGCCTGAATCGGGCACGGGAGAAGCCCCAAGCCCCCAGCACCGGTCGCCCGCGCCCGGGCAGGCAGGCCAGAGGCGAGCGGTGGAGGGACGGCCCGGCCCGCCGTGAGGATCGCAGGGGCGGGCAGTGGCCAGCACTCGGCGAACAAACGAGCGGCAGCAGTTCGGGAGGCGTGTGATGGGTGGAGGAGAAGGCCAGGATGCCGCCGAGCTCGTCGTCCGCGAACAGCTTTGTGCAACACGCTTCAGCGCCGGAGCTCGCATGGTGTGGCGTACATGGTCAGGCCCTTGGGCGTCGGTGTGAGTTCCAGGCTCACGCCGATCTTGCGGCCTGGCCGCGCCGGGCGCAGCGTGCGCGAGCCGGCCAGGGTCGCCAGGGCGACGGGCAGCATCGCATCGGCCGCAGCTGCGCCGGGGCAGTATCGGGGACCCAGGCCGTAGGCGAGCAGCGCGGTGGGGGCCGGTGGCGGCTCGGCGTGGGGGAGCCAGCGCTGCGGGTCGAAGACGCCCGGGTCGCGGTAGCGGTTCCTGTCGCGGCGCAGGGCCCCCAGGGGCAGCGTGACCACGGCTCCGGCCGGGATGCGCACACCTCCCTGGCAGGTCTCGTGGCGGGTGCGGCGGACCAGGAACGGAATGCCGTGGAGGCGGGTGACCTCTTGGACGAAGGCGGTCGCGAGCGGGAGCTGGTGTGCCTGGAGGCGGTCCGTATCGGGTGCCGCGTCGGCTTCGTCCTGGAGAGCCTGCTGGTAGTGCGGGTGGCGGCCCAGTTCGTAGCAGGCCCAGGCGAGGGTGGAGGCGCTGGTCTCCATGCCTGCGATCAGCAGAGCACGAATGTCGCGCTGCACCACATGGGGGTTCCCGGGAGCGGCGGCTTCGAGTACGGACACCAGGTCCTGCCCGTCCGGGTCGGGCCGGTGGTGGGCTCGCACCTGGCGGACGGCTTCGTCCAGCTCGGCGAGCGCACGGCGGCTGGCGCGGCGCCGGGGCACGGGCACCCAGGGCCAGGGTGCGAGGGCGTAGCGCCAGAAGATGCCGCCGGACAGGGTGGAGCGGGCGGATGCGATCTTGGACAGAGTGTCGGGAGCGAGCTCGCTGTTGAGGACACAGCTGACGAGGAGACCGCAGGCGAGCCGGCTCATCTCCACCCGCATGTCGAGCGGTCGGTCCGCGGGCAGCTCGGCGAGCAGCTGTCGGGTACGGGCCTGGACACTGGGGCCGAGAGCGGTGAGCCGGGACGCGGTGAACGCCGGTCTCATCAGTGCGCGCCGCTCCCGGTGGGCGGCGCCCTCGAGGCCGACCACCCCGTGCGCGTTGAAGTCGCGCAGGCTCGGGTCAGGGCCCCAGAACTGGAACGTGTCCTCATCACTGCCGACCTTGCGCAGCAGTGCCGGGTCGTTGACCTGAAAGGCGGTCGTCGGGCCCGTCCTGGTGGGGACGACCGGACCCGACTGCTCCAGACGGGCCGCGAGGTTGGCCGGGTCGAGCCAGAACCGCAGGGCGCGGGAGGGGGCGAGTACCCCCGTGCCGGGCGGCACGACCGGTTGTCCGGGGCAGACTTTCCTGTCCACACTCATCAGCTTCGCTGTCCTGTCCACGTTCGTCGGCCTCCGCGGCTCCGGCCGCCAGTACCGTATGGGCAACGATCGACTGTGGGGGCGGTCACGGGTGGTCCGGTCCTCTGCGAACCATCGAGCGCCCGGCCGGACCTGCGGGACACACCGGCCACCCGCCCCGGTGTGGCGATCGGCCACAGCCCCGGCGGGGTCATGGACCGGGCCGCCGAGCTCCTGGCCGCACACCGGGCCGGTAGCGCCCGCCGCGGTTCGACGAGCGCCACACGGCGACTCGGTGTGGCGCGCGCATGGCACGGGGTCGCCGTACCCTGCTCCGCCACCCACCGCCCCACGCGTCGACGGCCCGTCAGCCGCTGCGCGGGCCCCGTGCCGGCGGCCCAGAAGCGCCCGGGTCTCACGGTCGACCTGCTGAGCTTCTCCGGTAGGTACGACGATGACGGGAATCCGCGCTCCCGGCCCACTGACGACTTCGGGGCGTTCGGCGACGATCCCCCGCAGCCCGCCCGCGAGGCCGAGCGCGGGCAGCCGGGCGCAGACCTCCTCGCGCACCTCGGGCTGGTCCTCGCCGATCTCCCCGGTGAAGACGAGGGCGTCCAGCCGCTCCAGCGAGGCGGCCATCGCGGCGACGCCCTTGCGGCAGTGGTGGGTGAAGACGTCCAGAGCCAGGGCCGCGCGCTCGTCTCCCGCCGCGCGGTCGCGGACGAGGTGTGCGATCACCAGGTTGAAGGTCCTCCGGTCGCCTGCCGAGGAGCTCGGCGGCCCGGTCCAGAGCCCAGGCGTACGACAGCCCGTGGAAGCCGTAGCGTCGTACGCCGAAGTCCTCGGAGCGGGCCCGCCGCGTCGTCACCGGGCGGTGAGTCGCCGCGGTGGTCGGCCAGGATCTCGCCGCCGTCGCCGAATACCGTCAGACGCAGGCTGGACGACCCGGCGTCGGCCACCAGGATCCGGCTCTCGTTCCCTACGGATATGTCTTTCCTTCCATCGCGAAGTCTGCCCGCCCACAGTTCCTCAACCGCCTCCTGGCCAAGCTCCGCGAGGGCATGCTCGCGCAGAGCCGACACAGCCGATGGCACGGACGTACGGAGCGGGCCGCTCCGTACGGGTCAGGCGAGGGCCGCCCCCTCCGTGGGGCCCGCGGCAGATGGTGCCGCGACATCGCTGATGACGAATCCGCTGCGGGGGGCCGTAGGGATCCTCCGCAGCGGAATCCGCAGGTCCTGCTCGGTGACGACGTACGGCAGTCGCGCCAGGAAACGGGCCACCGTCGCGAGGACGGCGACGGTCACGTCCTCCCCAGGGCAACGGTGGCCCTCCGCCGGGCCACCGCCCTGGGGGACAAGCGCGTCGGCCGGGGCGGGGCCCGCCAGGAAGCGTGACGGGTCGAAGCGATAGGGCTCGGGCCACAGATCCGCGTCGTGATCGAGCCCGTACAGGTCCAGCAGCACCATCGTGCCGGGGGTGATCGTCTGCCCGGCCCACTCCAGCCGCTCGGCGGCCCGGCCTCCCACGAAGGGGGCGAACGGGTAGAACCGGCGGACTTCCTGGGCGAACGCCCACGCGGACTCGGGGGCGTCGTCGTCTGCCAGGGGCTCCCGGTGTTCGGGGTGACGGTGCAGCGCGTGCGCGGCGAACACGGCGAACCAGGTGATGGCCACCGTCGGCCGCAGCACATTGAGCAGTTCGACCGCGGCGGTGCGCGGCGTGAGCGGTGACCCGTCCGCACTCCGGTGTGCCGCGATCGTCCGGAACACCGTGGGGCTGAGGCCGCCGCCAGGACCGGCGTCAGCACGAGCGGCCTCCACCAGGGAGGCCAGCCGCTCCTCCTGGCGCCCGCGAGCCCGTCGTGCCGCGAGATGGCGGGGGCCGACGGCGGCGAAGCCGTCGACCATGGCGATCAGGTCGCGCGACGTGCGCGTCAGCGCGTTCTCGTCCAGGGGGACGCCGGCCCAGGCGTGCACCGCGCGGGTGAGCACCTTCGCCAACGCGTCGAAGAGGACGACGCGGTCCTCGCGCGACCATTCCTGCCGTGCCCGCTCCAGTTCCCCGCCCACCTGCCGCGCGAGGTCCCGCACCGCCGACGGGTCCTTGAGCAGGCCGGTGAACAGCGCCTTGCGCACCCGGTGGCGCTCGCCGTCCAGCGTGTGGACCGCGCCCCGGCCGAACAGCGTGTCGATCACCGGTTGCGGCAGGGCGTCGTGGCGCAGGATGTGCTTCTCGTCGTAGAAGAACCGCACTGCGGCCGGGCCGTGCAGGGCGATGGCCCGCTTGCCCAGGAGGCGTGTACGCACAGGCGCTCCGCCGCTGCGGCGCCTGCGGTCGGGAAGCCAGGCGTAACCCTGGAGAAGGAGCGGGAGAGTGCTGTCGGCCATGGTTTCCTCCGTGGTGCGCGCGGACGGGGTGCCGGCGGGGGCGGTCGCGTCAGGGGCGGCGCCAGTCGTCGGAGCGCAGGTGGGAGCCGGCCTGAGGCCCCATGCGCAGCATTCCGCCGTCCACCGCCCAGGAGGCTCCGGTGGTGTAGGACGACTCCGGACCGGCGAGGAAGGCGACCACGGCGGCGACCTCCCGGGCGTCGCCGGGTCGCCCGAGCGGGATGCCCGGCCGGTCCACGCCCTCCACCTCGGTGTCCTCCTGGCCTGTCATCGGCGTCGCGATCTCCCCGGGGGCCACCGCGTTCACCGTGATGCCGTACTCGGCGAGCTCCAGGGCCATCACCTGCGTCAGAAGGCCGAGCCCGCCCTTCGCGGCACAGTAGGGGGCCGCGCCGACCCGGGGCTGGTGCTCGTGCACCGAGGTGACGTTCACGATGCGCCCGCCGTCCCCCTGGGCTATCATGCGGCGGGCCGCACGCTGCGAGCACAGGAAGGGGCCGATGAGGTCCACGTCGATCACCTGCCGCACCGTGGCGTGGTCCAGGTCGAGGAACCGGGTGGACGTTCCGGTGCCCGCGCAGTTGACCAGTACGTCGACCCGGCCCAGCTCGTCAGCCAGGTCATCCACCACGTCGGCGGCGGCCGGCAGGTCGGTGAGGTCCAGCCGGGCGACCGCGGCACGTCGGCCGGCGGCGCGGACTTCGGCGGCGGTGTCCTCGCCGCCCCGACGATCGCGGTGGTAGGTGATGCCCACGTCCATCCCCTGCCGCGCGAGCCGGACGGCGACCGCTCTGCCGATGCCCGAGTCCGCCCCGGTCACCAGGGCGACCGGGACGCTGTCGTCGGTCATGTCTCCTCCATGGGCGGTGTCGGCGAAGGGCAGGGGCCCGCTCCCGCTCCGGGCGTCGGGCGGGTACCACCGTCGGCCGGAGCCAAACGTGAGAAGCGCGCGGTCTCCATCGGCCGACCGGACTTCGGGGAGAGGCGTGTACTCCGGCGGTGCGCGGCCGCGCTCCCCGCCGGGGACAGGCACCACTTCCACCAGTGGTCCAGCAGCACGGTGGACAGATTCTCATTGCCCACCGTCGCCGGCCAGCGCAGGATCCCGCTCTGCGCCGTGACCTTGGCCCCGCCGAGAACCGGGTCCACCGCCAGCGCCGGGACGCCGGCCCGCAGAGCGAGCACCAGGCCGTGCAGCCGGTCGGTGACCACGAGGCCGAGCCGTCCGATCAGGGAGAGGTACTGGTCCGGCGTGCGGCAATGGCGCCAGTCGTCGTGGGCCAGACGGGTGTCGGCGTCGATCCTCGCGCAGTCCTGATGGGCCAGCCAGGGGAGGAGCACCTCGGCCGTACGGTCGTGGGCGCGGCGGTCGCCGTACTCGCCCTGGCCGTACGTGAGAGCCACCCCCACGACGGGAGCGGCAGCCGAGGCCGGCGCATCCGTCGCGAGATCCGGCAGCGCGGCGGCGTCCGGTCCGTCGCGGGCCAGGACGCGGTGGAACCCCCGGACCGCCCGGCTGTCGGGGTCCACCACGCTCACACCGACGGCGACACGACGACAGGAGGCGAAACGTTCGTGAAGCCGCGTGAACGGTGCACCGTGAACCGGGCCGCACACGAACAGCAGCTGCTCATAACGCGATGGGAGCGCCTCGTCGAGGCTCAGTCCGCCCGGGACGAATGCGGGGCTCCATGCCGTGTCGTGCACGATGCCCAGCCGGTCGAGCGAGGCGAGACCGCCCGTTGGGCGAGAGCGTCGCCGGCGGTGACCTCCCCGTCCAGGAAGCTGAACCAGCCGGTGACGAGGACGCGCCCCGTTTCGCCTCGGGGCCGGAGCAGGTCGTCCAACCGGGTGTCCAAGGGTGACGGCATCAGAGGGGTCCCTCTCCTCGTCGTGCACGGGCGGGCGGAACGTCCGTGTCCGCTCCATCGGGTGCCAGGTCGTCGAGCAGCGCCTGGCAGTCGGCCGTCAGGCTGCCGAGCGCGGCCCCGACCTCGGGGCCCTGACCGTGCAGGTGTTCCTTCAGATCGGCGAGGGCCCGGTGGGCGGCTGCCAGGGCGTCGTTCCTCCGGCCGCACCGCTCCTCGTCCGTGCCGTGCGCCATGATGGCTTCGTCGGCCGAGCAGACCTCCCCCACGGCCGTCAGGAGCCGGCCGACCTCGGCCAGGGCGCGGTGCGGCGGCAGCGGCAGGCATCGCTGCTCGGAGGTGGTCTCCCACAGCGTGAGGGTGAGGGCGAGCAGCCGATTCGCCACCCGGGCCCAGACGATGTCCCACGCGGTGGACGGAGTGGGCGTCCGGCGACGGAGCCGGTGACCCGGGTTGAGCCGGAAGCTCTCGGCGTCCCAGCCCCGCGCCACGTGGAGCTCGGACAGCGCGCCCAACAGGTCGTGCGCGCTCCGGTGCCAGCGCTCCGCCCGCTGCGCGTCGTACTTCCGCATGCCGTCGCCCATGCCGTCGCTCATGTCGCGCAGCAGCTCGGCGCAGTCGCGCGGCAGCGCACACGCCAGCCTGCTGACGTGGAGCGAGTGGGCGGGCGGCAGGACCGCGGCGTTCACCGCGATGCCCACCGCGGCCCCCACGGCCGTCTCCAGCAGCCGGTGCCCGACGGCCGGCAACGAGTACGAGCCGTAGGCCAGCACGAAGAGGGCGGTGGTCGGGGCGTACAAGCCCTGGCCGCCGACGGGCGCCAGGTTGCCGAGCAGCACGGTGAGGGGGAGGGCGATGACCATGGCCGCCATCGTGTTGCCCGTGAGGGCGGCGGCACCGGCGGCGAGCAGGGTCCCGGCCGTGATCATCAGGAGGAGCTGGGTCGCGGTGCGCACCGACCGGTAGACGGTCCCCTGCACCAGTGCCACAGCCGCCCAGGGAGCCATCAGCGCCATGGGTGCCGTCAGCCACCAGCCGGTCAGCGCCCAGGCGACGATGGCCGCGGCGGCAGCCTTCAGGGACTGCGTCACCTGGTACGCGTCGGGCCGGCGCAGGCGCGGTGTCACGCGGGCGAGCGCCGTCCTCATGGCCTGCTTGCCGGCGCGGTGGGCTTGAGCGGGACGACCGGCCGCCGGTCGCCCCGTCGGCGTGGACGCGGGGCGGGGACGGTCATGCCGCTCCCTGGAGGGCGTCGTCGCGCAGCCGCTCGCAGGACTGGCTGAGCAGCCGCGAGACGTGCATCTGGGAGATGCCGAGCCGTGCGGCGATGCTCACCTGCGTCATGTCACGGAAGAAGCGGAGGTAGAGGATCGTGCGCTCCCGCTCCGGCAGCTTGCGCAGACCCGGTTTCACGGCTTCCCGGTCGACGGCGACGTCCAGGGCCCGATCGGTGGAGCCCAGCCGTTCGGACAGCGGGCTGCCGCCCTCTACCCCTGTCGGCTCGGCGTCCAGGGAGAGGGCGCTGTAGCTCTCCAGCGCCTCCATGCCCAGCAGCACGTCCTGCTCACTGAGGCCGGCCGCGGAGGCGATCTGGGCGCAGGTCGGAGCGCGCCCGCCCGAGGTCTGGCTCAGATCACGCCGGACCGTCCTGACCTGGTTGCGCAGATCCTGGACACGGCGCGGTACGTGGACATCCCACGTGTGATCGCGGAAGTGCCGCTTCAGCTCGCCCGTGATCGTCGGAACCGCGTACGTCTCGAACGCCTTGCCGCGGAGCGGGTCGTAGCGGTCCACCGCCTTGACGAGGCCCATGGCGGCCACCTGCCGAAGGTCGTCCATCGCCTCCCCGCGGTCGCGGAACCGTGACGCTATCCGGTGAGCCATCGGCAGCCACGCACACACCAGATCGCTGCGCAACTCATCCCGCTCTTGGCCCGGAGGCAGCACGCTCAGCCTCTGGAGAGCCTCGTGCGCCGCCGAGTCGTCCCCGTCCGTGCGTGATTCTTGGCCAGATGCAGTCTGCATGCGCGTTTCACTCCTCGACGGCCGTTGCGTTGAGTCGCCGTAGGAGGGCACGGGGGCCGGACACCTGCCGCCCGGAACTCCCACGGGCGCACCTCATGTCCGAAGCACATTACTCGCATACCCGTACGAATGCCTGCCAAACGCGCCCCACCTCAGCGAGGTGCGGAAAGCGGAAGCGCACCGCCCGGTCCGGCCGCCGTGCGAGGCCGGGTCGCGGGCACGACCCCTGAACCCCGTGCTCCGCGACCCGGTCCCACGGCCCACCGCTCGGCCGCCAAGCCGAGTTCCCTTCCGCGGGAACCCCAAACGGGATCAACATCGCATCCGGACACTGCGTCGGCGTGCGACTCGGCAGGTGTGTGGTTACGGCCGACCGGGGTACCCGGCAGGGTCGAGCCTGCCTCGACAAACCGGGAGGAAATCATGGATCTCGCGCACCTGACACCTCTGTACGAGCGCCCGGGCCCGTGGGCCACGGCCTACCTCGACACCTCGGTCGCCGACGAGGCCACGCTCAGCCGCCGCGAGCTCGCGGGACGGCAGATCAGCGAGGAGCTGGCCGCGCACGGGGCGGATCAGGAGACCTGCCGGGCGGTGCGCCGGACGATCGACTCGTACGACTTCGGCCGGCACACCGCGGGCAGGGCGGTCTTCGCCGCCCACGGCCAGGTCGTACTGGATCCCGTGCTGAGCGTTCCACCGCCCGGCGAGTCCTCCAGCGTCTGGGCGCCTCTCCCGCACGTGGCTCCCCTCGTGGAGCTGACTCCCGATGAACCGGACACACTGGTCGTGCACGTCGATCGCCTCGGCGCCGACATCGAGCTGCGGACGTCGTCCGCACGCAGCCCGCTCGGTACGGTGCGGGGCCGCGACTGGCCGGTGCACCGTACGGCCACCGCCGACTGGTCCGAGCGCCACTTCCAGCTGAGCGTCGAGAACACCTGGGAGGAGAACGCCCGTACCGTGGCGGCGGCGGTCGAGGACGCCGTCGGCACGACCGGCGCCCGCCTGATCGTGCTGGTCGGCGACGCGCGGGAACGGCATTCCGTCCGTGCGGCTCTGCCCGGCCGGTTCCCGGCGCTCGTCGTCGAGACGGAGCACGGGGGGCGAGCGGCCGGCTCGGACACCACCCGCCTCGACGAGTGGATCGCGCGAGAGCGTCGCGCGTACTCCCGTCGGTACGCGGCGGACACGCTGGAACGGTTCACCGCGGCCAAGGCCCGCGACGGCGGCCGGACCGACGCGGCTGACGGCGTCCCGGCACTGGTCGACGCGGCACGTGAGCATCGGATCGACACCCTTCTGCTCCGGCCCGACGGGCCGGACACCCATCGCGAGGTCTGGGCCGGCCCCGCGCCGGAACAGCTCGCGCTCCGTCGGACCGATGCCCGCTCGCTCGGTGAGCCGGAACCCTTCACCGTCCGCGCCGACGATGCGCTCCTGAGGTCGGCGGCGTTGACCGGAGCGGACGCCGTCGTCGTGGGCGGTGCGGCGGCCGCTCAGGACCGTGCCCCCGAAGAGGATCTGGCAGCGGACAACCGCAGGGCTGCCGAACCGATGCCGGCGGAACCGGTCGGGGGCCTGGGCGCGCTGCTGCGCTGGCCCACGGACGGCGAACATCCGCTGACGGAACCGGGAACCTGACGTTCCGCCGCAGCAGTCGAGCAGCCGGGGTGGCGGGCTGAGGCGGGCCCGATCCGCGCGTCCGCCCCCGGTGGGCTGTCTCCGACGTCCGCCTCAGGCAAGCGGTCGAGGGGTCACCTGCCGTTCTTCGTCGCTCGCGACCGGCCTCCGCCCTTCTTCCTGTCCAGTGACTCCGGGCGGTGGACGGCCTTCCTGCCCGTCTTGTCGCTCCGTACTTCGTACTGCGGTTCCTTCTCGGAGGCGTCGACCGTTCGGCCGGCCCTCTCGGTCCGCCCTTCGATCTTCCCGGTCACCGTGCCCTCGACATCGTGCCCGTGGCTTCGCCAGACGACGTCGTCGCCCTTGGACAGCTTCTTCTTCGCCATGGTGCGCTCCCTTCTGCGCTGGATCGTCCGTCGATGGCTGCTGGCGGCCCGCCGGGCGCGTGTCCGCCCGGGACCGACGAGCGGTCAGCCCAGTGTGGACAGGAGGTCGTCGCACGCCTGCTCGCAGCGTCGGCATGCTTCGGCGCAGACACGGCAGTGATCGTGCCGGTCCGCATGGGCCTCGCACTCGTCGGCGCAGGCCTTGCAGACGGTGGCGCAGGCTCGGAGGAGCGCGCGCGTCACGTTCGCGTCGTACCCCGTGTGGCGCGAGAGCACGGCCGCGGTCGTTCCGCAGACGTCGGCGCAGTCCATGTCGGTACGGATGCACTTGGTCAGCTCGGCGACCATCTCCTCCGACAGGCATGCGTCGGCGCAGGCCGTGCACGCCTGGGAGCAGGTGACGCACTCCTCGATACAGCGGGCGAGTTTCCGGCGGTCCACCCCGCCCAGGTCGGCGGGGTAGGTGTTGAGCATGTCCTCGACCACGGTGGTCATGAGCGCCTCCCGGCGAGTAGGTCTCCTGTGCGGCGGAGTGCCGCTGTTCCGTACGGGTAGACCGATCGCGGGTCGTGAAACGCCTGGGCGTTCGGAAACACGCGCGATCATGAGCGGGCCCGCCGGTCCGCGAGGGACGGGTTTGTTCTCCCGTATCGGTGGTACCCAGTAGCGGCAAGACGTCCGGCGTTCGGGACGCTCCGACCGACGAACCGAGGAGGAACATGGCCGCCCGGCACCATCTCATCGACCGCCCCCCGTCCGCCGTGTGGGCGGTGCTGGAGGACGAAGGTCTGTACGGCAACTGGGTGGTGGGGACATCCGAGTCCCGCAGGGAGCAGGGCGACTGGCCCGAGCTGGGCTCCTCGATCACCTACAGCGTGCGGCTGGGGCCCAAGGAGTTCACCGGGCGCACGGTGGTCCGGCGCGTCGAGAGGCCCCGGACCCTGGAGCTGGAGGCCGAAGCCGGCCCGCTGGGTTCGGCGCGCATCGCCCTGGACATCCGGCCGTGGGGCGACAAGACGCTCGTGACCGTCGACGAACACCCGCTGCGCGGCATCGGCGGCACGCTCCACAACGTCCTGCTGGACTCGCTGATCCAGATTCGCCACCGCACCATGCTGGCCCGCCTCGCCCGGTTGACCGAGCGCACGACGCCGAGGACGGGCGGACGTATCGTCGCGCCGGCCGACCGCCCATGAGTTCCCGCTGCACGCGAACCCCTCGGTGAGGGTTCGCCCCGTCGAAACGGAGGGTGACGCTCCCATGGTCGACGCAGTAGTGGTCGGCAGCGGTCCGAACGGCTTGGTCGCGGCCAATCTGCTCGCCGACGCCGGCTGGTCGGTGGAGGTGCTGGAGGCGCAGGACGAGCCGGGCGGCGCGGTCCGCAGCGACCGCGGTGTCCACCCCGAATACGTCAGCGACCTGTTCAGCTCCTTCTACCCCCTGGCCGCGGCCTCTCCGGTACTGGCCAGGCTGGACCTGCACCGGGAGGGGCTTCGCTGGAGCCACGCGCCCCAGGTGCTCGCGCACCCGCTGCTCGACGGCGCCTGCGCGGTGCTGGACCGGGACCGATCGGCGACCGCCGCCGGCCTGGACCGCTTCGCACCCGGCGACGGCGAGGGCTGGCTGGCCCTCTGCCGGATCTGGGACCGGCTGGGCGAGGACATCGTCGACGCCCTCTTCTCGCCCTTCCCCCCTGTCCGGGCCGGTACCGCTCTCGCGGCACGGCTCCGGGCGGCGGGCGGGCTGCGGCTGGCCCGGAGCCTCCTCCTCCCGGTCCGCAGGCTGGGCGAGGAGGAGTTCGCCGGGGAGGGCGGGCGGCTGCTGCTGGCGGGCAACGCCCTGCACGCCGATCTGGCGCCGGAGGCGGCGGGCAGCGGCGGCTTCGGCTGGCTGATGTCGATGCTGGGGCAGTTCCATGGTTTCCCGGTCCCCGTCGGCGGTGCGGGGGCTCTCACCGAGGCGCTGGTGCGCCGCTTGCAGCGGCGCGGAGGAAGCGTGCGGTGCGGGCAGCGGGTCACCGAGGTCGTCGTGCGGCGGGGGCGCGCCGTCGGTGTCCGTACGGCGACCGGAGAGGCGGTCCCCGCCCGCAGGGCCGTGCTGGCCGACGTGTCCGCCCCGAGCCTCTACGGGGCGTTGGTCGCCGCCGAGCACCTGCCCGGCCGGCTTCTGGGCGACATGCGACGGTTCGAGTGGGACTTCGCCACGTTCAAGGTGGACTGGGCGCTGAACGGCCCTGTTCCGTGGAGCAGCGCTGCCGCTGCCTCGGCAGGGACCGTCCACCTGGCCGACGGGGTCGACGAGCTCACCAGATGCGCGTCCCAGATCGCCCGCGGTCTGATCCCGGACCGCCCGTTCCTCCTGCTTGGGCAGATGACCACCGCCGACGCGACCCGGTCGCCGCTGGACACCGAATCAGCATGGGCCTACACCCACGTGCCCCACGCGGTGAAGGCGGACGCCGGCGCCGACGGGCTCACCGGCGGGTGGGACGCCGACGAGCGGGAGCGGATGGCCGACCGGATGGAGGACCAGGTGGAGCGCTACGCTCCCGGCTTCCGCAGCCGGATCCGGGCCCGGCGGATCCTGTCCCCGGCGTCGTTGCAGGACGCCGACGCCAATCTGCGCAACGGCGCCATCAACGGAGGTACGGCCTCGATGCACCAGCAGTTGGTGTTCCGGCCGGTGCCGGGAACGGGCCGCCCCGAGACGCCCGTGAAGGCGCTGTACCTGGCGTCCGCGTCCGCGCATCCGGGCGGCGGGGTGCACGGCGCTCCGGGCGCCAACGCCGCCCGTGCCGCCCTCCGCTCCGGACGGGGCACCACGACCGTGCTCTCCGCCGCGCAACGACTGCTGGCCCGCCGGAGCCGGACCGGTGAGGAAGCGGCCTACCGGTCGAAGTAGGACTCCAGGCTGCCACGACGACGGATGTCGAGTGTCGCGCAGTGGAAGGATCCGCCGAAGGGCGCGTAGTGCAGCAGGTCGCACGGGATGGGTTCGAATCCCCAACTCTCCAGGGCGCGCAGCATGGTGGTGTGATGCCGTTCCGCGATGACGCGCTTCTCGTCGATCATGAGGATGTTCATGCTGAGCCATTTTCCGCACAGGGAAGTGAGCCGCAGGAGCGGATCGCGAATCGGATCGGGTTGGGGCGCGATGAGAATGTCCCAGGAACTCAGGACGTCGGGCAGGCGGTCGACGTCGACGTACTCGGGGTTGATCAGGGCCTTGCCGGGGGCGAGTACCAGAAAGGTGGTGTCGATGTGCATGGGGGTGCGACATCGGCTCTCGATCTCGTGGACCCGGTAGTCCGGTCCCAGGTGGCGTCGCACCCATTCGATGCCCATGCGATTGGTGACGTTGCTCCGGGTGACGAACAGATCCCGGCCCGCACGGACGAAATCCGCCGCGTCGAACACGGGCTCGAACTCGGTCAGGAGGTAACGCATGGGTTCGCCCGGCCGGGGAGGCTGGTAGTCGGGGTCGTAGAGCGCGTCGGTGAGCTGGGGTTTCGGCGCGGCGGTCCAGCGGGCGCCCCTGCGGAAGTAGTCCTTGAGCAGTGCACGGTAGGAGTGGGTCTCGAAGTATCTGCACGGCCAGGCCATCGGGGTTTCGATGATCTCCTCCCCGATCACCAGCATGCTGTCCCGGGGGCAGGTGTTGCAGAAACCGCGCGATGACCAGTTCGGTGTGGAGAACCGCCGCCGGTGGTCGACCGCGTCGGGGCGGGTCACCGTGATGCCGAGGGACTGGAGAAGCCTGACGAACTGGTCGAGTTCCCGCTGAGCCGGCCCGATCAGGGCCTGGGGATATCTGCGTCCGGCGGTGAGCCGCTGGAACCGTGCGGCCCACGGCGGGACATTGCAGGAGACGACGGAATGCCGTGAGGGGGTGGTGGCCCTGTCGAGACGGCCGACCACGACCTCCTCGAGCGGATCCCACTCATTGTGCGAAGCGACGGGGGAACGAAGAGCCTCCGCGGCGCCGCCGGTCGGCGCTTTCGACGCGTCATTCATATACGGCCCCTGACGTCGGCAGGAGGTTCAACGGGTACAGGTTCCTTCTTCCCATCGCGCTCACCACGCTCCTCCGCGTCCTGCCGTCGGCACGGCTTCCGGGCCGGCCGAGAGATGGCCCGGTAGGCGGGTATCCCGTCGGGCCTATCCCTAACATCCCGTTCTGACCTGTCCAGGGTTCTCAAGGACTCGGGCCGTGGTCGTGGACATGGGCTGCTCGTTCTACGGGTCGGACGGGGGAGCGGAGCGGGAGGCCCGGTAGGAGTTCCAGTCGGCGCGCCCTCCGACGCCCAGGACCGTGCCGCGGGAAGACGCGGCGCCGTCGGGGTGATCCCGTAGTTCGCGGCGGGTGGTCCGGGCGACCAGGGCCGGGAACAGGGGCCGGAGGGGCTGGCACCAGCGGAGCCAGGGCGGGGCGTAGAGATGACGGCTGCGGCGGGCGATGCCTCGGGTGAGCCACTGGGCGACCTGGGCGGCGCTGTGGACGCGGCGGGCGGGGCGGGGTTGATTGCGGCGCAGTGCCGCGAGGACGGGGTCGTCGTCGATGCCGGTGAGCATGTTGGTGCCGGTCCAGTGCAGGTAGGCGATGCCGACCTGGACGCCGTCCGGTTCGACCTCGCCGCGCAGGGAGAGCGCGAACGACTCCGCTCCCGCTTTGGAGGCGCAGTACGCGCTCATCATGGGTGCGGCACCGAACGCGGCGGTGGAGGCGATCTGGAGGAAGTATCCGCGGGTGGTGGTGAGCTGGGGAAGGAAGGCGCGGGCGGTGTTGGCGGAGCCCGTGAGGTTGACGTCGATGACGCGTTGCCAGAGCTCGGCGGCGGTACGGTCGAACGGGCCGCTCACCGCGATGCCGGCGTTGGCCACGACCACGCTCGCCGGCCCGAGCTCCCTCTCCACGCGGCGTGCCGCGTCCGCCAGCGCCGTGCGGTCGGTGATGTCGCACTCGACGCACATGCTCCGGCCGGGGAGGGCCTCGGCGGCCCTCAGTAGGGTCGCCTCTTCCCGGCCGAGCAGGGCGACCTGCATGCCGGCGCCGGAGAGGCTGCGGGCGAGCGCTTCGCCGACACCGCGAGCGGCGCCGGTGACGACCGCGACCCGCCCGCGCAGAGGGTGGTCGGGCGCACTCCGAGCCCGGAGCCCGTCTGGGCTGTGGTGCATCGACTCTCCTCGCTTCCTGACGACCGCGCCGCTGTGGGCCGCGCTCCCGGCACCACCGTCACGCGCAGAGTCGGCTCACGCAACCGGGCCGGCAGCTCGGGCGACGGCGACGGGGGCCGGGGCCGGGGCCGAACACGGAGCCGCGCTCGGCGTAGCGCGGCGCGCCTGTCACTCATCCTGCGCGTCACCGGCGGTGAGAAGCTGCGGGGCCAGGTTCTTGATCATGGTGGTGGACCACTGCATCTGGCGCAGCGTCCGGGGATGGCAGAAGGAGACGACATCGTGGAGGCGGGTGTCCCTCGCCGCCTGCGCGGCCTGGCCCAGCATCACCCAGTGCAGTGAGTTTCCGGCGGCGCCCAGATGCAGTTCTCGCAGGTCTCGAAGGAGCTCCGGTACGGACTTCGGCGTTCGGCTCAAAACCTCGGCGCGGCGGCGGTCGTTCGCCGACGGCTCCGACGGCTCCGACGGCTCCAATGGGGACGGCGACGGCCCGTCGAGACGCAAGCCGTAGTGCCGACCGGTCTCGGCCAGGCGTCGGCAGTGCTCGTGCGACCAGAGAGCCAGCTCCCTGGTGACGTGGCACACCTCGTGCTCACGCGGGTGCCGTGCGGCGATGACGGTCAGCTGCTCAGCCAGGGCCTGTTCGCCCCGGTGGAGCGCGTGCATCGTGAGGGCGACGCCCTTCATCGGGTGTCTCCCGGGGTGCGGTCGACGGGAGCCCCGGGGGACTCCTGGACGTGGGCCGAGGCACCGCCGCGGGTAGCTCGGACGCCGTCGCGGCGGGTGGGCGCCGACGCGGTGTTCGTCGGTGCGGGAGCCTGTTGCCCCGTGCTCTTCTCCAGCAGCCTCACCGCCGCGGTGGCGGTCTTGAACAGTGGCTGCTTGGACACCGGGTCCCAGTCGGTGACGGTGGCCTCGTTGGCCGCCCGGCCCGGTGTCGTGCTGTCCGGTCCGGAGCCCGAGACCGTGTCCCAGTAGCCGTAGTGGAACGGTACGAAGAGCAGCCCGCGGCGGATGCCGGTGACGCGCACCCGGGCCCTGATGGCGCCGCGCGGTCCGGCGACCTCGACGAGATCGCCCTCGCCCATCCCCTGCTCAGCCGCGTCGGGGGCGGACATCTCCACCCATACGTCCGGTGCGGCGGCGTTCAGTTGGGGAGCACGTCCCGTCTTGGTGCGGGTGTGGAACTGGAAGATGGTGCGGCCGGTGGTCAGCTGGAAGGGGAACGCGTCACTCGGGGCCTCGTGCGGAGGCAGGTACGGGACGGCCTTCAGCATGGCCCGGCCCTCCGGGTTGCGGGACCGGTACGCGGTCTCCGACGTGGAGGCACCGGTGACGAGGTCCTTGCCGTACGTCTCGCACACGTCCGGGTGGGCCCACGCGACACCGTCCGTGTAGAGGCGATCGGTGCCCTCGGGCGCCCGATCGTCGCACGGCCACTGGATACCGCTGCCTCCGCGCAGCCTGTCGTAGGTGAGCGCGGTGTAGTCGCAGGGCCGCCCCGCGCTGCAGCGCTTCCACGCCTCGAAGGCGGTTTCCGGGTCGTGCCAGGTGATCAGGGGAGCGCCGTCCTTGTCCCGGAAATCCATCCGCCGGGCGTAGTCGAGGAAGATCTCCAGGTCGGGCCTGGCCTCCCCGGGTGGCTCCACAGCCTTGTCGGACAGGTGCACGGTGCGGTCGGCGTTGGTGAACGTCCCCGTCTTCTCGCCCCAGGTCGCGGCCGGAAGCACGACATCGGCCAGTTGCGCGGTCTCGGTGAGGAAGAGGTCCTGCACCACGACCAGCAGCCGGTCCTGGGAGAGGATCGAACGAACGCGTGACAGTTCGGGCAGGGAGACCGCGGGGTTCGTGCCGCTGATCCACAGCATGCGGATCGAGCCCTGCTCGGCGTAGCGGAACATCTGCATGGCGTGCGTGGGCGGTGCGTAGTGCGGAATGGTCCCGGGATCGACGTTCCACACCCTCGCCAGGTCGGCCACGTGCTCGTCGTTCTGCCAGTTCCGGAAGCCCGGAAGGTCGCCGTCGGCGCCGCACTCGCGGGTGTTCTGCGCCGTCGGCTGCCCGTTCATCTGCAGGACGCCCGCACCCGGCCGACCGAGCATGCCGCGGATCAGGTGGATGTTGTTGATCTGGACGGCGGCGCCGGTGGCCTGGTGGGACTGGTAGACGCCCTGGAGCACGGTGGACAGGAGCCGGTCGGCGGTGCCGAGTAGTTCCGCCGCCTCCCGGATCTTCGCTGCGGGGACGTCGCAGACGTCGGCCGCCCACTCGGGGGTGCATGGCTCGACCTCCTCCGACAACTCCGCGAAGCCGACCGTGTGCGCCTCGATGTAGCCGGGGTCGACGCGGTCGGTACGGATGATCTCGTGCAACAAGGCGTTGAGCAGCGCCACGTTCGTCCCGCCGCGCGGAGCGAGATGGACGGCCGCACGTCGTGCGACGGCTGTCGGGCGTGGATCGATACAGATGAGCCGCGGAGGATCGGTGCCGTCGAGCCGGTCGAGGATGCGCATCCACTGCACGGGTTGCGTCTCCGCGAGGTTGTGACCGTACAACGCGATGACGTCGGCGTGGTCGATGTCGTCGTAACTGCCGGGCTGGCCGTCGCAGCCGAAGGACTCCTTGAGGGCCTCGGCCGCCGTCGAGGTGCACAGGCGGGTGTTGCCGTCCAGATGGTTGGTGCCGATGCCGGCCCGGGCCAGAACCGCGAGCGTGTAGTACTCCTCCAGGAACAGCTGGCCGGACGTGTAGAAGCCGACCGATCCCGGACCGCGCTTTTCGAGGAGCCCGCGCGAGCGCGAGACGATCACCTCCATCGCGGTGTCCCAGTCGCACTCGGTCAACCGTCCGCCGCGGCGAACGAGCGGCCTGGTCAGCCGGGAGCGTGAGGCGTTGGCCTGCCAGCCGAACAGATCCTTGGGGCCGAGCCGACCGCGGTTGACCCGGTCCGAGGCCCTGCCCCGTACGCCGACCATCGAACCGTCCCTGACGGCGACGTCCATGGCGTCACCGTCGGAGTGCAGGATCGAAGCGGTCTGCACCCACCGCTCGACGTCCGAGGACCTCACCCCCTCGGCCAGGAACGTGTCGACCCTCGTCGGCCAGGTCTCGTGCCGCCCGTACGGCGTGCGCGTCCCCCACGGCTCAGCGATCCGGTCCACCGGCATGTGCACCACCATCCCCTTGATGTTCCTGGCGTTCCCGACGACCTCGTCCTCGCCGCGAGCGCGGATCAGGCTGCCGGGTAGGGGCTGCCGGTGAGCCGCCGGGCCAGGTGGACGGCGTTGGCCGCGAGGGCCTTGGTGGTGGAGGCCACGGCTTCGGGGGTTTCGTCCAGGTCCTGGTAGTCGGTGCCGTGCATGGCTTCGCCGACCCAGTACGTCACGGCGCCGGGGGCGAGCGAGAAGCCGACGTCGTTGAGTCCCTGGAACACGTCGGCGCTCACCTTGTGCGCGCCGTCCTCGTTGCCGACGACGGCCACGGCGGCGACCTTGCCGTACGTGTGCGGGCGGCCCTGGTCGTCGGTCTCTGAGGACTCGGCGTTGAGGCGCTCCAGGACCAGCTGGCAGACGCTGGAGGGGTGCCCGAGCCAGATGGGGGTGGCGATGAGGAGGATGTCGGCGGCCAGGACCTTCTCCCGCAGCGCCGGCCAGGCGTCGCCGTCGCCCAGGTCCACCCCGATCCCCGGACGGACGTCGTGGTCGGCGACCCGGACGACCTCTCCCTGGACGTCATGGTGCGCGAACCGGGCCATGACCTGCTCGGCGAGGTACTGGCTGCTGGAGGGGGCGGGTGAGGCGTTCAGGGTGCAGACGAGGGCGAGAGCACGCATGGCGGGGGCTTCTCCTTGATCTGAAGGGGCGGGCCGGAGGCTGGGTCCCTCACGGGTGTTCCCGGGTACGGGCGCGTCGGTCGGGCCCGGAGCTGATCGGGCCTGGTTCTCAGGGGTCCTCGGTGCGGACGCGGATGGTCTGAAGGGTGGGGTCGGCGGGGTCGGGAACGTTCATGCCTGCCTCGACTCCGGAGCGCAGGTAGCGGACGAGGGGTTCGGTGATCCGCTCGCCGGGCAGCACGGCCGGAATGCCGGGAGGGTAGGGCGTGAGCATCTCGGCGGCGACGCGGCCCACGGCTTCCGACGCCGGGACGTCCTGCGTCCGGGCGAAGTAGGCGTCACGCGGCAGACACACCTGGTCGGGACGGAGTTCGGCGGGCGTGGGCACACACACCTCCGGAGCGGGGCGGAGCGTGTGCGCGTGGCGGGCCAGGTCGCGCAGGGCCGTCAGCAGCCGGTCGGCGGTGTCCTTGTCGTCGGCGTGGGTGAACTGGGCGCTGATCCGGCGGTGGTCCACGAGGTGCATGTCGATGCGGTGGTGCTCGCGCAGCCAGTCGGCGGCCCGGTAGCCGGTGGTGCCCATGGCCTCGATGTCGATGATCACGGGCAGTGGGTCGAATTCCGCCGCCGCGCCGGGTCCGCAGAAGTCGTCCGGCCCGTTGACGTGCATTCCCTCGATCTCCTCGATGCGGCGGCGCACCGTCGCCACGAGGTCGAGCGCTCGGGAGAGCAGTCCGTGGCCGTTCAGGACCATCTGCCGGCGCCAGCCGTCGATCCCGGCGTAGAGCAGTACGGAGGGGCTGGTCGTGCCGAGGAGGTCGGCCCGTGAGGCGAGGGTGTCGTGGTCCACCAGGTCGCCCTGGAGGTGGAAGACGGAGCCTTGTTCGAGGCCGCTGCCCATCTTGTGGATGCTGGTGACGCAGACGTCGGCGCCGGCGTCCATGGCCCAGGACGGCAGGTCGGGGTGGAACGGCAGGTGGGCTCCCCAGGCTTCGTCGACGATCAGCGGCTTGGCGCGCCGGTGGCAGACGTCGGCCATGGCGCGCAGGTCGGCCGCAGTGCCGTACGGGGTGGGGCTGGTGATCAGGGCGCCGCGTGCGTCCGGGTTCCGGGTGAAGGCCTCCTCCAGGGTGGCGGGGGAGGGCGGGTGTGCGAGATGCCGCTCCTTGTCCCACTGGGGTTCCAGCCAGACGGGCTCGATGCCGCAGAGGATGAGGCCGGCGATGACGGACTTGTGGGCGTCCCTGCCGACCAGCAGCTTCTGGTGGGGTGCGGCGACGCTGAGCATGGCGGCCTTGACCGAGAGGGAGCTGCCACAGGTGGAGAAGAAGGTGTGCTCCGCGTGGACGGCGTCGGCCATGAGGTCTTCGGCCCGTTGCAGTACGGAGGACTTCTCCCGGCGGTCGTCCAGCCCTCCGGTGGCGAGGACGTCGCCGAAGAACATCGCGTCGCCCAGCAGGGCCCGCACGGCTGGGGGAGCGCCTCGGGCCTGCTTGTGACCGGGCGGGGAGAAGCCCAGCTCGCCCCTGTCACGATAGGCGGTCAGAGCGTCGAGAACCGGCGTTTCGTGATGGTTCATGGTCATACGACACGCCTTCCCGGCCGACGCGCGGTCAAATCAGCCACCCCTCCCCGGATCAGGGGAGCGGTGTACCGCCGGTGGCGTTCATGATCTCGCCGGTGATGAACGAGGCATTGGCCGACGCCAGGAAGACGTAGGCGGGCGCCATTTCCGCAGGCTGCGCGGGCCGGCCCAGCGGGCTCTGCTTCCCGAACTCGGTGGTGTCGGGCAGCGTGGCCGGGATGAGGGGCGTCCAGACGGGGCCAGGCGCCACGGCGTTGACGCGGATGCCGTCGGAGGCCAGCATCTGGGCCAGGCCCTGCGTGAAGGTGACGATCGCGCCCTTGGTCATCGCGTAGTCGAGGAGATGGGGGCTCGGCTTGTACGCCTGCACCGAGGTGGTGTTGATGATCGATCCCCCTGCCGGAATGTGTGGCAGGGCGCTCTTGCACAGCCAGAACATGCCGTAGAGGTTGGTGCGCAGCACGCGGTCGAACTGTTCGGTCGAGATCGCGGAGATACCGTCGGGCTGCGACATCTGATACGCCGCGTTGTTGACCAGGACATCGATGCGGCCGAACTCGGACACCGCGCGCTCGACGAGCGAGCGGCACTGCTTCTCGTCCCGGATGTCACAGACGACGGGCACCGCCCTGCGGCCCGCCTGCTCCACCAGGTGAACGGTCTCCCGAGCCTCCTGCTCCTCCTCGGGAAGGTGGGTCAGCAGGACGTCAGCGCCCTCGCGTGCGAAGGCCAGCGCCACCGCACGGCCGATCCCGGAATCGCCCCCGGTGATCACGGTCTTCCGGCCGTCGAGCAGGCCGGAGCCCCGGTAGGACTCCTCGCCGTGGTCGGGCGGCGGGTCCATCGGGCCGGTCCAGCCGGGAGGTGCCTGGTCCTGCTGGGGGAAGTCGGGGCGGGGATGGAGCGTTTGGGGGTCCTGCGGCTGTTCACTGCTCGCCATGATGGTCCTTCCTACGTCGTCCGTCGTCGCAGAAGCCCAGTACACCGGAGGCGCCCGGAGCCCGCGGGCTCTGAGGGCCGGCCCGCTGGAGCTCTGCCGACGGCACGGCCGGTTGGCTCAGCCGGTCTTCCGGCCTGCCAGCGGTGCGGTGTCCTCGCCCGCTCCGGTGCGTACGCCGCGCAGAAAAGCGCTCAGCGCGTCTTCCGCCGTACGGGTGGGCTGCCAGCCCAGCACTTCGTGCGCCCTGGTGGAGTCCAGTACGGGCAGTCGCAGCACCGCGTCGAACAGGTGCGGGGAGGCCGGTACGGCACGGGCCCGCCAGGCGGCCGAGAGCGCGGTGCGCACCAGGGCCCTGGGGATCCGCACGATCCGGGCGTCGAACAGGTCCGCCAGCGTGCGGGCGTCGATGACCGGGTCCGCCGCCAGGTTGAAGGGGCCCCGCACATCGCGGAGCACGGCCAGCCGGTAGGCGTCGGCGGCATCGGCGGTGTGAAGGACCTGGAAACGCAGCCCGTCCAGGTCGGGTACGAAGGGCAGCAGATCGGGCCGCAGCAGGGGGCCGGGGGCGTAGCGGCCCGCGAAGATCCGCCGCTGCTCGGGGGCGGCGGTCTCCTTGAAGAGGAACCCGGGCCGCATCCGGACCACCCGGATCTGCGGGTGGCGCAGCTCGAAGGTGTCGAGGACACGTTCCAGGTAGGCCTTCTCCCGGCAGTAGGCCGCATCCGGCCAGCCGTCCGTGGGCCACTGCTCGTCGACGCCGGGTTCGTCCTTGGGGCCCGGGGAGTAAGCGCCGACGGACGAGGCGTGCACCAGGGCGGGGATCCCGCCGCGTGCCACGGCGTCGAAGACGCGCCGGGAGCCCAGCACGTTGCTCCGCCACGTCACCACAGGATCGTGGGTGGGCTGGAAACGCCACGCGAGGTGGACGACGGCGTAGGCACCGTGCAGCAGACCCGCGAGCCGGTCCTCGCTGTCGGCCCGGGACAGATCGATGGTGTCCCACTCCACCTTCGTGATCTCGAGCGCGGGCTTTCTGCGGGCCAGCCCGAGGACGGATCCGATGTCCGGTTCCGCGGCGAGCGCGCGGACCACGCTGGTTCCCACGTTGCCGGTGGCGCCCGTGACCACCACGCGCTTGCCGGGATGCCGGCTGCTGTTCTCCATGCCCGGGTCTCCTTCCTGGCAGCGGCCCGGTCCCCGTCTCCGGATCAGGGGATGAGCAGGGTCTTGATCATGCCGTCGGCCTTCTCCCGGAACGTGTCGTACGCCTGGGGCCCCTCTTCGAGGGGGAGGTGGTGGGTGGCGAAGGAGTCCACGCCCAGCGGGTCGTCGTCGGTGAGCAGGGGCACCAGGTCGTCGACCCAGCGCTTGACGTTGGCCTGGCCCATGCGGAGCTGGATCTGCTTGTCGAACATGGTGAGCATCGGCATCGGGTCGGCGGAGCCGCCGTACACCCCCGAGACGGAGATCGTGCCGCCCCGGCGCACCAGGTCGACCGCCATGTGCAGTGCGGCGAGGCGGTCGATGCCCGCCGTCTCCATCATGCGCTGCGCGAGGGTGTCGGGGAGCAGCCCGACCGCTGTGTGTGCCGCCTTGGCCACGGGGGAGCCGTGGGCCTCCATGCCGACCGCGTCGATCACCGCGTCCGTGCCGCGCCCGTCCGTGAGGTCGCGGACGGCGTCACCGAGGTTCTTGCCGTAGCGACGCAGGTCGAGGCAGGTGGCGCCGTACCTGCTTGCCCGGTCGAGCCGTTCGGGGACCAGGTCCACGCCGATGACGAGATCGGCGCCCCGGTGGCGGGCGATCCGGGCGGCCATGGCGCCGATCGGGCCGAGGCCCAGGACGGTGACGCTGCCGCCGGGCGGGATGTCCGCGTACTCCACTGCCTGCCAGGCGGTCGGCAGGACGTCCGAAAGATAGACGAACCGGTCGTCCGACGGGCCGTGCGGGACCTTGATGGGCAGGTCGTTGCCGAAGGGCACCCGCAGGTACTCGGCCTGGCCCCCGGGCACCTGCCCGTAGAGCTTGGTGTACCCGAACAGGGCGGCGCCCATGCCGCGCTCGCGCACCTGCGTCGTCTCGCACTGCGAGTGGAGCCCCTGCCCGCACATGTAGCAGTGACCGCAGGACACGTTGAAGGGGATCACGACCCGGTCCCCCGGAGCGACGGCGGTCACCTCGCGGCCGACCTCCTCCACCACCCCCATCGGTTCGTGGCCCAGGATGTCGCCCGGGTCGAGGTAGGGCCCGAGAACCTCGCCCAGGTGAAGGTCGGATCCGCAGATCCCGGTCGACGTGATCTTGACGATGACGTCCGTCGGCTCCTGGATCCGTGGGTCCGGGACCGTCTCCACCCGGACGTCCCGCTTTCCCTGGTAGGTCAGTGCGCGCACGGGTCCGCTCCTTCCGTCGCCGGTATTCAGTGGGCCGGTGTGCCGGGTTCCCACCCGGCCGACCGTGAAACACCCAGGCAGGTCGTGGGCCGGAACACGCGTGGCCCTTTTGCGATGATGCATGGATGAGGAACAACGCGCTCATCGTGGTCGACATGATCAATACGTACGATCATGCCGATGCCGACCTGCTCGTTCCATCCGTCCGCAGCGCACTGCCCCACATCGCGCGGCTCATCGCCCGCGCCCGCTCGGAGCGTGTACCGGTCATTTATGTGAACGACAATTTCGGAGAATGGCGGTCCCACCACGGAGAGATCGTCGAGAAGACGCTCGCGGGAAAGAACGCGGAGCTGGTCGAACCCGTCCTGCCGGACGATGAGTCCCTCTTCGTCGTCAAGGCCCGGCACTCGATCTTCTACGAGACGCCGCTCAGCTATCTGCTCTCCCAACTGGGCGCCGACCACCTTGTGCTCTGCGGGCAGGTCACCGAACAGTGCGTGCTGTATTCAGCCCTCGACGCCCACATCCGGCAGCTGCACGTCACCGTCCCGAGGGACGCCGTGGCACACATCCACAGCGACCTCGCCGACGCGGCTCTGCGCATGATGGAACGCAACATGGGAGCCCGGGTCACCTCCACGGACGACGTCACCTTCTGACACCGGTACTCGAAGGCGCTGCGGTGCCGTCCCGCCCGCAGCGTGCCGGCCGTCCCGAACCTCGGAGTTCAATCGAGGTAGTGGGCGCGCCCCTGGTCATCGAGGCCGACGGAACCGGGGCCCTCGGGGATGACGCAGAACTCGTTGCCCTCGGGGTCGGCCATCACCAGGAAACCGCCGTCGGCGTACTCCTCCAGGCGTCGTCCTCCGAGCGCCTCGACCCGCCGCTGCTCGGCTGCCGGATCGGGGGAGGAGATGTCGACGTGCATGCGGTTCTTCCCGGGCCTGGGCTCACCGGCCTGTTGGAAGCCCAGGCCCAGCCCGTTCTCCCGCCGCAGCCAGACATAGGGGCCGGTACGGTCCACGATCGGACGGCCGAGCAGCTCGGACCAGAACGCGGCGAGCCGCTCGGGGCTGTCAGCGTCGATGACGAGGGTGTGGATCCGCGGAGGTGCCTCTGTCATGCTCGCTCCTTTGTCACCGGGCGGCCTCGTGTCATACCTGCGGGCGCCGCCTCGGACAACGACCCGCCCGGGGGCCGGCTTTCAGGTTCGCGCGCTGCCCGGCTCGAGCTGTCGGATGCGCGCGTCGAGCTCACGCCGGTAGAAGTCGATGAAGCCGTCGGGGTCGGGGCCCGCGTTCTGCATGACCAGCCTGTCGAAACCCGCGTCGACGTAGCTCTGGGCGACCTCGATGTAGCGTTGGGGATCCGCTCCGCAGGCGAACTTCTCCAGAATGTCCTCCTCGCGCACGGTGGTGGTCGCGGCATCGAAATTGACCGGATTGGGCAGCTCGCTCATCACCTTCCACCCGGTCAGCGCCCACCGCGACGTCTCCAGGGCGGCGCGCGCGGCGGTGTGCGCGTCGGGCGCCCAGGCCATCGGAACCTCGCCGTAGCACGGGCCGGTTCCGCCGGCGTCACGGTAATGCCGGACGATGCTCGGCTTGTCCTCCGTGGCGAACAGGCCGTCGCCCAGCTCGGCGGCGATGCGCGTCGACAGGTGACCGCTGGCGGCCACGGCGATCAGAGGCAGTTCGTCGGGGAGGTCGAAGACCCGGGCGTCCTGCAGCCGCAGGTGCTTTCCCTCGTAGGACCGGTACCCCCCGCTCCAGAGCAGCCGGATGATCTCCAGGGCTTCCGTGAGCATCTCGTGCCGGGGGTGGACCGCGTCGGGGAATCCGGGACCGACGACGTGTTCGTTGAGCCGCTCCCCCGAGCCGACACCCAGGACGAAGCGGCCTTCCGAGAGCAGGGCGAGTGTCGCGGCCGCCTGAGCGATGACGGCGGGGTGGTAGCGCACGGTGGGGCAGGTGACCCCGGTCGCCAGACCGATCCGCGACGTCTTCGCCGCGATGCTTCCCAGCACCGTCCAGGCGAACGGTGAGTGTCCCTGGTTGTCGAGCCAGGGGTGGTAATGGTCGCTGATCTCGACGAAGTCGAATCCCGCCTCCTCGGCGAGCACGGCCTGCCTGACCAGCTCCGCCGGGCCGAACGCCTCCGCCGCCAGCTTGTATCCCACCTGCATGTGATCCTCGTTCCGCACGCGTCGTGGCTGCATCTTCCGCACAGGGGTACCCCCTGTTCTCCGTACATAACGGTCAAAGGCGTGGACAGCGCGGGACGACACGGCCGGGACCTGGCCCGCCCGGGTGATGCTCGGCGGCAGCCGTGCGAGGCCGGCATGTCCAGCCCGCACGGCCACCCGACGGGAGGTTCGGGGTCCGCGCGTCAGTCGGAGCCCGGCCCGAACGGGCTGTCGTCGAGGCGGTCGAGCAGATCGGCGACATCCTGGTAGACCGCTTCCGCTCCTGCCCGCTCCAGGTCCGCGCGAGGGATGCCGCCCGACAGGAGAGCCACCGCGGTCACCCCGGCCCGGGCCGCCGCCTCCATGTCCCACACCGTGTCGCCCACGAACACCGCCTGCCCCGCACTGACTCCGGCCAGCCGGCACGCCAGCTCCACGGGCTCCGGGGACGGCTTTCCCCGGTCGACGTCGTCCGAGCTCGCCGTGGCCCGGACAGCCTCGTCCGCATCCACCGCCCGCCGCAGAGCCGCGAGCTCCGTCCCGCTCGCCGAAGTGGCGAGGACAACCCGCCAACCGCGGCCTGCCAAGGTGCGCAGCAGGTCGCCCGCGTGCCGGAAGGCGGGGAGGCGGTCGAAATACGTCGCGTAGAGCACCGTGTGTGCGGAGCTGATGGCCGCGTCCTGCCCCGCGTCACGGTCGGGCCCCAGCAGCCGCTCGATCAGATCACCGGAGCCGAGGCCGACCGCCCGGTGGATCTCCGGCATCGGCACGGTGTGCCCGGCCTGCCGGAAGGCCTCCCACCAGGCCACCACGTGGAGGTGATTGGTATCGGTGAGCGTGCCGTCCACATCGAAGATCGCCGCGCCAGTCATGGTCTCCCGCTTTCACCGGCCGTCAGGCCTCGCGCCCCTGGATGTCCTCGCCCGCGACATGGACGGCCGCCTCCTCCGCCGACGCCGCGCCACCGTCGATGCCCACGTCCTCGGCGAAGACGTCGTTCTCCCGCCCGGCCGCGTCGTCCGCCGCGCTGAGCCGGCCTGCCCGGGGCTCGCGCTCGGCCCGTTCCAGGGGCTCGCCCTCACCCTCGGCGAGGTCGCCGATGCCGTCCCCGTCGGGCGGTTCCACGTCGTCGGTCTCCTGGGCGAGCCGCTGGTCCAGGGATTCACCGTGGCGCACCTCGGCCCCGGTCGTGCCGAACCTGTTCACGGCCAAGGGGCGGTCGGGTGGGGAGTAACCCTCTTCCATCCGATCGTCCAGGTCCCGTTCGTCGAGCGTGTTCTCCAGGTCGAGCTCGTCGTTCGGCGGATCGCCGCCATCGTCGTCCTGGGGCTGGTACACGTCGTCGCCGCGTGCGTCTGCGGGCATGTCCTGTTCCCTCCGTCGTGCGGCGGCCGGCTCCGGACCGCCGGTGGGTGCGTCAGCGTCCGAGGGCCTTGCGGAGCTGCTCCTTGTTCATGGAGGAGCGCCCGTCGACGTTCTTCTTCCTGGCCTCCGCGTAGAGCTGGTCCTTGGTGGGCCCCTGCGCGCCCTTGTGGGAACGTTCGCCGCCGCGTTCGTAGGCGGACTTCCTGTCCTGCGTCGACGTCTTGCTCGCCGTCTTCGACTCGCCCGACCGGGCGCGCTCCTTGTTGACGGTCCGGGCCGCGATCTCCTTCGCGCGGCTCTTCGACGCGCCCTGCTCCTCCTGGCTCTCCTTGATGTGCTCGTACTGCCGCTCACGCTTCTTGCTGGATCCAGCCGGCATGGCGTACTCCTCCACTTCCGTCCCGGGGGCGTCGGGACATCGCGTTTCCGGTACGGATCCCACTAAACAACGCACACCGCGACAGCGCCCCCGGAGACAGGAGCAGGAGTGGCGCCCCCGAAGCCGATGGGGACACCGGCCCGAACGCGGGTGCGACCGCGACTCCGGTTGAACCGAAGTGGTGCTCGAGCCGAGCTCGGTGATACCGAGGGCGAAGTCCGCGTTGCCCACCCCGTGGCCGGCCAGGCCCACCGTGACCACGCCCGCTCCCTCCAGCCAATGCGCCATTCCTTGGGCGCGACGCGCGGCCGGGCTGGTGCCGTCCACGATCGACCAGCTGGTCGAGCTGGTGCTGGACCGCTACTTCGCGGGACCGGGGAAGGCCACTTCCCAGGCCCTCCGCGTGGGCTCCATCCGGCCGCGTTATCGGCCCGGACGTCCTGCGGGGCGCCGCCGGGGAACAGCGACGCCCTGCGAGGTGCGAGACGTGAACCGTGCAGCTGGTGGTGCCCCTTGGGCGGGCCCTACTTCTGCCGTGTCCGGCGCAAGGTGAGCAGGCCGTGGCAAGCGAAGAGCACCGCGGTGAAGGCCAGGCCGATACCGGCGGCCTGGCGCATGTCGGGGACCTCCACCGCCGTGGCGGCGACGGCCAGCACTCCGACCACGGCCACGACCGCCAGCTTCCCACCGCCCGGAACGCTGAATCCGGTGAACTCCTCGGGGTTCGCCTTGCGGTGGCGTCGGAAGGCGATGTACGAGGCGACGATCAGCAGCCACACCAGGAGGACGGCGAAGATGGCGATCGACATCATGATGTTGAAGAGGCCGCTGACGTCGTAGAAGGCCAGCAAGGCGGCGACGGCGATACCCAGGGAGGAGACGGCCAAGGCGATCGCGGGGACGCCGCGCTTGCTCAGCTTGGCCGTCGGCGCCGGGGCCAGGCCGTCGTCTCCGAGCGAGTGCAGCAGCCGGGACGCGCCGTACAGGTGGGCGTTGGCGGCCGACATGGCCGCGATGAGAACGACCGCGTTGGTGAGGGTCGCCGCGGCCGGCACGCCGACCTCGGAGAAGACCCGCACGAAGGGGCTCGCCTCGACGCTCCCGTCACCCTCCGCCAGCTTGCGCCACGGGATCAGGGCGAGGACCAGGGTGATGGCGAGAAGGTAGAAGAAGCTCAGCCGCCAGGCCAGCTGGCGCATCGCGGTACGGATGGTCCGCTGCGGGTCGACCGCTTCCGCGGAGGCGATGGCGACGACCTCGAACCCGGCGTACGCGAACATCACCACGGACATGGCCAGCCAGATGGATTCCAGGCCGTGCGGCATGAAGCCACCGTCGTCGGAGAGGTTGGCGAAGCCGGAAGCCTCCGTGTCGGGCAGACCGAAGAAGACCAGCAGTGCGGCGCAGAGGATGAACACGCAGAGCGCGACCACCTTGATGCTGGAGAGCCAGAACTCCGTGGTGCCGAAGGACTTCACACTGATGATGTTGACCGCGAGGACGATCGCGGCGATCACCAGGATCGCCGCCGACATCGGCACCTCGGGCCACCACCAGCGGATGTAGAGCGCGGAAGCGACGACCTCCGTCCCGATGACGACGACGGCGCTGAACCAGTACAGGTACCGGCTGAGGAACCCGGCCCACGGGCCGAGGTAGCGGTGCGCGATGGTGCCGAAGGAACCCTGCACCGGGTGGGCGGCGGACATCTCGCCGAGCAGGACGGCGATGATGGCGACCAGGACCGCGCCGATCGCATACGCGACGATCACGGCGGGGCCGGCCACGGATATCGCGGTGCTGGAGCCGAGGAAGAGTCCGGTGCCGAGCGCGGAGCCCAGCCCGATCATGGTGGTCTGCCGGTGGGTGAGGGAGCGGACCAGCCCTCCACCGGCGGCCGACGGTCTGGCGCCGTCGGCTTCGGAGGACGGGGCGAGCGGTGCGGAGTCGCTGGGTGCGGCCATGGCGGTGGGCCCTTCTGGAAGGTGATGAGGGTGGGAGAGGGACAGCGACTCAGAACTCGCTGTTGCGGAACGGCTCCGCCGGTGCGTTCAGGTCCGGCTTGCCCAAGACCTTCCGCGAGGACAGCGCGTAGATGCCGTGGTTGGTCAGCGTCCACGCGATGTTGCGGTCCCACTCCACGTACACGCCGTGGGTCTGGTTGCCGTACGCGTAGTCCGCGGTGGCGGGACCGTACGCCTTCGGGACGAAGTACGCCGATATCTCCGGCGACGCGGGCTTGGAGACGTCGAAGAACTGCACACCCGCGTTGTAGAAGCCGTAGCTCAGGACACCGGGGGTGTGCCGGCCCGGGTTGGTGTAGTAGCCGGTGCGCTTGGGCCCGAAGCTGCCGCGGCGCTGGCAGTAGTCGTTGATGCCGGCGGCCTTCGGCGGGGTCGGGCGGGGAAGGACGCCGACGACGCGGGGCTCCTTCGGGTCCCGTGCGTCGATCTGGTAGATGTCCTTGTAGGGCTCGTAGCAGTCCTCGGTGAGCGGGTAGCCCGAGTAGTAGATCATTCCGGTCTTCTCGTACTGGGAGACGTCGATGTTGTCACCCTCGGTGCCCGCGACGGAGGCCGGCAGGTCCAGGTGGCTGACGGTCTTCATGTTCGAGGGGTTCGAGACGTCCAGTACCGTCAGGCCGTAGCCGCCCATGGCGGCGAAGGCGTACCGTCCGCCCTTCTCGACGGGTTTGGGGAGGAAGAGCGGCATCCGGGCGCCCATCCAGCTGGTCCGGTTCCCGCAGCGCGGGTTGTTCCGGTACGCGGCCTCCTCGCCTGTGCGCTGGCCCGGCAGGTGCCAGGTGTCCAGGAGCTTCGGGCGGGCCGGGTCGGACATGTCCCAGGACTGGTAGCCGGCCGAGTGCAGATTGGTGGGGTACTCGGTGCCGGAGTAGGTGTCGTTCGGCGCGGTGGCGATGAACATGTACTTCTCGCCGGTCCAGTGCGGCACGTCGATCGAGCCGGAGCCCTGCTGTGCCGTGGCCGGGTCGGTGTTCAGGGGGTCGGCCTGGGTGGAGTCGGTGGAAACCGTCGTCAGCAGCTTCCAGTCCTTCTTGCGGGGGCCGTCCAGGCGGAACACCTTGAAGCCCTTGAGCCCCGGCTTGGCCCGCAGTTTCGCGACGCCCTCCGGATTGTTGTACTTGTCCTTGGGCGGGTGGTCGGAGAGTTCCGAGATCTGGCGCCTGCTCTCGAAGCTCTGGACCATGACGTATGCGTTCAGCTTCTTGTTCCACTGGATGGTGGACGCGCCCCAGTAGTCGTGTGCCGCCCAGTCACCGTTCGCCCGGGCCTCGTCGCCGCCCACGTCGTCGCGGCTCATCCTCTCGACCACCTTGACCTTCTTGACGTCGGTGATGTCGTAGACGCGGCCGTCGGAGCGGCTGTACTGGAAGAGGTAGCGGCGGCCGTCGAAGTCGACGATGTTCTGCCAGGTGTGGAAGTAGTCGGGGGTGAAGCCGGCCCCCTCGTAGGCGGCTTCGACCTTCATGTTCTTGATGTACGCACGGGTGTCGTACTTCTCGTTGCGGCCCGGGAAGGAGTGTTCGTTCTGCTCGTCGACCGGGGTGAGCGCGGGGTGCCGGAAGCTGCCGTCCAGTTGCATGCCGTACGAACCGGGGTCGGCCGGCCCGGGGCGGCGGTCCTCGCACGCGTCGAGGATGTCGGGGTCGACAGCGGGGGCGGCCGTGGCGCTGGTGGTGCCCGCGCCGGAGACACCGGGAGCGAGGAGTGTGGCCGTGGTGGCGGCGGCGACCACTGCGGCGAGGGCGGCTTTTCTGCGGAGGGGACGCATCTGACGGTCCAATCGGAGCAGGAAGGGAGCGGGATGTGCCGTGTGCCCCTGGGGCGGGCGCGCGGGCCCGCCCCAGGGACACACGGGGGCGGGCGCGCGGGCCGATCAGGTGACGGTGGGGCGCTGCCGGAATTCGGAGTTGTGGTGGTCGCCGTCGGTCACGACGGCGAGCAGTTCGCGGACGGCGTGCAGGACGTCCGCGTGGGTGACGTAGAGGGCGTTGAATCCGAACCGGAGCAGGTCCGGGGCCCGCATGTCGCCGATCACACCGCGGGCGGTGAGCGCGGCCACCAGCGGGTACGCCTCCGGGTGGCGCAGGGCGACCTGGCTGCCACGGCGGGCCGGGTCGCGCGGGGTCGCCATGGTGAAGCCGAGGCCGTCGAGGAGTTCGTCGGCGCACTCCTGGAAGAACCCGGTCAGGGAGAGGTTCTTCGCCCGTACGGCCGTCATGTCCACGCCGTCGAAGGCCGTCAGCGCGGCTTCGAGGGCGAGGAGTGACAACAGCGGGGGAGTGCTGATCCGGGCCCGGCTGATGTCCGCCCCAGGGGTGTACGTACCCGCCATGGCGAACGGCTCCGCGTGTCCGTGCCAGCCGGTGAGGGGGTGGTCGAAGTCCGGCTGGTGCCGCCGGGCGACGTAGGCGAACGCGGGCGCCCCGGGGCCGCCGGAGAGGTACTTGTAGCCGCATCCGACCGCGAAGTCCGCCTCGATGGCGTCGAGTTCGACGGCGAGGGCGCCCGCCGCGTGGCACAGGTCCCAGTGCATCAGGGTACCGGCGGCGTGCGCGGCGGCGGTGAGCGCGGCCATGTCGTACAGCTCGCCGGTGCGGTAGTCCACCGGGGCGTAGGCGGCCACGGCGACGTTTCCGGCTTCGGCGGCCAGCACCGCGGCAGCCTCGTGGGCCGGCACCCGGCGGACGTCGAGCCCGAGGAGTCGGCCCACCGAGTCGGCGATGTACTGGTCGGTGGGGAAGTGGTCGGGATCGGTCAGCAGCAGTCGGCGTCCGGGGCGCATCCGGGCGGCGGCCAGCAGGGTGTTGAAGAGCTGGACGCTGGTGGAGTCCCCGACAACCGTCTGCCCGGGGGCCGCACCGACCAGTCGGCCGAGTGTGTCGCCGGTCCGGATCGGCGCCTCCCACCAGCCGTTGCCGTTCCAGGAACGGATCAGGTCGGTGCCCCACTGACGGTGCACGGCGTCCTCGACGACCGCCGGGACGGCGGCGGGAAGTGCGCCCAGGGAGTTGCCGTCGAGGTAGACGACGCCTTCGGGGAGGAGGAATCGGGCGCGGACGTGGGCCAGGGGGTCGGCGGCGTCGAGCGTGGCGGCGCGTTCGGTCAGCATGGGTTGTCTCCGTCGTGGTGTGAGGGCGCGCGCCCGGGGGCAGGGGCGGCTTCGCGGTCCCCGGCGAGATCGAGCGCGATGTCCGTGAGCAGGTCCTCCTGCCCGCCGACCAGCCGCCGCCGTCCGGCCTCGACCAGCAGGTCACGGGTGTCGAGCCGGTGGCGCAGGGCCGTGTTCTCGGCGTGCCGCAGGAAGCTGGAGTACACCCCGGCGTACCCGAGGGTGAGGGTCTCCCGGTCGACGCGCACGGGCCGGTCCTGCGTCGGCCGTACGAGTTCTTCGGCGGCGTCCATGAGCGGGAACAGCGCACAGCCGTGTTCCCAGCCCATGAGATCGAACACCGCCACCGTCGGCTCCAAGGGCGCGTTGCCGGCGCCGGCGCCCTGCCCGGCGAGGGAGGCGTCGACGCGGTACGCCCCCGCTTCCACGGCCACGATGCTGTTGGCCACGCCCAGGCCGAGGTTGTGGTGGGCGTGGATGCCGATCTCGGTGGCCGGATCGAGGGCGTCGCGGTAGGCGCGGACCCGGTCCCGTACGCCGTCCATGGTCAACCGGCCGCCGGAGTCGGTGACGTAGACGCAGTGCGCGCCGTACGACTCCATGAGGCGGGCCTGCGCGGCCAGTTCGGTGGGCGGGGCCAGGTGGGACATCATCAGGAAGCCCGACACGTCCATGCCCAGTTCGCGGGCCAGGCCGATGTGCTGGGCGGAGATGTCCGCCTCGGTGCAGTGGGTGGCGACGCGGACGGAGGTGACGCCGAGGGAGTGGGCGCGGCGCAGATCGTCGGCGGTGCCGATGCCGGGCAGCAGCAGGGTGGTGAGCCTGGCGCGGTCGAGCACGTCGGCCGCGGCTTCCAGCCACTCCTCGTCGGTGTGTGCGCCGGGGCCGTAGGTGACGGACGAGCCGGACAGGCCGTCGCCGTGGGCGACTTCGATGGCGTCGACACCGGCCGCTTCGAGGGCGGCGGCGATCGTCCGGACCTGTTCGAGGGTGTAGCGGTGCGACACGGCGTGCATGCCGTCCCGCAGGGTGACGTCCTGGACGTAGACCTTGGTCATCGGGCCCGGCTCCGTTCGGCCAGGCGCTCGGCGGTGCGCAGCGCGGCGGAGGTCATGATGTCGAGGTTTCCGGCGTAGGCCGGGAGGTAGTGGGCGGCGCCCTCGACCTCCAGGTAGACGGAGACGAGGAGCCGCCCGCCGAGCCCGAGTGCCGTCAGCGGATCGTCGGACGCCAGGGAGCGGAACTGCGGCTCCTGCTTGAGCCGGTAGCCGGGAACGTATGCGGCGACGGAGTCGACCATCGCGTGGATGGAGGCGGTCACCCGCTGGGGGTCGCAGTCGTCGACGACGCAGTGGACGGTGTCGCGCATCAACAGCGGTGGTTCGGCGGGGTTGAGCACGATGATCGCCTTGCCACGAGTCGCACCGCCCACCTGTTCGAGGGCGCGGGAGGTGGTCTCGGTGAACTCGTCGATGTTGGCGCGGGTGCCCGGGCCGGCCGACCGGGAGGAGATCGAGGCGACGATCTCCGCGTAGTGGACCGGTGCCACCGCCGATACGGCGGCGACGATGGGAACGGTGGCCTGGCCGCCGCAGGTGACCATGTTGACGTTGGGTGCGTCGAGGTGCTCGTCGAGATTGACGGACGGTACGACGTACGGGCCGATGGCCGCGGGGGTCAGGTCGACGATCGTCTTGCCGTACGGCGCGAGGGCCGCGGCGTTGTGGTGGTGGGCGGCGGCGGACGTGGCGTCGAAGACCAGGTCGATCTCGTCGAATCCGTCGAGGGCCAGGAGCCCGGTCACTCCGCCGGCACTGGTGGGCACGGAGAGGCGGCGGGCCCGTGCGAGCCCTTCCGACTCCGGGTCGATGCCGATCATCGCGGCAGCGGTGACGTTCCCCGATCCCCTGATGATCTTGATGAGGAGATCGGTGCCGATGTTGCCCGATCCGATCACGGCTGCCTTCATCGGACGGCCTCCTTCGCCAGCGGGGCCAGACCGAAGAAGCGGACGGCGTTGCCGCCGAGGACGGCGGTCCGCTCTGCCGGGGAGAGTTCGCTCTCCCGCACGAGCCGGCCGATCTCCTCCTCACCGAGCGGGAAGGGGTGGTCGGAGCCGAGCAGCACCTGCTCCACTCCCATCACGTCCACGAGGAGCCGTAGCGCGCCGAGGTCGAAGACGGCCGAGTCCACGGAGAAGCGGTCGGTGTAGTACGAGGGCGGATGCGGACTGTCGGCACGTACGAGGTCCCGGCGGCGCCAGGCGTTGTCGGCCCGTCCCAGGAGGTACGGGAAGCTGCCGCCGCCGTGGGCGAACATCAGCCGGAGCGAGGCCGGGAGGCGTTCGAAGGCACCGGACAGGATCAGCGAGAGGATGGTCAGATGGGTCTCACCGGCCATGCCCGCGAGCCAGGCCAGCATGTACCGGGAGAACCTCGGCCCGGACGGCAGGTCCCAGGGGTGGACCAGGACGGCCGCGTCCTCTTCGGCGCAGTGGGCGAGAAACTCGACCAGCGCGCCGTGGTCGAGGTCTCGATCGCCGAGGTGGTTGCCGATGTGGACGCCGCGGAAGCCCTGTCCCATGGCGTCGCTGACCATCGCACAGGCGGCTTCGGTGTCCTGGAGGGGCACCTGGCAGAGGGGGGCCAGCCGGTCCGGGGCGTGCGCGGCGTACCGCAGCAGATGCGCGTTGACCGTCCGGCACCACTCGACGGCGCGCTCGGGTTCGAGGTCGTAGCCGAACAATATGGGGGTACTGGACAGCACCTGGACGTCCACGCCGAGCCGGTCCAGGTCGGCGACGCGTTCCGCCGGGTCCCACAGGGTGCGGTTCACCGGCCGGTACTCGGCCGAACCGGCCATCATCATTCCGGTGCCCGGTCCGTCCGTGGTGCGCAGCCAGGGGCCGTCGTCGGAGCCGGTGAGCAGTCGGGATTCGGCGCGCCCGATCTCCGGGAAGACGTGGGCGTGCACGTCGACGACGGTCACGCTCCTGCCTCCTCGTCGCGGCGGGTGCGTGGACGCAGCCGTTCGGGCCAGTCCCGGCCCGGGTGCACGGCGGCGCAGTGGGGGCAGGTGCGCGCGGCCGTGTCGGCGTAGAAGGCGCCGAACACCGGAGGCAGGTCGTCGACGATCGAGGCGAGCTGGACCTCGCTGCGGTGCACCAAGTGGTGGCACTCCATGCAGTACCACTCGAACGCGTCGAGGTGCCCTTGCGGTCGGGCGAACTCGACGACGAGGCCGATGCTGTCCTCCTCCGGCCGCTGCGGGGAGTGCCGCAGGTGCGCCGGTGCGAGGAACACGTCCCCCTCGCGGATGTGGATGTCGCGCGGAGGCTGTCCGTCCCCCTCCATGACGCGGAGCACCATGTCGCCCTTGAGCTGGTAGAAGAACTCCTCGATGGGGTCGTCGTGGAAGTCGGTGCGCCGGTTGGGTCCGCCCACGACCGTCACCATCAGATCGGCGTCCTGCCAGATCTGGACATTGCCCACCGGCGGCTTGAGCAGGTGCCGGTTCTCCTCGATCCAGGACTGGAGGTTGAACGGTCTCATGGTCATCGGTGCTGTTCCTCGCTCTGGTGGAGGTGGCCGCCCCGGGGGAGGTGGGCCACGCCGCTGATCTCGATCAGGAGGTGGGGATGGGGCAACTGGTGGACGGCGACGGTGGTGCGGGTCGGCCCGTGCTCGTCGAAGTACTCGGCGTAGACGTCGTTGTAGCCTCCGAAGTCGTTCATGCTGACGAGGTACGTGGTGACCGACACCAGGTCGTCGAGGCCGCCGCCGGCCGCGGCGAGCAACGCCGCGATGTTGTCGAGCACGGCCCGGGTCTGCGCCCGGACATCGAGGTCACTCACGCCCATCGGGTCGACGTTCGCCCCGACGAAGGTGCCGTCGGGGCGCCGGGAGCTGGTGCCGGAGACGAAGACGAAGTCGCCCGCGCGCCTCAGGTGCGGGAAACGGCCGCGGGGCGGCGCGGCGCCGGGGACGATCACGCGTCCTCCTCGGTGATGGTCGGAGCGGTGGTGGCGGTGAACTGGACGGCACCGAGTCCCGTGACCGACGCTCGTACGTGTGCACCGGGGGGCAGCGGTACGGCGGCGGTCGCCGCACCGGCGAGGATCACGGTGCCCGCTTCCAGCGAACCGGCGAGCCGGGCCGCCGCCGCGAGGGCGCGCAGCGGATGTCCGAGGATCGCCGCGGTGGAACCGGTCTCGACCGGGCGGCCGTCGAGTTCCAGCAGGACACCCAGGTTGCCCAGTCCGCTCGCGGCACCCGGTTCTCCCCAGAGCCCCACGGCGTAGGCCGCGGCCGAGGTGTTGTCGGCGATTACCTCGGGCAGGGAGAACCGGAACCCGTCGTACCGGGAGTCGATGACCTCCAGCGCGGGCGCCACGGCCGCGACGGCCGCCAACGGATCGGCGCCCGGACGCAGGGTGCTCCCCAGGAGGAACGCCACTTCCGGCTCGACCCGCGGATGGATCAGCCCCGAGATGTCGTACCGCCCCCCGTCGGGGATCTCCATCCGATCCGTCAGCCGTCCGTGGATCAGATCCGCAACGCCCATCTGCCGCATCTTGGCGAGGCTGGTGAAGCCGAGCTTGAAGCCGGTGAGCCGCTCGCCGCGGTCCAGCCGCCGCACGATCAGGGCGTCCTGGACGGCGTACGCCTCGGCGGTGTCCGCCAGTCCGGTGGCACCGCCCGGCAGCGGACGCGCGTCCAGTGCCGCACGGTCGAGGGACTCGGCCAGAGCCGTGATGTTCATCGGACCGCCCCTTCCGTGTCGACGCGCCCGAAGGCCGCGCGCACCGACCCGAGCCCGTCGATCCGGGCCTCGAACACATCACCCGGCTCGACGGCGGCCATGGGACCGAGCGCGCCGGTGAGCACCGTGTCCCCGGCCCGCAGCGGACTGCCGAGCCGGACGAGTGTGTCCGCCAGCCAGACGGCCGCGTGCAGTGGGTTGCCGAGGCAGGCGGCACCCGCACCGGTGGAGACGGGCTCGCCGCGGCGCTCCAACACCATGCCGGCGGAACGCAGATCGAGTTCCCGCAGGAGCACGGGTCGCGTGCCCAGTACGTACGCGCCGCTGGAGGCGTTGTCGGCGATGGTGTCCACGGCGGAGATGTCCCAGTCACGGATCCGGCTGCCGACCACCTCGATGGCGGGCAGCACGAATGCGGTCGCGCGGATCACGTCGGCCACCGTGTGCCGATCGTGTACGAGGTCACCTTCGAGGACCAGAGCGACCTCGGCCTCTGCCCTGGGCTGGAGCACCGAGCCCCAGGGGATCTCGGCGCCGTCCGGTACGGCGGTGTCGTCGAGGAGGGTGCCGAAGTCCGGTGTGTCAACGCCGAGTTGCCGCTGTACCGCGGTCGAGGTGAGACCGATCTTCCAACCCGTGATGCGCCGGCCGCCGGCGAGGCGTCGTTCGGTCAGGAGGGACTGGACGGCGTAGGCGGCCTCCAGGTCACCGGGCGGCAGCAGGTCGCGGACCGGTGCACACGGAACGCCTGTGCGATGCGCCTCGTCGAGCCGCTCGACGGCCCCCGTCACCGGGTCGCGTGGGGCGCCCGTCCTGGTCGCGGTGGAGTCCGTCGTACTCACAGTTTCACGCACACATTCATCGGTTCGGAGAAGAAGTCGAGGGAGTGGTCGCCGCCCTCACGGCCGATCCCGGACGCCTTCACACCGCCGAAGGGTGCACGGAGGTCACGCAGGTTCCAGGTGTTGACCCAGGCGGTGCCGACCTCCAGGGCGGGGGCGACGCGGTGGGCGCGGCTCACGTCACCGGTCCACACCGTGGCGGCCAGTCCGTACGGGCCGGCGTTGGCGAGGGTCAACGCCTCGTCCTCGGTGTCGAACGGCGCGAGGTGTACGACCGGGCCGAAGATCTCGTCCCGTACCGCCGGGTGGTCCTCCGGTAGTCCGGCCAGCACGGTGGGTTCCACCCAGAAGCCGCCGTCCCGCTCGTCCCCGAAGCGCGGTACCCCGCCGCCCGCCAGGACCTCCCCGTCGGCGGCGGCCCTCTCCAGGAGGCCCAGCACCTTGTCCCGGTGGGCGGCGGAGACCATCGGGCCGTAGCCGGAAAGTTCCTTCGCCCCTGTGGCGAGCGCGGCGGCGAACGCGTCGAAGACGGGCCGTTGCACGTACAACCGCTCGGTGCACAGACAGACCTGCCCGCTGTGGGTGAAGGCGGAACGGAGAGTGCCGGCGACCGCCTGCTCAAGATCCGCGTCGGCGAAGACGAGTCCGGCGTTCTTGCCGCCCAGTTCGAAGGAGACCGGCGCCAACCGCTCCGCAGCCGCCCGCATGATCATCGATCCGGTGCGCGACTCGCCCGTGAAGGCGACGGCGTCCACCCCGGGGTGCTCGGTGAGCCACTGGCCGGCCGCGTCCGCGCCCGGGCCGTGCACGAGGTTGAAGACTCCGGGCGGAACCTCCGCCTCGGCCAGCACCTCGGCCAGCAGACAGGCCGTGCCGGGGGTGAGTTCGGACGGTTTGGCCACCACCGTGTTGCCGGTCGCGAGGGCGGGCGCGACCTTCCAGCTGAGCAGGAGCAGCGGCAGGTTCCACGGCGAGATCACCGCGACGACGCCGAGCGGCTTGTGGACGGTGTAGTTCAGCGCGCCCCGGCCGTCCGGGGTGGCGGTGTGCCAGGACCGTTCGCCGCGCCCGGTCAGGAGCCCCGCGTAGGAGCGAAAGTTGGCCACGGCCCGGGGGATGTCGACCGTCGACGCCAACGTGCGCGGCTTGCCGGTGTCGGCGCACTCGGCCGCGACGAACTCCTCGAAGCGCCGCTCGATCCCATCGGCGATCCGGTGCAGCAACCTCGACCGCTCGGTCGGGCTCCATACAGCCCACGGCCCGCGCAGTGCCTCTCGGGCCGCACGAACCGCCCGGTCGATCACCTCCCGGGACGCCTGCGGTACCTCGCCGGCAACACGCCCGGTGACCGGATCGACGAGGGGGAGCGTAACGCCGGACGCGTCGAACCCGCCTCCTACGTAGTGCCGTACGGGTGAACTCACGCTGTGGACCTCCGTCATCCAGCCGGGGCATGTCCGAAAGTCGCCCCCGGGTGTGCCGGTATAGTGCACCCACCCAGCTATGCCGATCCAATGCCAATCGGCGCGTCAGACATAACAATCCTGGTATGGCAAGGTGGAGCAGCCCTCCATACCCGGAAGGAGCCGGCTGCGATGGACCTCCTGGACGGCCGGTTGAAGTTCCGGCACCTGATCCTGCTCATCGCGGTGTACGAGCACGGGAGCGTCGTACGGGCCGCGGAATCGCTGCACCTCACCCAGCCGGCCGCGACCCGCACGCTCCACGAACTGGAGGCCATCGCGGACCTGCCGCTCTTCGTCCGTGTACCGCGCGGGATGCGGCCCACCGTCTACGGCGAAGCCCTGACGGCGCACGCCCGCGCCGTGGTCGCCGAGATTCGCCGGGCCGGGGACCACCTCACAGGACTCCGCCAGGGACTGGACGGCACCGTGACCGTGGGCACCCTGCTGGCCGGAGCCAATGTGCTCCTGCCCCGGGCGGTCGCAGCGCTCAAACGGGAACGGCCCCGGCTCACCGTCGTCGTCCGGGAGGGGACCCCGGACGTCCTCCACCCGGCACTGCTGGCAGGCGAACTGGACGTCATCGTGGGACGGGTGGGATCGACCCCCACGGAAGGGGATGGGCTGCGCCAACGGAAGCTCTACCGGGAGCCGATCCGGCTCGCCGTCCGCTCGGGCCACCCGCTCCTCGACACCGTGGACGTCACACTCGCGGACACTCTCGGATACCCCTGGATCCTGCCCGTCGAGCAGACCGCCCTGCGCCAGGAACTCGGCGCCGTCTTCGTCGACCGGGGCCTCACACCGCCCGCGGACCGCGTCGAGTGCACGTCCATCCTCACCATGCGGGCGCTGCTGCTCCAGACGGACATGGTGGCGCTCCTGCCCGAACTGGTCCTGCGCGAGGACGAGCACCTCGCCGCGCTCCCGGTCGAACTCCCTTCGGTGGGGCGTACGGTGGGCACCACCGAAGCAGCCCGCCGGACACGCACCCCCGCTCTCCAAGCGCTGCTCCATCACCTCGACCAGGAAGCGGTCCTGCTGCGCGAGACACTCGACGGGACGCCGGTGGTTCGTTGAAGAGCGTTGACGCAGGCGGTTGGATCGTCGTCCCGGCCTTCCTTCCTGCGGACCCGTCGCCGGAGGAGGCTGTTGAGCCGGTCGAGTACGCCCTTCTTCCTGCCGGCGGGCGAAGTAGGCGTAGACGGTGTTCCAGTGCGGGTAGTCGTGCGGCAGATAGCGCCACGGGATCCCTGTCCGGTTCACGTGGAGGACCGCGTCCAGCAGGCTTCGCAAGTCATGATTCGGCGGCCTGCCGATGTCCGGCCCGCGGCCTCGGCATGCGGTCAGAACTGGCTCGACCAGCTCCCGTCGGGCATCGGAGAGGTCACTCGAACAGCGACGGTGCTCGGTTCCTCGTCCTGTCCCGGCAGGAGAGGCAGGGCGAGGACCGATCCGTCGGCGTGCACGGAGACGGGGCCGCCCCAGCCCTTGTCGAAGGTGAGGCGGGGGCGGACGTGGCGGCTCGCGTGGACGAGGGCGCGGTACTCCTCGACGTCGCGTTCCGGGGCGATTGTCCCAACAGACGTCTGAGCGAAGGGGAAGCCCAGGTGGGAAGCCATTTCGACTGATCGGAGCGATGTTCTTCACAGACATCGTTCGGCGTGTCCCGGTGTACAGTCGAGACCGCCCTTGACCTGCACAAAGCAGGCAGGGAGCCGTCTCGGAGGAGTCCCGAATGCTGCGCACTCTGTTCAAGTCCAAGATCCACCGTGCCACCGTCACCCAGGCCGATCTGCACTACGTCGGTTCCGTGACGATCGACGCCGCCCTGATGGAGGCCGCCGACCTGCTCCCCGGTGAGCTGGTCCATATCGTTGACATCGACAACGGCGCCCGCCTGGAGACCTACGTCATCGAGGGCGAGCGCGGCTCCGGCGTCATCGGGATCAACGGCGCGGCCGCACACCTCGTGCACCCCGGTGACCTGGTCATCCTGATCAGCTACGCACAGGTCGACGATGCCGAGGCCCGTGCCCTCGTGCCACGGGTCGTGCACGTGGACGCGGAGAACCGGATCGTGGCGCTCGGAGCCGACGCTTCGGCGCCGGTTCCCGGGACCCGTACGGAGCGGAGCCCGCAGGCCGTCGTCGCGGGCGGCTGAGGTCGCCGTCCGGGTTTCCGGGGCGAGCGACGTACAGGGTCACGAACGAGAAAGCAGGAGTCATGGCCGAGAAGGCAGCTGTGGAGATCAGGGACGACCGGGAGCACGGCAGTCTCGTGGCGTACGAGGACGGCAAGCCGGCCGGGACCATCGCGTACTTCGTCATGGACCCGGCTCCCGGCGCGCTGGTGGCGGTACACACCGTCGTCCGGCCCGAGCACGAGGGCAAGGGCGTCGCGGGGGCGCTGGTCCGGGAGTTCTACGTCATGGCCGCCCGCGAGGGCGTTCCCGTCGTTCCGCTCTGCCCGTACGCGGCGAAGTGGGCACAGCGTCACCCCGACGAGGCGCCCGAAGCCCCGGCCGAGCTCGTCCAGGAGGCGGAGCGGCAGCTCAGGAACCATCCCGAACTGTTCTGAGACCTGAGACCCGTGCGGGTGTGGCGGGCGGCGTTCGGAGCGGTCCTCCGGCCGCCGTCCCCCCGCACGCTTCCCGTCACGCGGTAAGCGTCGTGGCCGATCCGTTCCTGGGTGCGAGGTCCCGGCGGATGTACCACTCGGTCCCCAGCACCTCGCGCTGAACAGCCGCGGGGAGAGAGGCGATCCGGCCGGGTGCCGCTCCGCGGTCCACTTCGCTGCGGTGCGCGAGGATCGCGGCCAGTTTCCGCGGAAGCCAGGGGCCGACGTCGACGGTCGTGGTGATCCACGCGTCCTCCGAGCAGTACAGGGCGTCGGCCGGGGTTCCCGGCCGGGCCAGCCGCCCGCCCACCGGAACAGCGGCCGAGCGGGGGTGCGTGGCGAGGTAGAGGGCGCTCGGCTGCCAGGGATCACCGGACCCCGGACAGAAGCGGGGGAGGCCGGCGGCCCGGACCGCCAGCGCGGTGACCCGGTGGGCGTGTACGTGGTCCGGATGGCCGGTCATGCCTCCGTAGGCGTCCGCCGTGATCACGATCTCCGGCCGGACGTCACGGATGTGGCCGACGACGGCCTCCACGGCCTCGTCCAGCGGCACGTCGAGGAACCGGGGCCGGCCAGGGGCCGACTCCGGCACGCGGGCGTCCGCGTAGCCGAGCAGTCGTGGGGCGCCCGCGCCCAGGGCGTCGAGGGCCTCGGCGAGCTCGGCGGCCCGGTGCGTGCCCTCGGCCCAGGTGGCTGTGACCACCGCGGTCCGGGCGCCGTCGGCCGCGTGCTGAGCGAGGACGCCGCCACAGAACAGGGACTCGTCGTCCGGATGGGCGTGGACGGCGAGAACGCTCGGCAGAGGCATGAGGGACACCTTTCGCATCGACGGCACCGGTCGCGGATCCGGACGGATCCAGCCAGGTCCGGGCAGCTTGCCGGAGTCCTGCCCACTCCGGACGGTCCGGCACACACCGGCTCGCGCCGCTGTCGCCGGTCGCAGGTGTGGACTCGCCAGGCGCGGGCAGCCGCTCCGGGAGACGGTGGAGAAAAGCTCCATCTGTCCATTTCGTGCCGTTGTGGAGGATCGCGATGACCCACCCGTACCCCGACCCCGTACCGCCTTCGCCGACCCCTCCGCCTGTACCGGGCCCGCCCACTCCGGTACCCGGCCCGCCGCCCGTGCCTCCGGGGCCCGGGCCGGTGCCGCCCGGACCCGCGCCGGACCCGATCCCTCAGCCGCCCGCGCCTGGCCCGGATCCCGTGCCGGATCCGGAGCCCGAGCCGCAGCCCGCCGGGACGTGACCGGCGGGACGTGACCGCTGGCCGGTCGGCCGTTCCGTCCCGGCCGGCCGGCCTCGGCTGTACCGGCCCCGCCCGTTCCCTCGCCCCGCCCGTTCAACCGCCCCGTTCGATCAGCGCGTCCGCGTGCGCGAGACCGCTCTCCGCCGCGATGTCGTCCAGCGACTGCGCGTCCCGCACCGTCACGAACGTCACCTGTCCGTCGTGGCCCGAACCGTCCGTCAGCCCCGCCCCCGCCCGGAAGCCGTACACCGCGGGACGGGGCAGGCTGTTGTACGCCCACGGGGTGGAGAAGTAGTACGCCCCCGTGTCGTACAGCACGACGACATCGTCCTCGGCCAGGACCGGCAGCTCCCGGCCGTACGCCACCACGTCCCCCGCGAAGCAGCACGGCCCCGCGATGTCCTGCGCCAGCGGCGGGCCGCTCTTGGGCGTGCCGTCCGGGCCGAACGCCCCGATGCGCAACGGCCAGGCGTCGGGCATGAGGACGGTACGGGTGGCGGTCTGCGCTCCCGCGTGGGTGAGCGCGATGCGGCGGCCCCCGGCGTCCTTCGTGTACTCCACCCGGGCCCCGATGAACCCGTTCTTCGCCAGCAGCGAGCGGCCGAACTCCGTGACCAGGGAGTAGCGGCCGGAGAAGAGGCCGGGGGCTGCCGCCGTCAGCGCCGCCACGTAGTCCGCGTAGCGGGGGCGTACGGTCTCGTCGGCGAAATTGACCGGCAGGCCGCCGCCGATGTCCAGGCTGGTGACCTGTCGGACGCCCAGCGTCGCGTTGATCTCCTCGGCCAGCTCGTACGTCCGTGCCACCCCGTCCGCGATCAGCTCCAACGGGCAGCCCTGGGAGCCCACGTGGGCGTGCAGCCGGGTCAGCCACGGTCGCTCCCGGAAGGCCCCCACGATGGCCTCGCGGGCCCCCGGGTCGCGCAGCGCGACCCCGAACTTCGAGGTGTCGGTCGCCGTGCTCATCGGCCCGATGGAGCCACCGCCCACCTGAGGGTTGACCCGCAGTCCGAGGACCGAGGCGGTGCCCGGGTCGCGCAGCGCGTCGACGCGGCGCAGTTCGTCGAGGCTGTCGGCGTTGACGGCGACGCCGAGGGCGAGCGCCAGCCGGATCTCCTCGCGGGTCTTGGCGGGGGAGTCCAGGACGACACGGGACGCGGCGAACCCGGCCTCCACGGCCAGCCGCAGTTCACCGGGGCTCGCCACCTCGCACCCCATGCCGCAGTCGGCGAGCAGCCGCAGCACCGGCACGAGGGAGCAGGCCTTGGCCGCGAAGGTGTGCAGCACCTCGGGCGTGGCGGCGAAGGCGTCGTGCAGGTCGCCGACGGAGGCGCGCACGCCCTCCGTGTCGATGAATCCGGCGACCGGGCCGCCCTCGCCGAGCAGCCCCTGCCCGACGGCCGCCCGGACTACGGTGTCGAAGCGGGCGGCCGGCGGTGCCGTGCCGCCCTCGTGGTGCGCGGGAGTCGTCTGCGTCATACGGCCAGAGTCCCTGATGGCTGCCCCCAGGTCTTCGGCGGAACGGGGGCGCTCGGTCGCCCGGACACGCGCCGGTGAGCGCCCCCGGGAATCAGGCGATCAGACCGACCACGGCCTCCGGTGTCAGCATCCGGAAGGTGAAGGCCTGCTGGAAGTAGAGGTGGATGCTCGTGGCGTCGTGGTCCGCGTAGCCGATCGACAGGTCCTGGCCGAGGCAGAGCTCGAAGTCTCCGCCCCGGGTGGACAGGAGCACCCCGCCCTTGACCGCGGGCGCCCACAGGATCTCGCCGTCCACCAGGCGGCTCAGGTGCGTCTTGACCGGATACCCGTGGTCGGAGGTCTCGGCGGCCTCGGTGAACGCGTCCGCACCGAGCAGCAGCCGGTACGGTCCGTCCACACCGGCCAGCCGCAGCCGCGTCACGGCCTGGCTGACCGCCACCGGATAGTCCCGCGCGTCGGCGGGCAGCGGGAGGGGATCATGGGAGGAGCCGTCCCGCAGGCCGGTGATCCCGGCCGCCCCGTACCCGTCGATGATCGCCATGTCCTCGGCGAACGCGCAGGTGCGTGCCGCGTCCTTGACGGGCTGCCAATCGCTGTCGGCGGAGCCGCGCTCCACGTCGTCCACGGCCTGGCGGGTCACCGTGAACGGCACCCGCCACTCGATGACCGGCATCGATGTCCGGGCCCGGGCCGCCACGTCCGGGGCGGGCGGATCGATGTCGTTCAGATGGCCGTCGCCGACGGCGGCCAGTGTCGGACCTGCCGGATCGGACACGTCGACGACGCGGCGGCCGGCGACATGGCGGCGGAAGGTGCGCCGGGCCTCCTCCTCGATCTCGTCCCAGGCGGACGGGGTGACCGGCGCTAGTTCGCGATGCGGATTGTTCATCACTGGGCGCTTTCTTGCAGGCTGCCGATGCGCAGCGAACCGTGGTCCGCCCCGGCCGTGACAGGCTCCTGCCGGACGGGTGCGGGCACCGGTTCCGGCCGGGCCCCGGCGCGGGTCAGGACGGGCGGGGGCGGCGGAGCGTCGAGGAAGTCGGCGCGGGGGCGAAGAAGAGGGAGCCGGTGACCGCCGTGGAGAGGGCCTCGCAGCTCGGGGAACGGGTGGAGGTGAGCCGGGTGAGCCGGGCGCGGCCCGGCGAACAGCCGGTCCCAGGCGCTGGAGCCGAAGCCCGCGACACAGGCGAGACCGGCGTCCGGGTAGCGGAAGCCGAGCGACCGGGCGGCGGCCGCGAGATCCGGCAGCACGTCCAGCACCGCGCTCTCGCCGCCCGGCTCGATCGTGCCGACCAGGAGCAGCGCCGCGCTGGTCAACGGCGCCACGACGGGCTGGACGGAGACGGGACCGGGGACGGCGTCGGGCATGCGCGCACTCCACTACGACGGTGTACGGGCGGCGGTGGATCGCCGGTGGTGGACGGTCGGCGGTCGCAGCCGCCGACCGAATCGCCGGTGACCGCGATCCGCGAGGTGTCCAGTCCGTGTTCCGCTCCGTGCTCCAGTGCGTGGTGTGCTCGGGGCAGGGGAGCACGGGCCTGGGGCAGCCGCGTTCGGGGCGGGCTCTCGCCGACGGCCCGCTCACGGCGAGGGCGAGGCGGCCCCGCCACCGGCGGAGGGGCCGGTTCCGGGCGCCGGACCGGCCTCCAGGAGCGCGTCGTCGTCCCCCGGCTCGGGGATCACGTGCATCGCGGCCTCCTCGGCCGACGCCGCCGCCCCGTCGATGCCCACGTCGCTGGCGGTGAGGGCGGCCGGGACGCTTCCGTCCGCCTGCTGGGTCAGCCGTCCCGCGCGGGCGACGCCGACCTCGTCGTCCCACGGCTCGCCGTCGCCGTCCACCAGATCGCCCACGCCGTCGCCGGCGGAACCGTCCGGCTCGGGCACTTCCCTGGTCAGCCGCGCTTCGAGGGACTCGCCGGTGTGCCGCTCGTTGGCCGTGGTGCCGAGGCCGTCGACGACCCAGGGGCGGTCCGGCGGAGCGTAGCCCTCGTCCAGCGGGTCGCCGGTGCCGGACGGATCCATGAGCGTGTCCCCGGCGTCGAGCTGTTCGTCGGGGTCGGAGGCCTCGGGTTCCTGGGGCTGGTAGACGTCGTCCCCCCAGTCGGTGTCGCTCATGGCGCGTCCTTTCCTCGGGGGAGTACCGAATACCACTGTCCCCTGTACGCAATTCCACTCCGGTCCCGCTCCGGCCGCAAAGGGAAGATCGGATTCCGGGGCCGGGGGCGGGCCTCGCGGACCGGCCCGTACGCAGGTCGTGCCCGTTCGCCGCGCATCCGGGGGTCGGGCCGCACTCGGGGCCCGACCCACGCCGTTCCCGGCCGACGGAGCGTTCGGCGGCGGGCCGGGGCACTTCCCACCGCACGTACACTCGGCCCATGGGACGCAGCGCCGAACCGAGGACCCGCCCGCACCGGGCCGCCTCCGCGCTGCCCCCGGCCGCCACCCGCGCGGCTGTGCCCCCGGTGCCCGCGGACGCGGCGCCCGGAACGGGCCGTACCGCACTGCACGGCCACGGCTAGCGGTCCACGCGGCGGTTCCCGACAGCAGCGTCCGGCGCCCCCGGCCCCGGCGTAACCGCCCCGGCCCGCCTTCTCACCCACACCAGCACACCACCGCACCAGCACACCACCACTCCGGCCCGCTGAGCGCCGGAGCTCACCGTCGCCTCCGGCGCTCGCCGGACGCGAGAGTCACGAGCGGCTCCACAGCACCACGCGGCCCACGGCGCACCCGCCCGTGCCGCTTCCCGGCGACGGCCGCACCAGCCGGACGGCGCCGCACTCGAAGGGATCATCGTGAAGCTGAGCGACCTCATGGCCGGGCAGGACCACCACGTGCTGCGGGGAACCCCTGCCCGCACGGACGTCACCGCCGGAGCGACGTTCGACGCGGACCGGGTCACCCCCGGCTCCGTCTACGCCGCGGTGCCCGGCCACACCGCCGGCGGCCCGGAGGCAGTCGCCCCGGCCGTCGCCCGCGGAGCTGTCGCCGTACTCGTCGACGAACAGGCGCCGCCGCTGCCCGCGGCACTGGGCGACGTGTGCGCCGTACGCGTCCCCGATGTGCGCAGGGCCGCGGCGGTCCTCGCCTCCCGCTACTTCGGCGAACCGGGCCGGGCGATGGACCTGATCGCCATCACCGGCACCAACGGCAAGACCTCCGTCTCGTACATGACCGAATCGGTGCTGCGGATCGCCGAGGGGACCCGGGTCGGGGTGATCGGCACCGCGGGCAGCCGCATCGGGGACGAGCCCATCCCGATGCCCCCCTCCGTGCTCACCACCCCGGAATCGCCCGATCTGCAGTATCTGCTGGGGCACATGCGTGACCGCGCCACCGGCAGCGTCGTCCTGGAGGCCACCTCGATGGGGCTGCTGACGCACCGGCTGGACCGTACGTTCATCGACGTCGGCGTCTTCACGAACCTGACCCAGGACCACCTCGACGACCACGGCACCATGGAGAACTACCGGGACGCCAAGCTCCGCCTCTTCCAGGGGCTGTGCCGGCGCGCCGTGGTCAATGCCGACGACCCGGTGGGCGCCGGGATCCGGGAGCTGATGCCCGACGCCGTGACCACGTACGCGCTGGACGGCGACGCGGACTACCGCGCGAGCGATCTCGCCGTGGACGCCTCGGGCACCCGGTTCACGCTGCACCACGACGGCCGCAAGTACCCGGCGGCGATTCCCTCGCCCGGCCGCTTCTCGGTCTCCAACGCGCTGGCCACCGTGGCGGCCTGCCACCTTCTCGGCCACGGTCTGGCCGGGCTGGTCGACGCGCTGGAGCGGATGCCGCAGATCCCCGGCCGCTTCGAACGCCTCCACACCTCCAGTGGCACCTCGGTGATCGTGGACTACGCTCACTCGCCGGACTCCCTCAGCAAGGTCCTCACCACGATCCGGGGCTTCGCCCGGGGCCGGGTCATCACCGTCTTCGGCTGCGGCGGCGACCGCGACACCACCAAGCGCGCCGAGATGGGCGCCATCGCGGGCGACCACTCCGACCTGTGCTTCCTCACCTCCGACAATCCCCGCTACGAGGACCCCGAGGCCATCCTCGACGAGATCGCCCCCGGCATCGCGTCGACCGGAACGCCGTACGAGCGCATCACCGACCGCCGCCTGGCCATCGCCGCGGCGCTCGCGGAGGCAGGGCCGGCCGACGTCGTGCTCATCGCGGGCAAGGGCAGCGAACCGCACCAGAGCGTCCGGGGCGAACTGCTGCCGTTCAGCGACATGGCCACCGTGCGCGAACTGATCGCCGGATAGGCGGACAGGCGGACAGGCGCACACGCGGGCGGAGCCGCCGCGGTCGGGCCGATGCCTACGCGGGCAGCGGCGTACGCGGGCCGTGGCGTACACGGGCAGAGGCGTACACAGGCGGCTGGGAGACCGGGCGACCGGGCCAGGAGCAATCCGGTGGTGGTGGTGCCGGGGGTCCGGCATGCTGGCCCGGCCGCGCCGAGCGCCGGACGAGGCAGCGACGGGGGAGCGGGAGCCGTGGACGTCTTCACGACGAAGTCCGGGAGGGTACGGGGGCGACGCGCCGCCCGGGACCACACCATCGTCGCCGTGCGCGGACTCCCTTACGCGGCACCGCCCTTCGGTGCCCGCCGGTTCCGGGAGCCGCAGCCGGCGGAACCCTGGGACGGCGTGAGGGAGTGCGCCGCCTTCGGGGTTCGGCGGCTCGCCCGACCGGGTCACCCTGGCCGGGCAGTCGTCGGGCGCCACCTCCGTGGCCTGTCTCACGGTGGCCGACCGGGCGCGCGGCCTCTTCCGCCGCGCCGTCCTGCACAGCGCCGTCAACGCCTGCGCCACGGTGGAGCAGGCGGCCCGCACCACCGCCGAGGTCGCCGCGGCGGCCGGGGTGCCCGCCACGCGCGCCGGGCTGCTCTCCGCCCCGCCCGAGGCCCTCGTGGCCGCGACGGACCGGGTCTGCGAACGGTACGCACAGGACCCCGGCTCGGGGCGGCGCCACTACGACCCGGCGATCTTCGGCCCGGTCGCCGACGGCGTCCTCCTGACCGCCGACCCGCTGGAGGCACTGGCGGCCGGAGCGGGCGGCGCGGTGGAGCTGCTGGTCTGCCACACCACGGAGGAGTACTGGCTCCTGGACGCGGTCGGCAGCAGCGCGAAGGTCACATCTAAGGAGCGACTGGCCGTCTTCGCAGCAGACTTCGGGCTTCCGGCGTCGCTCGTCGAGGGTCACCGAAAGCTCCTGCCGGACGCGCCGGTTCTCGATGTCTACCTGACCCTCTGCTCCGCCCTCCTGTTCGCCGAGTACAGCACCCGCCTGGCCGAGGCCCACGCCCTGGCGGGCGGCCGGGCCTTCCTCGCCCGCTACGACCGCCGCCGGGACCGCGCGGGGCGGCGGGTGCGCGCCTGGCACTGCGCGGACATTCCGTTCGCCTTCGGGAACCTCCACGAGGAGAGCGTCCACTTCCTCGTCGGCGGCCCGGCCGACGAGGAGCTCTCCCGGCGCATGACCCGCGCCTGGGCCGGGTTCGCCGCCCATGGAGACCCGGGCTGGGCGCCCCTCGACGGGCCCGCCGGGAGCGGGGCGACGGTTCGGGTCTGGCGTACGACGGCGGAAGGACCCGGGGTGGAGCACGGGTTCCGCGACCTGTGGCGTACGGCCGGACTGCCGTTGCTGGAGCCCTGAGGCTCCCTGCCGCCGGCGAACGGCCCCTCCGCCCTCGACCGGCTGGGCAGCCTGACGCCCGGGCCCGCGTGCGACTGCCGTCCGGGCAGTGGCGGGTCCGGCCGACGCGGATCCGGGCCGGACTCGCCCGTGCACGGGGTCGGGACGGACCCCGTCCACCCCAAGCCGCCCGAGTGGGCCGGCCAGCGGCCCGCGTGCCGGGACACCTCGATGGTGCGGCCGAAGCAGGCGGTCATGCGCTCCTGCGTGAGGACGTCCTCGACCGCCCCCGCCGCGAGGACGCGCCTCCCTCACGCAGGAGCAGGGCGCGACCGATCGCCGGCGACAGCTCCTGCCGGTGGTGCGTGACCGTCACCGTCGACGACTCCGGTCCTTGCCACCCCTACTCGTGCCCCGTCGCGGTGGACCTCAGCGCCGGGCCAGGGCGAGCAGGCTCAGCCCGAACATCAGCACTCCCAGGGGGAGATGGACCGACGGGAGGTGCGCGATACCGACCGCGACCTGGACCGAGGCCAGGACCAGGAAGCCGGACGCGTACAGGATCGGCCGAGGCGGGCCGCCACCCGGCCTCCAGGCCAGAACCGCCGCGAGTACGTACAGCATCGACGCCCCGTACATCACCCGCGCACCGACGCTGTGCAGCGTCTCCCCGTAGGACGAGGTCATCAGCAGCCCGGAGGAGACCGCTTGAAGGAAGATCGTCAGAGTCTGCAGGGCGATCGCGATCCGCAGGAACGAGAACGCGCGCCGTGCCGGAATCCAAGTGGCCATGCCACGCCCCTTTTTCCGCCCGTGGGCAGTCGATCGATAAGGTCTCACCAACCCGACGACACGGGCCGGCGAAAGGTAAGGCGAGGGGACCGGAGCATGGGGGCGGCGAGGGCTGAGGTGGAGAGGCCGGCCGGTGAGCGCGGCCGACTGATCAATGTGGCCTACCGGTTGCTCGGATCGCTCGCCGAGTCCGAGGACGCCGTGCAGGAGGCCTTCGCGCGCTGGTACGCGCTGCCGCCGAGCCGGCGGGACGAGATCGTGTCCCCCGACGCCTGGCTGACCACGGTGACCGGTCGCATCTGCCTGGACGTGCTCGGCTCGGCGCGGGTCCGGCGCGAACGCTACGTCGGCGCGTGGCTGCCCGATCCCCTGCCCGGCCCCGTCGAGCGCGGCGGCGGCCGGGGCTCCGACCTCGCGGACCGGATGGTCCTGGACGAGTCGGTGACCATGGCCTTCCTCGTGGTCCTGGAGACGATGACCCCCGCCGAGCGCGTCTCCTTCGTCCTGCACGACGTCTTCCGCTACCCCTTCGCGGAGATCGCCGACGTACTCGGCCGGACCCCCGCCGCCTGCAAGCAGCTCGCGTCCTCCGCCCGGCGGAGGGTGTCCGACGCCCGGACTCCGGTGGCGGCGGACGCGCGGACCGATGTGGTGCGGCGGGTCAAGGAGGCCTGGGAGAACAAGGACATCGCGGCCCTCGTCGACCTCCTCGACCCGTCCGCCGTGATGACCGCCGACGGCGGCGGTCTGGTCGGTGCCGCCCTGCGCCCGATCGAAGGGGACGCGCGTATCGCCTCGTACATGGTCGCCATCGCCGACCGGGCCCCGGGGCTGGAACTCCTGGAGCGGTCGGTGAACGGTGCGCCTGGCCTGGTGGCCCTGCGGGGCGGCGTCGTCCTGACCGTGGCCTCGTTCGACGTGACCGACGGCCGCGTCGCCCGGATCTGGGTGGTCCGCAACCCGGAGAAGCTTCGGCCGTGGGTGCCGCGGGGGTGACGATCGCCGCTACCCGCGCAGGTCGAGCCGCATCAGGACGCGAGGATGGCCGGCCAGCACCGAGGTGGTGTCGGCGGCGTGGGTGAACCCGGCGCGCTCGAAGTTCTTCCGGATCCCGGGGTACGCCATCGTCAGATCTACCTTGGCGTCACCGCTGTCGAGCGGATACGCCTCGACCGCCGGCGCGCCGTGGGCACGGGCGAACCCGACCGCACCGGCGATCAGCTCGTGCGAGATCCCCTTGCCGCGGTGACCGGGGCGAACCCGGATGCACCACAGGGACCAGACCGGCAGGTCGTCGACGTGCGGGATCTTCCGGCTGCGGGCGAAGGAGGTATCCGAGCGCGGCGCCACGGCAGCCCAGCCCACCGGCTCGTCGCCGTCGTAGGCGAGCACCCCCGGCGGAGGCTCGGCACGGCACAGCCCGGCGGCGTACTCACCCCGCGCCGGACCGCGGAGCTCGGTGTTGAGCTTGGACGGAATCCGGTAGCTCAGGCACCAACAGACGTTGGCCTCGGGAGACTTCGGGCCGACCAGGGTGCGAACATCTTCGAACGCCGAGGCCGGGCGAACTGCGATGGTCATGGCGCCACGATGCCACGACACACCCCGCGACGCCCGCGGGGAACCGCCCTCGCCCGCGCCGGGGGCGAACGGCCGGGGTTCCCGGCGCGCCCCGTCCTCAGTACGGCGGCAGTCTCAGCATTCCGGTGCCCTCGCGTACGTCGTGCACGAGCCGGACCTTCCCCACCGGAGCGCCGTGCTCGTCCGTGGTCACCAGGGCCGCGTCGTCGCTGTTGACGCACTGCCCGCGCGCGTCCGGCTCGGGGCAGAACAGCACGTAGCCGGTCTGCCGGTCGACGCGGCCCGGCTCCAGCCGCCAGATCCACTGGTAGGTGCTCATGACCACCCGGGGGTAGGTGGCGCGCAGTTGCTCCTTCACCGCGTTCTGCACGGTGTCGCCGAACTTCTGGCGTTCCCGGAACGGGCGGACGACCCGGGCGCTGCCCGTCGTGTCCACCCGGCCGGCCACGATCTCGTAACTCGCGGAGAAATAGGCCTGCTTGGTGAGCGAGGCCAGGAGATCCTGCCGGGTCAGCCGCATCACGGTGGGCCACGACTCCTCGCCCCGGGGACGCCGGTCGGCGACGGACGGGGAGACCACGTTCACGTACGACCCCTGAGCCCTCGCCAACGCGCTGTCGGCCCCGCTCGCCGTGACCCAGCGTTGGACGCACTCCCCGATCTCGCCGAGCACCTTCGCGACGGTGGCGTTCGTCAGCTCGGCCACGACGTAGGGCGGGGGCCGGTCGGGCCCAGGGCGACGACCTCGTAACCGCAGGCGTCGAAGGCGCCCCTGAGCGTGCGGAAGTCCTCGGCCTGCTGCCGCCCGCGCTTCACGGCTTCGGCCAGGGCGCCCGCGCAGTCCTTGCGGTCGCACGTGCCGTCGTCCGCCCTGTCCGTGTCGATGCGGAGCCGGACCACGGCGTCGCGGTCGTCGGTCACCGCGAACGTGACCTCCGAGCCGCCGGACCCCGGGAAGAGCGTGCGTGCTCCGATCGCCTTGAGCTGTCCCGGGAAGTGCTTCTCAGCCAGTTCCTCCGCCGCCCGCCGGTCGTCATCGGTGTCGACCACTCCGCACGCGCCCACCAGCACGGCCAGCGAACCCGCGAGCGTGCCGGTCAGCGCGGCTCTCCAGCGTCTGCGGCGTGATCCGGTCATGATCAGCTCCTCCATCTGGCCCCGTCCCCTGTTCCTGTGACAGTAGGACGAGTGCCTGCGGGCCGGATGAGTACGCCTACTCAACCCGGTGCCCGGTGCCCGGTGCCCAGCGTCCGCGCACACCTCTTCCGACTCATCGCCTTCATTGGCATGGACCTGACTATCGAACTCCGCTACAGTCCGGGACGGTGCATCTGAGAGCGCTCTCAAGCGCACGACCGCCATGCGCTCCCGGACGCCTCCCGTTCCACCCCACGTCGCTGGAACAACAGGAAGGGTCACTCCCTTGAGACACGCAACCGTGCTGCGGACCGGTCTGTCCGCACTCCTGCTCCTCGGTGCCTGGGCCGCCGCCGGCCCGTCGTCCGCCTCCGCCGCCCCCACCGACTCCGCGGAGGCCCCCGCTTCCGCGGCCCTGCTCACCGCGATGCAGCGCGACTTCGGCCTCGCCGAGGGCGAGGCCGTCGCGAGGCTCGCCGACGAGAAGGAGGCCACCGCCCTGGAGCCGACGGCGCAGCGCGCCGCGGGCTCCGCCTTCGGCGGCTCCTGGTTCGACGCGAGGACCGGCAAGCTGGTCGTCGCCGTCACGAACGCCGAGAAGGCCGAGGCCGTACGGGCCGTCGGCGCCGACGCCCGGCTCGTCGAGCACTCGGCGAAGCGGCTCGACGCGGCGAAGGCCCGCATCGACGCCCTGCCCGCCCCGTCCGGCGTGAGCAGCTGGCACGTCGACCCGGCGACCAGCAGCGTCGTCGTGAACGTCGTCGCGTCCGAGCAGCGTGACAACGATGTCCGGTCCTTCGTCGCCAAGGCCCGCGAGGCCGGACCGGTGACCGTGGAGACGACCGCCGAAGCACCGCGGACCTTCGCCGCGGGAACGGTCGGAGGGGATCCGTACTACACGGGCAACGTCCGCTGCTCGATCGGCTTCTCCGTCCACGGCGGCTTCGTCACCGCCGGGCACTGTGGCGGCGCCGGCCAGTCCGTGCGCGGCTGGGACGGCTCGGCCATCGGCAACTTCCAGGGCTCGTCCTTCCCCGGCAACGACTACGCCTGGGTGAACGTGGCCAACGGCTGGTGGACCGTGCCGGTCGTCCTCGGCTGGGGCACCGTCTCCGACCAGCTGGTCCGGGGCTCGAACGAGGCGCCGATCGGCGCGTCCATCTGCCGCTCCGGCTCCACCACGCGCTGGCACTGCGGCAGGGTCCTCGCCAAGAACGAGACCGTCAACTACAGCCAGGGCGCCGTGCACCAGATGACCAAGACGAGCGTCTGCGCCGAAGGAGGCGACTCCGGCGGCTCGTTCATCAGCGGCGACCAGGCCCAGGGCGTCACCTCCGGCGGCTGGGGCAACTGCTCCGGCGGCGGGGAGACCTGGCACCAGCCGGTCAACGAGATCCTCAACCGGTACGGGCTGACCCTGCACACCGCGTGATCCGGGGGAGCCGTCCCGCCGTCCTCCCCGGTGGAGCGGCTCCTGCCGACGGGTGAGGGTGCCGGGCCGCGAGCGGTCCGGGGTCGCCGGATCCCGTCGGCTCAGCGAAGGCACTGTGAGCGGCCCCGCCGGTGTGCGGGGCCGCTTCCGTGTGCTGGTCTGCCGGGAGAGCGTTTTCCCGAAGCCCAACAGTCCTTGCTCAGCGCATCGTTCACCAGCTATTGACACCCTCTCGACACCGGCGCAACACTGACACCGCCTTGGAGAGCGCTCTCCCAGAGTCTGCTCTTCCCGGCTGCACCGTCCAGCTCACCCTTTCCCCCCACCGTGCACCCGATGTGCAGGGATGAAGAGCGGCATGGAGGTATCCCCATGGTGACAAGACTCAGCAGAACGACCCTGGTGTCCGCCCTGATCGTGGCGACCGCCCTGGCGCTGGTCGCGCTCGGGCTCGCCGCGATCACGAACGCCGGGGCGACCGCCGCCGAGGCGGCTCCGCCCCCGACCGGCAAGCCGGCGGCGGCCTCGCACGTCATGCAGGGCCACAAGATGGCGCCGGCGAAGCCCGTCGCCTTCGGGGACGACCCCGACGGCGACGGCTACATACCGGCCGACCCGCCGGTCACAGGAGTGGAGCCGTCCGACGAGATCCCGCCGCACCGCTACTTCCATGAGTTCCAGGCCAACTGCTCGGTCACCCACACCGCCCCGGACGACCCGATCGTCTACCCGGGCCGGGCCGGCGCCTCGCACGACCACACGTTCATGGGCAACGACACCACGAACGCGAACAGCACCACCGCGTCCCTGAGCGCGGGCGGGACCGCCTGCCTCGCGCCCGGCGACCTGTCCGCCTACTGGATGCCGACCCTCTACAACGGGAACGAGGAGATCCGCCCGGTCGGGCCCCAGACCATCTACTACAAGGCCGGAGTCACCGACTACCGCACCGTACGGCCCTTCCCCAAGGGGCTGCGGTTCGTCGTCGGCAGCCCGACACAGACCGCCCAGGAGTTCCGCGACCACCCCGGGATGGTCGAGGGGTACGAGTGCGGGGAGAGCTACCACAACTACGACTTCCCGGCCGCCTGCCCGACCAGCCGGGACACCCAGCTCAACCTGCGCATGCAGGCGCCCAGTTGCTGGGACGGCAAGCACCTGGACACCCCCGACCACCAGGCCCACATGGCCTATCCGGTCGTGATGGGGGCCAACCAGGACGTCTGCCCGACGAGCCACCCGGTCGCCCTGCCGATGATCGAGTTCAAGATGGCGTGGCCGGTCAACGGTGACATGTCGCAGGTGAGACTCGCCAGCGGCACCGGCCACTCCTTCCACTACGACTTCTTCAACGCCTGGGACGACGCCACGCTCGACGCCCTGGTCGACCACTGCATCGTCGGTGCTCTCCAGTGCAACGCCCGTGGCTACGACGAGAACAACCCGGGTCGGGGCGCGGTCCTGGACGAGAACTACGAACTGCCTTGACCCTGCCCGTCGCGCCTCCCTCCTGGGCGTACCGCGCTCATGAGGGAGAGCGCTCTCCAGTCGGCGTGTCCACCCACGCTCCGTCCGACGTGTCCGGCCTCCCCGGCCTCACTCTTCCTGCGTCCCCCACTCGCACTCCCGTGAGGGGCCCCTCCCCCCCATGATCCCCCATGATCATGTCCCGGTTCCGACGACCGGCCCGCGCCCGGGGCCGTACCACCGCACGCCTCGCCGTCGCCGCGCTCCTGGCCGCCGTGGCGGCCGCGCTTCAGGTCCCCGCCGCGCAGGCCGCCGGCAGCGTGGTGAAGGTGACCGGCTCCCAGGGCGCCTGGCAGCTGACCGTGAACGGCGCCCCGTACACCGTGAAGGGGCTGACCTGGAGGGGGCCCGTGGCGGTCGCGGACATCCGTGACCGCCACGGGCTCGCGTTCGCGCCCTGTCGGCACGTCGCGGAAGGTAGCGTGCTCGGCATGGATCTTCATACCACCGTTGAGCGCGCTCAACGCCTCAAGCAACTGCACGCCGAGCACAGGCCCCTCGTCCTGCCGACCGTCTGGGACGTCTGGTCGGCGCGGACAGCGGCCGACGCCGGGTTCCCCGCGCTGACGGTCGGCAGCCATCCGCTCGCCGATTCCCGGGGGGCCGCGGACCAGGAGGGGCAGACCTTCGAGGAGGTGCTCTCCGCCGTCGGGCCGATCATCGCCGCGGTCGACGTCCCCGTCTCCGTGGACCTGGAGGCCGGCTACGGGCAGCAGCCCGCGGATCTCGTCGCCGGTCTCATCGAGGTCGGCGGCGTCGGCCTCAACATCGAGGACACCGTTCACTCGGAGGGAGGACGCGTACGGAGCACGCGGGAGCACGCGGCCTACATCGCCGGCCTGCGCGCGGCGGCCGACGAGGCGGGAGTCCAGGTCTGGATCAACGGGCGCACCGACCTGTTCCTGCACGCGGAGGACGCCTCCGCCGTTCTCGACGAGGCGATCGAGCGACTGCGGGCCCTGGAGCAGGCGGGCGCCGACAGCGTCTACCCGGTGCGCATCCAGGACAACGACGAACTGCTCGCGGCGGTGACGGCCGCCGTCTCCGTGCCGGTGAACTCCACGGCGCATCCGGTCAAGCACGATCTCGACCGCTTCCGCCGCCTCGGTGTCGGCCGGATCACCTACGGCCCGCTGCTGCAGTTCGCGATGACGGACGCGATGAAGAACATGCTGGGGCCGTGGGCCCTTAGGTAGGCCGTGTCCGTAAAGTCTCGTCTGGCCCGCGGGCGGAACGACGATACTTTGCGGATGCTCCCTGGCCCCACGTTTCAGTCAGGGCGGGCCCCCATGTTGGCCGTTAGCGCAAAAGTGCCTTCGAGCTGGGGAGATGAACCTTGTCGAAAGGTTCTGTCGGTCCAACGGAAGACACTTTCTGCGTGCGCGCTCAGGCCCGGGAAGTTTGCCTGGCAAGCTTCGCCTCAGTGGTGCTCGATCACGCGCTCCGGCAGGGGAGACGCGGCCGTCCGGCGCCGGTAGTACGCGACCGTCGACACCGTCAGCAACGGGGCCCAAGCCAGCGACGGTACATAGCAGGCGACGAGGAGAACTTCCTGGGCCGCAGAGTTCGTGAGGCTGCCGGAAGCCAGGCTGTGGGACTGGGTGATGCCGACCACGATGCTCAGGAGGAAGAGCACGCCCGCACCCAGCAGTGCCGATATCACCGTCGCGAGCGGGCGCACGGGACGGCCGCCGATCAGAGGGATCCAGCGCGGCACGACCTCACCCCACGGTTGCACCAGACCGAGCGTCAGCAGGGCGAGTGCCTCGGAGACCGCCGTCAGCGTCAGGACGTACAGCACGCCCCAGCCGGTACGGACGGCATCCGAGGCCACCGGGAGCCCGGCCACCAGGGCGATCCGCCACAACGCCGACGGCAGAGTGACCAGTGGTACAGCGTAGGCGGCGAGGACGGCCCAGCGCGGCACATTGGGTAGTGCTTTCCCTCTCGGCATGTGATCGATTCTCATCACGGGGGCCTCGCCGCACCTCAACCTACGGGGCCGTCCACCTCCCCCGTACGGGGGAGAAGCACGTACGGTCAAACTTTGCCCGTGCGCGGCAGTACTCCGCGGACGGAGTTGGCGGGTGCGAGGAGGGACGGGCGGACGTGGCGAACGGGTTGCGGTGGATATCGACCGCATACGACCTGGGTTACACCTTCACCCTGTGCGAAGGCATCGGGCCGCGAGATCTGCTGGTGCGGATGGGCGCGGAGCCGCATCACCTCCACGAGTTGTCCCATGACGTGGTGGCCGAGCTCCAGATGCGGCCGGAGGACGGTCATCTGAGCGACTTGGACTTTCTCGACTGGGAGGACGAGGGCCTGGTGTCGCGTCTGACGGAGGCTGGGTTCCTCTCGCATCCCGGGGTGCTCGTTCGCGCCGGCGCGGTTCCCGGCTGGGCCTATGCGGTGGAGAGCATCACCAGCCGTGCCCCTGCCCACCTGCCGGCGCTGTCGCAAGGCACTCGCGCGTACACCGTCTTCCGCGGTGTGAACGGCGAACACGAGATCGGCTATGCCGTCGACGGCCGGGTCCTGGCCTACTACGAGCACGGCGCGCGCCATTCGGCAGGCGCCGACGCGCAAGGGGTGCCGGGGTTCGCATACTCCGGCGAGGAGCTTCTCGACGCTGCCTTTCTCCGCTTCCTCGAAAGCGAGCACGGAATCCATCTCTCCTGGGAGGATTTCCAGGCTCCGCTTCCCACCGCCGCCTTCGTGTAGGCCGCCCGGGGTGCAGGGGTCCGAACCTGGGCCGAAGGCGCGCCCTGGCCACCGGAGTCAGACCCTGGAAGAAGAAGGGTGAACGCGTCCGCCCCCTTGTCCTGATGCTCTCCCTCTTGATGCCCTCCCTCCTGATGCCGTCCTGAGACGCGAAACCCCTCCGGCCGAGGCGAGGGATTCGCCACGGCCGGAGGGGGCCGGCAGGAGCCGGTGGAGGAGGGTCAGACGGTCGCCCGGCCGCGCCGCTCCGCGTGCTTCCGGACCAGTTCCGCGTACCGGCGTCCGCTGGTCTTGACCGTACGGCGCTGGGTCGCGTAGTCCACGTGGACCAGCCCGAACCGCTTGTCGTAGCCGTACGCCCACTCGAAGTTGTCCATCAGCGACCAGGCGAAGTACCCGGCCAGCGGGGCTCCCTTGCCGACCGCGCGGGCGCAGGCGGCGAGATGCTCCTCCAAGTACCGGACGCGCTCCGGGTCGTGGATCGAGCCGTCCGCCGCGACGGCGTCCTCGTACGCCGAACCGTTCTCGGTGACGTAGATCCGCTGGACGCCGTACTCCTCGGTCAGGCGCAGCAGCAGCCGCTCCAGGCCCTCCGCGTGGACCTCCCAGTCCATGTGGGTGAGCCGGGCGCCGGGGACGGAGACCTGCTTGGCGTGCGGTGCCGGCCCGTCGGGGTCGGCGGTGACGATCTGCCGGAAGTAGTAGTTGAGCCCCAGCCAGTCGAGGGGTGCGGCGATCGTGTCCAGGTCGCCCGGCCGGACCGGGAGTTCGACCCCGTACAGCTCCACCATGTCCTGCGGGTAGCCGCGCCCGAGGACCGGGTCCAGCCACCAGCGGTTGATGTGGCCGTCGGCGCGGCGGGCCGCGGCGAGGTCGGGCCCGCTCGTGCTCGCGGGCTCGATCGGGCTGAGGTTGTTGACGATGCCGACCCGGGCGTCCGAGGAGGCCGCCCGGATCGCCCGCACGGCGAGACCGTGGCCCAGGTGCAGGTGGTAGGAGGCCCGCACGGCGGCGGTCAGGTCGGTGAGACCCGGCGCCATCCGGCCCTCCAGGTGGCCGATCCAGGCCGAGCACAGCGGTTCGTTGAGCGTCGCCCAGTCCTTGACCCGGTCGCCGAGGCGCTCCACCACGTGGGAGGCGTACGCCGCGAAGTGCTCCGAGGTCTCCCGTACGGTCCAGCCGCCCCGGTCCTGGAGCGCCTGCGGAAGGTCCCAGTGGTAGAGGGTGGCGAACGGGGTGACGCCGGCCTCCAGAAGGCCGTCCACGAGCCGGTCGTAGAAGTCCAGGCCCGCCTTGTTGACCGGCCCGTCGCCGCCGGGCACGACGCGCGGCCAGGCGATCGAGAAGCGGTAGGCGTCCGCGCCGAGCCGCTTGATCAGGCCGATGTCCTCGGGGACCCGGTGGTAGTGGTCGCAGGCCACGTCGCCCGTGTCGCCGTTGTCGATCGTGCCGGGGGTGTGCGAGAACGTGTCCCAGATCGAGGGGGAGCGGCCGTCCTCGGTCACGGCTCCCTCGATCTGGTACGCGGCGGTGGCGACGCCCCAGGTGAAGTCCGCCGGGAGGGCGTTGAGGTCGGACACGTGCTGCCTTTCGGTCGGGGGCGACGGACGGCTCTCGCCGGTGGGGGTCACTTCACGGCTCCCGCGGTGAGACCGGCGACCAGATAGCGCTGGAGGAGCAGGAACCCGGCGACGATCGGGACGCTGACGACGAGGGACGCGGCCATGACCTGGTTCCAGTACACGTCGTTCTGCGTGGCGTAGCCCTGGAGGCCGACGGAGAGGGTCCGGGTGGCGTCGTTCGTCATGACGGAGGCGAAGAGGACCTCGCCCCAGGCCGTCATGAAGGAGTACACCGACACCGCCACGATGCCCGGGACGGCGGCCGGCACGACGACCTGGAAGAGGGCGCGGACGGGCCCGCAGCCGTCGACCAGGGCCGCTTCGTCGAGGTCCCGGGGGATGGAGTCGAAGTACCCGATCAGCATCCAGATGGAGAACGGCAGCGAGAACGTCAGGTAGGTGAGGATGAGCCCGCCGCGCGAGCCGTACAGCGCGACGCCGGTGCTGTTGCCGATGTTGACGAAGATGAGGAACAGCGGGAGCAGGAAGAGAATCCCCGGGAACATCTGCGTGGACAGCACCGTGACGGTGAAGACCCGCTTGCCCCGGAACCGGTAGCGGCTCACCGCGTAGGCGGAGAACACCGCGATCGTCACCGACAGCACCGTCGCCGAGCCCGCCACGATCAGCGAGTTGACGAAGTACTTGGCGAGCGGAACGGTCTCCCAGATGTCGAAGTACGGCTGGATCGTCAGCGTGGACGGGATCCACTGGAACTTCCCCGACACGTCCTGGAGCGGCTTCAGCGAGCTGCTGACCATCACGTAGACGGGCAGCAGGACGAAGCCGGCGAGCAGGGTCAGGACGATGCGGCGGGTCCAGAGGAAGGACTGCGGCGCGGCCATCGGCGAGCGGGCCCGCGACCGGGTGGTGCGGGTCGGCCGCGTGAGGCTAGACATCGGCGCCCTTCCTTCCACGCGAGGTGAGGAACAGGTAGACGGCCGTCACGACCAGCAGGAAGAGCAGCAGCAGGACCGACATCGCGGATCCGGTGCCGAAGTTCCAGGTGACGAACGACGACTGGTAGATGTGGATCGAGATCAGGTCCGCGCTCTCCGGGGCCGATTTCCCGAACAGGACGTACGGGGTGTTGAAGTCGTTGAACGTCCACAGGAAGAGCACGAGGACCAGGACCTGGTTGACCGGGCGCAGCGAGGGCAGCGTGATCCGGCGGATCTGCTGCCAGATGCCGGCGCCGTCGATCGAGGCGGCCTCGTACAGCTCGCGCGGGATGTTCTGGAGCCCGGCCATCAGCATGAGGAAGGCGAACGGCCAGCCCTTCCACACCGAGACGATGATCAGGGCGTAGATGCTGTTGTCACCGATCAGCCAGAACGACGGCTCGTCGGTGATGCCGAGCTGGTCGTGCAGGACGTGGTTGACCAGCCCGTTGTCCCGCTGGAACATGAACGCCCAGGTGATGACGGCCGCGTAGACCGGCAGGGCGTACGGGACGAGGAAGATCGCCCGCAGAATGCCCCGGCCCCGGAAGCTCTCCTGGAGGAGGATCGCCGCCGCGGTGCCGAACAGCCAGGCGAACCCGACCGAGAAGAACGTGAAGACGCAGGTCACGAAGAACGAGTGGAGCAGGGCCTCACCGATCGGCGCGTCGAAGTCGACGGCGATGCTGTAGTTGTCGAGGCCGATCCAGGGCGCCGCGCCCCAGTTGCTGATGAAGAACTGTGTGAGCTGCCGGAAGCTCATCACGATCCCGATGACCATCGGGATGATGTGGATGAGGAGTTCGAGCAGGACGGCGGGCAGGAGCAGGAGATAGGGCAGTCCGCCTTGGCGGATCCGGTCGGGGATGCGCGGCAGTCTCCTGCGCGCACCCCCGGTGCCCCGGCTCGTACCCTTGCCGGTCGACTTGTCGACCTCGGGGTCCGTGGTGACGGTGGCGGTCATGGATCAGGGCCTCACTGCTGCATCGTCTGCTGGGCCTTTTCCAGGCGCGCCTTGACGGAATCGGTGGTCACCGGGCGCCCGGCGGCGGCGTCCGCCCACAGCTCCTTGACCGCGGTGCCCACGGCCGTCTCGAACTGCGACTCGTTCGGGACCTGGGGGAGCGGGGCGGCGCTGGTGGCGAGGGTGTCGCGCAGGACCTTGAGGTCGGGAGCGCCGAAGGCCTCGTCGGCCTGGGCGGCCTTGACCGGCGGGATCGAGCCGTAGGTCTTGTTGAGCAGCTTCTGCTCGGCGTCGCTCGTCATGAACTTCACGAACTTCTTCGCGCCGTCGATGTTCTTGGTGTTCTTGAAGACGGCCATGTTGATGCCCGCGACCATGGAGTTGGTCTGCTTGCCCGCGCCCGGCGCGCCCGAGGGGACCGGCACCGGGGCCGCGCCCCAGTCCTCGGGCTTCATGCCCTGGGCGGCGAAGGTGGAGGCGGCGGCCTGCCACAGCACCATCGCCGTCTTGCCCTGGGCGAAGTCGGTGAGCGACTGGTTCTGGGCGTACTCCGCGTTGCCCGGAGCGATGATCTTGTCCTTGGCCATGAGGTCGATGTACTGCTTGACCGCCGCGACCGCACCGTCGGAGGTGAAGGTCGCCTTGCCGTCCTCGTCGAAGAAGTCGGCGCCGTGCTGCTTGCCCAGGACGAAGGTCTGGTGGATGTTGTTGGAGAGGTTGCCGCCCTCGGCGCCCAGCCCCCACTTGCCGTCCTTGGATATCTTCTTGCCCGCCGCGACCAGCTCGTCCCAGGTGGCCGGGGGCTTCTCGACGCCCGCCTCGGCGAACATCTTCTTGTTGTAGTAGAGGGCGTACGCCAGCGAGTACAGCGGCACCGCGGCGGGCGGCTCGCCCTCCTTGCCTGCCGAGGCGACCGCCGAGTCGACGAAGCGGTCCCGGCCGCCGATCGCCTCGAAGTTCTTCTCGTCCCACGGCAGGAGCGCGCCGGTCGCCTGGAGCGAGGCCGACCAGGTGTTGCCGATGTTCAGCACGTCCGGGCCCTGGCCGGAGCTGGTGGCGGCGAGGATCCGGTTCAGCAGGTCGGCCCACGGCACGACCTCCAGCTTCACCTTGATCCCGGTCTCCTTCTCGAACTTCTTCAGCTCGGGAGTGAGGATCTCCTTGTCGGCCTCGATGCTGGGGCCCTGGTTGGACGCCCAGTAGGTGAGGGTCTTCGGCGACTCGTTGCTGCCGCCCGAGGTGGTCCCGCCGCCACAGCCGGTGGCGGCTACGGCGATGGCGAGGGCGAGGGTGGCGGCGCTTGCGGCTCTGACATGACGCATGTGAGGTGGCCCCTTTCCGGGGATGGCTGCGTTCGGGAACCGAACGGCCTCCATGACTTAATTTATGCCGTGATTTAAGAGGTGAGAGAAGGTCGCGTCAAGGCCTGGGACCGGGGTATGTTCCTGGACGGGAAGGAGCAACATGGCCGAGCGCAACAGACGGACCGTGCGTGACCTGCGAAGGGGCAATCGAGCGAGGGTATTGCAACGGTTGTATTTCGACGGCCCGCTGAGCCGCCAGGAGCTCGGACCGGTCACGGGGCTGAGTTCAGGTTCCATCAGTAACGTCGTTGCGGAACTCTCCGCCGAGGGACTCCTGGAGGAGGCCGGCGTCGTCGACTCGGACGGCGGTCGCCCCCGTACGCTGCTGCGCGTCGCCCCGGACGGCGGACTGCTCGTCGGCATCGACATCGGCGAGACCCGCGTCCGCGTCGAGCTGTTCGACCTCTCCCTGACCGAACTGGCCCGAACCGAAAGGCTGTTGGCCCAGCACGGCTACGACGTCGACCGCATCGTCGCCCACGTCCGCACCGGCGTGGCGGACGTGCTGCGCGACGCGGGCGCCGACCCGCGCCGGCTGCTCGGCATCGGCATCGGGGTCCCCGGCATCATCGAGCGCGACGGACCCGAGGGGCCCGACGGCTCCCGGAGCGCGGTGGTCCACGGCCAGACCATCGGCTGGCGCGCGGTCCCCTTCGAGCAGTTGCTGCGCGAAGCGGTCGACGTGCCGCCCGAGGTGCCGCTGTTCATCGACAACGGCGCCAAGACGCTCGGCCAGGCCGAGATGTGGTTCGGCGGCGGCCGGGGCGCGGGCGCCGCCGCCATCGCCCTCATCGGCTCGGGCGTGGGCGCCTGCGTCGACCACGGCGACATCCTCGACGAGGACCGCACGAGCCTCGCCCTCGAATGGGGCCACACCACCGTCCAGCTGCGCGGCCGCCGGTGCCGCTGCGGCTCCATCGGCTGCCTGGAGGCGTACGCGGGCGCGGAAGCCCTGCGCGAGCGCTGGCGCGAGGCGGGCGGCCCGCTGCCCGAGGACGCCGACGACGAGACGGCGCTGGCCGCCCTGCTCGCCGCCGCCTACCCGGGAGGCGGCGGCCCCGCCCCGGACCCGGTGGCGCTCTCGCTGCTCGACGAGACGGCCGAATGCCTCGGCGCGGCCCTCGCCGACCTGATCAACCTCTTCCTGCCCGAGCGGATCCTCATCGGCGGCTGGGCGGGCCTGCTCGTCGGCCCCCGTCTGCTGCCCGACATCCGCCGGTACGCGAACGAGTACGCCCTGCGCCACGCGGCGGCCCGCACCACCATCGAGATGGGCCGCCTCGGCCCGGACGCGGTCACCGTGGGCGCCGCGACGCTCCCGCTCGCCGACTTCCTCACCCGGGGCGGCAGCCGCCCCGGGCCGGGCGACTCCGGGGCGCCGCCCCGTACGCCCGTCCAGGCGGTCCGGGAACGCCACCGCACCCCGATGGGCTGAGCGCGGGATGTCCGCGCGGCGCGTCCCCCCGCGCGGGTCGGCCAACGTGTCGCCCGGCCCGCGGGCGGCGTCGCTGCCGCGCCTCAGCGGGCCGGGTCCCGCGCGGGGCCGGGGCTTCCGGCCGCACGGCCCGAGGCCATCCAGCGCGGGTCCACCAGGCCCAGCCAGGCGTCCTGGGCGTCGGCCAGCGGGTGCTTCAGGGGAAGCGGAGCGAACCGGCAGGCGAACCGCATCCCCGCGTCGGACCCGTCGCCGCGGACCCGGTGCTCCCACGCCGGCGGCCCGTCCGAAGGGGCGTCGAGCAGGAGGAAGGTGGTCCGCCGGGGCTGCCCGGTCTCCGGGTGGGGTCGCTCGTCCACCGTGATCCGCCGGACGACGCGGGCCCCGGTCAGCCCGGTCTCCTCGGCGACCTCACGCAGGACGGCCCGCTCCGGATCCTCTCCCGGCGCGACGCCGCCCGCGGGCACCTGGGTGCCGGCCTCGGGACAGTCCGCATGATCGAACACCAGCAGGGCCGGGCAGGGGTGACGCCGGATCACATAGGCGGCGACCCGGAGACGGGGCCCGGTCGGGGGTGAGGTCATACGGGCATCCTCGCCCATGTCCGCGCACCTCCGCCCGCCGGGCCCCGGGGCTCCGCCCGGATCAGGCCGAGCCCCGTACCACCAGCTCCGGTTCGAAGATCACGGAGGTCACCGGAGCGTCCGGCCGGGCCAGTCGGTCCAGCAGGAGGCGCGTCATCTCGGCGGCCATCCCCTCCACCGGCTGACGGACCGTGGTCAGCGGCGGGCGGCAGGCCAGGGCCGCGCTGCTGTCGTCGAAGCCCACCACCGCCACGTTCCCCGGAACCGAGCGGCCGTGCTCCCGCAGGACGTGGCAGGCCCCCAGGGCCATCAGATCGTTGGCGGCGAAGACTCCATCCAGGTCCGGATGGTCCGTGAGCAGCCGCACCATGGCCGTCTCGCCGCTCTCCTGGGTGAACCGGCCCTCGACGACGGGGATGTACGGGTGCCCGTGGCGTGCCAGGGTGTCCCGGAAACCCGTCAGGCGGGCGTGGCCCGCCGGCACGTCCAGCGGGCCGCTGATCGTCGCGATCCGGCGGCAGCCCCGGCCCAGGAGATGCTCGGCCGCCAGCCGCGCGCCGTCCTGGTGCGCCAGGTCGACATAGCTCACCGGGACCGGCCGCGCCGGGCGCGCGTACAGGACGGCCGCCAGGCCGGCGTCCGCGATCAGCCCCGGCAGCGGGTCCTCGGCGTGCGTCGAGACGACCAGGGCCCCGTCCGCACTGCCCTGTCGCAGGTACGCCACCACCTCCTCGCGGGCCCGTGAGGTCTCCGCGAACATCAGCACCGGGTGCATCCCGCGCGGACGCAGGTAGTCGACCACCCCGGTCACCACCCGGCCGAAGAACGGGTCGGCGAACACCTGCGCGGTGAACGAGCCCGAACTCCCGTGGCTGTCCTCGTCCTTCCCGGAGGCCCGGGTTCCGGACCGGAAACCGGGCCCGCCCCCGCCCCCGGGCGCCCCGGTGCCGGCGTCCCGCCGGGCAGCCTCCGGCTCGACGCCCGCGCCCGACACCACCAGGGCGATGGCGTCCGCCCGTCGGGTCACCAGGGACCTGGCCGCCCGGTTGGGGGTGTAGCCCGTCACGGAGACCGCCTGACGCACGGCCTCCTGGATCGCCGGGTCCACATTGCGCACCCCGTTGACGACCCGGGAGACGGTGGCGCGCGAGACGCCGGCCGCCCGCGCCACGTCCTCCAGGGTGGGCGCTCCGGCCGAGCGCGGATCATCCGTCATGAGCGCTTTTATAGCACTGACGGAGAGCGCTCTCCATCGATCTGGTCCAGGCGGGGCGAGGCGAGGAGTCCGGCCGGGGAGCAGCAGGAGGGGCAGCGGGGAACGGACGGGAGCGACGGACGGGGCGGCCGGGACGAACGGGGCGAACGGGGGAGCGGCGGAGCGGCGGAGGGGAGGAACGCGTTCGGGCGAAGCGCGTCGGGCGGGACGCGTTCGAGGGGAATGGGGGTTGAGGTCGGCCGGACGGTCGGGGATCGGAATCCGGCCACGGACCGGCGGAGGGCGGCCGACTATCACGTTTTGCTTGTGATCAGTCACTGTGCGGACCTACGTTGCCCCTTGCGACATGACCCGAAGCCAGTGGGGGAGCCACGTATGGCCGCGAACGGACGGCACCGCAGATACCAGCCGAGCCGGATCAACCGTGCCTCGCTCACGGTGACGGCGAGCGGCGCGGGCATCGCGCTTCCTCTCATCACCGCGGCGTCGGCGGGGGCCGCGCCGGTCGAGGTCTGGGAGAAGGTCGCCGCCTGCGAGTCCAGCGGCGATTGGGACGTCAACACGGGTAACGGCTACTACGGCGGCCTGCAGTTCAGCGGCTCCACCTGGTCGGCCTTCGGCGGCACGCAGTACGCGCCGCGCGCCGACCTCGCCACCCGGGACCAGCAGATCGCCGTCGCGGAGAAGGTGCTGGACGGCCAGGGCCCCGGCGCCTGGCCCACGTGTTCCGTGCCGGCGGGGCTCACCCGGGGCGGGAACGCGCCCGGGGCCGCCCCGGAGTCGGGGACCGACACCCAGAGCGCGGGCAGCCGGACGGTCCGGGCCGCGGCGCCGCAGAGCGCGCCGCCCCGCCAGCCGCGGACCCGTCCCGCCGAGGCGACGCCCACCCATGTGCCGGGCAAGCGCGACTCGTACACCGTCTCCAGCGGCGACTCCCTCTCCGGGATCGCGTCCGCCCAGCGGGTGCGCGGCGGCTGGCAGGGCCTCTACGCGGCCAACCGCACCGTCGTCGGGGGCGACCCGGACCTGATCTTCCCCGGGCAGCGGCTGAGCCTCGACCAGAGCCGGGCGGGGAAGTCGGGGGAGGGGAAGAGCTCCGGACAGCCCGCGCGGACGACCGCCCCGAAGCCCCCGGCGGCGACGCCGGAGGCGAAGAAGGCGGATCAGCGCAAGGCCGAAGCCAAGAACGAAGCACCCGCGCAGGCCGCGCCCAAGAAGGAAGCCCCGAAGCAGCGGGCTCCTGAGAAGGCGGCCCCGAAGCAGCAGGCGCCCAAGAAGGAAGCACCCAAGAAGGAAGCGCCCAAGAAGGAAGCGCCCAAGAAGGAGCAGTCCGCTCCGGAGCGGGCCGTGAAGCACACCGGTTTCAGCGCCCCGGTCTCCGCCGGCACCGGCACTCCCTACCGGCAGGCCGGCGGCTGGTCCAGCGGCTATCACACCGGCGTGGACTTCCCCGTGCCCACCGGGACCTCGGTGAAGTCGGTGGCTCCGGGCCGCGTCGTCTCGGCCGGCTGGGCCGGAGCGTACGGCTACGAGGTCGTCATCCGGCACAGCGACGGCAAGTACAGCCAGTACGCCCATCTCTCCGCGCTCCACGTGCGCGCGGGGCAGTCGGTCTCCGGTGGGCAGCGCATCGCCCGCTCCGGTTCCACGGGCAACAGCACAGGCCCGCACCTGCACTTCGAGATCCGCACGGGCCCCGGCTACGGCTCGGACGTCGACCCGCTCGCCTACCTCCGGGCAGGCGGCGTCAGGGTCTGAACAGTCCGGTCGGAGCGGGAGCGGCGCAGGGTGGCTCCGCCGCGTCGCCCCTGCTTCGTGAGGGGGCCTGGGGTGCCGAACTCCAGCTGCGGCACCGCCTGCCCCGGCGGGAGGGGCGACGGCAGCCGCGTCACGGGGAGCCGCCCCGACGCCGGCTCCGGCACGATCGGGGCCGGCGAGGGAGCAGCCTCCGCCCTGGCGTCCGTACACGGCTCCTGGGCGTGCTCCGTGCGCAGCCGCTCCCGCGTCAGCATGATCAGGCCGCCGGCGGCCAGCGCCCCGCAGGAGAGGGCCAGGACGGTCCCCGGGGCGCCGAGGCGGAAGTGCTCGCCGAACAGCGTGATACCGATCGCGGCGGCCATCACCGGGTTGACCACCGTCACCGTCGCGAGCGGAGCGGTGAGGCCCGCGCCGCGGTAGGCGGCCTGGGAAAGGAACAGGCCCGCCGCCGCGAGCCCGGCGATCACCAGCAGCGGCAGCGCACCCGAGCGCAGCGAACCGGACGTCCACTCCACGGCCACGGTCTTGGTGAACACCGAGGCCATGCCGAACGCCGCACCCGCGCCGGTGGCCAGGACGATGCTGCGCAGGACCGGCCGGCGCAGCGTACGGGCGAGCACGACGAGCGCGCCGACGGCCCCGAACGTCACCGAGGCCAGCAGCGCCTGCTCGGGACCGTTCAGGGTGTGCGGCTCGGCGTTCCCTGTGAGCGCCAGCAGTCCGCCCAGCCCGGCCGTCGCCATCAGGGCGCCGCGCCAGGCCGTCGCCCCCGCCCTCCGCCCGACGAACAGGGCCGCCATCGGCAGGGCGAAGACGATCGTCAGTGCGCCGAGCGGCTGGACCAGGCTGAGCGGACCGTACGCGAGCGCCACCACATGCAGGACCGCACCGGTCCCGTTGAGGAGGACGGCGGCCCACCACACGCCGTTGCGCAGCAGGGCCTGCCACGCGTTGTCACCGGTCGCGGCGACGCGCTCCTGGACGATCGCCCCGGCCGCGTAGGCGACCGCGGAGACCAGTGACAGCAGCACGGACAACGCAAGGGAGCTCATGTACACCACGATGTCCCGTCCGGGGCCCCGCGTCGTCGTCCTTGAGACTGCATTTCGGCCTACTGCCCCAGTAGTACGCCCGACGGACCGACCTCCTCCTCCCGACGGTAGTCCTCTCGTCCCCGGACGTCAGAAGTTCCCGCCCGGCGGATACGGTGAGCGGCGAGGGCGGCACCGCCGTTGGCCGTACGGCAGGTCACGGGAGCGGGCCGGGAACCGAGGGGGAACAGGGCATGGACCTGGTGCTACTGGCGTCGGTCGGGGGATTCTTCGCGCTGCGGACCACTCCGGTGCCGGGCGGCGGCCACCGTCCGCTGGCGGAGTCTTACGCGGGGGACGGCGGCCCTCTCGCCGCGCGTGTCGACAGGGTCGCGGCACGCCTCGCGGCCCCCGAGCGCAGGGTCGCCGCCTCCATCGCCCATCTCGGTCTCGCCGCCCGGCTCTGGTCTCTCGCGCTGGGCCCGGCCGCGCTCTTCGGGCGGATCCCCGCCCTGTCGCCCGACACCCTCCACTGGGACCCGTCGGCCACCTCGCCGGACGACCTGTGGCTCGCGGGGACGGCCGAGCTGCCCGGTACGGCGGCCCGGATCCGCGAGGAGGTCCAGTACGGGCATCTGGACCCGCTGGCCGAGGCGTTCCGCCGCGACGGCGCCATCTCGCCGCAGCTGCTGCGGGGCAACGCGGGGTCCGCGCTCGCCGGAGCCGTGCGCGAACTCGTCGCCTTCGCGCGGGCCCACGACCGGCCGGACGTGGCCGCACGGGCCCGCGCGCTGGCGGTGGAGCTCTTCGACGACGAGGCGCTGCGCCACACCGGGGCCCCGCACGGTCCGGCGTTCCGGCGGCGCAGCTGCTGCCTGTACTGGCGCTGCCCGGGCGGCGGGCTGTGCGGGGACTGCGTGTTCGACCGGGCGCCCGGGCAGCGGGCCGCGGGGCGGTAGCCGTCCCTCAGCTCCTGGACCGGGACCGTCAGGAGGGCAGTGCGGCGTCGATGGCGGCGTCCACCGATGGCAGGACGGGCAGGGCGCTGTCGAGGCCGATCATGTCGATCAGGCGGCGCATGAACGGGGACGGGGCGGCCAGCCGCAGCCGGTCGCCCAGCGCGGTGTGTCCCTGGAGAAGCACGTTCACCGTCGTCGAGTCCGCGAAACCGACGCCGGAGAGGTCCACGACGACCGGGCCGGAGCCGTCGCCGACTGCCGAGGTCAGGGCGAGGCCCAACGGTGCGACGCTGTCGATATCGAGGTCACCCGACACGGTGAGGACCAGAGCGTCCCGCTCCTGCCGAGTGGTGATTCTGACGGCTCTGTCTTCGTTGGGCGATGAAAGCACGGAAGGCACCTCGGGCGGATCGGAAGGGCGGAGAGCCGTGTCGCCGGACGGGCCGACATGGTTCCGTCCCTGGTCGGGGCGGGGTACGGGGTAACGATAGAAGTAACAGTTGCCATTTGACAACATTCTCCATCGGGTAACAATCTGATCCCCGACGGTAGCTCGGCCGGCCTGCCGAAGGGCGGAGAACCGATGGACGCGGAAGCAGGAGCTGGATGGAGCTAGGCGCTGTCCGCGACATCATCGCGGAGTGGGGAGACGGCCGTATCCCTTCGCGGGGAAAGGCGCTCCGAAGCGGCCGCGTGGAAGGCCGCGAGGCCCTCGGCGAGGGCGGCGAGGGCGGCGGGATCCATACGCTCCAGCACGGCGTTCAGTTCGCCGGCGCGCAGGGCCCGGTACTCTTCCAGAAGGGTGCGACCACGCATACTCAGCCGCAGTTCCACTTCGCGGCGGCTGGTCGGGCTGGGTGCCCGCTGGACCAGCCCCATCGCCTCCATCCGGTCGCAGAGCCTGCTGACGGACGGGGCACGCGAGCCCAGGGCTTCACCCAGCGCCCGCATATTGGTGCCCTCCTGCTTCTCGATCACGAGCAGGGCCCGAAGCTGGGAGGGCGATACGGTTCCCGAAGCGGCGGATTCCTGGCCCCTGCCCCACAGCACCTCCAGCAGCTCCGAGGCCGCGACGGCGTCGGCGGACGCCTGTTCGCGACTGCTCGGGCGGAATCCTCGGTGGGGCATTCAGCCACTGTGTCACCCGTCAGGCCTGCTTGTCAGCCCGGCCCCGCTCCCTACCACGTCGCAGGACGAAGATTGCGCGAGAGACCGTGAACAGAAGAACGGACATCGAGGCCGCCGTACGAGCCGCCGCGCCGCACGCCCTGCTGGCCACCCTGCGCACCAAGCTCAGCAGCGCCTACGGGGCCCTCGCGGTCGAGCTCCACCTCGCCGACTACAGTCTGCGAGTCCTCAAATCCCTGGACCGGCCCGATGACGACAGCGAGCCGCTGTCCCTCCACAACAGCCCCGAGGGCCGGGCGTTCGGCAGCCAGGAGCCCCGCGAACAGCAGGTCCGGCACGACGACGCCGTCGACCACCACCTGCCCGTGACCGTACGGGGCGAACGGCTCGGCATCCTCACCGTCCGGCTGCCCCAGGCCCTTTCCACCCCGGAGCTGGTCGGCGAGCTGACCCACATGGCGGACCTGCTGGGCCACGAGATCCTCGTCGCCGAACGGGACACCGACCTGTACCAGCGCGCCCGGCGCACCACCCGCCTCACCCTTGCCGCCGAGATGCAGTGGCAGCTGCTGCCCGCCCGCGCCTGCACCGCAGCCGAGTTCGCGATCGGGGCCCAGCTGGAGCCCGCGTACGCCATCCACGGCGACAACTTCGACTGGGCCGCCGACGCCGACGAGCTCACCCTCGCGGTGACCAACGGCATGGGCGAGGGCATACAGGCCTCCCTCCTCACCAATCTCGCCGTCAACGCCCTGCGCAACGCCCGCCGGGCCGGCATCGGCATCGCGGACCAGGCGGCCCTCGCCGACCAGGCGCTCTACGACCAGCACCGCGGCGCGTCCTATGTCTCCACCCTGCTGCTCCGCTTCGAGCTGGCGACGGGGAGGGTCGGCGTCGTCGACGCGGGATCGCCGCAGCTGTGGATGCAGCGCGGCCGGGAGGTCCGCCGGATCGAACTGGAAGCACAGCTGCCGCTCGGGATGTTCGAGGAGTCGCAGTACACGGTCCAGGAGTTCCACGTGGAGCCCGGCGACCGGCTGCTGCTGCTCAGTGACGGCGTCTACGAGGCCGTGTCGCCGCTCGGCGAGGCGTACGGGGAACGCGCGCTGGCCCGCGCCATCCAGTCGACCCGGCTGCTTCCGGCCGCCACCGTTCCGCGCGCGATGCTCGGCGAACTGGCGGAGTACCGGGGCACGGAGACGCTCGACGACGCACTGGTGCTGTGCCTGGACTGGTTCGGCCGGCCGGAGGGCCGGGGCGTGGCCTGAGCCGCCTCGGAGAAGGTCTCCCGCGCCGGCGAGTCCGCGCGCCGTAGATCCGTTGTCCTTACGGCGAGCCGCTGAACTGCTGGGTCACCATCAGGCTCCCCCGTCCGACGTACACGGTCAGCTTCGTCACGTGCCCGGCACCTTGGTGGGCGTCGCGGCCCTGGACCTCCAACGAACACCTGGTGGAGGTCGAGGCCACCGCCGTGCTCGACGCCTGAGGGCCGCCGGCCGGGCTCAGGCGCTGCTCAGGTGCTGAGCTGGAACTCCGCCCGGATCCGCTTCCCCACCGGCACCCGCTCGGCCGTGAGCCGGTCGCACAGGGCCACCACGATCTCCATGCCGTGACCGCCGAGGCGGGACGGGTCCGGGGCGTACAGCACGGGCATCGCGGTGCTGCTGTCGTACACCGTGACGCTGATGAGCCGCGCGTTGCCCTCCAACTCCAGGAGATAGGGACCGTGGCTGTAGCGGTCGGCGTTGGTGACCAGCTCGCTCACGGCCAGCATCAGGTCGCTGCGCGTGTGCTCGCCGATCGGGGCGAGGCACTCCACGGAGAGTCGCGTCAGGAAGCGGTCGGCGAGCGCACGCGCCAGCGCGATGCAGCCCGGCTCGCCGTCGAAGACCTCGGCGCTGAGCAGTACCTCGGCGGAAGCCGGCCCCTGACCCGGGTCTTCCGGTGGGGAGGTGACCTGTTCGTTCATGTGCTCCAGCCAGGGCGCCGCAGTGAGGTCGGAGACCTTTTCCGCCAATCGTCTACCCCTGGCGAACGATCCCACTCCAGGAGATCCGGACCGATCCTACGCACGTCCGGGCAGCCGCACCACGGTCACGAAGAACTCGTCGATCTGGCGCACCGCGGCGATGAACTGGTCGAGGTCCACCGGCTTCGTCACGTACGCGTTGGCGTGCAGTTTGTAGCTGCGCAGGATGTCCTCCTCGGCCGAGGACGTGGTGAGCACGACCACGGGGATGAGGGCGAGTTCGGGGTCGCCCTTGATCTGTTCCAGAACCTGTCGGCCGTCGTACTTGGGCAGGTTCAGATCCAGCAGCACCAGGTCCGGGCGGGGGGCCTCGGTGTACTCGCCGCGCCGGTAGAGGAAGTCCAGCGCCTCCTGTCCGTCGCGCACGACGTGCAGGGTGTTGCGGATCTTGTTGTCCTCAAAGGCCTCACGGGTCATCAGCTCGTCGCCGGGGTCGTCCTCGACGAGCAGGACCTCGATGGGCTGGACAGGGGTGTTCACGCAGGATCTCCCGGCTGGCTGGTGAGCTGGGCGGGAGCGAGCAGCTCCGCCGTGGTGTGTGTGGGCGCCTCGGGCGCCACGGGCAGGGTGAAGTGGATACGGGTGCCCTCGCCCGGTTCGGTCTCCAGCCAGATCCGGCCACCGTGGAACTCGATGATCTTCCGGCAGAGCGCGAGGCCGATGCCCGTGCCCTCGTACTCGTCACGGGCGTGCAGCCGCTGGAAGATGACGAACACCTTGTCCGCGAACTCGGGCGCGATCCCGATCCCGTTGTCCGACACCGTCAGGTGCCAGTCCTCGTCCTCGCGTACGCAGGCGACCGAGATCCGGCAGGGGACGCCCTCCCGGCGGAACTTCACCGCGTTGCCGACGAGGTTCTGCCAGACCATGGTGAGCGCGGTCGCGTCCCCGAGCAGTTCGGGCAGGGAATCCGGCCGCTCGACCACCGCCCCCGACTCCTCGACCGCGAGGGTCAGATTGCCCAGGGCGCGGTCCAGGGCCCGGCCCAGATCGACCGGTTTCCAGCTCTCCTGCACCCGGCCCACCCGCGAGAACGTCAGCAGATCGTTGATGAGGACCTGCATCCGCTTGGCGCCGTCCACCGCGAAGGCGATGTACTGCTTGCCGCGCTCGTCGAGCTCCTCGCCGTACCGCTTCTCCAGGAGCTGGCAGAAGGACGCGACCTTGCGCAGCGGCTCCTGGAGGTCGTGCGAGGCGACGTACGCGAACTGCTCCAGCTCCGAATTGGAACGCCGCAACTCCTCCGTCTGCTCCGCGAGCAGGGCCTCGCGGCTCTGCGCCTCGGCCAGCTCGTCAGCCAGCCGCCGGCGCATGTCCTCCACGGCCCAGGCCACGGCCTGGACGTCGGACGGCCCCTTGATCTCGATCCGCGTTCCGAAGGCCCCCGCCCTGACACGGTCGGACGCGGCGCGCAGCCGGTTCAGCGGGACGCCCACCACCCGGTGGAGCAGCAGGCTCAGCGCCGCGACGGTAGCCACGAAGACGGTGACCAGCGCGACCCCCACCCGATCGCGGGTGGTGCGCGCCGCCCCGAGGTCGGCGCGCGCCTGGTCGCGGGCCTCGGCGAGATGCCCCTGCTGGGCGCCGTACGCCTGCCGCAGCTGGTCGAAGTCCGCCTTGCTGCGCTGCAACTGAGCGGAGGTGGCGGCCTCGCTAGGCCCCTGTTCCCGGACCGTCGCGATCAGCGGTTCGGCCTTGCTGCGCCGCCACTTCTCGGCGGCGGAGCCGATGGCGTCGAGGTCGTCGGCGTACCGGCTGCCGGGGCCCACCAGCCGCCGCACCTGTGCGAGGCGCTCCTGCTCGGCGGCCTTCCCGGCCTCGTAGGGTTCGAGGAAGGAGTCGTCGCCGGTCAGCACGAACCCCCTGATCCCGGTCTCCTGGTCGAGCAGGGAGTTCTGGAGCTGGAAGGACGCGGATCTGGCGGGCTGGATGCGGTCCACCAGCTCGGTCGTGCGGTCGGAGATCCGGGCCATCACCAGCCCGCCGATCACCAGACAGGCGCAGACGACCACGATGAATCCGCCGAGTATGAGATGGACCCAGTTCTGCACCGACAGCCGCGCGGCCAGGCCGCCCGGCGCGGGCTTCTTCGTCAGGTCACCGCTCATCGGATTCCGCTCCCCAGCCCAGATGCAGTACGGCCACATCGTCCGCGAGGCCGCCGTACGGGGCGGCCCCCTCCGTGGCCCCCGCGACGAGGGCGTCGATGAACGAGCGGGCCGGCAGGTGCCCGTTGGCCCGCGCCATCGCGAGCAGCCCTTCCTCGCCGAGGCGGCTGTCGGGGCCGTCGCGCCCCTCGAAGAGCCCGTCCGTGAAGAGTACGAGACCCGCACCGGGCGTCAGCGGGATGTCGACCGTCGGCCACCGGCCGGCCCCGGGCAGCAGCCCGAGCGCCATGCCGCCCTCGGGCTCGACCCAGGTCACGTCCGTGCCCTCACGCAGCAGCAGGCCGGGGTGACCGGCCCGCAGGACCTGCGCGTGCCGCTGCCCGGGTGGGAACGCCAGCGAGGTGACGGTGGCGAACACGTGCGAGTCCGAGCGCTCGGCGACCAGGATCTCCTCCAGCAGGGCTATCTGCTCGGGGTGGGACGTACCGCACAGCACGGCGGTGCGCCAGGCCACCCGCAGACACACACCGAGCGCGGCCTCGGCGGCCCCGTGCCCGGAGACATCGCCGATCACCGCGTGCACCGTGCCGTCCGCGGTCTGCACGACGTCGTAGAAGTCACCGCTCAACAGCCCGTGGACCCGCCCCGGCTCGTAGCGGGCGCGCGCCCGGAAGCGGTCGTCCCGCAGCAGGGGGACGGGCAGCAGCCCGCGCTCCAGCCGGGCGTTCTCCTGGGCGATCAACCGGTTGGCGCGCAGCGCGGCGGCGGCCCGTTCCACTTCCTTGCGCTGCAGGGCGTAGCGGACCGCGCGCGAGAGCACCTCCGGGCCCAGGCGGCCCTTGACCAGGTAGTCCTGGGCGCCACCGGCGACCGCGCGGAGCCCGGTGCCGGACTCCTCCAGGCCGGTGAGGACGACGATCGCGGCGTCGCTGTCGGACTCCAGGATCTGGCGCACGGCGTCCAGGCCGTGGACGTCCGGGAGGTGCAGGTCCAGGAGCACGCACACCGGGGTGGTGGCCGCGCTCAGGAAGGCGCGCGCCTCGGCCAGGGTCTTGCACCAGGTGAGGGCGGAATCCAGCTCGCTGTCGGTGAGCATCTCCTCGACGAGCAGCGCGTCACCCGCGTCGTCCTCCACGAGCAGGATCGACGCGTTCAGACTCCACAGCGGAGCCTCGATGTGCTCCGAGGCCCCGACCTGCTGGGAGGGAATTCCGGAGATGCCCACAGGAATCGGCGCTGTGCCCACGGGCGACTCGGTCAACCCTCCACCCCCTCGTCCGACGGCGCGGTTCGTCCGGCCTGCTCGTCAGGAAGCATAAGCGAGCGAGGGACCCGGCAGCCTCACGCCTCGACGCTCATCCCCTTGCGCAGCTGCTGGACGATCCTGCTGAGCAGCCGCGACACATGCATCTGGGACACGCCGAGCTCCGCGCCGATCTGCGACTGCGTCATCTCCGCACCGAAGCGCATCTGCACGATCCGGCGCTCCCGGTCGTCGAGCCGGTCGAGCAGCGGAGCCAGGGTGTGCAGGTTCTCGACGGTCTCCATGCCCGGATCCGCCTCGCCGAGGACATCGGCGTACGCCCGCTGCTCCTGGCCCGAGTCGCTGTCCGCGGAGGGGGTGTCGAGGGAACCGGCGGAGTAGCCGTTGGCGGCCACGAGCCCCTCGATGATCTCCTCCTCGGAGAGGTCGAGGTGGGCGGCCAGCTCCCTGACGGTGGGGTCGCGGTCGAGCTCCGCGGAGAGCTGCTCCTTCGCCTGGGCGAGGGCCACCCGCAGCTCCTGGAGCCGCCGCGGCACATGTACGGACCAGGTGGTGTCGCGGAAGAAACGCTTGATCTCCCCGACGATGTAGGGCACGGCGAAGGTCGCGAACTCGACCTCGCGCGACAGGTCGAACCGGTCGATCGCCTTGATCAGGCCGATCGTGCCGACCTGGATGATGTCCTCGGTGTCGTCGCCGCCGCGGTTGCGGAACCGGGAGGCGGCGAAGCGCACCAGGGAGAGGTTCATCTCGATCAGGGTGTTGCGCGCGTACTGGTGCTCATGGGTGCCCTCCTCCAGGACCTGGAGCCGGTCGAAGAAGATCTTCGACAGGGCCCGCGCGTCCTGCGGGGCGATCTTGCCGGCGTCCTCGACCCACGGCAGCTCTCCGCTGGTGACGTCCGCCGTCCGCGCGCCGGTCCGGCTGTCGCTGTCGCTCAGCGTCGTCGTTCCGGTGGCTCGCGCTGACATCGCCGTCATGGTGTCGCCCTCCCTGCTGCCCAATGTTTCGGACGGTCGTCTGCCCGGTCCTCGCGAAGTCATGCGTCCCTGATTCCGCTTTTTCTCGCAGGGCTCTCCCGCGGCCCTCCGCCGGAGTCCTCCCCCACGCCTCTCCGCAGGGGCCGCTCGTACGCCGCCCGTACTCCACTCGAACAGAGCAGTGGCCCGCGCATGGCAAACTTGGGCGGGGTGTTTCGGCCTGCGGTGATCCACGATCCGCGGCGAGAAGATGACAGAGGAACGGCAATGACGGTGACAGAGGACAGCCCGGAGCTCGCTCCCGGAATCGAGGAGTTCGGTCCCGGCATCGACCCGGAGCGGCTGGCCGTCTGCCTGAGCGTGCTCGACGAGCTCGACCGGATCGAGGTGGACCACCCGGACGCCATCGCGGTCCGCCGCGCCACCGCCGGGATCTACCGCACCGTGAAGCAGCGCCGCCGCCAGGAGCGCCGGGCCGCGAAGACCGCCCACGACCGGGCCGTCACCGAGGCCACGGCGACCGGCTCGGCCGAGCGCATCGACGACGAGACGCAGGGCGTGCTGCCCTCCTCCTCCGCCCGGGCCGAGATCGCGGGCGTCCTCCAGCGGCCCCGGTCCTGCTACATCTGCAAGACGCGGTACGTCGAGGTCGACGCCTTCTACCACCAGCTCTGCCAGTCGTGCGCCAAGGAGAACCGCTCCCGCCGCGATGCCCGCACCGACCTGACCGGACGCCGGGCGCTGCTCACCGGCGGCCGGGCGAAGATCGGCATGTACATCGCGCTGCGGCTGCTGCGCGACGGCGCGCACACCACCATCACCACCCGCTTCCCCAACGACGCGATCCGCCGCTTCAAGGCGATGGAGGACAGCGACGAGTGGATCCACCGGCTGAAGATCGTCGGCATCGACCTCCGCGACCCGGCCCAGGTCGTCGCGCTGGCCGACTCGGTCGCCGCCGAGGGCCCGCTGGACATCCTGATCAACAACGCGGCCCAGACCGTGCGCCGCTCCCCGGGCGCCTACAGCGAGCTGGTCAACGCCGAGTCGGCCCCGCTGCCCGCGGGCGAACTGCCCGCCGCCGAGGTCATCGGCACCTTCGGCAGCGGCACGGTCGACCGGGTCGCTGCTCTGCCCGCCGCCCGCAAGGAGGGGCTCAGCGCCCAGGAGGTCACGGACCTCGCCCTGGTCACCGGCTCCGCCTCGCCGGCCCGGATCGCCGCGGGCACCGCGATCGACGCGGGCGGCCTCGTCCCCGACCTGCACGACACCAACAGCTGGGTCCAGACGGTCGAGGACGTCGAGCCGATCGAGCTCCTCGAAGTCCAGCTCTGCAACTCCACCGCGCCGTTCATCCTGATCAGCAGGTTGCGCCCGGCGATGGCGGCGACCGCCGCGACCCACGCGTATGTGGTCAACGTCTCGGCGATGGAGGGCGTCTTCAGCCGCGGCTACAAGGGCGCCGGCCACCCGCACACCAACATGGCCAAGGCCGCGCTCAACATGCTGACGCGCACCAGCGCCCAGGAGATGTTCGAGAAGGACGGCATCCTGATGACCGCCGTGGACACCGGCTGGATCACCGACGAGCGCCCGCACCCGGACAAGATGCGCCTCGCCGAGGAGGGCTTCCACGCCCCCCTCGACCTGGTCGACGGCGCGGCCCGGGTCTATGACCCGATCGTGCGCGGTGAGGGCGGCGAGGCCCTCTACGGCTGCTTCCTCAAGGACTACGCCCCCGCCAACTGGTAACCCGAACGGCGCAACCGGCCCGTCGGCCCCGTGCGACGGCCGAGAACCCGGCCCAGGATGTTTCCCGGGCCGGGTTCTCGCTGTACCCGGTGGCCGAAAGTGACCTACCGCACACGTTCTATCGAGCGCGGTGGTGCTCATTTGGTTAGGCTGAGGCGAACGGACGTCATCGAAGGGCCCACGAAGGTTCCTCGACCGTCCTGGGACATGGTCGGTAACCCGGCCGCTGTTCCGCCCCGAACCGGCGCCACCGCGACCGACATATCCCATCCCTGCCCCGCGCGGGGCGGTCGCGCCCCGGCATCGCCGCCGGGGCGACGGCGGCGCCCCGGGCGACGCGACACGAAGGAGTGCGCGGTGACGACACCGGAACTGACCGAGCGCGACATGCGCCCCACCGAACGGAACGCGGGGCGGCCGGGCCGCCCCGAGAAGCTGCGGAACATCGAGGTCTGGGCCAGGTCCGCCCCGATCCGGCTGGCCGGATACGAGGACGACCTCGCCGAGCCGCACATCCTGCCCGGCATCGACTGACCGCTCAGCGAGTCCCGCGGCCCGTCTCCCCGCCCTCCCGCTCCGGCGGCAGCGGTCGGGAGACGGGCCGCAGGAATTCCCGGACATAGGTGCGGTGCCACCAGCAACCGGTGGCCCGCAGCTCCCGCAGCCCGGTGAACCGGTAGCGGAACACCCGGGCGCGCACCTGCCGGGGCGGTCCGTCGGGGAACGGGTTGTGCCCGAGCAGCCGGAGCGTGTCCCGGTCGCCGTCGAGCAGCCGCTCGGCGAAGGGCCCGAACCAGGGGCGGGCGTACGCGGGGGAGAGTGCCGCGAACCACATCATCCAGTCGAGCCGCAGATGGTACGGGGCGAACAGACGCGGCAGCCTCCGTGGATCGCCCGGCTTGCCGCGGAAGCCGTACTCCCGCCACTCGGCCCCTTCGCGCCCCACCGGATCGGCGCTGCCCTCCACCACGACCTCCAGCCGCATCCGGCTGATGGAGCCGAACGCCCCGTAGGTGTTGACCAGGTGCAGGGGATCGTAGGACCGGTTCATCGCCTGCCGCCGCGAGAGCAGGTTGCGCACCGGGCGGTAGCTGAGCACGAGGACCAGGGCGGTCACCGCGATGACCACCACCTCGTACCAGAGGGGCGGCGAGACCTGGGCGGGCGGCGGCCCGGCGAGAGGGGTCCAGTCGATCGCGGAGAGCGCCAGCGCGATGGTGAGCCAGTTCAGCCAGGCGAAGTTCCCCGACAGGACGAGCCAGAGCTGGGTGAGGATCATCAGGCCGGCCGCCGCGCTCGCCACCGGCTGCGGGGTGAACAGCAGGAAGGGCACCAGCAGCTGGGTCACGTGGTTGGCGGCGACCTCCACCCGGTGCACCGGCTTCGGCAGATGGTGGAAGAACCAGCTCAGCGGCCCCGGCATCGGCTGCGTCTCGTGGTGGTGGTCCAGGCAGGTCAGCTCCCGCCAGCACGCGTCCCCGCGCATCTTGATCAGCCCCGCGCCGAACTCCACCCGGAAGAGCACCCACCGCAGCAGCCACAGCACGAGCACCGGCGCGGCCGTGTCCCCGGTGCCGAGGAAGACCGCCAGGAACCCTGTCTCCATTAGCAGCGACTCCCAGCCGAATCCGTACCAGACCTGCCCCACCTGGACGATCGACAGATACAGCGCCCACGGCAGCGCCCAGAGCAGCATGCCGCCCCACAGCGGCAGCAGCCCGTCGAGACCGGCGATCAGGGCCACCGAGACGGCGCAGCCGCTCCAGGCGACGACGGCGAAGAAGCGGTCCGAGTAGTGCAGCCGGAAGAGCCCCGGAGCGGCCCGCCAGGGCGTGCGCCGCAGCAGCTCGGGGACGGGCAGCATGCCGCGCTCGCCGATCAGCGCCCGGAACTGGAGCGCGGCGGAGAGGAAGGCGACCAGATAGACCCCGGCCAGAGCCCGCTGGAAGATCAGCCGGCTCAGCCAGGAGCCGTCCGCGGTGAACCAATCCATCCCTGCCAGTATCGGCCAGGGCGCGGCCCGGGGTCCTGCCGGTCGGGGCCGGGCGGGTCAGCTCGCGGCGACGATCCGGCGCAGAGTACGGCCGAGCCTGCGCGCGTACCAGTGCTGAACCAGGGGCACCAGCGGTCCGGCGAGCCGGGCGTACCAGGACGCGGGGCGCGAGAACGCCAGCACCGTGAACCACACGGTGCCGTCGTCCGCGAGGTCCACCACGAAGCACTCCTCGCCGCGCTCCGGATGCCCGGCGAGGGTGCCGTAGCCGAAGCCGGTGCGGCCGTCCTCCTCGTACGCCGTCCAGATCACCTCGCAGGGCGCCGTGAAGCGCAGCGGCCCGAGGCCCAGGGAGACCCGGACGCTGCCGCCCGGCTCCGCGCGCCGCGCCGGGGCCTCCACCCGCGCGCCCGAGGCGCGGTGCATCCGCCACTCGGTCACCGCCGCCCCGGCGGCCGCGAAGTCCGCCGCGCCCCGGCCGATCCGGGTGCGGTGGTGGAGGTGGTGGTAGCCCCGGGGGAGCGGGCCGAGGCGGGTCGCGCCGACCTCCGGGTAGGTGAGGGTGCTCATGCGGTCCTGCCTCCGGTGCGGTCGGGTCCTTCGGTGCGGATGCGCCGCCAGGCCAGCAGCGAGCAGAGCGCGAAGCCCAGCGCGTTGCCCAGGCCATGGGTGGCAGCCATCCAGGTCAGGGTGGGGTGGGGCAGTCCGGTCGCCTGGCCGAGCGCCCAGCTGAGCGCGAGCAGCATCGTCGCCACCAGGACGGCGGCGGAGGCGAGCAGCAGGAGCCGGGTCGTCCGGTCCCGGCCGCCGGCGCGCCCCATGCGCCAGGTCAGCAGGCCGACCGTCCACATGCCGGCCGTGAGGACGAGGGCCCCGGCGAGCTCGGCCCAGTCGCCGATGAAGTACCCGACGAGGACGAGCAGGGTGCCCAGCGGCACGCTCAGCGCGGCGAAGCGGCCCGCAGGGCCGTCGGAGACCCGGCAGACCAGCCCGGCGATCAGGGCGGCGGCGAATCCGGCGAAGTGGAAGTGCGGCACGGTCAGCGCCAGGATGCCGAGGTCGAACCCGAACAGCTCGTGCCCCGACCGTTCGGCGACCAGGGCGACCGCGGCGACGGCCGGGGTGACCAGCGCGGTGAGCAGCGCGATCCCCGCCGGGTCGAGGTCCCGGCCACGGACCGCCCGGCGCGGGGCGTGCAGGGCGAGCAGGGCGGCTCCCAGTGCGTAGCAGCAGGCGAGCGCCGTGGCCGCGGTGGAGCGCGGCAGCCAGAGGGCGACGGCGCCCGGCACGGCGAACAGTGGCCAGAGCCGCCGGATCCGGTCCAGCTCCCGCTGTTCGGTCAGCCGCAGCCCCGTCGGCACGACGACGAGCATGCCCAGCATCACGATGGCGTTGACCAGTGCGGACATGGCTTCCTCCTGCTTTGAAGGCCTTGCTTTGAAGGTCTTGCTTCGAACGCCCTGCTGTGAACGCCCTGCTTTGAACGTGTTCAAGTTCCGGGAGTGAGAGTAGAGGGTTTATTGAACATGTTCAAGAAGGGGGTGTGGCCGGCTGTCCGCTTGCGGGACCGCGCTCGGTGCGGCACAGATGGTGACACCCATCCGTGCCCCAGGGACAGGCAGGAGAGCTCTGTGCGCTCACCCAGACGTAACCGGCGTACCGCGCTCGCCGCGCTGTCCGCCGGAGTGCTCTTCGCCGTCGCCGGCTGCGGAGGCGACGACGACCGTACGGCGAAGGGCACCACGGGCACCGCGGACGCCAAGGACGTCCTCCTCCAGCCGCTCGCCTCCCCCGGCCCCGGCCCGTTCACCGCCTCCACGGCGCGGGCGACGGCCTCCCCGTCCCCCACCGGCGCGCCGGACGACGAACCGCCCTCCGCCACCCGGACGGTCCATCCGGTCTCCGGAGCCGTACCGGGGCTCTACGGCGGCACCCGGTCGGTCGCCGCCTGCGACGTGGAGCAGCAGACCTCCCTCCTGGCCGACGACGAGGACAAGGCGCGCGCCTTCGCCGACGCGTCCGGCATCGAGGCCGTGCAGATCCCGGGCTACCTGAAGTCCCTCACCCCGGTCGTCCTGCGTGCCGACGCCCAGGTCACCAACCACGGCTACAGCGCAGGCTCGGCCACCGCCTTCCAGGCCGTGCTCCAGGCGGGCACCGCCGTCCTGGTCGACAGCCGGGGGATGCCCCGCGTCCGTTGCGCCTGCGGCAACCCGCTGGCCCCGCCCGTGGTCGCCGACGGGAAGGTCGCCCACCGGGGGGAGCGCTGGCCCGGCTACGATCCCGCGCGCATCGTGGCCGTCGAGCCCGGCGTCAAGGCGGCCACGAGCCTGATCATCGTGAACGCCGACGACAACACCTGGATCGAGCGGGCCATGGGTGACAGTGGCGGCCGCGACCGCACCCCGGCCGACCCGCCCCCCTACGAGCCCGACGCCGACCTGCTCTTCCCGTCGCCGGGCCGCCCCTCCGAATCCGCGCCCCCGGACACCGCCCCGTCCGAGCCGGCCCCCTCCGAGCCGGCGGAGCCCACGGACCCCGGACCCCCGGTGCCGTCCGACGACTTCGGTGACACACCGCCCGGGGAGCCGTGGGAGTACGAGGAGGAGGGCGACCCGGACGTCGCGCCGGAGCCGACCCAGGTCTTCCCCGCCGAGCCGGACGAGCCCGCGGGGCCTGACGGTCCCCTTGAGCCGGAAGCGCCCGCCGAGCCGGACGTGCCCATGGAAGCGGGCCTCGACGACGTGTTCGCCGGCTGACGGGACCGGGCGCCAGGGGCTGAGTGGCCTGTCGGCGGAGCCCGTAAGGCGCCGCCCCGGCCCCGTACGGAACCGTCGACTAATCGGACGAGAAGAATCGGATAAATGGTGGCAGAGTGGCCCACATGGATGATCGGGTAGCGGGTGCCCTGTCACTCCCCGACGACTGGCCCGCCCACCCGGACCTCAGCCTCGCCCTGAACCGTATGGGCAGCTTCGACTGGGATCTCGACACCGGCCTCATGCACATGGACCGGGCCGCCCTCGACGTGTTCGACCTGACCGCGGACGAGTACGACGGCCGGCCGGCCTCGCTGGCGCCGCGCGTGCCGACGGACGAGGCCCAGCGTCTGGACGGGCTGGTCTCGCACGCCCTGAAGAGCGGGCGCACCGAGTACGGCGCCTACTTCCGCATCCAGCGCCGCGACGGCACGCTGCGCTGGACCCACACCCAGGGTTTCGTCCGCCGGGACGGCACCGGCCGCCCGCACCGCATCATCGGGATCGTCCGCGACGCCACCCAGGAACTGGCCGACTCCACCGCCCGGCGCGAGCTGGACGAGGATCGCCGCCGGCGCACCAGCCTGGTCGAGGGCACCACCGCCGCGCTGGCCCACGCCCGTACGGTCAAGGACGTCATCGCCGTCCTCAAGAACTCCCAGGGGCTCGCCCACCTCGGGGCCACCAGCCTCGTCATGGGCCTGCTGGAGTCCGGCCGCATCCACCTCGTGGCCGACGGCCCCGAGGGCGCGTACGTCCCCGGCACCCGGTACACCCGGGTGGACGAGCAGTACCCGATGAGCGAAGTGGTGCGGACCCTGGCCCCCCGCTTCATCGAGTCCGCCGACGACTTCGCCGCCTCCTACCCGATCCTGTGGCGGAACATCAGCCACCTCGGGATCACCTCCGCCGCCTACATGCCGCTGATCGCGCAGGCCCGCCCGATCGGCGCCCTCGGCCTCCTCTACCGGGACAAGGGAGGCTTCACCGCCGACGAACGCAATCTGCTGATGGCGCTCGGCACCTCGATCGCCCAGAGCCTCCAGCGCGCGATGCTCTACGAACAGGACCACGACCTCGCCGAGGGCCTCCAGCAGGCGATGCTGCCGCGCAGGATCCCGGCCGTGCCCGGGGCGCAGGTCGCCGTCCGCTACCGCTCGGCCCGCCTCGGCCGCGACATCGGCGGCGACTGGTACGACCTGATCCCGCTGCCCGGCGGCCGGGTCGGCGCCGTCATCGGGGACGTCCAGGGTCACGACACCCACGCGGCCGCCGTCATGGGGCAGCTCCGGATCGTCCTGCGCGCGTACGCCGCCGAGGGGCACAGCCCCGCCACGGTCATGGCGCGCGCCTCCGTCTTCCTCCACGAACTGGACACCGACCGCTTCGCCACCTGCACCTACGCCGAGGTCGACCTCACCACCGGCGTCGTCCAGCTGGTCCGCGCCGGACACGTCGACCCGCTGGTGCGGGATGTCGACGGCAGCTGTCGCAGGATGCCGTCCGAGGGCGGGCTGCCGCTCGGCCTCTCGGCGGAGTTCGGCCGGCTGGAGTACCCGGTCGGCACGGTCGAACTGGACCCCGGCCAGACGATGGTCCTGTTCACCGACGGCCTCGTCGAGCTGCCGGGCCTCGACCTCGACGAAGGCATGCAGCACCTCACCGCCCTCGTCACCAACGGCCCCCAGGACCTGCAGAAGCTGGCCGACCGGCTCTGCGACGCCGTCGACGAGCGCGGTGGCCAGGACGACGTCGCGGTCCTGCTGCTGCGCCGCCGCGCCGCGCACGCCCCGCAGCCGGGCGGCCGGCTCCAGCAGCACGTCGCCCAGAACGACCCCGAGGCGCTGAGTTCGTCCCGGCACATGATCCGGGCCGCGGTTCGGGCCTGGGGAGCGAAGGACCGGGCCGACGAGATCGAACTCGCGGCCGACGAGCTGATCACCAACGCGCTCATGCACACCGACGGCGGCGCCGTCGTGACGATCCGGGTGCTCGCCGGAACCGAGCGACGACTGCGCGTCGACGTCGAGGACCGCTCCAGCGCACTGCCCCGGCGCCGCGACGCGGGGGAGTCGGGAGTGTCGGGACGCGGCCTGATGCTGGTCGACCGGCTGGCCGACGTCTGGGGCGTGGAATCCCGTGGCAGCGGCAAGTGCGTGTGGTGCGAGTTCCTCATTCCGGCCCGCTGAACCGCACACCGAGACGTAACCGTACGTAACATGTCTGTACTTGACCGTAATCGACCGCGAACGATTGACTGCGCGGGACCGGCCGCACCCCGGCCCTGCCGCCTTCGACGACATGAGGCCCCCGTTGGGTACCGAGCTCCTCGCCCCGCTCGATCTTGCTTTCTGGCACCTCGAATCGGACGCCCACCCCATGCACCTCGGCGCGCTCGCCGTCTTCGCGCCGGCGCCCGGCGCCGCCCCGGAGCGGATCCTCGACCTGCTCGGCACCCGCGCCGCCGCGATCCCCCGGCTGCGCATGTGCGTACGGGACGTCCTGCTGCCGGTCGGCGGCAAGGCCTGGACCGTGGACAAGGACTTCGACGTGCACCGGCACGTCCAGCGCGTCGTCGTGGACGACGGCGACTTCATGGCGGAGGCCGGCCGGCTGGCCGGCGAACTGATGGAGCGACCACTCGGGCGCGGGCTGCCGCCCTGGCGCATGTATCTCATCGGCGGCGCGGCGGGCGGCCACTTCGCCGTCCTGGTCAAGCTGCACCACGCGCTGGCCGACGGGATGCGGGCGGTCGCCATCGGCGCCGGGATCTTCGACGAGATCGCCGCCGTCACCAGCGCCCGCACCGCTGCCCGGGGCCGCCCCGCCGTCCCGCCCCGCTCCTGGCTGCCCGACCCCCGGGAGATGGCGGGCATGGCACTCGGCCGGATCGGCCAGGTCGGCCGGGCGCTCGGCGTGGGGGCCTCCGTCGTCCGCGCGGGCCGCCTCGACCTGCGCTCCACGACCGCCTTCACCGCACCCTCCAGCGGCACCCGCCGCCTGGCCACCGCCGACCTCGACGCCGGGGACCTCCAGCGGATCCGGCGCGCCGAGGGCGGCACCGCCAACGACATCCTCCTCGCCGTCGTCGCCGGTGCGCTGCGCCGCTGGATGGCCGGGCGCGGCGAACCGCTGTCCGCCGCCGACCCGCGCGCCCTGGTCCCCGTCTCCCGCCGCCGGTCCGGTGGCGCCTCCGCCACCGGCAACCGGCTCTCCGCCTATCTGCTCGACCTGCCGGTCGCCGAGGCCGACCCGCGCGGGCGGCTCCGGGCGGTCCGGACGGCGATGGACCGCAACAAGGCGGCCGGCCCCCTGAGGGGCGCCGGAGCCGTCGCCGTACTGGCCGACCAACTGCCCCCGCTGGCACACCGGTTCGGCGCACCACTGGCGGCCAACGCCGCCCGCGTGCTCTTCGACGTGCTGGTCACCAACGTGCCGCTGCCCCGCTCCGCGCTCTCGCTGGGCGGCTGCCGGCTGACCGCCCTCTACCCCATGGCCCCGCTGGCCCGGGGCCAGTCCCTGGCGGTGGCCCTGACCACCTACGGCGGCCGGGTGCACGTGGGACTGGTCGCCGACGGCAAGGCGCTGCCCGACCTCGACCGGCTCGCCGCCGCGGTCGAGGAGGAGTTCACGGAGCTGGGCGCCGCCATCACCGGCACGGAACGCGCACCGGTGTCCTGACAGGCAGCCGCCCACCGGCTGCGGCAGTCTGGAGCCATGCCCGAACTGCCCGAAGTCGAAGCCCTGCGGGTCTTCCTCGACGACCACCTCGTCGGCAAGGAGATCGCCCGCGTCCTCCCGCTGGCGATCAGCGTCCTGAAGACGTACGACCCGCCGCTGACCGCCCTCGAGGGCACGGCCGTCACCTCGGTCGCCCGCCACGGCAAGTTCCTCGACATCGAGGCGGGCGGCCTCCACCTGTGCACCCACCTGGCCCGGGCCGGCTGGCTCCGCTGGAAGGACTCCTTCCCGGCCGCCCCGCCCCGCCCCGGCAAGGGACCCCTCGCCCTGCGCCTGATCACCGCCGACGGCGACGGCTTCGACCTCACCGAGATGGGCACCAAGAAACGCCTCTCCGTCCACCTCGTCCACGACCCCATGGACGTCCCCGGCATCGCCCGCCTCGGCCCGGACCCGCTCGCCGACGCCTTCGACCGCGACGCGTTCGCCGCGCTCCTCGCCGGGGAGCGCCGCCAGATCAAGGGCGCGCTGCGCGACCAGTCGCTCATCGCGGGCGTCGGCAACGCCTACAGCGACGAGATCCTGCACGTCGCGAAGATGTCCCCGTTCAAACGGACCGCCGACCTCGGCGAGGACGACGTCACCCGCCTGTACACCGCGCTGCGCACCACGCTCAACGACGCCGTGACCCGCTCCAGCGGGGTGGAGGCCGGAAAGCTCAAGACCGAGAAGAAGACCGGGATGCGGGTCCACGGGCGCACCGGGGAGGCCTGCCCCGTCTGCGGCGACACCATCCTGGAGGTCTCCTTCAGCGACTCCTCGCTCCAGTACTGCCCCACCTGCCAGACCGGCGGGAAGCCGCTCGCGGACCGCAGGCTCTCCAAGTTCCTGAAGTGAGTCCGTGTTGCCGCGTGCCGCGTGCCGCGTGCCGCGTGCCGCGTGCCGCGTGCCGCGTGCCGCGTGCCGCG